>CAZRQV010000022.1:0-31608 GCA_964602445.1 uncultured Lachnoclostridium sp.
TCGGCCTCTTCTTTTTATTTTTCTTTATTTTGCCAATGATAATTATACTCTAAGGAAATTTCTATTATTCCCTGCTCCATTCAGCGATACGGTAGGTGCTTCCATCTGTCTCTAACAGTAAGGCTCCCTGATCCAACGTAGTTTTTACCAGACTGCCCACTGCCCTTAACCGTTTCAAAAGTGCTTCATTTGGATGACCATAGGTATTCGTTAGGACAACGATTGTGATACAATTCAACGAATGAACCCCTTTTATCATAAAAGGTGGGTCCACTCGAACCCACCCGCATATTAACCTAAATAATATCTAATCGGCACTTCTTGTCCATCAACAATAAAGTTTCCTTCACGAAATGCAAACAATATAGAATAAGATGCCGCATCAAGAAGTTCCCTATTCTTATCTTCCAAAAGAAGATTAATTTCAGTCATTATGTCGTCCGTCCTAAGAGATTTAATTTGAGATTCAAATTCTATTCTTTGCTCAGGAGTCATATCTGAAACCGCCGCATTTCTTAATACATTAATGCAACCTACAAGGGTCATTGCACTTCTTCTGGTTAATGCTACTATTTTTTCTAATTCATCCTGAGTAATCTCAATTTTATTAGGTTCTTTTCCTCCACCATTAATGTTTTCAACAGCATCTACAACTTGAACCGCAGTACTTTTTTGTTTCTGCTCTGTTTCTAAAATTTGAAGCACCTTAGGTTGTTCTCCCTTAATAGCAGATTTCAAAGCCGAGAAAAAAATAGAAACATCTTTTCCAGTCTTTTTGGCTTTTCGCTTTACGGCAGGCATAGCTTTTTCATCCATCCATATTTCAAAACGTTGCATACCTATATCAAGAAGCAGGTCAATCGCTTCCCTAGCCGCAGGAACAACTATGTCCTCGACTATAATCTGTTGCCATGTTCTTGGTTGTTCCTCACGTTCTGTATAATATTCCAATTCATCTGCTCTGATATATTTGCTCTCATCTACTTCGATAAGACCTAATGGGCCGGACAACTCATTACCTCCATCAGTAAACTGAATTGCAGATTTGGTACCATCAGCATTTACTTTTGTATTGATGTGACTTCCTTTTTTCCTAACAACACGATACAGTTTCTCTTCTATCTCTTTTTCATTATCTTTCATGGTTTATTCCCCATTATCATCCATGTATTCCCTACAAATCTGCGATAAGCTCTTGCCTGTTTCTTTATGTATGGCAAACGTATATGTTTCAACCGACTGCCATCCAGTCATTCTTCTAAGCCACTTCTGCATAGACATTTCTTCACCTTGATATGTTACATGACCATTAGGAAGGAGCTCAGCTTCCTCAGTGCCACCTTTCACAACAATGATATCTCCTGCTGCAACGACGCCCCACTGAAGCATATCTTTTATCTTAGGAAGATATCGTACAATTTCATTTGATTTTACTCATTACAATAGAAGCTGATGTTTTCGCAACACCAGTCCCTTATAAAGCCCCTCACTAAGTTTGATTATCCAAACTAATAATTAGTTATTAAGTGAAATCAAAATCAATTCTGGGGAAATAATTATTTTTTACTTTTCTTTCATTACTATACGCTTTTGTTCTTCAACCAAAACATCTTTTATATTGAAGCCTAACAACGAACATACAGCTTTACGATCATCGTTATTATACTGATAATTGCTTAAGTATCTGTAAATATTGTTTTTCATTAAGTTTTTTGAAGCGCTATCTATGCTGTGTTTACCATAAAATAACTTATCGATATCCGTTACAGGCAAACGAGTACTTGCGATTCTTATTAAAAATTCCACTCTTGTCATTTTTACAAAGTCTGTATTATTTTTTGTACAATAATTATTCATATTTTCTTTAATGCAATCACATTCCAAACTTCCAGACAATGCTCGAATATTAGCACTTACAAACTGTGTCCAAATTTCAGCAAATGTATATTTAATAAAATCCACAAAATCTTTTTTGATCTCAATCGCTTCTTCATCACCTTCTTCAATTTTTTCTTCAAGTAATTCTATTATCTTCTCTACTGCAAACATAGGATAGCTACAGAAAGATCCAATGATTTTTGTTACCGATTTAAACATCAAATCAATCATCTCTTCTCTTGGAACATCTTCCATTCCACCAGAATAATTTTTCAGAACATTTCCCATAAAATCAACCAATCTGCCAATTTTCTTTACGTTCTCATTAGTTTTTCTAACTTCTTCTTCTGTTGGAACTTTTGATTCTCCATCTTCAGATACATCAGAATCTTTTTTCTCTTCTTCTAAACTTTCAGATTCTGCCTCTTCTTCTTTCTGCATTCGTTGTTTTTGCAAAGTAGGAATATTTTCATTTTCTGGAACGGTGAATTTTTTTTCAATTCTTTTTTCAATGTCACTACCCCATTTTTTGATTAATTTCTTGATATCCTCATATTTAAAATCTTTGTATTCTTCCAGTAATCCTTCTTCCAATTCTTTTACAATCGGAATAACATCATGCTCTATACTCATGCTATACGTTAAAAACAATGCCACATTATAATTCAAATCTCTATCCATATTTGAAAAAATATCTTTTGTAACAGCTTCTTTTTCTGTGCGAGAAAGATTTTTATCAATATGGCTACCAGTAAAGTAATAATACATATAACTGTATTTGAACCTATATGTATCATTTTTACATTCTAAAAAGCTATACTTCTCTAATTTTTGAAGAATATCTCCTATTTTCATTGTAAATCCTGAATGTTTCTCTTTATAATCCAGAATCACTCCAATCACAAAATCTTCATCTACATAACCTTGAGCATTTTCCTTAAACATTTTATATGCTAATGTTTGAAGAATTTTTAAATATACTGATATAGTCTGAGCTTGGTGATTACCTATTTTATTTAACTTTTCAAGAATCAAACTGTCATAAATAAATGAATATTTGCTATAATTCATTTGGGCATGCTGTTCTTGATCTAAATATGATAATACAAGTAATAAATCTACTGGAGTTCCATTAAAATAATTGCCCTGCATTACATTTCCAATTTCAGCATACTTTATCTTTTTCTTTGCATCAAACTCTGGACTATCAATATCTTGTTCTTTATCTTCAAGACACAACCATTTTGTAATAATTCTATCCATATATGTCTTTCGAGCAGGTTGCATTAAAAGAATACTGAAATTATTCTTAATAAAATCATTCATTTCAACATAATTTAATGGATTTAACAAGTCCAGTTTATGATTTCGAGAAATGATTACTGTACCAAACTTAGTTATTAAATATTGCAGAAATTTCTTTGCTGTTTTATCAGTGAGAAATATTTCTTCAAAATTGTCAACAAAGCATACTCTTTCTTCTGGAGCTTTTTGTAGCATTTCTTCAGCACTAACATTCTCATATGTTTCCACATATCGTTGTCCAACAATTCTGTTTAGTTCCTCCCCATCTGCTGTATTTATCTTTGTGATGTCTAAAAAAACAGGATATTTATTCTGTTCATAAAATGCCTTAAACAACTGTTTTAATAAAGCTGTTTTTCCATATTCACGTTGTCCTCGTATAGAGATGAATTTGTTGTCTTTAACAAAATCCATAAATCCTTCTTCATCTCTAATGAATCTGGTACCTTTTCCTTTTTCTTCTTTAAGTGTTGGAAAACCAAATACATCTGACAATCTTAAATCCCGCTTATATTTATTAATAATATCAATCTCAATGTCTTCTAAATACTCCCAGACCTCTTTTTTTAATTCTATGCCATCCCCAACAAATCTATTCCTAATAAAAGCATGATAGCCTGTATCAATAATCTTTTTATACAATGTACCATCCCATTCATATGTAAAAAAGCATTCTTGAATAGGATTTACATTTGTATTCAATTTCAAGATGTTAAAACCACTTTGCTCATGATTATTCTTATCATATAACTGGTTTCCTTTTATAAAGTAATTTGATGTATTATCATAATTTTGCCTCCAAATAAATTCCGGTGCATGATCATGTCCTACTAAAATAATATCGGAATACTTCTTATAATAATCATTCCATACTTCTTTATCGTCCCAATCAAGCCATTCAGCATCGTGATGCATCATTGTAATAACGATATCATCACGCTCTTTACAAGGAAGTGAATCTGTTACCAGTTTCATCTTTCCTGTTGTGATTTTCATTTTTCCTTTTTCTTCATGAACTTTTGAACACCAACTTGTATTAATACAATGGAATTTCAAATGAATATTATCTGTATCAAAATTCAATTCATTTATAGTAAGCACCTTATCATTATCACAATAAAAGGCACCATACTTTCTACTCCATTCTTCACAAAAAGCATAGAAATTCTCTTGAATATTTGTACAAACCACAAATTGTTTTGGATTTCCTATATTTAATGTTGGAGAATCTAACATTACTTTTCTTACATCTTCATGTTCTGATTTAAAATCACAATCATGATTGCCAGGAACAAATACAGGATGAATGCTTACAGATGGATAGCGCTTCTTTATAATTTCACAAACTTCATCCAAAATCTTTCCAATTGCTGTATATTGGCTTTCCAATCCTTCAAATGCAAAGTCTCCTGTTATACACAACAATACTTTGGTTTCTTCTGGTTCTGTTATATGAGTACAAATTGCACCACCAATAGAATCAACTCTTTCTGATAAAACTTCAAAATCTGCATCGTCCTTAATATGTATATCAGTTAAATGAACTAACAGTAATTCCATTCACAATCCTCCTTTGTATACAAAATCAGTATAGCACAAATAGCCCAGCCGAAACAGAGCTATTTTAGCTTATTTAAATTCATCTTTTTTCTACGTATTTACTAAGATTAAGTCCTTTGGAAACAATCTGTCGGTAAGATAATGTTTTTTACTTTTTCCAAAATGAATTTTCAAATTCCTCCGCCCCAATCATAATTGAATATCATCATGGATTATGATACCAAATTTAATTAATCCCGTACATCATATAAATTTTTCTTCTTTTTTCTAAAAACAAACACCTATTTTCCAAACAAACAATTAATCCAAAATAACTGAATTTAATACATTCACCAGAATTTCTGATTTTTCAGCATTCTATAATATCATAAAAAAACTGTATACATGGAAGATGGAATCTTTCTTCCCGTATTTATTTTGTATATTTGCCAACTAATATCTTTCTCAAGCCCTGCTTTCCTGAAATTTCTATTATTCCCTGCTCCATTCAGTGATACGGTAGGTGCTTCCATCTGTCTCTAACAGTAAGGCTCCCTGATCCAACGTAGTTTTTACCAGACTGTCCACTGCCCTTAACCGTTTCAAAAGTGCTTCATTTGGATGACCATAGGTATTTTTCCCTACAGAGATTAGACTCAGATTGGGACGAATTTGTTCTAAAAATGTTTCACTTCCCGAATATTTTGATCCGTGATGGGACACTTTCCATACATCTGTGTTTTTCAGCAGTCCGCTCTGCAGCAATTCCTGCTCCCCTTCCATACCCAAATCTCCGGTCAGCAGCATAGTAAACTTCTGATAAGTCAGCTGCAGCACTGTAGAACTGTTATTTTTATCCGTACTGTAACTATTTTTCTCCGGATAAAGACACTCAACCAAAAGATTTTCTTCCCACAGACGATCCCCTGCTCCGATACAGCCGACCTTGATTCCTGCTTCTTCTGCCATTTTCCATAATTCCAGATAAGTTTCATCCGAATTGGAAATAGCCGGAAACATCATCTGTCTTATTTTCACTCCGTCCAAAGTTTTCTGCATTTCCAAAAGTTCTCTCACACCGTTCATATGATCCTCGTCCAAATGACTGAAGATCACATAATCCAGCACCGCAATTCCTTCGTATTTCAAATATGGGAGCATTCGGTATTCTCCTACCTGCTTCACACTAGTGCTGCCGCCGTCGATCATACAGGTCGTTCCGCTGGGAAAGCGAAGTATCAATCCATCTCCCTGCCCTACATCCAGCATAGTAATCTCTAATTTTTCATGAAACCGCAGGCTTACGATCAGCAGTGCCATCGGCAGGATCAGACCATAAACTCTTCGTCTGCCATACCATAGCAACAGCAGGCCCAACGTCAAAAGTACATAGTAAAGAATCAGCTGCCACATTTCTTCACACCCCAGACGCAGAACTGCAAAGGGCCATTTTACCAAATGACGGCACAGAATCTCATACAAATTTAAAATCCAATGTGCCGGGAATCCGATCACTGTTCCGAGTTCCGGTATGGCACATCCTGCCAGCATTCCGGCACCGCCGAATCCCATGACAAAAGGCACACATGGAATCACTATCAGATTCAGTAAAATTGAATATAGGGAATATTCATAAAAGAAATGAACACTGATCGGATACGTGACCAGGGAAATGGACACGCTGAACAGCAGCGTATTGGCAATCTTATGCTTCACCTGAAACACGGACTGCAGAATCGGATAAACCACACTGATTCCAAGTATTGCACCAAAAGACAGCAAAAAAACGCCCTGTCTTGCCTGCAGTGGATGTTTGATCAACAGAAGGATTGCCGCCAATGACATAGCACTTGCCATATCGTAAGCTCTTCCCAGCAGATCTGCAAAGATCATGACCAGAAACATACAGACCGCCCGAAGGGTAGATACTCCAAATCCGGTCATCTGACCATACATCAGCAGCAAAATTCCGCTTGGAATCCCCGCCTGAGCATAATTTAAATTCATTTTCCGCAAAAAGTGATAAAAATTGATTCCAATCATCGAAATATGCAGTCCGGAAATAGCTAAAAGATGGGAAATTCCATTTTTTTGATAAAGCAGCTCATCTTCCTCCCGAAGTGCAGATCTGTCTCCCAAAAGAGCGGCCTGCAGGATTCCGCTGTCCCGTTCTCCGTAAATCTGATCCAGTGTTTCTGCTAAAAATTCTCTAAGACAGGTAAGTTTTTCTTTCCAAATATTTTCTCCAGAAGCCTGTAATACCATTTCTGCCTGAAATGTATACAAGATTCCATTGCTTTGATAATAGCTTTCTCCATCAAACTGTCCCGGATTGGTGGCTTTATTTAATTGATAAATCGTTCCATATACTGATAACTGACATCCGATTGGATAAGATCGATCGCCGGATTCATAGACGATCATAGAAAATTCTGATTCTGAACTGTCACACTGACAATCCTTTAGATAATAGACTGTTTTGTCTTCTTTTTGTTCGCGTTTTGTCACCACACCGGTAACTGTTAACTGGCTTCCCGAAGGAATGTCCGGTATGCTGAACCAGACATTCTTCGGCACTGCCCATAAGACGAGTAAAAGAAGAACTGCTGCCATACATAATGGCCTTCGCCGCATGTTATTCCCCTTTCTCTATAATTTCAAAATTTGGCTGGAAGATACTTTCCAGACTGATGCTGTCTTTATAATTCAGATTTGTTTCACCGTTGACCAGAATCTGCACACTGTTGATTCCCGTCAGTTCCGTCAGAGAATTGACGATAGAATAGATCGTAACCTGACCAAGAACATCATACCCCTGTGCAGTAAATCCAATATCCAGATTGACATAGCATACGCCATCTTTGGTCGTAATACTCATGACTTTCGTATCTTTCGGTATCGTCGGATAATATCCTTTTTCCGTCGGTCCTGCGATCAGCTGTTCTACGATGACTTTTTCCACGGCTACATTGGCATTGTATTCAATGACAGTAGACTGTGGAGTTAACATATCTCCGGATTTATTGGCAAAGTAAAGATTTAAGTTTACAATCTTTGTTGCATTCTCTTCACTTCCCATATTGTCAAGAAATGTATTTTCGTTCATCAGGCCGATGTTCATTCCTCGACTGTCTTTTAGCGGTTCTCCTGCAATACGGATTCCGATAAAACTGACCTCTTCTACCTGCACCATGGTTTTTACGATTGCTGCTCTTACCAGTACTTCTGTGGCTTTGTTCATAGACAGATATTCACTGCTGAAATCCAAATATAACTGTTTTCGATCCAGCGTATATCCCAGCAGTTTAACATCATCCGAAATCGTTTTTTTCAAATCTACAAACTCCGGTGTCTCGCAAAGCTTTTCCAGCAATTTTTCTGTCATAAATTTGGAAGACTCTTCTTCTATCTCAAATCCTACCGGCACAATGGCAGTTTCTTCTTCGTTTAAATAATAAACTACCGTCCCTTCTGCAGGCGGTTCTTTCCTGCCGCAGCCCGCCAGCAGAAAAAGAAAGGTAAACAGGAGCAGGAATATTTTTATTTTTTTCATATTCATTCTCCCTTCTACACAATATAGTTCAGCGGAATCCGCACAGTGATGGTTGTTCCTTCATCTACCACACTGGAAACTTCAATGATTCCTCTGTGCATCAGCACGATATTTTTTGCAATTGCCAGTCCCAGTCCTGTTCCGCCAATCTCACGAGAATGTGATTTGTCCACCCGGTAAAACCGTTCGAAGATCTGTTCCTGAGCTTCTTCCGGAATTCCACAGCCGGAATCTGTGACTTTCACAAAGAAATACTTGTGATCCGCATCTAAAGATACATGAACCCAGCCGTTTTCTTTATTGTATTTAATGGCATTTTCCACGAAATTGGTCAGTGCCAGTGTCATCTTCACTTCATCGATTTCTGCTGTAACTTCACGGAAACTTTCAAATACCATTTCGATATTGTGCTGTGCTGCAATCGGACGCAGTCGTTTCAGGATCAGTTCCAGCAGTTCATTGATGCTGTGTGCCTGAATGTTCATTTCCGCCTGGGTTTTATCCAGCTTGACCATCGTAAGAAGATCTGCAATGATCGCATTTTCACGATCGATCTCTGCAGAAATATCTTCCATAAATTCCCGATAATATTCCACCGGCGCTTCCGGCATCTGAATCAGGGAATCTGCCAGCACTTTCATGGAAGTCAGCGGTGTTTTCAGTTCGTGGGACACATTGGACACAAACTCCTGCCGTGATTCATCTAATAATTTAATCTTTGAAAGCAGATGGTTAAATGCATCTGCGATCTGCTGGGTTTCTGTATATGCCTTTTCATCGATCTCATCTTCAATATGCTCTGCCGTCACCGCATTGATCTTCTTCGTCATACGCTTAAACGGCAAAGTAAATGCCATCGACAGCGTTGCTGCTGCCAAGATCAAAATGATCAGAATGATGGTCAGAATCAGACTTACTGAATTTTCCAGCACTGCTCTGTTGTCTGTAATCGCATCTAAAGAAGCACTGACCAGAATGACACCTAAGGTTTCGGTGGTTCCCGTCTCTTCATCCAGCACTCTTTGAATCGGCACTGCAACTTCGATAAAACGGCCGCTGACCACATGAACACTGGTACCGGTCTTAAAACAGCGGATAACCTCCTCCACGATCATGGTCTTCGATGCTTCCATATCGTAAGTATCTGTCACGACCCTTAAATCCTGATCGATGATCATAATACGTCCGTCATACAGTGACGAGATCAGAGACAGCTCTCCAGAGATGGCATCTGATTTGTTGCTGGTCAGATAATCACTTGCTACGATCTGGTTTGAAATGATCTTACACTGATTTTGGACATCGGTGGTACGCACTGCAATGGCTCTTTCATAATAAGTTTCCAAAAATACATTGCCTGCTGCCAGAACCGGAATCATCCCTACCAGCAAAAAAGTCACAAAAAGCCTGAAATTCAGGCTTTTAAATAATCTGTTCATTGATAAAAATAGTTTCTTAACCTTTAAAATAGTAACCCACTCCCCACTTGGTATGTACATATTTCGGATTGCTTGGATTAACTTCAATCTTTTCTCTCAGACGGCGAATATGTACATCTACGGTACGAACATCTCCCGGATACTGGCTTCCCCATACAAGCTGCAGCAGTTTTTCACGGCTGTAAACTTTATCCGGATTTTTTACCAGCAATTCCAGTACATCAAACTCTTTGGAAGTCAGATTAACTTCCCGATCCTGAATATGCAGACGTTTGCTGTCTGTATCCAGGGTCATATCAGAAGCTTTGATGATAGAATCATCTTTTTTCTGTTTTTCTGCTTTCGCAGTTCTTCTTGTAATGGCTTTGATGCGGGCTTTGACTTCCAGAATATTAAACGGTTTCGTAATATAATCATCGGCACCGTATTCCAGACCTAAAATCTTATCCATGTCATCCCCTTTTGCAGTCAGCATCAGGATCGGCACATCTGAAAATTCACGTACCTGCTGGCACACTTCAAATCCGTCCATCTTTGGAAGCATAATATCTAACAGAATGATGTCGTACGCATTGGCTTTAATCTTTTCCAGTGCTTCTTCACCGTCATACGCACAATCCACTTCCATGCCGTCTTGCTCCAGACTAAACCGGACTCCCTTTACGATTAATTTTTCGTCATCAACGACCAAAACTTTTCTACTCATTTTTTCCTCATTTCACACAAATTAAGTCATTTATTTTACTGAACACTCCGGTTTTGATTCCCTTCACATTCATAATATCTTCAATCTTTTCAAATCGTCCCACCCGATTTCTGTATTCAATGATCGCTTCTGCCCGCACTTCACCAATGCCCGGCAATGTCATCAGTTCTTCTGCAGCTGCTGTATTGATATTCACGCATGGGGAATCTGAAACTTTTTCTGTCTCCTTTGACGGAGTTTCTGTTTTTACTGATGTGTCTTCGCTTTCTGCAGGCGTTTCCTGTAATTTCACTGCTTCCGGCTCGTAAGAGCTGTCCACACCTGCTTCAAATACTGCTTTCTGTTTTCCACAGGCAGTACACAAAAAAAGACAAACAAGCAGGAAAGTAATTTTTCCTGCTTTGTATTTCATGAAATTTTTCGGCATGCATCTACCTTTCCCAGATAGAACCCCTCTATGCCTGCTTTTTATTGTAACGAATTATTTTTCATCTGACAAGTAGAAAACTCGATATTTACAGCAACTCTTATTCATTTAACTGCATATTCATCTGATCTACTACCGTTCCGATCTCTGTCATAATATCTGCACCATTCCAGATGTTGGCAAATGCAATCTCCATCAGGATCCAGTAATTGCTCATTTCTATAATCTTTGGAATTTCCACAGAACCTGCATACTGTACCATGATTCTTTCCCAGTTTGCATCACCTGCGGTAACGCTTTTGCACACCGATACTTTTCCGGTCTGTCCATACAGATCTTTTGCTTTTTCATAAGACAGATAATGAGCAAAGTCATTGGCATAACTTCGATACGGACTGTAATTATTGACTACGATAGAGTTGGTGACCGACAATCCCCTAGTCAGCAGACTGTCCGTCAGGTTTGGAATGTCCCCTACTCCATAAAAACAGTCCACTTGTCTTGCCGGAATTTCATTGCCTTCTTCATCTGTAGTGGTTCCTAACTGATATTCCGGAACCGTTCCTTCTGCAATGGCTGCATCCAATCGGGCAATGGCATCTGTTTTGGCAATGGTGAATACGATCTTTCCATCGATAAATTCCTGGATTACATCTTCATCATGCACCGTTTCCGCATCAATGGCAAAGAATTCATTTAAAGACTGATAATATTTCAGACATTCGATCACATTTCCTTCGGAAAGATTCAGCTGGGATTTATCATCTCCATAAGTGCCGCCAAGGCCTACATAATCTCCGATAAAGAAATAATTATAGAAAATATCCGAAACATCCCACTTAAAAATACTCTGTACTTTCTCTGTTGTCTCCGTAGTATCAAAATTATCTGCATATTCCAGAATCTGATCTACCGTTCTTGGCCAGTCTTCCGCATAGTACTGATTATACAGAAGAAAACAGCTTTCAAAATAAAACGGATATCCGATCAGCTTTCCATTACAGGTTGCTGCGTCAAATGCTTTCTGAGGAATATTATCTTTTTCTTTTTCTGAATAAGTCACCTGATCATCTACCAAACCTGCATAAAGCGCTTTCTGCAGCAGATCACTTCCTGCTACAAACAGATCCGGACCATTTTCTTTGATAAACGTAGCTTCACTGATCTTTTCAATGTAGTCTACCGCAGAGATCAGTTGGGCATTGATCTTGATTCCGGTATTTTTCTCATAGGATTCTGCTGCTTCCAGCATAAAATCATCCAGCTTTGCATCCGTATACCAGATGGTAAGTGCAACCTTTTCTCCTGTATTTTGGATCTCATTCCGCTGATTATTGGAACGTGAAATTCCCACGGTCAGCATCTGTCCTAAGATCAATACTACGATCAGCACTGCAATAATTCTCTGTCCAAGTGACTTCATTCTATCTACCTTTCTATCCGATATGATTTAAAAACTTTCTTCCAGTTTTTGAATCATTTCGTCCACATGTTCTTTTTCGATCACGAGAGGAGGCAGCATACGAAGCACATTATTTCCAGCGGAAATGACCACCAGTCCGTGATCCAGTGCTTTCTGAACAATCTGTCCTACCGGACGTTCTGCACACACTTCAATGCCCTGCATCAGGCCTTTTCCACGGCGCATAACAAGAAAATCATACTTCTTCACCAGTGCTTCCAATCGTTCTTCTAAGTATACACTAACTTCCCTTACATGTTCAACTATTTGTTCTTCTTCAAAGAGATCAAACACTTTCGATACTGCAGCACAGACCAGCGGATTTCCTCCATAAGTAGTACCATGATCTCCCGGAGCCAGCGTTCCTTTGGCCGTTTTTTCATTTAATACAAATGCACCTACCGGCACACCGCAGCCAAGAGCTTTTGCACAAGTCATAATATCCGGCTGCACACCATATTCCTGCCATGCAAACAGATAACCGCTTCTTCCCATACCACACTGAATTTCATCTAATACAAGCAGAATGTCATTTTCATCACAGAGTTTGCGGACGCCTTTTAAAAATTCTTCCGTTGCCGGATAAATACCGCCTTCTCCCTGAATGGTTTCCATGAAAATCGCACAAGTCTTTTCATTGACCAATTCTTTTACGCTGTCCAGATCGTTAAAATCCGCAAATTTCACATGACCGATCATTGGACGAAAAGCTTCCTGATAATGTGGATTTCCCGTGATGGAAAGGGCTCCCATACTTCTTCCGTGAAAGGAATGGTTCATGGCGATGATCTCGTGATCATTTTTTCCATCTTTCAGCCATGCATATTTTCTGGCTGCTTTGATTGCACCCTCAACTGCTTCCGTACCGCTGTTGGTAAAAAAGACTCTGCTCATTCCGGAGGCTTTTACGACCTTTTCCGCTGCTTCTGCCATCGGTTCTGAATAATAAAGATTGGAAATGTGAGTCAGCCGGTCAATCTGATCCTTCAATGCCTGCTTATATGCCTCATTTCCATAGCCTAAGGACTGCACTCCGATCCCCGAAGCGAAATCCAGATATTTTTTCCCTGCATCATCATAGAGATAAACACCTTCCCCATGATCAAATACGATCTGATAACGGTTATAGGTATGTAACACTGCCTGTTCTGCCTGTTCAATTACCTGATTACTCATGCTGTGCCCCACTTTCTCCGTCTCCGGTAATCGCTGTACCGATTCCTTTGTTTGTAAAAATTTCAAGCAGAAGGAAATGCGGAATCCGTCCGTCTAAAATATGAACGCCTGCAACTCCGTTTTCCACTGCATCAATACAGTTTCCAAGTTTTGGAATCATACCGCCGCCTACAATACCGCTGTTCATCAGTTCTTTTGCTTCGGAAACAGTCAGTTCTGAAATCAGGCTGGAAGGATCATCTTTGTCCCGGTAAACGCCTTCGATGTCTGTTAAAAATGCCAGTTTTTCTGCACCAACTGCTTTTGCAATGGCACATGCCACATCATCTGCATTAATATTGAATGTATCAAACTGATCGTCCATACCGATTGGACACACGATCGGAAGAAAATCTTTTTCGATCATATCCAGCAGGATCTTCGGATTTACTTCTGTTACTTCCCCTACATAACCGATATCCTCTCCGTCTGCATAGCGTTTCTTTACTTTCAGCATTCCTCCGTCTTTTCCGCTGAGACCAACGCCTTTCACACCAAGCTCCTGTACATGAGCTACCAGTTCTTTATTTACCTTATTCAGAACCATTTCTGCAACTTCCATGGTTTCTGTATCCGTCACACGAAGTCCATTGACGAATTTCGGTTTCATTCCCAGTTTTTCTACCCAGCGGCTGATCTCTTTTCCGCCGCCGTGAACGATGATCGGTTTAAATCCTACCAATTTCAAAAGCACGACATCCGCAATGACTTTTTTCTTTAATTCTTCATCTGCCATCGCACTTCCGCCATATTTTACGACAATAATCTTTCTATTAAAACGCTGGATATAAGGCAATGCCTCGATCAGTACGTTCGCTTTTTCCAAATATTGATTCATTTTTTCTTCCATCATTTCCTCCGCTCATTGATCCTAAGGATTCATCCTGACTATATTTCCTAAAATTCTTCTTACGTTCTGACTAAGAACGATAATCTGCATTGATCTTTACATAATCATAAGTCAGATCGCAGCCCCATGCCGTTGCACAGGCAGTTCCCATTTTCATATCCGCAATGGCGGTTACTTCTTCCTCAGATAAGATCTTTGTTGCAGTTTCTTCGGAATAACCGGTCGATACTCCATTTTCAATGATCTTTAATTTTCCGGCAGCACTTTCAAAATAAAGATCTACTTTTTCCGGATCAAACTGTACCCCGGAATAGCCTAATGCACAAAGAATTCTTCCCCAGTTTGCATCATGTCCATAGATTGCAGCCTTGGTAAGAGAAGAAGTTACTACGGATTTGCTCAATGTAACAGCTTCTTCTTTTGTCTTTGCATTGACCACTTTTACTTCAAATAAAGCAGTTGCGCCTTCTCCGTCACCGGCAATCTTTCTTGCCAGAAAGGTATTTACTTCGTTCAGTGCTTCACAAAACGCCTGATAATCTTCGTTTTCTTCGGTAATCTCCGGATTTCCTGCCATTCCATTGGCCAGAAGAAGAACCGTATCGTTGGTAGATGTATCGCCGTCTACGGAAACCATATTAAAGGTATCTTTGATATTTTCCTGCAATGCTTTTAAAAGAAGTTCTTTGGAAATATTCACATCGGTGGTTACAAATCCCAGCATAGTGCACATATTCGGATGGATCATACCGGAACCTTTGCACATCCCGCCAATCGTTACTGTTTTTCCCTGGAGCTCAAATTCTACGGCAATCTCTTTGTGAACCGTATCGGTAGTCATGATTGCTTTAGCCGCCATCGTTCCATGTTCCAAAGAATCGCCTTTGGCTGTTCCTAAAAGTTCTACCCCAGCCGCGATTTTGTCCATCGGAAGCTGCATACCGATTACCCCTGTGGAAGCAACCAGAACTGCACTTTCCGGAATGTCAAATACATCTGCTGCTGCTTTTGCAGTTTCCAGACAATATCCGTATCCTTCTTCTCCCGTACATGCATTGGCAATTCCGGAATTGATGATCACCGCCTGTGCATATTCGGATTCATGCACGATCTTCTGATCCCATTTTACCGGAGCTGCTTTCACGACATTGGTCGTAAATGTCCCCGCTGCTTTGCAAGGTGTCTGGCTGTATACCAGCGCCATATCCATTCTGTCTTTATACTTAATTCCGGCTTCTACGCCTGCTGCTTCAAAGCCTTTTGCTGCGGTTACACCGCCTGGAATCTTTTTCATCTTTTTTCCTCCTACTGAATAAATGCAGTAATATTTTTCTCATTCAACGTAAAATCGTAATAATTCAGATCTTCTCTTTTTGTCCAGCCCATTTCCTTCCAGAATGTATTTCCAATATCATTTTTCGTAAATGCGATCAGGCTTACCTTATTGACCTGAAGCTCTTTCAGCTTTTCCATACAATGAACTACCATGGTCTTTCCGATACCATGTCTTCGGAACTCTTTCTGTACACAGACATGATAAAGGCATCCTCTTCGTCCGTCGGAACCACAAAGAATCGCTCCGACGATCTTTTGATCCTGTTCCGCAACTACGCTTAAGCCCGGATTCCATTTTAAAAAACGTTCAATCCCCTCTTTGGAGTCATCTACGCTTCGGATTCCAAATCCATGGATCGTATTCCACAATTCATACACCTGATCGTAATCTTCTATTTTCATTTCTCTGATCTGCATGCTTTTCACCTTATGGGAACATTGGAATCAGTTCCAGACCTTCACTTTCTTTCAGTCCAAACATCAGATTCATGTTCTGCACTGCCTGACCGGCAGCTCCTTTCACAAGATTATCCATGGCTCCCATCATAATGATGCGGTTCGTACGCGGATCGATCTTAAAATTCACATCGACATAATTACTGCCTTCCACCCATTTGGTCTGCGGGCATACGTCCTTTTCAAGAACACGGACAAATTTTTCTCCGGCATAATATCGATCATACACTGCTTTTACTTCTTCATAAGTAACTTCTTTTTTCAGATTCCCATAGGCTGTGATCAAAATTCCACGGTTCATCGGAACCAGATGCGGTGTAAAATTCAAAAGAACCTGTTCCCCGGATGCGTAAGAAAGCTGTTCTTCAATCTCCGGTGTATGTCTGTGGCCTGCCACTCCATAGGCTTTGATATTTTCATTGACTTCACAGTAAAGATTGTCTACCTTTGCTCCGCGCCCTGCACCGGAAGTGCCGGATTTGGCGTCAATGATCACCGTATTCATATCGATCAATCCTTCTTTTGCCAAAGGATAGATTGACAGTGTAGAGCAGGTTGGATAACAGCCCGGATTGGCGATCAGTCTTGCTCCTTTGATCTGTTCTCTGTTGATCTCGCAAAGTCCATAAACGGCTTCCGGAATCAGCTGCGGAGATTTGTGCTGGATTCCATACCATCTTTCATACACATTCACATCTTTGATACGAAAATCTGCACTCAGATCAATCACTTTTACTTTCTTTAAAATTTCTTCATTTACCAGTGAGGCACATAAACCTTGCGGTGTCGCAGTAAAGATCACATCTACCTCTTCTGCCAGTTCTTCCATATTATCATCCATACATATATCATCTACAATCTGAAAAAAGTTCTGATATACTTCATAATATTTTTTATCGATATAGCTTCTTGAGCCATACCATTTGATTTCAGCTTCCTTATGATTCATAAGAAGTCTGACCAGTTCACCGCCTGCATAGCCGGTGGCTCCAATAATTCCAACTTTGATCATTTCATTCTCCTCCAGATTCAATCACTGCATTTTGGTACAGTGTTGAAAAGTATTCTTTCTTTATAATATACTTTTCTCAAATTCTGTCAACCTTTTTTATTCTGCGTTTTGCATATTTATTCACTATTTTATGCATATTTTAAATTTTATTTTGCATATCAATCGAATATATGCATAATTAATACTTGCAATTATCATATGTTTGGTGTATAGTAAGATTCAGTTAGAGAAAAAAGGAGATTTTAAACATGAAAGAAAAAGTTGTTTTAGCTTACTCCGGCGGACTTGATACAACCGCCATCATCCCATGGTTAAAAGAAACATTTGATTACGATGTTATCTGCTGCTGCATCGACTGCGGACAGGGAAATGAATTAGACGGACTTGACGAACGTGCAAAATTATCCGGCGCTTCTAAATTATATATCGAAGACATTATTGACGAATTTGCAGACGAATATATTGTACCATGTGTACAGGCCGGTGCTGTTTACGAAAACAAATACTTACTCGGAACTTCTATGGCACGTCCTGCCATTGCAAAACGTCTTGTAGAAATTGCAAGAAAAGAAGGTGCTGTTGCCATCTGCCACGGTGCTACCGGAAAAGGAAACGATCAGATTCGTTTCGAACTGGGAATCAAAGCACTGGCTCCGGACATTAAAGTCATCGCTCCATGGCGTATGACAGATCTTTGGACAATGCAGTCCCGTGAAGATGAAATTGAATACTGCAAAGCCCATGGCATCGATCTTCCATTTGGTACCGACAGCAGCTACAGCCGTGACCGTAACTTATGGCACATCAGCCACGAAGGTCTGGAACTGGAAAATCCGGCATTAGAACCAAATTATGATCACCTTTTAGTTTTAGGTGTTTCTCCGGAACATGCTCCGGACGAAGGAGAATATGTTACAATGACCTTCGAAGCCGGTATTCCTACTTCTGTCAACGGAAAATCCATGAAAGTTTCTGATATCATCAAAGAATTAAACGCATTGGGCGGAAAACACGGCATCGGAATTGTAGATATCGTAGAAAACCGTGTTGTAGGTATGAAATCCCGTGGTGTTTATGAAACTCCGGGCGGAACCATCCTGATGGAAGCACATCAGCAGTTAGAAGAACTGGTACTGGATCGTGCAACTATGGAAGCAAAAAAAGATCTCGGCAACAAATTTGCTCAGGTCGTATACGAAGGAAAATGGTTTACTCCACTTCGTGAAGCCATTCAGGCATTCGTAGAAAGCACACAGAAATATGTTACAGGAGAAGTAAACTTCAAACTTTACAAAGGCAATATCATCAAAGCCGGAACAACTTCTCCATACAGCTTATACAGCGAATCTTTAGCTTCCTTCACAACCGGAGATCTCTATGATCACCACGATGCAGACGGATTCATCACATTATTTGGTCTTCCGTTGAAAGTACGTGCAATGAAACTTCAGGAAGTAGAAGCAAACAAAAAATAAATTCAAAAAAACCGTTCAGACGATCGTTTTCCTTTCGTCTGAACGGTTTTTTATGGTTCTCTTTTAAACATCAATTTCTTCGATCTCTGGAAGTTCTTCCTCTTCTTCCTCATTTTTTCCATACAGGAATGAATAAAATACAGGGAAGAGCAGCATCACAAAGATGGTTGCACTCAACATTCCACCGATGATCACAACTGCCATGCCGCGCATCATACTTCCGGTACTGCCGGACAGAAAGATCATTGGCAGCACTGCACAGATCAGAGCCAATGCAGTCATAAGAATCGGTCTCATACGAAGTTTTCCTGCCTCTATGATCGCATCTTCCAGTTCCATTGTTTTAGAAAGACGATCTGCTTCTTCTGTATACCGGATTCCATTGTTCAATACGATTCCGATCAACAGCAGGATACCGATCAATGTGACCAGATTCCAGGTTGAACCGGTAACAAATACGAGAATAAATGCACCAAACAGTCCTAACGGAATGCTGAGCATGATCATCAGCGCATATTTCGGTGATTCAGAGAAGATCGTCAGCACAACAAATACAAGGAATACAGCCGCTGCAATGGCTTTGATCAATACCGGGAATTCTTCATCAAAGGCTCTTCCGGATTCATCTTTTTCCTTTGTCACACCGAGATAAGAGTCCATCTTCAGCCATTCCTTATTCATGGCTGATTCCACATCATCACGATATTTTTCAGGACAGGTAACACTAAGTGTTACCAGATATTTTCCATCTCTTCTGACGATACATTCCTGCGCATCTGTATATTCCAGATCTGCGATTTCTGACAGCGGAACTGAAATTCCTTCGTCAGAAGAAATATTTACATTCATCAGATCCTGTGGAGTCGCATACGCATCTTCATCAAATTCCAGATAAACGCTGTAAGTTCTGTCTTCTTCTTCCAGACGCATTACTTCCTGACCGTTGACTACTTTCCGAAGTTTCTGTGCAACTTCTGCAGAAGTAAGGCCATAATTCATCGCTTTGAGAGAGTCGATTTCCACTTTTACTTTCGTAGCTTCTGTCTCTGCACTGGAGAATACCGCCAGCACCCCAGGAATTTTCCGGCAGCGTTCTGTCAGTTCTGCCCCTGCGGCTTTTACCTCATCCAGCTGATATCCGGCAAGAATCACTTTTTCCGAATCCTCTTCCTCAAACAGAGACGTTGTGGAGACTTTTGAAACTTGAATATCAAGTCCCGCATAATCTTTTGTTTTTTCTTTGAAATCTTCTGCAAATTTATCACAGGACATTTTACTGCTCTCTCTCAAAAACAGAGAAATGTTTGCAGAAGATCCCTGAACCGTCATACTGTAATCTTTAATATCCAGATAATTATCAATCAGTTCTTCTAAAACTTTCAGTTTTTCTTCAATCTTATCGGATTTCATTCCTGTACGGAATTCTACATTTACATTGATCGTACGACTTTCACTTTTCGGCAGAAGTTCTGTATCTGTATAGATCACAGCTGCACAGGAAACTGCAAATAGCAGCAATGCTGCCGCTGCTACCAGATCTTTTCTTCCTAACAGCTTACGTACTGCCTTTTCATAATATGCTGCAAGCTTTTCCAATTTTGCCGCAAATTTGGATTCTTTTTTCTCTTCCGGCTGAAATACCACAAAAAACAATGGTACAAACACTGCTGCTGTCAGCAATGATGCTGTTGCCGAAAACAGGATTACGTATCCCAGCGGTGCGAACAGTTTTGCAGAAAGTCCTTCCATAAAAATTAACGGAATGCAGACTGCAATCGTCGTCACAGTAGATGCCAGAACGGATCTTTTTACATTTTCTACCCCTTCCAGTGCCGCTTCTCTTCTGCTGATACTCTGACCGCTGCATTTAAAACAGCTGTCCAGCACTACCATCGAAGTATCTGTGATCAGACCAACTGCAATGATCAGTGCACCTAATGTAATCACATTCAATGTATATCCCATCGGACGCAGGAGGATCAGCGTTACAAGCAGGGACAGCAGGATAGAACTTCCTGCGATCAGGCTTGTCTTGAAACTTCCGAAAAACAGGTATACAACAAGAATTGCAAATAAAATTCCTAAAACAAGGGTAATTTCCAAACTTCTGATGGAAGAATGGATTTCCTCTCCACCGTCATTGAAAATCTCAAAAGCAACTTCTCCGCTCTGTTTTTCATATTTATCAATGATCTTTCCGGCTTCTTCCGATAATTCTGCCGCACTGACACGGGTACTCTTCGTCACACGGATCGTTACATTCTCTTCCCCATTAAAATGACTGATGCTTTCTGCATCTTTCACATTCCAGGATACGTCCGCAATGTCTTCCAGACGGATCAATCCTCCGTCTTCTCCTTTTAACGGGATTTCTTTAATCTCTTCTAACGTATCACGACTTGCGGAGCTACTCACATCCAGCATCTGTTTTCCCTGAGAAACCGAGCCGATCGGTACATCAAAATCTGCTGCACTGATGTATTCTGCGACCTGATCCATCGTCAGACCATACTGATTCAGCAGATTTTCTTTCAGCTTAACCTGAATATAATTGGTCTTGCCGCCAAATACTTCTACTTTGGCTACTGACGGAAGATTTTCCAGTTCTGTCAGCATTCCTTCATTTAAAAATGCCAGAACCTCTTTTTCATCGGTTCCGTGAGCCGCAATTTCCATGGTTGGCTGGGTATCCATATCCATTTCCACGATTACCGGCTCCCCGGCTTCTGCCGGCAGATCTTCCTTCGCCTCTGCCAGTGCATTCTGCAGTTTCATATAATGAAATGTCATATCTGCGCCGTAGTCATAGCGAAGGGTCACTACGGAATAATCTTCATAAGAATTGGTCGTGATCGTACGAACACCATTTAATGTTTCTGCTGTCTGTTCGATCAGCTGTGATACTGTCGTATCCACCGTTTCAGGATCTGCACCTTCATATGCTGTGCGAACCATCAAAACCGGTGTTTCAAGTTCCGGCAGCAGATCTGTTGAAAATCCAAATAAGGAAACAATTCCAAACACTGCGATTGCAATGATGATCATGCAGGCGGAAACCGGTCTTTTTAATCCAAATCTGGTAACTGCCATTTGTATTCCTCCTCTGCCGTTTCTGAATCATCTGTTTCTGTACTTTCTAATCCCGGCTCTCCTGTTTCTTCTGCGGCATCCTCTGCATCAGGATCTACCGTATTTCCGCCGATCACAAAGAGCAGATCAATGTCTGTCCCATTTTTCAGCTGTGATGACCAGGTCGAAATTACAATATCTTCTTCGGTCAGACCGTCCAGAATCTGTGCATACTCATCATTCATCAGACCTACCTGAACTTCTTTTCTTACCGCTTCATCTTCATCTGCACAATAAACATAAGCTGTTGCACCTTGGAAATACAATGCATCATATGGAATTCTCAGCACATCCTGTGCTTTCTTTGTCTCTGCAAAAACTTTTACATCTGTTCCTGTAGAAAATCCGGTAACTGCACCCAGAGAGGCTTTTACATAAAACAATTTTGTCTGTTCATCTGCTACCATGGAAATTTCTGTGATCGATGCCTCATTCATAGAACCATCTTTTTCTACAGTTACTTTTTCCCCTACATTCAACTGCAATGCAGCTGCTTCTGCCACCTGAAATGTCACTTCGATGTTAGATTTATTGGAAATGACCATACAGCCTGTATCTTCAAATGCTTTTTCATTGGTACCGATAAACACCGCTTCGATCGTACCGTCGATCGGTGCTGCCACCTGATATAATTCCTGTTTTGCTTTGGCCGCATCCACTGCTTTTTGAGCATCTTCTACCATCTGATCATAAACAGTATTGCCTGTACTTACTGTTTCTTTCTTCGTGGTACTGTCTTTCTCACTGTCTTTGCTGTCACTGTCTTTACTGCTGTCCGTTTTGCTGCTTGTCGTACTTGTAGATGTCGTTTTCTTGCTTGTACTGCTGCTGGATGTTGTCTTAGACGCTGTAGTTAATTCTTTCTTTAACGCAGTCAGTTCGGTGTTTGCCGTATCATAGATAGACTTTGCCTGATCTGCCAGTTTCTTTGCCAAAGCTAATGCTTCTGATTTTGCCTCGCTTTCGGCTTTTTCCCATCTGTTATTGGTACTGGTACCTGTTCTATAATTGTACTTCTTGTACTCTGCATTCAGATCATCGTAATCTTCTTTTGCATCCTCATAATCTTTTTTGTATTCCGCAACTTTTTTCTCTAAAGCTTCAATCTCTAATTCCAGACTTGCTTTTTCTTCCGCCTGATCCACCTTTTTCAAAGCTTCTTCCAGCTCTTCCGCATCTTCTTTTGCCTGTTTTGCCAGTTTTTCTGCCTTCTCTAATGCTTCTTCTGCATCTGCAAGTTCCTGATCTGCTTCGGCACTGTCCATTTTAAAGAGAACATCCCCTTTTTTCACTTCCTTGCCTACCGTGGCACTGATTTCTGTTACATTTCCTGATGCCATCGGATATACCGTAACACTTTCCTGTGGTTCTACAGTACCAATATATGTATTCGTTACGATCACGTCTCCTGTTTCCGGTAAAACGCCGGATACCGAAACGCTGTTTACCTCTTTCGTTGTTTTCTGGCTGCCGCATGCTGTCGCTGATAACCCTGTTATCACAGCTAAAACTACCGCAATTACCCTGTTTTTCATTACGTTTTTCCTCCTCTGTTTATGGCAAACGCACTTTCTCATAATACTAATGATTTTATTACGAATCTCAAATTAAATCTACTGTTTTTTTCTTAATTTCCATAGAATTTAAAGAATTTCGCATTTTTTTCATATTCTGACAACAAAACAATCCGGTTTCCTGAATGTTTCCATTTGCTTTATGAGCGCGCCTTTGATTTTCCGGGAATGCTTTTAGTTCATAGGAACGCTCATGACTTTTCTCAGTTAATGCAATAAGTTCTTTCTTAGGAACTAAAAAAAGGAATCACTCCTGCGTGATTCCTTTTGGACATTTTCTTATTCTAATGTTGTAACATATTCAGAAATTGCTGTCGGATCTACGGTAACGGCTGGTCCTTCTGCATTCTGTACTGTCATTACTGCTGAATATCCGATCCACACTACCAGTGCAAGTAAAACGAGAAATCCACCAAGTTTCATCAATGTTGCTTTGCGTTTTTCTTTTTTCACCGCCTGTTTTCTGTTTTTCTTATCTTCTTTATACTGATTTACCTTTTCCTGACTCATAATACGTCCCCTAACTTTATAGTTTTGTCCTATGACCTGTTTATGATTATAACACAGTTTTGTGAAATTTCCATGTTTTTTATAAATTTCATGGAATTGTTTTTCCACAGATCAATCTTTCACTCCAACAAACGCTGCGATATGTTCAGGCATTCTCCACACATTCCCGGCGGAAACAGAAATCTCTCCGCTTTCACCGAAAAAATGATTAACCTACTAAGATGATTCCGCCATCACTGGCATACATACTGCTGATTCCCTTGGTATCCAAAATAAAGAGATCTTTTACTTCGACACGTTTGAGAATTTCTTCTTTTACCATTTCCGCTCTTTCCGGACAATTACAATGAGAAATTGCTACAATCTTATCCTTCGGATCTTTTAACTCATTGATAAAGCAATCGATCATACTTTTCACAGCACGGTTGATTCCTCTTGACTGTCCTAACTGAATGATCTGTCCATCCGGAGTTGCACCCATATACGGCTTAATGTTCAGTGCATTGGCTACGAACGCTTTCAGATTGCTCAGTCGTCCGTTTTTTCGGAGTACCTCCAGCGTTTCCAGAACGAAATACGTATTCTGTTCTGCACGATAAGCATCGACCGTCTCAATGACCTGTTCAAAGGACATTCCAGCTTTTTCGCATTCTTCGATTTTTAATGCGATCAATGTTTCTCCAACGGAAGCGGAGCAGGAATCAAACACATGGATCTTTTTTTCTCCATATTCTTCTGCATATAATTTGCTTCCTAAAACTGCACTATTATAGGAACCGCTTAAATTTCCTGACAATGTGATTGCATAAACATGATCTGCATCACCATGATATGCTTCCATATATCTTTCCGGAGAAGGGCAGGAAGATTTCGGACAATTCGGACTTAACGCAACCCTTTTCAAAAAATCTGCCTGATCAAAACTTTCATCATCTATGATCAAATGATCATCTACCTGCATAGACAACGGAACACTTTCAAAGTGCGGATCATTTTTACATTTTTCCGGCAATTCACCACAGCTATCTATTACAATTTTATAACTCATTTCATTCTCCTTTTAGTACGATACACTTACCTGCTGTATTATTAGGATTTACCTTCCCGACAATCCTTCAAATTTTCATGAGACGTTTTCTCTATACCCATTTGCTGCTCTCTCTGTTCAGTTCTTCCAACAGCTTTGCACAGCAATCTTTACTTATAGAATAACATATGCCTTCATACCTTTTCAACTAGTTTTTAAAACTACATTGATTCATTTTCTTTTTCACGATATACTGAACCTAATAAATTAGGAGAAGATTCATGATTGCATTACAAATTCAGGATATTAAAAATTTCATGAGCAAACTGCTGCTCTCCCAGACATTTGATCATTTTTTCATGATCGAAGGTACAGTTATTACTTATAATACTTTTCATATCGACGGTCGAATCCAGAAAGATTTTTATACTTCCGAAGAAATAGAAGCACTTTCTCTGAACGATCAGGATTTTTCCCGCTGGCGGGAAATCCGTCCTCATTGTCTGAATCTGATCAAAGGACACAAAACACCTTTGGGATTCCGTTTCGTCTTTCAGCTTTCCAAGGAAAATACAGCAAAACTTTTAACTGCTTCCGGAATCACTTCCATACTTCCGGAAAATGTCTCCGGACTTTTGCTGAACATCCGGTATGACAGCAACGGGCTTTCCTGTATCACAGCTACTAACTTAAATCTTTTTACCATGGACAAATCTCTGGAACATGCCTGGGATGAAATGGTCAAACGTTTCTTAAAACAACAGGAGATCAGCTTTTTATAGGCTGACCTCCTGTTATTTTTTTCCGGTTCCTGCTGCCGGGCCTTTTGTGGTATTTCTGACTATTTTGCCAGAAGCATCATGATCTGATTACTTCTTGCAATAAATTTTGTCATTGCATCTGCAGTCAGCGGTTTATGACTGAGCATTGCAAGATCATACAGCTGTTCACAGAACATTTTTGTATGTTCCTCTTCTTTGTGTTCCAGTACATACTGAACCAGCTGATTATTTGCATTCAGAACAAGAGTCTCTTCACCGCCGAACATGGTCGGATCCATACCAGCCATACCGTACATCTTCATCATGTCCTGCATACGTCTGCTTTCTTCTGACAATGTGATCATGGAAGAAATTTCTTCATTTTTCAGTTTTTCCACTTTCACCTGCAGTTTTTCATTGTCTAATGATTTTCTAAACAGTTCTGTCAGGGCTTCTGTGGTATCTTTCATTTCTTCTTCAGATACTGCTTCTTTAAAGTCTTCCGTCAGATCTGCGTCGATTCTCTGGAAATGAACTTCTTCATGAGCACGTTCTACATGAGTAATAAATGCAGAATCAATGTTGTGGTGTAAGATCACTGCATTTTTTCCTTCTTCACGGAACATATTGATATACTGGCTCTGCTGAACTTCATCTGTTACGTAGAAGATGTTGGTCGGTTTCTTTTCTTCTTTTTCTTCTTCCTTGCCTTCTTCTACCACTTCTGTTTCCGGTTCTTCCGGAAGAAGATCCTTCAGTGTCAGATAGTTTCCGTCAATGTCTTTATAGAGGATAAAGTCCATCATCTTATCAGAGAACTTGCTGTCTTTGATACATCCAAATTTGATAAATGGATTAATGTCATCCCAATATTTTTCGTAATCTTCGCGCTGTGTCTTGCACATACCGCTCAGTCTGTCAGCCACTTTCTTTGTAATATAATCAGAGATTTTTCTTACAAATCCGTCATTCTGCAGCGCACTTCTGGATACGTTCAGTGGAAGATCCGGACAATCGATGACACCTTTTAAAAGCATCAGGAATTCCGGAATGACTTCTTTGATATTGTCTGCAATAAATACCTGATTGTTATAGAGTTTAATCGTTCCTTCGATGGAATCATATTCTGTATTAATTTTCGGGAAGTATAAGATTCCTTTTAAGTTAAATGGATAATCCATATTTAAGTGGATCCAGAATAATGGTTCTTTATAATCATGGAATACTTTACGATAAAATTCCAGATAATCTTCTTTCTCACATTCATTTGGATGTTTTGTCCAAAGCGGTGTTGTATCACTTAAAGAAACCGGCATCTGCTTCTTCGGTTTTTCTTCTTTTTCTGCAGCTTCTTCTGCTTCGGAAGTTTCTCCTGCTTCTGCAGTATCCGCAGCCTCTTCTGTTTCTTCTTCTACATCAAATGCCCCTACTTCTTCACCTTCTTTAAAGAGGAAGATTTCTGTCGGCATAAAGGAACAGTATTTTTCGATGACCTCTCTTGCACGATATTCATTGGCAAATTCCAGACTTTCTTCATTCAGGAATAATGTGATCGTTGTACCAACTTCTGTTCTTGCGCCGTCTGTCATAGAGAATTCTGTGCCGCCATCACATTCCCAATGAACCGGTTTTGCACCTTCTTTATAAGAAAGCGTATCAATGTGTACTTCATCTGCTACCATAAATGCAGAATAGAATCCAAGACCAAAATGTCCGATGATCTGATCTTCATTTGTTTTATCTTTATATTTTGCAAGGAAATCGGTAGCACCGGAAAATGCGATCTGGTTAATATATTCTTCTACTTCGTCCGCATCCATACCAAGACCTGTATCGATAAATTTCAAAGTCTTTGCTTCCGGATTTACCAGCACCATAACTTTATTCTTATGATCTTCCGGGAAAGTATATTCTCCCATCATTTCCAGTTTTTTCAGTTTTGTGATCGCATCACAGCCATTTGAGATCAGCTCTCTAAAGAAAATGTCATGATCTGAATACAGCCATTTTTTAATAATCGGAAAAATATTTTCGCTGTTGATTGATAAACTTCCATGTCTTTCGCTCATATGAATATCTCCTCTTTCATCTAAACTTATTTGATGCTGTCTCTATGCAGCATTCTTCTCTCTGTCATTTCTGACCATCTGACTGATATTTTAATCTTCCGAAATATAAAAGTCAATACAAAAATTAGCACTCATTTGATTTGAGTGCTAATAATTTTATGAAAATTATAAACAAATTATAAAATATAGAAAAATCATACCTTCGTCTGTTCGATCACTTGCAATGGAATAAAATTCTCCTGTCATTGAAACAAAAAAAATCCCTTGATTTCTCAAGGGATTCGTGCGGAAGAAGGGACTTGAACCCTCACGAGCGTAGCGCTCACAAGAACCTGAATCTTGCTCGTCTGCCAATTCCGACACTTCCGCATGTGCGTGTCTTTTGCAACTCGCAAAATGTATATTACATGAATCTGAACCAAAAGTCAAGCAAAAATTAAAAAACTTTTTTAAATATTTTTTTTAAAAAAGATTTGACAAACTATGAGATATCTGATAATATACTATTTGTTCGCGGGAATGCTGGAATTGGCAGACAGGCTAGACTAAGGATCTAGTGTTGGCAACGACGTGAGGGTTCAAGTCCCTTTTCCCGCATCACAAATGGACACCATATCGAAGTGGTGTCCATTTTCTTTTTGCAAAAATCTTGATATCATATTTCCAATTTCCACCCATTATCACCATGGTAAATCATCAATTTTGTCATATCACCATCAATACATATATTCTCACCGGTGATAACCCCAGCTTTATCAGAACCTAGGAACAGAACCATATTGGCTATATCCATATCACATTTTCTTAAAAACTCAAAAACGAGGCTGCCTTCTCTGACAACCTCGTTTTTCTTCTTTTCTTTATTCCATCACTGAAATCTTATTTTTATTTACTCTTTTCATAAATACAACTGAAACCAGTACTGACAGAGCCTCTGCACTCGGGAAACTCAGCCATACCATCCATAGATCATGATTGGTTCTAAAATAATATTAACAACGGCACCTGTGATCTGTGCGATCGTAGAATACATACTTTTTCCCGTCGCCTGCAGTACCTTTTCATATAAGGAAAAGTATAAAATCCCAAAAGACCAGCAGCATCTGTACCGGAAACGCCAGCATTAAGGCATTCAGTGCCTGTTCGCTCGTTCCTTCCATATTAGCCACAAAAGCACTGTCTACGATATTATAAACCGCCTGCAGCATATTTTACTGAATTATCGCAGTGCCTGCAAATTCAAAATGCAGGCAAGCATTTCTTTCAATTTCATCATTCCTATTTTTCAATGAGGTAACTCGAAAAGACGGGATAGCAATCCGATTTTCCGGAATACCACCTCTTTGTAAGCCATCCATAAATCTTATTATATGAAACCGACCTTTAGAAATATACAAATTCTTCGGCTGCGGCACCTGTACGTGCGATTTCTTTCGCATGAAGGACTACGCCTGTGCCTTCGTATTCTTCTCTTTCCTCGATGGTAATGCTGGCTGTCAGCATGATCCATTCTCTGGTCTGGTATTTGGAAGCATCTACATCTTCGCAGATATAGCCGATAAATGCGGTATCATCTGCACAGCAGGTCATTGCCATACGTCCCGGTACAAACTGGTTCTTTGGCATTCCCTTCGGTTTATAGATCATTCCTTTGAATTTGACTGTTTTTCCGTCATATTTTTCCGGATGATCCATGGCATCAATATACCAGATACCATAATCTTCTTCTTTGATCTCGATCACATCCGCATCCAGATCAAACGGCATCACATCTTCAAATTCAAACGGTTCTCCATCTTCCTCCTCAAACGCTACCTGCGCTCTTGGATTGACTGCACGGATATTTCTCTTATAGCTTGGTGCATCTGTCTTTTCTGTACAACGATTAAAGATTACCAAATCCGATTCACGGCACATATCCATAAACTGGGATTTCATATTCTGCATATAAACATCAAATGTTGTTGCATCTACCAGCGTTACCTGCTGCGCACGAAACCAGCCTCGCGGCTTTTTCACTGTATTTAAAAGATCCATGCCCCACATTCCGTTGTATTCTAAAAGAATCTGGCTTGGTTTATACTTTTTCTGCACATTTTTCAAAAATTCTTCTGTAAATTCTTCTTTGCTGTCACAGTACACCACATTGGCACCATGATTTGCCAGCAGCTTTTCATCGTATTCTTCCATACCTTCTTCGCAGGCAATCACAAGGGTATCTTCCCCATCGGAAAAATATTCATCTGCAATGGTATCCAGCGCAAATACGGTCTTACCGCTTTCCAGAAATCCATTTACTACAAAAACAGGGATTCTCATTCCTAACTGCATCGTTTCCTCCTAATTACAGAAGAAATAATTTCTTCAGTTCTTCTTCGTTTAACATGGAGCCAATCACGCAAAGTCTTCCCGTGTAATCTGCTTCTCCATGACGAAGCTCGTATTCTTCCGGCACCATGTCAAAATGCAGCCATGTACCATCAGTACAAGGTACGATTCCTTTGGCACGTAAAATGATACCGCAGTCATCTTTTTCAGACAGTTCTTTCAGAATATGCTGAATTTCTTCTTCACTGTATTTTCTTGGTGTTTCCATTCCCCAGCTTGAGAATACTTCATCTGCATGATGGTGATGATGGTCATGATCATGGCATCCGCAAGTACAATTTTCATCATGTTCATGATGATGATCGTGGTCGTGGTGGTCATGGTCGTGATCATGGCATCCACAGGTACAATCTTCCTCATTGTCATGATGATGGTGATGATCATGTTCGTGGTCATGGCATCCGCAGGTACAATTTTCATCATGTTCGTGATGATGATGTTCTTCCTGCATATCCAGTTCTACATGTTCCATGGCATTTACGATGGTCTTTCCATTGATTTCATCCCATGGAGTGGTAATAATCGTTGCATGATCATTCTTTTCTTTCAGCTGTGCAACACATTTTGCCAGTTTTTCTTCTGACATTTTCTGTGTACGGCTTAAAACGATGGTTCCGGCATTTTCTACCTGATTGTTGAAAAATTCGCCGAAATTCTTCATATACATATTGCATTTCTGACCATCTACCACCGTTACAGAACTGTTTACTTTTTCACCAACTGCTTCTACTGCTCTTACCACATCAGATAATTTACCAACCCCTGAAGGTTCGATAATGACGCGATCCGGTGAATATTTATCCAAAACTTCTTTTAATGCAGTACCAAAATCGCCTACCAGAGAACAGCAGATGCAGCCAGAGTTCATTTCTGTAATCTCAATTCCGGCTTCTTTTAAAAATCCGCCGTCAACACCGATCTCACCAAATTCATTTTCGATCAGCACCAGTTTTTCCCCTGCAAACGCTTCTTTTAAAAGCTTTTTGATCAGAGTTGTCTTACCGGCACCAAGGAAACCTGATACAATTTCAATTCTTGTCATAATATTTCCTCCTTTATCATAACAGCTAAAAACACTTTTTGTGCGTTTCCAGCTGATCTGCGACCGTCAAACATCTTTTTGCGTAGGCACAAACGATGTATTTTCGCCGCTATAACAAAAAGGGAGCGTTATGCAACACTCCCCTCACAATCTGTCTTATTTGTTTAATTCTGCTTTTGCTGTTTCAGCTAATACTGTGAAAGCTGCTGCATCATTTACTGCTAAGTCAGCAAGAACTTTTCTGTTCATTTCTACGCCTGCTAATTTTAAGCCGTACATGAATTTGCTGTAAGATAAACCGTTCATTCTAGCTGCTGCGTTGATACGAGCGATCCATAACTGTCTGAACTGACGTTTTCTTTCTTTTCTACCTGCATAAGAGCTTGTTAATGCTCTCATAACAGACTGTTTTGCTACTCTGTACTGTTTAGAACGAGCGCCTCTGTAACCTTTTGC
>CAZRQV010000023.1:0-21721 GCA_964602445.1 uncultured Lachnoclostridium sp.
ATATGTTCTTTAAAGAACTTTGCATGTTTTACTGTTTAGTTATCAATGTTCATTAGTGTTGCTTATTTGTTATCTGCATCAGCAACTCTGATAGAATATCATATGTTGTTTGCTTTGTCAACACTTTTTTTAAATTATTTTTTAACTTTTTTTCAAAGTCAAAAACGCAGAAAGAGGGATTTGAACCCTCGCGCCGGTCACCCGACCTACACCCTTAGCAGGGGCGCCTCTTCAGCCTCTTGAGTATTTCTGCTGAAGTTTTCACTTCTTTGGAACACTGTTTTCCGCAGTGCATGGTTTATTATATGCGACAGTTTTGTTTTTGTCAACTCTTTTTTTTATTTTTTTTATTTTGCTCAAATTATCAAAGTAAATGCAACACCCAATACCTACAACCATTGCATTTACTTTGGTAATCTATACAGTCAAATTTCCTTAATTTCTAATTTTTAATATTCATCGTGACATTTCAATGGCATTTGGTTATAATCATTTATACATGATGAAGAACTGTCATTGATTCATTTCAAGCAGTCCGTCATCTGTTTTCCTATTAAATCTATGATAGATAGTAACAATGTTACTGATGTTAAAAGAATAAGGAGTACTTATGAATCATAAAGAATTAATTTCCGTGATCATTCCTTGTTACAATGAAGAGCAGGTTCTTCCAATTTTAAAAGAAGCACTTTTAAAAGTAATGGATGAAATGTCAGCCTATGACTTCCAGCTCCTTTTTGTAAATGATGGTTCTTCGGATCAGACATTAAATATTTTAAAATCTTATCATCAGGAAGATTCCCGTATGAATTATCTTTCTTTTTCCAGAAATTTTGGAAAAGAAGCTGCGATCTACGCCGGTCTTCAAAATGCATCCGGACAATATGTTGCCCTGATGGATGCTGATATGCAGGATCCGCCTTCTCTTCTTCCTGAAATGATGAGTTATCTTCAGTCCGATGAATACGATTGCGTTGCAACCAGACGCTCTGACAGAAAAGGGGAACCGCCTGTCCGTTCTTTTTTTGCGAAATGTTTTTATAAACTGATCAACAAAATGTCTGATGCGAATATTGTGGACGGGGCAAGAGATTTCAGATTAATGAAACGAGTTATGGTAGATGCCATTCTTTCCATGACAGAATATAATCGTTTTTCCAAAGGTATTTTTGGCTGGGTCGGCTTCCGTACCAAATGGATTGCCTATGAAAATATAGAACGCGCTGCCGGAAATACCAAATGGTCTTTCTGGAAACTGTTTCTCTATTCTTTAGAAGGAATCATCGGTTTTTCGACAGCACCGCTGGCACTTGCCTCTTTCTTTGGAATTTTAATGTGCTTTGTTGCTTTTATATGTATCATCGCGATCATTATTAAAACACTGGTATTTGGTGATCCGACTTCCGGATGGCCTTCCATGGTATGCATTATGCTGCTGATTGCAGGGATCCAATTATTCTGTATGGGCATCATTGGTCAATATTTAGCAAAGACCTATTTAGAATCCAAAAACAGACCTGTTTATATTTTAGCAGAAAACAGTTTAAAAAAAGAAAACTAATCTCAAAAAGAGGAACGATCCTAAGTCATCACCTGACCTTTGATCCTTCCTCTTTTTTATTTCACTTCAGAAACAGAAGTGTGCTTTGCAAGACTTCTTCGCATCGCACAGCCTCTGCTCCCGCAGTTACAATTTAACAATTTTTAATTTGATTCTGTTTCCTGAATCTCAGCTATTTCTTCTTCTGTTTCTCTTACTTTTGTAATACTTGCTACAGAAATATTTTCTTCTGAAATATTCATCAGTTTCACCCCTGAGGTAATTCTTCCAAGAACTGAAATATCTTCACAAGAAATACGGATTACAATACCAGCCGTTGTGATCATTAAAAGCTCATTCTCCTGATCTACAGCCTTCATGCCTACTACATTTCCGGTTTTTTCAATAATGTTATAGCATTTTACACCTTTACCGCCACGATTCTGAACTTTAAATTCATTCATAGAGGTTAATTTACCATATCCGTTTTCAGATACAAACAATAAATATTCTCCCTGGCAGGAAAGCTGCATGCCAATCACTTCATCCTGATCTTCTAATGTCATACCAATCACACCCATCGATGTTCTTCCGGTAGAACGTACATCCGTTTCATTGAAACGGATACATTTTCCGTATTTGGTAGATAAGAGAATATCTTTTTTATTATCTGTTAATTTTACTTCAATCAGTTCATCATCTTCTCTTAAATTAATTGCAGCAAGACCTGTTTTTCTGACATTTGCATATTCTTTCAGCGGAGTTTTCTTTACAATTCCCTTTTTGGTTGCCATAAAGAGATACTGTTCTTCTGCGTAATCTTCCAGTGTGATTCCCGCAGTTACCTTTTCTCCCGGCTGCAGCTGTAAGATATTGATGATTGCAGTACCTCTGGCAGTTCTGCTTGCTTCCGGAATTTCATATGCTTTTAAACGATACACCCGTCCCATATTCGTAAAGAACAACATAAACTGATGGGTATCTGTCATAAACAGATCCTCTATGTTATCTTCTTCAATGGTCTGCATTCCTTTGATTCCTTTGCCGCCGCGATTCTGGCTCTTGAAATTATCCGGAGTCATTCTCTTAATATATCCCATTCTTGTCATAGTAATGACTACATTTTCTCTAGGGATCAGATCCTCCATGGAAATATCAGATTCGTCAAATCCGATAGAAGTTCTTCTTTCATCACCGTATTTATTCGAAATCAGCATGATTTCTTCTTTGATCACGCCAAGAAGCACTTTTTCATCTGCAAGGATGGTCTTTAAGTAATTAATTTTATCCATTAAATCTTTAAATTCTGCTTCCAGTTTTTCTCTTTCCAGACCGGTCAGTGCACGCAGACGCATATCTACGATTGCCTGTGCCTGAACATCATCCAAACCAAATCTTTCGATCAAACTTTCTTTTGCAGCCTGAGCCGAGCGGGAAGCTCTGATCAATTTAATGACTTCATCAATATTATCCAGCGCAATAAGCAGACCTTTTAAAATATGAGCACGTTCTTCTGCTTTGTTTAATTCATATTTTGTTCTTCTGGTTACTACCTCTTCCTGATGATGCAGGTAATGAGTCAGCATTTCCAGAAGGCTCATTACTTTCGGCTGATTATCAGCCAGTGCAAGCATGATCACACCAAAGGTATCCTGAAGCTGTGTATGCTTGTACAGATGATTCAATACTACATTCGGATTTACATCTTTTCGAAGTTCAATATTGATTCTCATACCTTCACGGCTGGATTCATCTCCGATATATGTAATTCCGTCAACTTTTTTATCTTTAACTAACTCAGCGATCTTTTCGATCAGACGAGCTTTATTGACCATGTATGGAAGTTCCGTTACTACGATACGGTTCTTTCCGTTGGCCATTGGTTCAATATTGGTTACCGCACGAACACGAATTTTTCCTCGTCCGGTACGATATGCTTCTTCGATACCTCTGGTTCCGAGAATTTCCGCACCTGTTGGAAAATCCGGACCTTTTACGATTTCAAGAAGTTCTTCAATGGTAGTTTCACGATTTTCTTCAATACGATTATCAATGATCTTTACCACTGCACCGATGATTTCACGTAAATTGTGCGGCGGAATATTGGTAGCCATACCTACCGCGATTCCTGTGGTACCATTGACCAGCAGATTTGGAAATCTTGCCGGCAAAACAACCGGTTCTTTTTCAGTTTCATCAAAGTTCGGCTGAAAATCTACGGTATCTTTATTGATATCCGATACCAGTTCCATCGAAATTTTGCTCAGTCTTGCTTCTGTATATCGCATGGCAGCTGCGCCATCGCCATCAACAGAACCAAAGTTTCCATGTCCGTCAACCAGCATATAACGGGTAGTCCATTCCTGAGCCATGTTTACCAAAGCTCCATAAATAGAGCTGTCTCCATGCGGATGATATTTACCCATGGTATCACCAACGATACGTGCAGATTTACGATGTGGTTTATCCGGACCGTTGTTCAGCTCGATCATGGAATAAAGGATTCTTCTTTGTACCGGTTTCAAACCGTCTCTGACATCAGGAAGAGCACGGGAAACGATAACACTCATGGCATAATCAATATACGATTCTTCCATTGTCTTTTTCAGATCCACTTCATGGATCTTATCAAAAATATTTGGTTCCATTCTTTTCTCCTGATTAAATATCTAAATTTTTAACATATTTGGCATTTGCTTCAATAAATTCACGACGCGGCTCTACTTTGTCACCCATAAGTGTCGTAAATGTAATATCCAGCTCGGAAGCATCATCGTCGTCCATATTCACACGAAGCAGGACTCTCTGTTCCGGATCCATGGTTGTTTCCCAAAGCTGTTCTGCATCCATTTCACCAAGACCTTTATAACGCTGGATCTTATTGCTGTTGTCACGGCCTACTTCATTGAGAATCTCATTTAATTCTTCATCACTGTAAGCATACCAGACTTTTTTATTTTTTTCTAACTTATACAATGGCGGCTGTGCCAGATAAACATAGCCCTGTTTGATCAGTTCCGGCATAAAACGATAAAGGAACGTTAAAAGCAGAGTTGCAATATGAGCACCGTCAACATCGGCATCTGTCATAATAATAATTTTATGATAACGAAGTTTGGAAATATCAAAATCTTCATGAATTCCGGTACCAAACGCTGTAATCATTGCTTTGATTTCTGCATTTCCGTAAATTCGATCCAATCTTGCTTTTTCTACATTCAAAATTTTACCACGAAGAGGTAAGATTGCCTGAGTCGCACGATCTCTCGCTGTTTTCGCAGATCCGCCGGCAGAATCTCCTTCGACGATATAGATTTCACATTTTTCCGGATTTTTATCGGAACAATCTGCTAATTTTCCCGGAAGAGCCATTCCATCCAGTGCAGATTTTCTTCTTGTCAGATCTCTTGCTTTTCTTGCAGCTTCTCTTGCACGCTGTGCCAGAATTGATTTTTCCAAAATCATTTTTGCAACCTGCGGATTCTGTTCCAGATAAATTTCCAATTTTTCTGACACAATGGTCTTTACTGCTCCGCGGGCTTCTGAATTTCCAAGTTTCTGTTTTGTCTGACCTTCAAACTGCGGCTCCCCGATCTTAATGCTGATGATTGCTGTCAGACCTTCACGGATATCTTCCCCTGACAGGTTATCTTCAGTATCTTTCAACAATTTGTTTTTTCGGGCATAAGCATTAAAAGTTTCCGTAACAGCATTTCGAAAACCTGTTAAATGTGTACCACCCTCCGGTGTATTGATGTTGTTTACGAAACTATAAATATTTTCTGTAAATGCATCGTTGTGCTGGAATGCCACTTCTACATAAACATCATCTTTTTTGCCTTCACAATAAATAATATCATCATAAAGAACGGTTTTGCTGTGATTAAGATACTGAACAAATTCCTTAATACCGCCTTCATAATGGAATTCTGTTTCTACCGGTTCTTCTTCTCTGAGATCTTTTAATACAATGCGAAGACCTTTGGTAAGAAATGCCATTTCACGAAGTCTTGTCTTTAATGTATGAAAATCGAAGACCGTTTCTTCAAAAATTTCTTTATCCGGCAAGAAAGTGACACTGGTACCTGTTTTGTCCAGATCACATTCTCCGATGACTTTTAATTTATAAATCGTGCTTCCACGTTCATAACGCTGTTTGTATACTTTTCCTTCACTGCAGATCGTAACCTCCAGCCATTCCGAAAGTGCATTTACGACAGATGCACCTACGCCGTGAAGACCGCCGGAAACCTTGTATCCGCCGCCGCCGAATTTACCGCCCGCATGAAGAATGGTAAATACAACCTCTACTGCAGGAATTCCTGCTTTTTTATTGATACCAACCGGAATTCCACGACCATCATCTGTAACGGTGATCGAATTATCCTGATTAATACTTACTTCGATGTTTTTACAATAACCTGCCAGTGCTTCATCAACGGAATTGTCTACGATTTCATAGACCAGATGATGCAGACCGCGCAGTGAAGTACTGCCGATATACATTCCCGGTCTTTTTCTTACCGCCTGCAGCCCTTCCAAAATCTGAATTTGATCAGCTCCGTATTCAACGCTCATGTATTCCTCCTAATGTTGTGCTTTTACGATAAAATGATTCTAATCAGGAACTCTGAAACTTTCCTGTAACACAATTTTTATTTTAATTTTCACTTACTACGATTCCGTCGTTTACTCGAAAAATCTTATCGACAGAAAATCTGCAGTTTACAAATTCATCCAATCCGGTACATGTGATCATCGCCTGGATATCGTGAATATGATTTAATAAATAGTTTTGACGATTTTTATCCAATTCAGACAATACATCGTCTAACAGCAGGATCGGTGTATCTCCTGTCGTACTTTTTACCAGCTCTATTTCTGATAATTTCAGTGATAACGCTGCGCATCTTTGCTGCCCCTGAGATCCGTATTTTCTTACATCCATATCATCAAAATAAAATCCAAGGTCATCTCTATGGGGACCTGCCGTTGTTGTTTTCAGCTTCAGATCTCTTTCCCTGTTTTCTTTTAATTTTGATAACAGCATTTCTTCTTCGCAATTTTTTAAATACAATACTCTCAGATGTTCTTTCCCGCCGGAAAGTGAATGATGAATCTCACAAATAATCTCGTTGAGACGTTCTATAAATGCTTCGCGCATCTGAATGATCCGCTGTCCGTATTCTGCCAGCTGAAGATCCCAAATATCAAGTGTATCTTCCATGTCTTTTCGAAAAGACAGCTCTTTCAAAAGCTTATTTCTCTGGATTACGATCTTATTATATCGGGCAAGGTCTGAAAGATAGATTTTATTTAGTTGACATAACTCGATATCCATAAACCTTCTTTTTTCCGCAGGTCCGTTTTTAATAATATTCAGATCCTCCGGCGAAAAAAAGACAAAGTTGATCATTCCGAAAAGTTCACTTGCTTTTTTGATCGGGATTCCATCAATGGCAACACCCTTTGACTTATTGTTTTTCAAATGAATGTCTATTTTGTGTGATACCCCATTTTTCCGAACCATCGTACTGATATGAGACTCTTCCTGTGTAAATCTGATCAGTTCCAGATCTTTATTGGTACGATGAGATTTGGTTGTCCCGCTCATATAAACAGCTTCTAAGATATTTGTCTTTCCCTGAGCATTATTGCCATATAAAATATTGGTACCATCACTAAAATTTAAATTTAAATTTTTATAATTTCTGTAGTTCTGTAAACTCAGAGATTCAACGATCATAGAAACACCTTATTTTACGATTTTAATTTCTTCGTCCTGAAAAGAAACCAGATCTCCATCATAGAGTTTTTTTCCTCTCTGATATTCCACCTGTCCATTTAATTTTACAAGACCGTTTTGGATTGCAATTTTTGCATCCACACCGGACTCTACGAGTCCGCAGGCTTTTAATGCCTGTCCAAGTTTAATATATTCATCTCTTAATTTGATTACTTCCATAAGTTCTCCTATCGTTCCAATGTCATTCTATGATACTGAAGCATTATTGAAATTCACCGGTAAAATCAGATACGTATAGCTTTGTTTTTTATCTCTGATAAAACAAGGTGCTTTCGGATTTACCATGTATAATGTTACGATTTCATCATCGATGACACGAAGCGCATCGATCAAAAATTTCGGATTAAATCCGATCAAAATATCTTTCCCATCTTTTGTAATATCAATTTCTTCTTTCATGGAACCTAACTGGGAATTGATCTGCAGCTTCATTCCATCATCAGTTACATCAATAATGATCGGTTTTTTGTCACCTTCTTTTACAAGAAGGGTTGCACGATCAATACAGCTTAAGAATTCTTTTTTATTGATCTTTACTTTTGTTTCATAATCACTGGATAACATCTGGTTAATTCTGAAATATTCGCCTTCAATCAGTCTGGAAACTACCGTTGTCTGATCAAATTCAAACACAATGTGATTCGAAGTAAAGAAAATATGAACCATAGATTCTGTATCACCGGATAAAATCTTACTGATCTCCATCAGTGTTTTTCCTGGAACAACCACTTTTTGGGATGGATAAGATTCTTTTAATTCTACATTTCTGATAGAAATACGATGTCCATCTAAGGATACTACTTTCAGCATCTGATCTTCTACTTCAAAAAGTTCACCTGTCATTAATTTATTGTTTTCATTATCAGCAATCGAGAAAATGGTCTGTCTGATTAATTCTTTTAAGGTAAACTGGGATACTTCGATGGAATCATTTCTTTCTACATATGGAAGATAAGAAAAATCTTCTCCTGATTTTCCACAGATATTGAATTTTGCTTTTTCGCAAGTGATCACAGCCTGTAATGTGCTGTCTGTTTCGATTACAACATCATTATCTGGAAGTTTTCTAACGATTTCGGAAAAGATCTTAGCATCCAAAGCGATCATTCCTTTTTCTAATACATCACCATCAATGATCGTTTCAATTCCAAGTTCCATATCATTAGCAGTTAATTTAATACGGTCTGTTGTCGCATCAATTAAGATACATTCTAAAATGGCCATAGTTGTTTTGGAAGAAACTGCTTTTGATACAATATTAACACCTTTTAAAAGGTTAACTTTCGAGCAAATAATTTTCATGATGTGAATAACTCCTTTCGAAAAATGTAAATAAAAAATAGAAAAGTAATTCGTAGTAGTTATAGTAGGGGGTGTGAATTTGTTGAAAAGTCCAAAAATCCTTGGAAATACAAAGAAAAACCGAAAGGACAACCATGTGCATAACCTTAAAAAAGTCAGTGAATAAATTAGAAATTATCCACAGGGGGCAAAAAGTTTTAAAATATACACATTCTGTCCACGGCTTTTTCACACCGAAATGTTGATAACCTTATAATAATAAGGAAGTTTTTGTGTAAAAACAAAATGTTGAGAATTACATTGGATTGATCTTTTTCTTAAGAACATCAATATTATTTTTAATAGAAGTATTGTTTGCTTTTAAAGCATCAACAATCTTGTTATATCCGTTGATGATTGTTGTATGGTCACGTTTTCCAAGCAAAGCACCGATATTCTTTAAGGAAGTGTCTGTCATTTCACGGCAGAGATACATTGCGATCTGGCGTGGGATGACGATTTCGTTATTTCTCTTAGTTCCGGCAATATCGGCCATGGAAATTCCATAATGTTCTGCAACCGTCTGGATGATCAATTCCGGAGTTACTTCTCTTTTTTCGTCAGAAGTTAAAATGTCGCGAAGAACTTCTTCGGCCAAAGAAACATTGATTTCCTTTTTTTCAAGATTAGAGTAAGCCACCAGTTTGTTTAAAGCACCTTCCAGTTCACGAATGTTGGATTTTACGTTGGAAGCGATAAACTGAATGACCTCATCGTCAATTTTATATCCGTCAGTTTCCTCTTTTTTACGAAGAATCGCCATTCTGGTTTCATAATCAGGAGCTGAAATATCAGCAATCAGCCCCCATTCAAAACGGGAACGAAGTCTGGATTCCAGAGTTTCGATTTCTTTTGGCGGACGGTCAGAGGAGATAATAATCTGTTTGTTCGCGCTGTGCAGCGTGTTAAATGTATGGAAAAATTCTTCCTGAGTACTTTCTTTTCCGATGATGAATTGAACGTCATCGATCAAAAGAACGTCAATATTTCTATACTTTTCCCTGAAATCATTGATCGTTGTATTGTTGATACCGCGGATCGCGTCAATCAGTTCGTATGTAAATACTTCGGAGGTAACGTAAAGAACCTTTTTGGTTTTGTCTTTTTCTAAAATGCTGTGAGCAATGGAGTGCATTAAGTGGGTCTTTCCAAGTCCAACACCTCCATATAAAAAAAGAGGATTGTAAACCACACCCGGTTTGTCTGCAACTGCCAGTGATGCTGCATGAGCAAATTTGTTATTTCCGCCCACAACAAAAGTATCGAACGTATATTTTGGATTTAAATTTGCACGTTCGATTGCTTCATTCATTAAGTTAGAAGATTTTTTGACAGGAAGGCTTTCCGCAGCGACCTGTTCTTTGGTTACAAACTCAATGTCGTAACTTTGATTGACCACGTCAATGATGGCACCCTGCAGATAGATCTTGTATTTTTTGTCAAGATATTCTACGGCACCGTCCATTTCTACCACAATCTTTAAAAGATTGTTTTCCACACTATGTATTTTTAATGGTTTGATCCAGGTATCAAAGGAGAGAGAAGACATTTCCAGGTCTGTTCTCATGTATTCCAGGATTTCAGTCCATTTTTCATAAATAAGATTCATTTTTATCACCTTAGTTTCTTAGTTTATAATGTTCGCTACTTTATCAGAATATATAATAAACTATCCACAAAATAATAGCAAATGAAAATTAAAAAAATGTGGGTAATCTTAAGTAAAAAAAGAAAAATACACCTGCTTTTCAACATATTTTTTAAATTTATGCACATCAGGAAAATTTTACTGTGGATAATGTGGAAAAAATCATGCACATGAAAAAAGCCTTGAAAATAAAGGCTTGTACCGGATTTTGCAAAAAGAAATGCACATGGTTTACAAAAAGTTATGCACAAACTATCCACAAAATGTGGATAATCTGACACAAACACTAATGTGCATACAAAATATTGTGTTTTGCATGTGTGTAACCCGGGAAAAGCTGTGGGTAAATGAAAAAATGCCGGAATAAATGAGATTTTTGCGGTTTTTTACGAGAAAATTAGCTTGACTTATTTCCTATTTATGAATATAATCGATATGATGTTTTAGTATGCGGCTAAATGTTTTGTTAGCTGTAGCGTTTTTAGTAGTAAAACGTAAGATATCTGATTCAGAAGAGATTATTCACCTTATATGTTATATATATGGTAGGGAAAAGGAGGTGCCCCGATATGAAAATGACATTTCAGCCAAAGAAAAGATCCAGATCTAAAGTTCACGGATTCAGAGCAAGAATGAGCACAGCAGGCGGAAGAAAAGTATTAGCTGCCAGAAGAGCAAAAGGAAGAAAACAGTTATCAGCATAGGCCGCGTTTTTGTGGCCTTTTCTTCTATGCAAAAGGCAAAAGGAGAAAAGATGAAACATTCACAGTCACTGAAAAAAAATGCAGATTTCCAGTTGGTTTATAAAAGCGGAAAATCTTTCGCAAACAAGTATTTAGTGATGTATGTGAAAGAAAACGATTTGGGAATCAATCGTATTGGGATATCTGTTAGCAAAAAAGTTGGAAACAGTGTCGTAAGACACAGGGTCAAAAGACTGATCCTAGAAAGCTATCGATTACATGAAGACATGTTCAATAGTAGTTTGGACATGGTAATCATCGCCAGATCGACTGCCAAAGACCGATCTTATGAGGAAATTAAAAGTGCAGTGATGCATCTGGGAAAACTTCATGACATTATTTTAAATTAATATGAAAAGAATATTGATCTATTTGATTCGATTTTATCAAAGATATGTATCTCCTTTAAAATCCACAAAATGTCCTTATTATCCGACCTGTTCGAATTATGGTCTGGAGGCAATACAAAAGTACGGAGCTTTTAAGGGAGGTATTTTAGCTTTATGGAGAATTATTCGTTGTAATCCTTTCTCAAAGGGAGGATACGACCCGGTACCTTAAAGGAGGAAAAAAGAATTGTTAGGTTTGTTAGCAACACAGCATTCGGGCTTTATTTTAGGACCGATTGCAAAATTATTGGGCTGGATCATGAACGCAATCTTCAATATTATGGATAGCGTATTCGGAGTTCAGAATATTGGTTTATGTATCATTTTATTTACGATCGTGATTTATATGTTTATGCTTCCATTAACATATAAGCAGCAGAAATTTTCAAAAATGTCTGCAAAGATGAGTCCTGAATTAAATGCTGTCAGAAAAAAATATGAAGGCAAACAAGATCAGGCTTCTATGATGGCAATGAATGATGAAACCAAAGCTGTTTACGCAAAATATGGTGTTTCCGCATCAGGAAGCTGCGTACAGTTATTGATTCAGATGCCGATTTTATTTGCATTATATCGTGTAATTTATAATGTTCCGGCATATATTACCGGTGTAAAAAATGTATTTATGCCATTGGTTGATAAACTTCTCGTTGCAGAAGGTTCTGTGGAATATATGACACAGCTTGGAACAAGTCTTGGAATCAGCAAAAAACTGGATTTTGCTGCTGCAAATACCATGGTTGACGTATTAAACAAATTTCAGTCTAATAACTGGGTGGAATTATCTGAAAAATTCCCTGAATTATCAGATCTGATCTTCAGTACACAGGCAGAAGTTGACCATATGAACAGCTTTCTTGGAATCAATATTGCAAACTCACCATCTACTTTATTAAAGAGCGGTGTGGCAGTACTGATGATCGGCGCGATTGCAATTCCGGCACTGGCTGCATTGACACAGTGGTTAAACACAAAATTAATGCCACAGCCTGCAGCATCTGAAAACGGTGATGATGCGATGTCTCAGTCTATGAAACAGATGAACATCATGATGCCTTTAATGTCTGCAGTATTCTGCTTTACATTACCATCCGGTCTTGGTCTTTACTGGATCGCAAGTTCAGTAGTAAGATGTGTACAGCAGTTGGTATTGAACAAACATTTTGACAAGATCGATCTGGATGAAATGATTCAGAAAAATCTTGAAAAATTAAACGAAAAAAGAGCAAAAGAAGGACTTCCGCCGGCTAGATTAAATGAAAAAGCAATCAGAGAAGCTCAGGCAAAACCGGTAGATGAGAAAAAAGCAGCAGAAAAGAGAGCTGCAACTCAGGAAGCCATTAAAAAGTCTACTGCTTATTATAATGAGAATGCAAAACCGGGAAGTTTGGCATCAAAAGCAAACATGGTTAAGAAGTTTGACGAAAAGAACAATAAAAATAAAAAATAAAGGGGGAGACAAATCATGGATTACATTCAGGTTAGCGCAAAGACAGTCGAAGATGCAATCTTAGAAGCTGCTATGAAGCTTGCTACTACAAGAGAACATTTAGAATGGGAAGTAATAGATAAAGGAAGCAACGGATTTTTAGGATTCGGAGCAAGAGATGCTGTGATCAAAGCGAGAGCACTCACAGAAGAAGAAATCGAAAAAGCGGAAACAGCAGAAGTAAAAGAAGAACCTGTTGTGGAAGTAAAAAGAGAAATCAAGAAAGAAGTTAAAAAAGAAGTAAAACCGGAAATCAAAAAGGAAACAGCAGAACAGAAACCGGAAGCAGAAGTTGTGAAAAAAGCAGTTGTTCCGGGAAAAGAAATTTCTGCAGAAGAATTTTTGAAAGATGTTTTCAAAGCAATGGATATGACAGTGGATATTCAGGTAACAGAAAACAAAGAAGAACATACCATGGACATCGAACTTTCAGGAGAAGAAATGGGTGTTTTGATCGGTAAAAGAGGACAGACACTGGATTCTTTACAGTATCTTGTAAGCCTGGTAGTAAACAAATACAGCGAAGAATACATCCGTGTAAAGATTGATACTGAAAATTATCGTGAAAGAAGAAAAGAAACTCTTGAAAATCTTGCAAGAAACATTGCTTACAAAGTAAAGAGAACAAGAAAAACGGTTACTTTAGAACCGATGAATCCATATGAAAGAAGAGTGATCCATTCTGCTCTTCAGAATGACCGTTATGTTACTACCCATAGTGAAGGTGAAGAACCATACAGACGAGTTGTAGTTACATTAAAAGATAATCATTATCATCGTAATTATCATAAAAAAGGGGAACGCTAAGGCGTTTCCCTTTTTTAAAGCAGGAACCATAGAAATAGGATTTGTAAAGAGAGTCATAATCTGATAATTTAAAATCAGCAGACCAGAATTAGTATGAGAGGAATAATATATGATTAAAGATACCATTGCTGCAATTGCAACTGCCATGTCTTCTTCGGGAATTGGGATTGTTCGAATGAGCGGACCGGAGTCTTTTGAAATTATAGACAAGATTTTTCAGCCGAAAAAAGCCGGAAAAAAATTAAGCAATGAAAAAGGATATTCTCTTCATTATGGTTTTATCAAAGATGGGGAAGATTTGATCGATGAAGTACTGGTTCTTGCTATGAGAGGACCTCATAGCTATACCGCAGAAGATACCATAGAAATTGACTGCCACGGCGGTGTCTATGTAATGAAAAAAATTCTGGAAACAGTAATTAAATACGGTGCAAGATCTGCAGAACCGGGAGAATTTACAAAACGAGCTTTTTTAAATGGCAGAATCGACCTTTCTCAGGCAGAAGCTGTGATCGATGTGATCAATGCGAAAAATGAATTGGCTTTGAAAAGTTCTTTAAGTCAGTTAAAGGGGTCTGTCCATACGAAGATTGTTTCTTTAAGAGAAGAAATTTTATATGAAATTGCATATATCGAATCTGCATTAGATGATCCGGAACATATCAGTTTGGAAGAATATCCGGAAACATTACTTCCGAAAGTACAGAAAATGAATCAGGAATTAAAGAAACTTCTGGCATCTTGTGATAACGGAAGATTTTTGAAAGAAGGAATTCAGACTGTCATCGTAGGAAAACCGAATGCAGGAAAATCTTCATTAATGAATGTTCTGGTAGGAGAAGAGCGCGCAATCGTAACAGAAATTGCCGGAACGACCAGAGATACGATTGAAGAACAGATTTCTTTGAACGGCATTTCTTTGAACATCATTGATACTGCAGGAATCCGGAATACGGAAGATGTGGTAGAAAACATTGGGGTATCCAGAGCGAAGGAATTTGCGCAAAAAGCAGATTTAATCTTATACGTTGTAGACGGAACGAAACAAATGGATGAATCAGATGAAGAAATTTGGCCAATTTTAGAAAATAAAAAGGTTATCATCTTGTTAAATAAGTCAGATTTAGATAATATGATAACGAAAGAAATGTTGGAGAAAAAATTTTTACATCCGGTAATTCCGATTTCTGCGAAAGAAGAAACAGGAATCGATCTTCTGGAAGAGCTTTTAAAAGAAATGTTCTTTAATGGAGAACTTTCTTTTAATGATGAAATTTATATTACGAATATGCGTCATAAAGAAGCAATTCAGAATGCTTATGATAGTATGAAGCTGGTGGAAGGCAGTATTTTAGATGGAATGCCGGAAGACTTTTTCTCTATTGATCTGATGAATGCATACAAAGCTTTGGGAATTGTGATTGGTGAAGAAATCGAAGATGATCTTGCAAATGAGATTTTCAGCAAGTTCTGTATGGGTAAATAAAGGAGCATAGCATGCCAGTATTGGAAAAAAATGTAGATGTAGTAGTAGTAGGTGCAGGACATGCAGGCTGTGAAGCCGCATTGGCCTGTGCAAGACTGGGACTGGAAACAGTCATTTTTACAGTCAGTGTAGACAGCATTGCACTGATGCCTTGTAATCCGAACATCGGCGGAAGTTCCAAGGGACATTTGGTCCGGGAAATTGATGCCCTTGGAGGAGAAATGGGAAAAAATATTGATAAAACCTTTATTCAATCAAAAATGCTGAATGTTTCAAAAGGGCCGGCGGTTCATTCTCTTCGTGCCCAGGCGGATAAAGCAGAATACAGCCGCAGTATGAGAATGGTTCTGGAAAATACGGATCATTTGTCAATCGTGCAGGCAGAAGTAACGGAAATCATGGCAGAAGATGGTCATGTAACCGGAGTGAAAATTTTATCCGGTGCTATCTATTATGCTAAAGCAGTGGTTTTATGTACCGGGACTTATTTGAAAGCCAGATGTCTGTACGGTGATGTGGTAACACATACCGGTCCAAACGGTCTGCAGGCAGCCACCCATTTAACAGATTCTCTGAAAAATCTGGGTGTGGAAATGTTCCGTTTTAAAACAGGAACTCCGGCTCGAATTGATAAGCGAAGTGTCGATTTTTCAAAAATGGAAGAACAGTTTGGTGATAAAGAAGTCGTACCATTTTCCTTTACGACAGATCCGGAAGAAGTACAGATTGAGCAGGCTTCCTGCTGGCTGACTTATACCAATGAAACAACCCATGAGATCATTCGCAGCAATCTGGAACGTTCTCCGTTATATTCCGGTGTGATCGAAGGAACCGGTCCAAGATATTGCCCTTCAATCGAAGATAAAGTAGTTCGATTTGCAGATAAAAACAGACATCAGGTATTTATCGAACCGGAAGGTCTCTATACCAATGAAATGTATGTAGGCGGAATGAGCAGTTCCCTGCCGGAAGATGTACAGCATGCCATGTATCGCAGCGTTCCGGGATTAGAAAATGTAAAAATCGTAAGAAATGCTTATGCCATTGAATATGACTGCATCAATCCGAGACAATTATATGCAACATTAGAATTTAAAAATATTAAAGGACTGTTCAGCGGCGGTCAGTTTAACGGAAGCTCCGGTTATGAAGAAGCAGCAGCCCAAGGGCTGGTGGCTGGAATCAATGCAGCCATGGAAGTGCTTGGAAAAGAACAGATCGTCATTGACAGATCTCAGGGATATATCGGTGTTTTGATCGATGATCTGGTAACAAAAGACAATCATGAACCATATCGTATGATGACTTCCAGAAGTGAATATCGTCTCCTTCTTCGCCAGGATAATGCGGATCAGCGTCTGACGAGAATTGGTTATCAGGCAGGCTTGATTTCAGAAGAACGATATGAACATCTTTTAGAAAAAGAACGTCTGATTGAGGAAGAAGTCACACGTCTGGAATCTGTGAATGTCGGAAGTTCAGAAAAAGTACAGGAAACTTTAAGACGTTACAATAGCACAGAATTAAAGTCTGGAACAACTTTAGCAGAACTTTTGAAACGTCCGGAAATCAAATATGAATATCTGGCAGAAATCGATCCCGACAGACCACAGCTTGCAAAAGAAGTAACGGAACAGGTAGAAATCAATCTGAAATATGATGGATATATCAAACGTCAGATGAAACAGGTAGAACAGTTTAAAAAATTAGAAAATAAAAAAATCCCGTTAGATTTAGATTATAAAGAAATCGGATCTTTACGTGCAGAAGCTGTACAGAAATTAGAAGCCTATAGACCTTTGTCCATCGGTCAGGCGTCTCGAATTTCCGGAGTATCTCCGGCAGACATTTCTGTTATTTTGGTATATCTGGAACAAAGAAAACATGTTTCGAAAAAAGAGGATTAAAATTTGAACAGAGAAGAATTGTTAAAAGCAGGTGCAGCTTCAATCGGTATTGAATTAACTGAAAAACAGACTGCACAGTTTATCCAATATTATGAAATTCTTGTAGAATGGAATTCATTTATGAATTTAACAGGGATTACAGAATATGAAGAAGTAATTCAAAAGCATTTTGTAGATAGTCTAGCATTATGTAAAGCGATTAATTTACATAATATTTCTAATGTAATTGATATAGGAACAGGTGCAGGTTTTCCGGGAATTCCATTAAAGATTGCATTTCCACATTTAAAAATCACGCTTTTGGATTCTCTTCAGAAAAGAATTAAATTTTTAAACGAAGTTGTAACCCAGCTGGGCTTAGAAGAGGTAGAAACAATCCACGGAAGAGCGGAAGATTTTGCAAAACCTTCGATGAAGAGGGAATCTTACGATCTTTGTGTTTCCAGAGCAGTTGCGAATCTGGCATCACTTTCAGAGTATTGTCTGCCGTATGTAAAATTAGATGGATATTTCATACCATATAAATCGGGAAAAGTGGATGAGGAATTGGAGACATCTAAAAAAGCAGTGTTCCTTCTTGGAGGGAAAATCGAAGAAGAAGTGAAATTTATGCTTCCGGATTCTGATATTTCCAGAAGTCTGATCAAAATCAAAAAAGTATCAGCAACACCGAAAAAATATCCGAGAAAATCAGGACTCGCCACAAAAGAACCAATCAAATAAGAAAAGATAAAAGACACTGTCGCAGAAATGATGACAGTGTCTTTTTTTGAAAATTTTGTTTAAATTTACTTCGGACAGTTGCACTGTGAAGCTTCTATTAAAGAGAAGAAGGTTCGGATGCCCAATATTCATGAATGAGATCTATTACTTTGCCCGGTGCTTCCAGTTGAGGAAGGTAAGAGGTGTGAAGAATGGAAACACATTCAATCTTTTTATTTAATTTTGCATAATCTTCAGGAACAAAATCGGATTCATAAAAATCTTCACCGGAGATAATCAGAATTTCCTTATCTAATGTTTTTAATCCATGGGAAATATCCATGTTTAAATAATTGCCTTTTAAGCTGGCATATAAATATTTGCTTCCGGATCTATCTTTATGACAAGATTCGTAATAATATTCGCTGATTTCCTGAAAATCACTATTTGGATTACTGTAATACTGATCAAGAAAACGATCGGTAATACGATCTGTACTATGGGACACATGGTAAATGAATGTACCAAGCACAGGACATGTGATCAATGCTTTTTTGATTTTGGAAACAGGATTTGGTGTTTCTTTTAAATTCACTAAATCTGCCGGGTTGATTAAAATAATTCGATCTATGAGAGCAGATGTTAATTTGGCAGACATGATGACCGGAGCAGCAGATTTTCCGGTTGCAATCAAATCTGTTTTTTCTTTGATCACATCTTTAATGAAATCCGAAATTAATTGTACATATAAAAAATTGTTATAGATCAGTTTTGATTTCTGAGAACGTCCGCATCCTAACAGATCAATGGTATAAACGGTGTGAGATTTGGCAAGTTTATGTTCCAGATAGAACCATTCCATACCGGAGCTGCATTCGTCTAAGTCATGAATCAGAAGAATCGGAGATCCTTTGCCGGAAACCTTGTAAAAAATATTGCCATATTTAAAGGAATAAAAGAATCCGGAATCTTTTTGCAGTAAATTTTTTGCATTCGCAGATTTCATGATATATTGATTTGCCAGATGCATTGTTGTTCCAATGGCGGCAGTAGTAAAAAGGATTTTTTTCAGAGTATGATGTTTGCTCATAACAATTCTCCTCCTATGCTGTTTATGAGTTTAGTATACTCCATTCACGGAGCGAATGAAACTTATTTTTTTCTTAAATTTAGATGAAAAGCGGAAATAAGTAATGGTTAGAAATGATAAGGAACAGAGAATTTTATGTTATCAGAGAAGAAAGAACAGTGAAGATTGTATTTAGAATTATGTAAATCATAAAACAACAAATGAAGTTTGGAAAAAGAAATTAAATTTAAAAATAATGTTTCACGTGAAACATAGTTGTGATATACTGCTTTTATGCTGAAAAGATTTGGTTAAAATCTGAAAGCAGATTTATAAAAATCAAAATGGTCATAGGAATGAAAATACATTTTGCATAAAATGTTTCACGTGAAACATTAAAAACAGAAAGGAGATACCATGGGAAGAATTATTGCTATTGCAAACCAAAAGGGTGGTGTCGGAAAAACTACGACAGCCATCAATTTGTCTGCATGTCTGGCAGAAGCGGGACAAAAGGTGCTGACGATTGATGTGGATCCGCAGGGAAATACGACCAGTGGACTGGGCGTAGATAAAAATGCTGTTGAAAATACAATTTATGAACTGATTCTGGAAGAAGCAGATATTGATGATGTGATCGTAAATACAGAATTTGAAAATTTATCTATCATTGCGTCGAATATCGATCTGGCAGCAGCAGAAATCGAATTAATTGGTGTTCAGGAGAAAGAGTTTATTTTAAAAAAAGCGGTAGAGAAGATCAGGGAAAATTATGATTTTATCATTATTGACTGTCCGCCGTCTTTAAATATGCTGACAATTAATGCAATGACAACAGCGGATACTGTTTTAGTTCCGATTCAGTGTGAATATTATGCACTGGAAGGATTGAGTCAGCTGCTGCATACAGTAAATCTCGTAAAGACACGTTTGAATCCGGATCTGGAAATGGAAGGTGTCGTATTTACAATGTATGATGCACGTACCAATCTTTCACTGCAGGTGGTAGAAAACGTAAAAAACAATCTGAATCAGACCATCTATAAGACAATTATTCCGAGAAATATTAGATTGGCAGAAGCACCAAGTCATGGATTACCAATCAATGTATATGATACAAGATCAACAGGAGCAGAAAGCTATCGAATGTTAGCACAAGAAGTAATTCGCAGAGGTGAAGGATCATGGCAGTAAAAAGAGGCGGTTTAGGAAAAGGATTGGATAGTCTGATTCCGAATATGAATGCAGGTGTTTCTGAAACACCGAAAAAAGAAGAAAAAACAAAGATTGTAGAAAAAGTCGTAGAGAAGGTTGTAGAAAAGCCAATCGAGGTAAAAGTGAAAACTTCTAAGATTGAGCCGAACAAGGAACAGCCAAGAAGAAATTTTGATGAAGATGCATTGATCGAATTATCAGAATCTATCAAACAGCACGGTGTTCTGCAGCCGTTGTTAGTACAGGAAAGAAATGGTTATTATGAAATCATTGCAGGGGAACGCAGATGGAGAGCAGCAAAACTGGCTGGCTTGAAAGAAGTTCCGGTTATTATCAAAAATTTTACAGATCAGGAAATTCTAGAAATTTCTCTGATTGAAAATATTCAGAGAGAAAATCTGAATCCAATCGAAGAAGCAATCGCATATAAGAGATTATTGGAAGAATTTCATTTAAAACAAGATGATATTGCACAGAGAGTCTCTAAAAGCAGAACTGCAGTAACCAATTCTATGAGATTGCTGAAATTAGACGAACGAGTTCAGCAGATGGTTATTGAAGAAAAAATTTCAACAGGACATGCCAGAGCATTGTTAGGTCTGGAAGATATGGAAATGCAGTATCTTATGGCCGGAAAAGTATTTGATGAAAAAATGAGCGTTCGTGAAGTGGAAAAGCTGGTGAAAATGTTAAATCATCCAAAAAAGGAAAACAAAAAACCGGTGGAAGTAAACCAGGCTGTTTATGAAGATATGTCGGAACGATTAAAACAGCTAATGGGAACGAAAGTCCAAATTTTACCGAGAAGCAATGAAAAAGGAAAGATCGAAATCGAATATTATTCCAGTGATGAACTGGAACGTATCATTGATCTGTTCATGAGTACGAAGTAGGAGGAAAAGAGAATGAATTTTTCAAATATTTCGATGGAGACGATCGCATTGGCAGCAGCGATTGCGTTAGGTGTTGTATGTGTTGTAACGATCATTTTATTAATCATCACATTATGTAAACTGAAAAAACTTCGAAAAAGAGTAGACACCTTGACTCGCGGAAAAGATACGGAATCAATGGAAGATACGATCTTAAAGTTTTTTGAAAGAATTGAAGCCTTGGAAAGTCATGAACAGGGAATGGAAGATAATATTCAAAAAATCAAAGAAAACCTGAAAATGACTTATCAGAAAAAAGGAATGGTAAAATACGATGCCTTCCGTGAAATGAGCGGAGCATTAAGTTACTCCGTGGCATTGTTAGATCAGGAAAACAACGGGGTACTGATCACTTCTATGTACAGTCGGGAAGGCTGTTACAGTTATGCAAAAGAAATCGTTCACGGAGAAAGTGAACTGAATCTTTCAGAGGAAGAAGCAGAAGCATTAAAACAGGCTATTGCAAAGTAAAAAAGTATGATATAATGAGCGTTAGTGAGTCGGAGTAAATGAAGTATGTTCAGGACGAACAGCGAATGTTGCATACGATAGATTTCGAAGAAATCGTCGAGCACACAGTGCGAATCGTATGATAATGAGCGTTAGTGAGTCGGAGTAAATGAAGTATGTTCAGGACGAACAGCGAA
>CAZRQV010000023.1:21821-31485 GCA_964602445.1 uncultured Lachnoclostridium sp.
TGTCGCATACGATAGATTTCGAAGAAATCGTCAAGCACTTGCGTAAATCATAAAAAATGATTATCATAAGAAAATAGTTGTTCGAGTAATCGAAATTCATAATTTAGGAGAGAAAAAATGTTAGATATCAGATTTTTAAGAGAAAATCCAGAATTAGTAAAAGAAAATATCAAAAAGAAATTCCAGGACAGCAAACTTCCATTGGTAGATGAAGTAATTGAACTGGATGCAAAGAGACGTGAAGCACAGCAGGAAGCAGATCAGCTGCGTGCAGAAAAAAATAAAATTTCCAAACAGATCGGTGCATTTATGGCACAGGGAAAGAAAGAAGAAGCAGAAGCTGTAAAAGCACAGGTTGCAGCAGATTCTAAAAAATTAGAAGAACTTTCTTTATTAGAAAAAGAATTAGAAGAAAAAGTTACAAAGATCATGATGGTCATTCCAAATATCATTGATCCAAGTGTACCAATCGGTAAAGATGATTCTGAAAACGTAGAAGTTACAAAATACGGTGATCCGGTAGTTCCTGAATTCGAAATCCCATATCATACAGAAATTATGGAACGCTTTAACGGAATTGATCTGGATGCTGCAAGACGTGTTGCAGGAAATGGTTTCTATTATCTGATGGGAGATATTGCAAGACTTCATTCAGCAGTGATCTCTTATGCAAGAGATTTCATGATCAACCGTGGATTCACTTATTGTGTACCACCTTTCATGATCAGAAGCAATGTTGTTACAGGTGTTATGAGCTTTGCAGAAATGGAAGCGATGATGTATAAGATCGAAGGTGAAGATCTGTACCTGATCGGTACCAGTGAACATTCTATGATCGGTAAATTTATCGATCAGATCGTTCCGGAAGCAGAACTTCCATATACTTTAACAAGCTATTCTCCATGTTTCAGAAAAGAAAAAGGTGCTCATGGTCTGGAAGAACGTGGTGTATACAGAATCCATCAGTTCGAAAAACAGGAAATGGTTGTTGTATGTAAACCGGAAGAAAGCGAAATGTGGTTTGATAAATTATGGCAGAACACCGTAGATTTATTCCGTTCTATGGATATTCCTGTTAGAACCTTAGAATGCTGTTCTGGTGACTTAGCTGATCTGAAAGTAAAATCTTTCGACGTAGAAGCATGGTCTCCAAGACAGAAAAAATATTTCGAAGTTGGAAGCTGCTCTAATTTAGGAGATGCTCAGGCAAGAAGATTAAAAATCCGTGTAAATGGTGAAAACGGAAAATATTTCGCGCATACATTAAATAATACAGTAGTTGCACCACCTCGTATGCTGATCGCATTCCTGGAAAACAATTTACAGGAAGACGGATCTGTGAAAATTCCGGAAGTGTTACGTCCATACATGGGCGGCATGGAAGTGATGGTGCCGAAAAACTAATCTGCCGGAAAATGCAGATGCAGATCCGTACAATGTGGATAAAGTGAGAATTGACAGATCAAATGTGGATGATAGGATAAAAAGGAGGTGGAACGGTGCATAAATACTTAAGTGCCATTGGATTTAAACAGATCCAATCCAGAGAACAGCTGAATCGGCTGCTGGAATATGCAGAAACTACTTTTCAAAGTGAAAAGACAGTAAAGGTAAAAGAAAATACAGAATTATCTGAGCGTGTAAAATATTTTACAAAAGATATGGGTCTGATGGTCTGCGGAACTTATGATCAGAAAGATCAGTATGAAAGAGAGTACTACATTCCTTTTTTCGAGGGAAAAGGCGGAAAGAAATTTGATAATCTGGAAATTGAGCGTCATATTTCGAAAAATTCTTATGCCGGTGCCTGCGAATATCCGGGAATCGGGATTACGATCATTTATTATCTGCAGAATGCAGTAGAGTATTTGAGTGAACTGAATTTCAGCCAGTTCCGTAAAGATTCCGTTTCCCTTACGTTATCCGGTCTGGCAAGTGAAGGAAAAGTGCTTCTTCCGGTACTGCAGGAAAAGCAGTCGTTTATTGAAAAAGAAGAATCACTTCAGCGACACAGAAAACTGATCAAAGAAGCAAGATCCGGTGATGAAAGTGCCATCGAAAGCCTGACAACGCAGGAGATGGATACGTATTCCATGATTTCAAAGCGAATCGAAACAGAAGATGTGTTTTCGATTGTTTCGACCTGTTTTATGCCATGCGGTCTGGAGTGCGACCAATACAGTGTTTTAGGAGAAATCCTTCACTATGAAAAAAGAGAAAATGCACTGACTAAAGAACAGCTGTATGTGATCACAGTAGAATGCAACGGTCTGGAATTTGACATCTGTATCAATCAGGAAGATTTGATCGGTGAATTGGATGTGGGAAGAAGACTGAAAGCAGACATCTGGCTTCAAGGCAGAATTAATTTTGAAGAAGATGAAATATAAAACACAAATAATAATCAATTGATAAAAAGGAGCGATATTTCGTGGTTCCATGATCCATGAAGCATCGTTCTTCTTTTTTATGACAAAATAAAAAGCAGTTCACATTGTGAACTGCTTTTTTGAAATCTGTAAAGGATATTATTTTACAGTAAGTACACGCATGATATTTGTGTGTACATTGTGTTTGATATGTTTTGATGCACGGGAAGAACCTGCAGTAATAACAACGGTATCGTCGGCTTCTAAAATGTGTTTGTCTTTTAAAAGCTGTAAAGAAGATTCAATCAGTTCATCGGTAGATTCTGCACGAACTGCCTCATAAGCTTCTACACCCCAGTATAACTGCATCTGTCTGACAGCCATTGGATTTGGAGAAAGTCCGATGATCGGCACGGATGGTCTCCATTTGGAAAGCTGTCTTGTAGTAAATCCGGTAAAGGATGGAGCAATGATTACTTTTGCACCAATGTTATATGCGGTAGAAACAGAAGAGTAAGAAACTGCATTGGAAATATTATGCAGGTTTTCTTCTCCTACCTTGCGTTTCTGGAACTGTTTCTGATTTAAGTGAATTTCAGAAGTTTCGCAGATCTGAGCCATTGTTTTTAATGCTTCTAACGGATATTTACCCATAGCTGTTTCGCCGGAAAGCATCACTGCATCGGTTCCGTCATAAACGGCATTGGCAACGTCTGTTACTTCTGCACGGGTAGGACGTGGATTACGAATCATGGAATCTAACATCTGAGTTGCTGTGATTACCGGTTTGCATGCTGTGTTACATTTGCGGATGATAGTTTTCTGAATATGAGGAACTTCCTGCATCGGAATTTCTACACCCATATCACCACGAGCAACCATGATACCGTCACTGACAGCAATGATCTCATCCAGATTTTCAATTCCCTCTGCATTTTCAATCTTAGCAATGATCTGAATGGAAGAGTCATATTCATCTAAAATTTTTCTGATTTCAAGGATGGCATCCGCAGTACGGACAAAGGATGCTGCGATGAAATCAAATCCCTGTGAAATACCAAAAAGAATATCATCTTTGTCTTTTTCTGTTAAAGCCGGAAGATGAATCTTTACGTTTGGAACATTAACCCCTTTGCGTTCGCCTAATTCTCCGCCGTTGATTACTTTACATACGATATCGGTATCGTTTACAGAAGTAACTTTCAGTTCGATCAGACCGTCATCAATAAGGATCTTATTTCCAACAGTAACATCTTTGTTTAATCCGTCATAATTGATATAACAGATTGTTTCGTCACCAACGATTTCGTTGATGGTTAATGTATAAGTCTGTCCTTCTTTTAAGGTGACTTTTTTTCCATCTTTTAAAAGTCCGGTACGGATTTCCGGTCCTTTGGTATCTAAAAGAGCTGCGATTGGCAACCCAACTTCTTTTCTTACTTCTTTTAAGAGATCCAGACGGCCTTTGTGCTCGTCATGAGAACCATGGGAGAAATTAAATCTTGCAATATTCATACCGTTTTTTGCGAGACTAGTCATGAGATTTTTGTCGTTTGTATTAGGACCCATGGTGCAGATAATTTTCGTTTTTTTCATAAAGTATCTCCTATATATTTCTGTGTTCTTTCCTATTAAATGTCGTCGGGCTTATTATATCAGAAATTTGCAAAAAAACAACCATTACAGAGAAATCTGTTTTGGGAATCTTTGAAAAAATCAAAAGAAAAAAGGAAAAGAGTTAGGCGGAATGCGTTGTCTCTGAAGTGCTACTTGTGATACACTAAGGTAGAAAAATAGAAGGGGGTTTTTATGATGAATAAGTTGAAAAAATTTTTATCCATCATGCTCTGCTCTTCTATGGTATGCTCCAATGTCGGAGTCGTTCAGGCAGCGGAAACCACAGAAGCAGAAGAGTACAGTATTTATCCGATCGTTCGGGACATCGATTATGATGGAACCCGGTTTACGATGGACAAACAGGTAAATGTAGTTTATGAAACAGGAATTGACGAAGCAACCAAATCCTACTTGCAGGAAGTTTTAACGGACCATGACGTGGAAGCAACCGTTGTGGATGCGGGTACACTGGAAGAAGAAGACAGTGTGCAGAGAGTTTTTGGCAGTGACAGAAACGAAACAAGCCTGAAGGTGGCAGATCAGGTGAAATCTGCGTTAGGCGTGGAAAAATTCGATGCAGTCATCGTTGCAACCGGAAAAGACTATGCAGATGCATTGACAGGAAGTTACCTTGCAAAAGTGAAGAAAGCACCAATCCTTCTCACGAATAGCAAGGAAAAATCAAATCGTGCAATGGCTGAATACATTCAGAAAAATGCAAAAGCTGATGCAACCATCTATATCCTTGGTGGAACAGGTGCTGTTTCAGCACAGACAGAAGCACTCTTAAAAGAACAATGCAAAAACGGTAAGGTAGTAAGATTAGCCGGAAATACGCGTTTGGAAACAAACACAGAAATCCTGAAAGAAGCAGGCTTGGAAGGACAGAACGATCTTCTCATCGCAACTTCCAAATCTTTTGCAGACAGCTTATCTGCAGCAGCTACAGGAAAACCAATCCTTCTTGTAAATTCTGCAAAAGGATTGAATGAAGAACAGAAAAATGTCTTAGAACAGTTGAAGGGCGGCAGCATCTATGTTCTCGGCGGAGAAAATGCTGTTTCTGCAGATGCAGTAAAGGCAATTGCGTCTGTTGCAGGAAAAAAAGCAGAAGAAATCGAAGCAGTTCGACTTGCCGGGAAAAACAGATTTGCAACTTCTGTCATGATCGCAGAAAAATTCTTTGAAGGAGCAAAATGTGCAGTAGTTGCCTGTGGAAGCGGTAATAACTATCCGGACGGATTATGCGGCGGAGCGCTGGCATCTGCATTAAATGTACCGCTGCTCTTAACAAAGAACGAGGATAGTCAGGCAGCAGATTATGCCAAAGCAAATGACATTCGTTCCGGTTATGTTCTTGGAGGAGCAGACAAGTTAGTTTCTGATGAAGCAGCAAAAGCTATTTTCGGTGTAGACGAGATCAAAAAAAATGAAGACAGTGCGAAAACACTGAAAGCAGGCAAAAACAAATGGAACATTCTTTTGGGAATCGATGGTTCGAAAGAAGCGGCAGACCAGTATGAAGACCAGCTGACTGTAAAAACAGAAAATCTGTATGATCAGTTTGACGGTTATCTGCTGGAAGTCAAAGATCACCAGATTACCATCGTGGGTGGTGACAGTGATGCAGTATTCCGCGGAGTTGCGACCTTAAAGATGATGTTATCTTCTTTCGATGATTTGAAACTTTTAGGTGCGCAGATCGAAGATTATGCCGGAATCGAATTCAGAGGATTTATCGAAGGTTTTTATGGCGGATGGGATTATGAAACCCGTAAGAGTCTGATGAATTTCGCAAGAGATGTGAAAATGAATATGTATGTTTATGCATCTAAAACAGACGTATATCATACAACACAGTGGAATGCACTTTATCCGGAAAGTCAGATTAAAGAAATAGAAAAATTGGTAAAAATCGGTCAGGAAACAAAATGTTACTATGTATGGAGTGTTCATCTGGGAAGTTTCTTCACCGGAATCTCCATCGCAGGAAATCCGAATATTTATGAAGCACGTTATGAACAGTTAGTAGCAAAACTGACCCAGTTATATGATGCAGGTGTCAGAAAATTTGACATCTTAAATGATGACTTTGGCGGTGGTTCTCATGCAGATGTTGTAACCTTGTTAAATCGTCTGACGAAAGAATTTGTAGAACCAAAAGGATGTGATCCGATCACTTATTGTCCGCAGGGATATAATAAATCCTGGTCCGGAAATGGTGCAGAGCTGGCAGCTTTGAAGAATTTAGATGATTCCATCATTTTATATTGGACAGGAGATGATGTAAACTCTCCGATCACACAGGAAACTGTAAATTATGTCAGCGAAAGAACAGGACAGCCGGTTTGTTTCTGGTTAAATTATCCGGTAAATGAACATGCAAAATCAGGAATCTTCCTTGGAAATATTACACATTATGCAAGAGACGGTGTGACAGGACTTCGTGCGGCAGTATCCAATCCATCCCGTTTCGGACAGAGTAATAAAGCAGCATTATTCCAGTTAGCAGCACTGTTCTGGAATAACAGCAATTACAGCACCCATGCAGATGAAGTTTGGACCGGTGCTTATGATTATCTGCAGCCGGAAGTTACAGAAGAATATTTGACCATCGCAAGAAACGTGGCAAACTGCCCGAATTCTTCCCGTGTTACAGCAGGATTCCCGGAATCAGAATATATCAAAGAAAATCTGGAAACTGTTCTTGAAAAAGTAAACAATGGAGAATCTGTCAAAGATTTAGAAGATACAGAAATTCTGCTGACAGAGTTTGAAACGATTTTAAATGCAGTCGATGGATTTAGAGAAAAATGTACTAACACAGCACTGGTCAGCGAATTAAATCCATGGTTAAATTCCTTAACAGATGTAACCAATGCATGTAAATCAGCACTGAGCTGTGTTGCTGCACTGGAAGAAGAAGATGTGGCAGAAGCATGGAGCCAGTTTGCTGCAGCAAGTAAAGCATTCCAGAGCTGGGACAGCTATCCAACTTTTGAAGGTGATACAAACAAAGCATTGGCAGGAAGCAAACGTCTCCAGCCATTTGCAATGAAGCTGATCAATTATGCGGAAAATGCATTAAAACCATTACTGGATTCTAACTATACAGATTTTACACCAACACTTTATGCAAAAATTGGCGGTGTAGTAAAGAGTCATGACAGTTCTGCGGAAAAAATCTTTGACGGCAACAGAAGCACAAGTGCTCAGTGGAATGTAATACAGCAGAAAGATGATTACTATGGGGTAGATCTTGGTCGTGTGATCAAGGTGACAGACATCAGCATTCTTCAGGGAAATACAGATACAGATCATGATATTTTCCATAAAGCAGTACTGGAATATTCCGAAGACGGTGTGAATTTCACTCGGCTTGGAGAACAGTACAATGATCAGATCGAAATTGCAGTAGATGGACTGGATATTCAGGCGCGTTATGTCAGACTGCGTCTGGTAGAAACCGGAATTGCAACTAAACCGGATTTCTGGACTCATGTACGTGAATTTACAGTAAATAAAGAAGTTCCGGAAGGAAACAGAATCTATACAAACGTAGAAGCTTATGCAAAACAGCCGTTGACTGTTGCTGATAAAGAATGGACCGTAGCGGATCTGAAAAATGTTACGTTAGAATCCGGTGAATATATCGGTATAAAATTCGTAAATCTGGTCAATGCAGCTTCCTTTGTAAATAAAGGAACCGGAATTTCCGGATTAACACTGGAAGTTTCTGATAACGGAACAACATGGACAGTAGTGACCGATCCGGCAAAATCACAGGTTGTAAAATATGTACGTCTGATCAATCAGACAAAAAATGCAGTAACCTTTGATCTGGAAAAAATGGGTGTTAAAACAGAAAGCACAAAAATGAATCCAAAATTCCTGGAAACAAACCTGACCAATGGTCTGCAGGCAGGTTCCTGGGAAAACTTATTTGACGGTGACAAATCTACTTATATCTGGACAAATGAAGCACAGACTGAAGGTGATTACATTACCTTTGATCTGGGCGGATCGATTCCGTTATACGATGTTACCGTATATACGTATGATGGAAATCCAAGATTTTATAATGCAGAGATTCAGATCTCTCAGGACAATGAAAACTGGGAAACAATTGCAACTGTAGAAGATGACAATTCCACCATGGAAGTTCCTTGCCGTTATGTAAAAGCAGAACTGGAAGGAACTGAAGCAAGATATCTGAGAATTTACATTACAGGAAATACAGGATATTATCTGAGACTTCATGAAATCATCATCAATGAAACTGTAGAAGTGGAAAGTGATGGAACAGAAGAAATCAGCGCAACCTTTGGAAATGAGATTACCAATGCAGTCGATGGAAATCTGTCAACGCTGTTTACAGGAACTGCGGGAACAAAAGATTCTGTAGTTTACAAATTTACAGAAGGAACCAGATACAATGCAATCTCAATCCTTCAGAATCCAAATCAGATCAGCAATGCAACTGTGAAAGTTCTGACAGATCAGGGCTATGAAGTACTTGGAACTTTAGATGAAAGTGCGAAAAAATTCGCATTAGATGCTGAAAAAGATGTTTATGGCATTAAGATTGAATTTGAAGAAGGAACAGAAATTTCTATTTATGAAATTTATCTGGATCATGCAGCAAGTGCATCCGATGAAATCGGAGCATATACAGAGCCGATCGTGAAGGAAGGCGATGTGCTGGAACCATCTAACCTTGCACTGAATAAAACAGTTGCAGTTTCCGGAACTTCCAATGGTGAAAAAACATATGTCAACGATGGAGATGCATCTACCAAATGGGACAGCGATTACATCAAAGGCAGCAATGCAAAAGAAAATGCATGGGTTTCGATTGACCTTGGAAAAGCAGGCACAAGCATTTTTGATCAGTCTAAGGTGAGCTACTTTAACAAAGTATATCCAACTGCTTCTGAAATCCAGATTTCCAATGATGGAACCAACTGGATCACAGTCAGCAAGCTGACAAGTGCTCATGACGGAACCACTTATCCGGTGGTAACCACTCAGTTTGAACCAGCGCTGACTGCACGTTATGTAAGATTATTCTTTACAGAACTGAACAGTGCAGCAGCCGGAAATGGAGTAGGAATCACAGAATGGGAAATCACAGGGATTTCTTTAAGTGCAGCATCTGTCAAAGAAGTTCAAAAATTAGAAAAGAAGAACGTGCAGTTAAATACTTCTGCCGAAGAATTAGAACTTGCAGCGTTTGTCAATGTAACATTGACCAATGAAACGAACGAAGAGTTTGAAGTACAGGTTCCTGTTAACTGGAATACAGAAAATTATGATCCGGCTGCAGCAGGTACGGTTACATTAACAGGTACATTAAATCTTCCGGAAACAGTGAACAATGTAAAGAATCTCACTGCAGAAATTCAGGTAACTGTGGAATAATGAAAAATTAAAAACGGCATTCAACGGGAACCGTGAAGGATAAAGAGTAAAAGCCCGCAGAAATCATAGCGTTGATTTCTGCGGGTATTTTTAGTGTTTTTCAGCTGAAGCTGTTCTGATTGACATTTTTATGGTTTTGAAATAGAATGAAAATGCTTGGTTTAAATAAGCAGGTTCTCATAGTTAAATGGATATAACAAGCGCCTCCTAAGGCGAAGCCTAGGCTTTGCTCTCGGAGAAAAGTGAAAAACGACTAT
>CAZRQV010000024.1:0-30129 GCA_964602445.1 uncultured Lachnoclostridium sp.
CAGAATCCTGCGTAGCACAGATCAAAGAAGAAACTCCGGCAATGCCGGCAGGCGGTGCAGGAATGGGCGGAATGATGTAATTCCCCTTGATTCTGTAAGAAAATAAATTTCCAAAGGCTGTCGCTGATGACAGCGGCGGCCTTTAAAAAAGTAATTCAATTCTTAACACGTTAGGTGTTTCATAAAAATATTTCAATTAAAATCCCAAATTAAAATTTAGAAATAATTGTTCAAATTCAGATGCATTAGGTAAATATTTTACGTATTACAAAAATATGCAGTGGTCAGTATAGAAGAAATTAAGTTAGCTGATGACAGATTTGAAATGTATCTGTAATACGTGGAAGCATAAAATTGTGAAAAATTAAATATAGGATAGAATACTATGGACTTTAAAATTGCAGCTTATACCGATGTTGGTATTAAAAAAAGCACAAATCAGGATTCTGTCATTATCAAAGCTGCCCGGACAGACGAGGGTAATGTTTTGCTTGCTGCTGTCTGCGATGGTATGGGCGGGCTGGAAAAAGGCGAACTCGCCAGTGCCGCTTTGGTCAGAATGTTTTCAAAGTGGTTTGAGGAACAGTTTCCGCAGATGTTATATCAGGGAATGTGTATGGAAAATTTACAGAAAAACTGGACAAGTCTGATCTATCAGGCGAATGCAAAAATTTTAAATTACAGTCGTACCATACATGCAGCTATGGGAACGACCATGGTCGTTCTTTTGATTGTAGGGCAGAGATATTATATAGGAAATGTGGGAGATTCCCGCATTTATCAATTAAGGGATGAGCTGATACAGCTTACCAAAGATCATACCTTAATCCAAAAAGAGGTGGAGGAGGGAAGAATCACAGAAGAGGAAGCACGCAGGGATCTGCGCAGAAATGTGCTGCTGCAGTGTGTCGGAGCATCTGAGAGGATAGAACCGGATTTTTATACCGGAATGGTTGCTCCGGGGACAATGTTTTTATTGTGCAGTGATGGTTTCAGACATGTAATTTCACCGGAAGAAATTTATCAGTATCTGACACCGTATCAAATATTTACGGAACAGGCAATGAAAGAAGGTCTGGTCTATCTGACGGATTTAAATAAGTATCGGCAGGAAGCAGACAATATTTCTGCAGTATTGGTTCGTGCAGATTAGGAGGACATATGCTGGAAATAGGATCACTTGTCGATGGAAAATATCGAATTTTAAGAAAAGTCGGTCAGGGCGGCATGAGTATCGTTTATATGGCGGTCAATGAACGTGCCAATAAGACGTGGGCAATCAAAGAAATCAGAAAGGACGGAACACAGAATTATGAAGTGGTAAAGCAGGGATTGCTTGTTGAAACAGAGATGCTGAAGAAGTTAGACCATCCACATTTGCCCAGTATCATAGATGTGATCGACGGAACAGATTTTTTTCTGATCGTCATGGATTTTGTTGAAGGAAAAACTTTGAGCAGCATCATAAAGGAATATGGTGCGCAGCCGGAACATAGTGTGACTGATTGGGCAAAACAGCTGTGTGAGGTTCTTGGATATCTGCATTCCAGAAATCCGGCAATCATATACAGAGATATGAAGCCTTCCAATGTCATGCTGAAACCAGATGGGAATGTTGTACTGCTTGATTTTGGTACAGCACGAGAATATAAAAATCAAAATTTAGAGGATACGGTGTGTCTTGGAACGCGGGGATATGCGGCTCCGGAGCAGTATGGTGGGCATGGGCAGACAGATGAAAGAACAGATATTTATGGTCTGGGAGCGACCATGTATCATTTGCTGACCGGACACAACCCGAGTGAATCACCATATGAAATGTATCCAATCAGACAGTGGAATCCGGCGTTTTCGCCGGGGCTGGAAAAAATCATTTTAAAATGCACACAAAAAAATCCGTTGGATCGTTATCAGTCCTGCGCAGAGCTTTTGTATGCGTTGAAAAATGTGGAAAAAGAGGATGCAGAATACCGAAAAAAACAGGGAAGAAAATTTTGTAAATTTGCGGTTCCGATGGGAATGGCTGCTGTATTTGGAATGGCAGCAGGTGTTTTTGGCGGGTTAAAGGTGTATACAACGAATACAAGTTATGCTGCGTATATTGATTCTGCAAAAGGATCGGCCGTAAAGGCGGATGAAATAGAAAATTATAAAAAAGCGATCAATTTGGATCCTTATCGGGCAGAGGGATATGAAGGTCTGCTTCAGGAGGCGTTGTTGGACGATAATGTGCTTACCAGAGAGGAAAGCGAAATCCTTCGTTTGACAATGCTGGAGCAGGGAAACGGAAAGAATACAAATGAAAGTATATTTCGGACCAATACGGAAGGATATGAGAAATTCGCATATGATGCCGGAATTGCTTACTACTATAAGTATGAAGATAAAAGCAATAAAAAAAGTTCCAAAGGTTATTTTAGAACTGCACAAACATCAAAATATCTGGAAACAAAACAGATCGAACGGTCAAAACGTCTCTACACGATTTCTTCTTATTATTCTATGATCGGGATTTCAGATGAAACGGGCGATGCAGCGATAACATATAAAGATTACTGGCATGATCTTATGGCATTGTCTGATGGAAATTTAGTAGAAACAGATAATGAGCGGACAGCACTGATCATGTATCAAGAGCTGGCTTCCCAGATTGTATCACGGGCTGCAGATTTTAAGCGGGCTGGTGTCACGCAGGAGGAGATGCAGGCACAAATGACCAATATCCGACAGCATGTGCTGAGTGATTTTGCTTCTCTGAATGCAAATACGCTGGCAGCAATTCAGGATGAAATGGAAGAGCTTTTGAACATCGTAGATCAGGCAGAACGCATGATTCAGTCAACGTTTGGTCAGAACAGTCAGGGAGGTGCGGAACATGAATGATCTTAGTGAAAAAATCAGCTTGTATCAGAATCTATTTCAGATCTGTCTGATACTATCAATGATTTGTTTACTGATTGCAGTAACGGTATTTTTCGTATTAGACATCAAATCAACGATTGGATATCTGACAGGACGTCAGACAAAGAAAGGGATCAAAGAATTGCAGGAAAAAATAGCAGGGCAAAAATCAAGGTATGGTATTCCGCAGATAAAGTTTTTGTGGACAGAATCGGAAAATACAAAATCAATCCATTTACAAAAAAATAAGGATGAGGTAAGCACTTCCTTGAGAACAACCGCAGTTCTTGGAAAATTTAGGATTGTCCGTGAAATCATGATAATTCACACAGAAGAGATCATTTAAAAAGTGTCAGGAAATTACAGAAAAATAGAGCAGATGGTTTTACCAAAAGAAATAGGAGAGATAGAAATGAATCTGGAAATTGTATGTCAGAAAATAAAGCGGCTGTTGGCATTGCTGCTTGCTGTTTTGTTATTTTTTAATCTATGGATCAGGGATACTGCTGTAGTATTTGCAGTAAATGGCAGTCGGAAAGAGGATCGGGCAGTTTATGAACAAAGTGACAGCCTCTCGTACCTAGGTCAGACTTTGGACGGCTCTGTATATGCCGGTATAGTAAGTGTAACATCCAAGGATGGGCAGATTAGTGAATCAGAGAAAGGAGAATTTACGGATTCTCTGTCTTATACAAAAAATTCTGTAATTCCGGAATACGTATATGTATTGGACAAAGAAAAAAATGTAAAAAAAGCGGCATTGAAACCATTGGTATTTGATGACAGCGTACCGGAATTAACGATAACAGAACCAGTGGATCATGAGCAATGGACAACAGAGAAAATGATCGTTGCAGAAGCAGCGGATACGAATCTGTATGGTATATATTATACAGAAAATGAAGAAGTGATGCTCTCAGAGATGCTCACGGCGATTCCAAAAGAGTTAAAAGAGTTGGAAGGAAACACACTGTACATAAAAGAAAATCTATCGGAGGAGAAAGTTTATTATTTTTATGCGGTAGATAAAGCTGGACATGTGTCTGAAACGAAAAAAGCAGCTGTAAAAAAAGTTGACTGCCAGAAACCGAAAATCGAGATTCAAAGTATTCAGCATGTCGGGTATGATAAGGAGCGAGGAATTTATTGGAAAAGTAATGAGCCGATCAAACTTTCTTTTGCGGTGACAGATCATCTATCCGGAATCAAAAATATCAAGATAAACGATCAGGAGATTACGGAAGGAATTTCAGAAAATCGGCAAAGGGCTGATGTTGTGTATGAAATTACATCGGCAGGATCCTATCAGATTACCGTGGAAGATGAAGCTGGAAATAAAGTCAGCGGAGAAGTGATTAACGTCAGACAAGATACACAAGCACCGGAAAAAATAGCTTATATTAGATTTATTTCTGATGCGAAAGGTGCAAATGCAGAATTTCAGGAAGAAAAAGAGGGCAGCTGGATCAGTCAGATTTTTAAAATGGCAGAAAACCACTGGAAAAAGATTTGGGGAAAACGGGAAGTTGGATTTGAAGTGTACGTATATGATGCAATTTCAGAAATTGTATCGGTGCAAATGTCTTATGAAGGCATAGGGGATGCAAAAACGGAAGAAATCAAAAAAATTGCCGTACATGATGGAGGAAAGAAAAAGAGGATCGATGGAGTTGATTATCAGATTTTTTACGGAAGTATTCCCTGTTCTGCGTATGAAACTTTAGTGATGAAAAAAATTAGCATTGATTCTCTGCGGGATGCTGCCGGCAATGAAACAAAAAACATTGTATTAGAGAACACAGAGGGGAACGCACTGATTTATCTTGATTCTGTGAATCCGGAAATTGTTTCTGTAGAGATCCAAACGGAAGATGGAACAGCGTGTGAGGAAGTTTTCGATGAAGAATATTATGATAATGAAAAAAGATATGCAGTCGTAACGCTTGCAGAAAGATTTTTTGGTGAGGAAGAAATTCCGGTATATCCGAAGCTTATTGTAAATCAAAAAATATCCGGTGAAAAAGATAGAACTTCCCCATGGGAAGAAGCCGCAGCGCTTAGTACAGCAGTCTGGACAAAGGCGGAAGGAGTGGAGGATCAGTGGTTTGCAAAAGCGGAACTTCCGGCAGAAAAAGATACGGAAATTGAATATCAGCTTGTAATTGATGGGTATCAAGATGGTGCAGGAAATGTTCTGAACAGCAGGAACACAGATGAAAATGGAAATTTTACAAGCAAGCTCTTAGTTATCGATACACTGGCACCGAAGATTACTCAATACACGGAAGAAAGAACGACAGAATGTACGATCGATGGGACAGAAGTTCTTAGAAATGATACCGGAACGGAGAATCTGAAGGTTTGTTTTACACTGGATGAAAATGAAGCATACTATGAAAAATCAAAAGAAAATCTGACGATAACTCTTTATAGAGATCAGGAAACCGATCCGGTTGCCGTATGGAAAGCAGATGATTTGAATCCGGAAACCAACGGACGAGAACACAGCTATTCCTTTGTATATGACGGAGAGAACAACACAGAAAATAAATTTCATGCAGAAATTACGTATGCAGATCAGGCTGGAAACGGTCTGGTCTGTGCAGAAAATCTGGGATTTATGCAGAGCACAGAGAAAACGGATACTTGCATAGGAAAAGAATTTATTATCGATCATGTAAATCCGGTGCTGGGTGTGGTTTATTCTGAGGCTTCTAATGTTGTAAATAGTAAAGGAGAAAAAACAAAAGGAAATAAGGAACCTGTATCCGGTTATACGGCATATTACAACAAAGATATTACGGTCACTCTTTCTTTAGAAGAAATGTTTGGGCATTTAGGAGCAGAAGATGGGTTAGAACATTTTGAATTTTTTATCCAAAAAGATGGCGAAGCGTTAAAAGAACTTCCAAAAATCACATGGATTCATGATGGAAGGAAACATACAGCAGAATTTACGTTAGAAGCGCTCGCAGACCATAGCAATGATGGAGATTACCAGTTTACAGTGAAATATCGGGACTGTGCAGGAAATCTGATGAATACAGAAAATGTGGAAACAAGCAACGAAGCAGTCGAGAAAGAAAAAAACAGTGTCTATACGAGTCCGAAGCTTGTGATTGATACGATTGCACCGGAAATTACGACTTCCTATGAGAACGGAGATATTTGTCAGACCGTGAAGTCGGCATTGGGCAGTTTCAGAGATTATCTGAATCGTTCTTGTCCAAACTTCGTTATTAAGATAAAAGACAGAAATATCAACGGTACAGAAGTAAAGAAAAAGCTAGAAAACAGCGTAAGTGTGACGGATATCCACGAGATTGCTATCAAAAATACGAAGATCAAAGAATCTATAAATAAGATCAAAGAGGGGATTCGGTGTGCAAAGGGCAATGAAAATCCGGAAACCATGAAAATTGTTCTTTCTCTGGCAACGGATGGGAATTATAGGATTCCGGTTGTATTTACAGATCTTGCGGGAAATCAGGCAATCGTAAAAGGTTTGACACCGGAAGCAGATTACGGTACCCATTATACAGAATATGTTACGAAAGACAGCACAGCTCCAAAACTGAAATTGTCATACTCGACTGATGACAAGGCAAATTATTGGGAATGGGGATATTTCTTTGCAAAATCCAAAATGACCATTACAGCCAAAGCAGAAGATGAAATTTCCGGTATTGAGAAGATTGTATTTAAAGTAGTGGATGAAAACGGGAAAGAGCTGGTGAGAACCAAAGCTTTTCAGGAACCTACCGCAAGCGGAAAATATCAGGTAACTATCCCGTTAGATACGGAGGATTTTAAAGGAAGCGTTTATGCGGAAACCGTGGATTATGCTGCAAATACAGAATCTGAGATTAGAGGATATATTGTAGAAAGTACCTCAAAGCATTCGGCAACCGGCAAAGCAGAAATCACAACCATTACAAGGCCAAGCAGAACAGTAAACGGTGTTGATTTCTATAATGAAGATATAACGTTTAAGATACTGCTGCAGGATACTTATTCGGGGATTGCAAAATGGCAGTACCTTGGCGGTCACACTTTAAAATATGAGAAGGATTACAAGGCGTCTGTGGGAACTGATCTTAACAGTAAACTGACGGACAAAGAAAAAGATATTTTATATACTGTTGAAGAAACATTGAGATTAGATGCTGCAGCAAATAATGAAAATAAGATTTTTGTAGCAGCAGAATACACGGATAATGTCGGACATCGGTTGGACGTTATGCGGGAATACAACATTGATATTACAAAGCCAGTCATTACGGTCGATTATGATTTGAACAATCCTGCCAATGGTAAGTATTACAAGGAAACGAGAACTGCGACGGTTCAGATCCGTGAACGTAACTTTGATCCGGAAGATGTAGAGTGGATTATTACAACCACAGATGGTTCACTGCCAGAAATCAGCGGATGGTCACAATCAGGGTCGGGAGATAACACGTTGAATGTTTGTACCGTGGCATTTACCTCAGACAGTGATTATACATTTTCATTGAAATTTATGGATATGGCCGGAAACGTGGCAGATTATACACGAGTGGATGAATTTACCATTGATCAGACGGAGCCGAAAGTAACCGTAACTTATGATAACAACAGTTGTAGGAATGAATACTATTATGATGCGTCACGTACAGCAACCATCGATATTCTGGAACATAACTTTGATCCAAGTGCTATAGAGATCCTGGTTACCGCAGATGACAGTACGGCAGAAATTCCTCACATTTTAGGATGGTCACAGAATGGAGATCATAACATTACGACCATTATATTTAATTATGATGCAGAATATACATTCGATATTGCAGGTACGGATCTTGCATTCAATGAACTGGCTGATTATATGCCGGATCATTTTGTAGTAGACCAGACGGCACCAGAGCTGGAAATCTTTGATATTGAAGATATGTCAGCAAATAACGGTGAAGTAAGACCGGGAATCCGTTATCATGATACCAATTATGATTCCAACGGTGCAGTCATCCTTATGACGGGCTATAACAACGGTGCGGTCGAAATAAACGTTACACGGAAGCAGGAAACAAATGGTATGGAACTGAAACTGGATGATTTTGCTTATGTTCAGGAACAGGATGACCTTTACACGATGAAAGCAACGGTTTATGACCTTGCAGGAAACCGCAGTGAAGAAACCGTAATGTTTTCTGTAAACCGTTTCGGTTCCGTTTATACCTATGATGAAGCGACAGCTGCATTGGTGGGAGAAAATGGAAAGTATTATACCAAGACAGAGCAGGCGTTGAAGATTACAGAAACAAATGTAGATACACTGGAATTTAAAGAAATTACAGTAAATTTTAACGGAAAACTGCGTACCTTAAAAGAAGGGCAGGATTATACTGTGAAGGCAAGCGGTACAGAGGTAACGTGGAAGCAGTATCAGTACAACATCAAGGCGGACAACTTCAAAGAAGAAGGAACCTATGTTGTTACAATTTACTCAGAAGACCGTGCAGCCAACAGATCAGATAACAATACCAAAGGCAAAAAAATTGCGTTTGTGGTGGACAAGACCAATCCAAGCATATTGGTTTCAGGCATAGAAACCAACGGACAGTACAAGAGTTCCAGTCAGGAAATGTTCATTGATATTGATGATAACGTACTGGCAGCAAAGGTGTCCGTAATAATTGATGGAGCAGAAACCATATTTGATGCTGCAAAGATTGCTGAACTGGATGGAAGAATCTGTATCAGTGTAGATGCGGCCAATCACGCACAAAATATTAAAATCACTGCGGCAGATGCGGCAGGAAACAGCAGTGAAACCGAAATTACCAATGTTCGCGTCAATGCCAATGTTTTCATGCTGTTCTATCTGAATAAAGCGGTATTCTATGGAACGCTGTGCAGTGGTGCTGTGCTTACAGCATTGCTGTGGCGGTTTCTGTCAGGAAAGAAAAAGTAGACAGAAGATCGTTCCTTTTACTATTTGCAGTATTCCTACTTTTTCGCAACTAACTTTTCACAAGCACCACCCTCTGCCCTTATTTATGCTCCGCAGGGCGTCGTCGGCTCCAACTAATCCAAGTACTTCTAATCACTCGCAGGAGAGCCTGCTTCGCGAAGAAGTACTAGGATGGATTTTCCACCTCCTTTGGCCAAATGCATCGCAAAACAAGGGACAGCTGCTGGTGCATGGCAAAATTTATAGCTTACAGCTGTAGTGACAGTCTCCATCCTACGGCGTGAATTTTGAAAATACATGTTGCGAAAAAGAATGCTTTTTTGTAATAATATAAAAAGTTATTGAAGTATTTGCAACTAGCAAGGGGAGAATAGGATGACGATTCAAAATGAAGAAATTATGAAAATGAAGAGTGGTTTGATAGATTTTCATTTACATACCAATCATTCAGATGGTTTGGAATCATTGGAAGTGGTTATAGAAAAAGCAAAAGAAGAAGGTTTTTCTGCGATTGCGATTACAGACCATAACAAATTCACAATTAATGAATGTATGCAGATTGGTGAGATGCTTGTCATTCCGGGAAGTGAATTTTCTACAAAATACGAAACAGATTTCAGAAATTATGCAGCAGAAATACATATTGTAGGAATTTTTCCAAATGGAGTCAATGAATCTGATTTTGATGATATTTTTAAAGAAATTGCCGATGGAAAAACAGCATATGTAGAAGCAATTTTAAAAAATCTTGCAGCAAGAGGAATTCATATTACATTAGAAGAAGTATACCATGTGAAACGTAATTGTGAACATATTGGAAGACATCAGATTGCACAGGTTTTAGTAGACAAAAAAATAGAGACCGATATAGATGCCGCTTTTGATCATCAGATCGGGGATCATAGTCCTTATTATATTCCGAGTACGCAATTTATTAATTATGCTCCAATGGAGGTAGTTGTAAAAAGAATCAGAGAATGTGGAGGGATTCCATGTCTGGCACATCCATATGGATATAAATTCACAGAAGAAGAAATAGAGATACTGATCAAAGAATTTAAACATGCAGCCGGTGAAGTTGCAGGATTGGAGATTTTTTATGAAAGTTATTTAACAGATCCGGCACGTATGGAATTTTTGAAAAAAATGCAGGATCAATATCAGTTATTAGCATCTTGTGGAAGTGACCGTCATAGAGCAGATCAAACATTTGCTACTGGAGGAAATATGGAAATGTTTGAAAAAATGTTGCTGGCGCTCAAAGGAAATGTTGTTATGTAGAATGAAAAATAGGGTGGGAGATTTATATGGGTAAGAGAGAAACATTTATATTACATAAATCGAATGCAGCGGCGTATATGCTGGCAGAAATGATTGTAGAGAATAAAAAAGAGCATCTTATTAATCCTGCGATCTTATTTGGGGAATCCGGAAATGGGAAATCTCACCTTGTAGAGATTATGAAAGAAGAAATTGCAGAAAAGGGAAGGAACGTGAAAGTTGTAAAGGCAGATGATCTTGCAGGTCAGATAATAGAGACCATAAAAAACAGCAACTCTCCGCAGGAAGATTTTTGTAAAAGATATGAAGATACCGATGTTCTCATTATTGAAGATTTGCAGTATTTGCAGGGAAAAATTTCAACACAAGAATATTTGGTGGCGGTGATTGAGCGATTGCTTGTGAAAGAAAAGCAGTTGGTATTTACGATGAATTGTGTGCCTGGCAGACTGGAACGATTCGAAGAGCAGCTGATGACGAAGTTTTCGAATTGTGTTCAGATTCAGATTTTACCTCCAAATAAAAAAATGAAGAAAAAGATCATTGAACAATGGTGTTTTGAGCATAAACAAAAATTATCGAAAAAATGTGAAAAGAAAGTCATTGAACATGTTGATTCGGTAGGAGAATTGTTAGGCTTCTTAAAGCATTTGGAGTTATATATTCAATTCTGTGAATGTCCGGCGGATAAAAAGCTTGTCAATCGAGTGTTAAAAGAGCGAGCAGGAACTGTGTGATAAAGCTGGGTGCAGCTGAATGATGTCAGAGAAATGCACATCTTCATAAAAACATAAGAATTTCTTCATTTCATTCCCCTGAAATCCAAAGTATAATAAAGCCATACAAAACGGAAATTTATGGATGAAAATGAAGAAAGGGGGAATTTTATGAAACGGAATATTTCATTTTTGGGGACATTGCTGCTGGTTTTTCTTCTGGCTGGATGCGGAAGCTCTTCTATGAAAAACACGGAGGATATTGCGACAGAAGTTTATGAAACCGCTGCACAGGAAGAGTATGCGGTAGATGAAGATGCAGTGGAAATGTCTGAAATAATGGAGGACGGGATTGCTTCCGGGACAGAAATCGCTTCAACAGTGCAGACGGAAAGAAAACTGATCCGGACGTTTGAAATTTCCATCGAAACGAAAGAATTTGATGAAGTGGTGGACGGAATCCAGAAAAAGGTACAGTCACTTGGGGGCTACATAGAACATTCGTCTTTGGACAGCGGTTCTTCGTATTATCGCAATTATAATCGTTACAGCTATATGACGGTACGGATTCCAAGCGATCAGCTGGATGCATTTGTGGAAAATGTGAAAGAGACCTCGAATGTTACGAATATCTCAGAATCTGCAGAAGATATTACGCTGCAGTATGTAGATACCGCCAGCCGGAAGACCGCTTTAGAAACAGAAAGAGATCGTTTGATGGAACTTTTGAAAAAAGCAGAAACGGTGGAAGACCTCATTTCGATCGAAAGCCGTTTGTCAGAAGTGCGGTATCAGTTAGAGGCTTATACTTCCCAGCTTCGTACTTATGATAATCAGGTAGATTACAGTACGGTCAATCTTAGTATCAATGAAGTAGATCGGGAAACGAAAGCAGAACCAAAATCTTTTTGGGAAGAAGTCAGTGAAAAGTTTGGAAACAATCTCTACGGAGTTGGACGTGATTTTAGAAATGCAGCTATCTGGTTTTTAGGATCACTGCCGTATCTTCTGTTGTGGGCAGTAGGAATCGCAGCAGCCGTTTGGGGAATACGGTTGGCGAATCGAAAAACGAAGGATAAATTTCGAAAGACCAAAACAGAAAAATCGGATCAAGATCAGACATAAATAACTGAAAATGAAAGGGCTGTCGTAAAAGCAGAAATACTGCAGGAACGGCAGCTCTTATATCGTATTTTATAAAGCAGAACAGGAGCAGCACATGAATACTGAAAAGACAGTTTCTTGTGCTGCTCCTGTAAAAAAAAATAGAGCTGGAAATCGGACTTGAACCGACGACCTACTGATTACGAATCAGTTGCGCTACCGACTGCGCCATTCCAGCTTGCTTTATCAGCAAGTGATATTATACTGCAAAAAATCAAAAATGTAAAGAATTAATTGCGTTGAAGTTGAATGATAATCATGTTAATATTAAAATGGTTTGTTTACAGAGGAACAGATGTTAGGAAGAAGCGCTTTTCTAAAGGATATAAAAATCCGGTTTTAAGATTTAGCGGTTGTCCTGAGATCATGGATAGAATCTAACAATTAGGAAAATGGAGTGTGTATGACAGGAACGATTTCAACGCTGGCTTTTTTTGCCGTGATACTGTTAATTTTTTATAGAATCCCACAGAAATTCCGCTGGGTGCTTTTACTGGCAGGAAGTGCTGTGTTTTATGGAGCATCTGATTGGAAAATGTTATTTTTAATCGGTGCGAGCATTGGAATTTCTTATATTTCAGCAGAAAAGATGGAGCAGGCTGAACATAAAAAAGAGAAGCGTTTTTGGCTGACAGGCTGTATCTGTCTTCTTTTGACAGTCTTGTTTTTATTTAAATATTTTAATTTTTTTATTGATTCCGTAAATCAGCTTCTAGGGCTGGCAGGATTGGGCTCTGTGAGTCTGGTGCTGCATCTTACGGTACCGCTGGGACTTTCCTACTATACCTTTAAGCTGATCAGTTATCTGGCTGATGTATATAAGGGTAAAATTCCGGCAGAAAAGCATTTCGGATATTTTGCACTTTACGTCAGTTTTTTTCCACAGATTTTGTGCGGCCCCATTGAACGGGCAGAGAAATTTCTTCCGCAGCTGCGGGAAGGCTGTACTTATGATGAAAAAAATATGGCAGAAGGTCTGGAGCGGATCATTTTCGGAATGTTTAAAAAGCTGGTCATTGCAGACCGGCTTGCACTGTATGTGTCAACAGTATTTGATGCACCATTGGATTATCCGGGTTTGGCCTCTGTTATGGCAGCATTTTTCTATTCAGTCCAGATTTACTGTGACTTTTCCGGATATTCGGAAATGGCCATTGGTATGGCACAGATGTTTGGAATCCGGACGGGAGAAAATTTTTCCTATCCATATTTTTCCAGAGGAATCAAAGAATTCTGGAATCATTGGCATATTTCCCTGTCTTCCTGGCTGAGAGATTATATTTATATCCCGTTAGGCGGAAATCGGAAAGGGAAGGCGAGAAAGCATCTGAATACAATGATCACGTTTCTGGTCAGCGGTCTGTGGCATGGAAGCAGCTGGAACTTTGTATTCTGGGGATTTCTTCACGGAATCTGGAATATGTGTTCCGTACCAAAACAAAAAGAAACGCCATGGTTACGGCAGATGGGACAGATGCTGGTTACATTTTGCGGTGTGACATTGACCTGGATTTTTTTCAGAGCCAAAGATTTAGGAACGGCTATGACAATGCTTCGACATGGAGTATGCGGTTTCGGTCTGTCTGTGGATCAGATCACAGCATCCCTGCTGCCGTTTACAGGAGATAATACTTGTGCAGCATTTTTCCTGATTGCCTGTCTGCTGATCCTGTTTTTGGCAGTGTATGAGTGGAGAAGAGTCCGTGGAAAAGGAACCTCTGATGGCTGGATCGCAGTCATGCTTCTACTGACCTTATTTTTGGGACAGTTTGGCAGCAGCAGCTTTTTATACGGACAATTTTAACGGGAATCCTTAGCGGATATTTGCAGAAAAATGGTGAATTTCAGAGCGTATGGAATCCATGAGTGATATAGGAGTTTTAGAGTGAAAAAAATCGTAAAGATGATCTGTGCGGTGCTTTTGACAGCAGCCGTGCTTATAGTATTGAAAAATCAATATGGCAGTATTTTTTCCGGAAATACCTATGGAATGCCGGCTGCCATCAAACAGCAGAAGATCGACCATTTGTTTATCGGATCTTCGATGTTCCGGCAGGGGCTGGATATTGACAGTCTGGAAGAACATCTGGACGGAAATGTCTATATTCTTTCTTATAACGGCAATCAGCCGGTATTCATGGCGGAAGAACTGCAGTATCTTTTGGAACATGGAGTCGAGATCCGGCATCTGTATATCGATTTTTATGCCTATACGCTGACCGCAGTTCCGTGGATCAGCGATACGAAAATGTTTCTGGATACGGATCTGGGATTTAAAGCAGATGCATGGAAGATCATGTCACAGGATCAGGGGGCAGATTTTGGAGACTTTTATGAAATGTTTGTAACTGCCAACAATGAGCAGATTCTCATGTATCCGATCAACAATGCCATCGTATCTTCTCAGTTTCGAAATGGAGGGTCCCTGATGCTTCCGGACGGAAAGAGTAAGGAGTATCTGGACACGCTGGATCTGGGTGTGCGGGATGGACTGTATGAAGCGCAGCTGGCAGGATATGAAAAAATTTTAGAATTATGTAAAGAATTTGGAATCGATCTTCTGTTCATCGAAACTCCGAAGTATGAAAAGCTGATCGAAGATGACAGAGCCGGCGGCTATCCGGATCTTCTGGAAGAAATGGTTTTATGGGCAGAAAAAAAAGATGCACCCTATCTTCTGGCAGAAGTGTTTGACTTCGACCATTCCGACGGTGCAAATTTTCAGGATCTGATCCATTTGTCAGGAGAAGGACGGAAACGCTATTGCGAGATGCTTATTCAGTATATTGAGAATAATCCCGTTCAATAAGTGCTTCGGTCAGTTCCTGTTTTTGGATTTCTTTGGTAAGACGGTGTTCCATGGTACGGACAAGCTCCAGCTTGTTTTTTGCCGTGACACCGCCTAATTGATATTTTCGGATGATCGGAATCAGTTCGCTTCTCCAGAGAAGACGGAGCTGATTGTGCAGCCGCATACGTTTGCTGTTTGGCTGTGCCTTGCGGATGCATTCTAACTGCAGCGCTTCCTGTTCGTCCAGATAGACACAGTAAATTCCCCAGTGTGCAGGGAGTTTCTCTGCAATCTTTTCTCGGTATTTTTGTCCGGTGACAACATAATTTCTGTCACAGAAACGTTCATAATCATGAATCTGACGTTCCAGACGGCTTAAATTGTCTTTGTCGCTTTTAAATTCAAATCCGATCAGTTCCTGTTCTGTGACCAGAAGGGCATCGGCTCTGGTTTTTCTTCCAAAACAGAATTCTTCAAAAAATCGAAGCCGTTCCCCACGGGATTCATAAGCTTCAAACAGAATGGAACGCATTTGTTCATCTTTTAATTTCTTACTGTTATCCATAATTCATTCATAGAAAAAGCAGAGCTTTGCAGCTGACTGTGTTCTGCAAAGCTTTGCCTGTACGGTAGTTATTGTTCGACGTTGATGATTCGGTCTACGGTAAATGTGTCATTGTCATAAGTTAATTCGATAATACCGCAGTTTCCGATGATCAGATATTCGTTGACATTTTTTAAATAGGAAATAGCAGTTAAAAACCGCTGGATTGCCATACCGTGGGAAACGACGAGGATTGTGTTGCCCTGGTCTTCATCGGCAATCTTTTTCACAGTTCCGTGGATACGATCAGTAAATTCATCTAAGTCTTCTCCGCCGTATTTTACAAAGAAATCACCATATGGATAAGGTGGATTTTCATCGAAAGTGGTTGCCTCTTTGGTTCCTAAAAAGATTTCTTTTAAGCTTTTCAGACGGGTGTAAGGCTGGCTGGTGATCAGTTCTGTCGTATCGCAGGCTCTTTCTGCGGTAGAACAATAGACAGAATCAAAGGTAATGTGATGATCGGTATACCATTTTTTTGCTGCCAGTGCCTGCTGTTTTCCGGCTTCGGTCAGGGGAGAGTCGCACTGTCCCTGATTCAGTTCCATAATATTAAAGAGCGTCTGTCCATGACGCATCAAATAAATTTTTTTCATAATTCCTCCTAAATGATCCAGTCAAAAGCAATTTGACTGTGGGTATATGACTGCATTGATAAACAGCTAAAAATATATCAGAAAAACAGTTCAAAAGCAACCGTTCTGCAGTCAGTAGTAATTTTTTACAATTTTACATCCAGGTGGAATTTACCGCTGCATTGGAATTTTGATCAGCAGCAGTAACTTTTGCAGATGATGCGAATTTCTTCTTGACGTGAAATGTCAGCAGAGTTAAGATTGATTTAATTAATTCACAGCATTAACGTGATAAAAAACGGAAAGATCTCCTTGACAAAACGGAGAAAGAGGTATGATTATGGAAAAAAAGGATATTGACTGGGGAAGTCTGGGATTTGGCTATGTTCAGACAGAAAAGAGATTTGTAGCAAACTATAAAAATGGTGCATGGGAAGAAGGCATTTTGACTGATGATGCCACCGTTACCATCAGTGAATGTGCCGGGGTTCTTCAGTATGCCCAGACCTGTTTTGAAGGAATGAAAGCATATACTACAGAAGACGGCAGAATCGTTACGTTCCGTCCGGATCTGAATGCAGCACGTATGAAAGACAGCTGCGAGAGACTGCAGATGCCGGTATTTCCGGAAGATAAATTCGTAGAAGCAGTTTGTAAAGTGGTAGAAGCCAATGAAGCATATGTACCTCCATATGGTTCCGGTGCAACCTTATATTTAAGACCGTATATGTTCGGTTCTAATCCGGTCATCGGCGTAAAACCGGCAGATGAATATCAGTTCCGTATCTTTGCAACACCGGTTGGTCCATATTTCAAAGGCGGTGTGAAACCGCTGACGATCCGTGTATGTGATTATGATCGTGCAGCACCACATGGAACCGGACATATCAAAGCCGGATTAAATTATGCCATGAGTTTATATGCGATCGTAGATGCGCATAATCAGGGATTTGATGAAAATATGTATCTGGATTCAGCTACAAGAACTTATGTAGAAGAAACCGGCGGAGCAAACTTCTTATTCGTGACCAAAGACGGAAAAGTAGTAACACCAAAATCCAGCACGATTTTACCTTCGATCACACGCCGTTCCCTGATGTATGTTGCGAAAGAATATCTGGGACTGGAAGTAGAAGAACGTCCGGTTGCATTGGAAGAAGTAAAAGATATGGCAGAATGCGGACTTTGCGGTACCGCAGCCGTGATCTCACCGGTTGGAAAGATCGTAGATCATGGAAAAGAAATCTGTTTCCCAAGCGGTATGACAGAGATGGGACCTGTGACAAAGAAATTATATGAAACATTGACAGGAATCCAGATGGGACGCATCGAAGCACCGGAAGGATGGCTGAAAGTGATTAAGTAAGAAAGTAGTAGACAGCTGCGTGAAAACGCAGCTGTTTTCAATCATGAGGTATGAGATCAATGGAAGAGGAATGCAGAATTGCAGATGAAATCCTATACCGGAGATATCTAAAGGGAGAGGAAAAGGCGGCAGAAATGTTGGTGGAGCGTTATGGAGATGCACTGACCTTATATATTCATAGTTACATTAAAGATCTTCATGAAGCGGAAGATCTGATGATCGAGGCATTTGCAAGAATTTTCGCAAAGGAACGTCCCATTACGGAAGAAGGCTTTTGGAAAGCTTATTTATATAAAACGGCCAGAAATCTGGCACTGCGTCATAATCAGAAACGTCATTTTCTGCTGCTTAGTTATGAGGAACTTCCGTTTGAACTGCGCAGTGATGTGATGGCTGAAACAGAATTTTTTAAGAATGAACGGATGCGTCAGCTTTATGCAGCTTTATCCAAGCTGAAAGCAGAGTACAGGGAAGTTCTTTATCTGGTATATTTTGAAAATATGAGTTATCGCAATGCAGCATCGGTTATGAGAAGAAGCGAACAGCAGGTGACCAACCTTGTTTATCGCGGAAAACAAAAATTAAAAGAAATCCTGGAAAAGGAGGGATTCCGATATGCGGACGAATGAGGAACGTACACAGAGAATCTTGGAACGTACGGAAGGGCTGAAAAGAGAGCATTGTCGAAAGAAACAAGGGTGGATCAATGCAGCAGCGAGTGTGATCTGTTTGCTTTTGATCATTGGAACTGGTGAAGTTATGCCGGGGGTCATGGAAGAAATTTCAGAGCCTCAATTTAATTATGCTTCAGGTGTTGCAAGTTTGGTAGGGAATCATACAGAATTGGGATATATTTTGATGGGGATTTTAAGTTTCCTGCTGGGAGTTACTTTAACGATTCTGTTGTATCGGATCCATCAGGGAAATACAGAAAAACTCAGGGAGAAGGAAGACGATGAATTTTGAACTGATCGATAACTTGTTTCAGGTAGTTCTAATGTCCGGTGCAGCAATCTTATCTGCTGGACTGGCATTTCGGAAAAAGAGCAGACAGCTTTTGACTCTGGCTTTCGCGTACGGTACCTTTGCCATGGGAACGATCTACTGGCTGTTGCATCTGGCAATTACGGGAATGGTTCCGCAGATTTTTTTTGTAGCAGAAATCTCATGGGGAGCATCGTATCTGTTTCTTCTTTCTTTGCAGATTGCGCGTACTGAAAAGATAAAGATCCGATGTTCCATTCCGGGGCTTTTGGCAGCTTTTATAACATCGAACCGGATCTTATGGTATCGGATTTTTGGGCCGTCCTATTTCTTTTCTATTATTTTTGCACTGACCGCCAGTGTGATCGTATATTTGGCAGTATTTCGTCTGCAAACAAAGGTTTCCGGGAGAAGAGTGGATCTACAGCTGCTGATCTTACTCATACTGCAGATGGCATTATATATTGTTTCCAGAAGTATGGAAGATTTTCGGCATTTTAATCTTTATTTTGCAATCGATATCAGTCTGACCCTATGCTGGGTGGGAATGCTTCCACTGGTTTTGCGGGAGGTGGAAGTATGACCTATATTGAAAACATATTTATTTGTCTTGCCATTCCGATGCTCTTATCTTCGTTTTTTATCAAAGGAAATGCGAGAAGGTTTACCCTGTTTGTGATCATCGGGATGGGAGTCAGTTTACTGTCTGCCTATGTGAACAGTTTTGCCATGAGTTATTATGGTGCCACCGAGATTCAGGCGGTCATGGAAATCACACCGGTCTGTGAAGAAGTGATGAAACTGCTGCCGCTGTTATTTTTCTTTCTGATCTTTGAACCGCAGCCGAAGACACTGCCAGCAGTTGCCATCGCGATCGCCGTTGGATTTGCTACCTTTGAAAATGTTTGTTATCTGACAGAACATGGTGCAGAAAATATCTATTTTTTATTGATCCGTGGGATTTCAGCAGGAGCACTTCATATTTTGTGCGGTACATTTTCCGGCTTTGCCATTTCCTATATTTTCAGCAGACATTGGCTGATGCTGACGGGTACCGTGGCGGTACTGGGTGCTTGCGTAGGATTTCATGGAATTTATAATCTTCTGATCAGCGGTCAGGGGTATTGGAAAGAAGCAGGGTATCTGTTTCCGTCATTGCTGCTTGCAATCCAGTTTGGAATCCGGAAAATGATACCGAAAATGAAACTTTCGATGAGAAAATAGAATCCGCCGCAACAGGCAAGGATATCTTTGAAAAACGTAAAATGAGAGAAACTCTATTTTTTGGGGTCTCTCATTTTTTATTTCTTGGGAAGAATCTTGATGCACTATTGGAAGAAAGGAACGACTTTCCTGTGAATAGGAAACAAAAAATACTCCGTACAGGAATCCAAAAAATGCATAGAAAAGAAAAAATGAAAAAAATTCAGAAAAAAGTGAAAGGATTTTATCGTTCTTGTATTTTAGATAGTAGAAGAGAAAAGGGAAGGAGGAAAAAAATGACCGATCAAACGAAAATACGGGTGGAAAAAATAATTCAAAGGGTAGAGCAGAAGCGAAAAGTACGGGAAATGCAGATTCGTATGACGCTTACCTTTTTCAGCCTTTTTTGTATTGGTGGTATCGGTATTTTAGTGGAGGATCTTCAGATTCGGGGAAGTTCTTATGTGAATGGCGGTTATGGAACCTTGCTGTTAAAGGATGGTGCGGACGGTTATATTATGATCGGTGTTGCAGCATTTACAGCAGGGGTGATCCTGACGGTACTCTGTATCCGCTTTCGAAAAGCCCGGAAAAACCGCAGAGATCCTGCGGATGAAATGGAGGAATAAATATGAAGAGAAGGAAGGTCGGATGCCTGTCGGCACTGGCTGTGATGGGAATGGATCTGACGGAAGGAAATCCGTGGAAAGTTTCTGTAATTTGTGAAGTTATGTGGGGAAAACAAGAATATCGGGGAAAAAGGTTAGGCAGTGTACCCGATATGGGGCAGGCAGACTGCTGATCCCGGAGGAAGAAGATACAGGTGTGACAGACCTTTTGAACATGCCAGACAGGAATGGTCTGCCTGACATGTTCAAAAAAATTGTTTATGAATGAAAAATTTGAAATAATTGTGAATCCGGAAAAAAAATAGTATAATAACTGATAAATAGGTTGAATATCAGGAGGGATTCCAATGATTTATAATGATTTTCAAAATGAAAAATTATCCAGACTGGGTTTTGGAGCCATGCGTCTTCCAGTCGATGAAAACGGAGCGATTGATGAAGCGCAGGTAACTGCCATGACAGCATATGCGATGGAACATGGCGTAAACTATTTTGATACAGCTTATCCGTACCATGATGGTGATTCGGAACGGGTAATGGGACGCGTATTAAGTCATTATCCGAGAGAAAGCTATTATCTTGCAACCAAATATCCGGGACATCAGATTTTGTCAGATGGATATCATCCGGAAGTGATTTTTGAAGAACAGCTGAAAAAATGCGGTGTAGAATATTTTGATTTCTATTTGCTGCATAACGTATATGAAAAATCGATTGAAACGTATTTGGATCCGCAGTGGGGAATCATTGAATATTTTAAAGAACAGAAACGTTTGGGCAGAATCAAACATTTAGGTTTCAGTAGTCATGCCCATGTGGATACGTTAAAACGATTTTTAGATGTTTGTGGGGAAGATATGGAGTTTTGTCAGATCCAGTTAAATTATCTGGACTGGACACTGCAGAATGCAAAAGAAAAATATGATCTTTTGACAGAACGTGGAATTCCGGTATGGGTAATGGAACCGGTCAGAGGCGGAAAACTAGCTTCGTTCGGCGCAGAAGTGGAAGCAAAATTAAAAGGACTGCGTCCGGAAGAATCAATCGCATCCTGGGGCTTCCGTTTTCTTCAGGAATTGCCGAATGTAAAAATGGTTTTAAGCGGAATGTCTAATATGGAGCAAATGCAGGATAATGTGAAAACATTTTCCGAAGGTCAGCCTTTGACAGAACAGGAACAGAACCTTCTTCTGGAAATTGCAGAAGGAATGAAAAATTCCGTTCCATGTACCGGATGCCGCTATTGCTGTGCAGGATGTCCAATGGAACTGGATATTCCGATGCTGTTAAGTGTTTATAATGAAATCCGTTTTGCACCGGTGGTGAATTCTGTGATGCGGATTGAATTTATGGACGAAGAGAAAAAGCCATCCGCATGTGTAGGCTGCGGTCAGTGTACACAGATCTGTCCGCAGGAAATCGATATTCCGGCAGCAATGCTTGATTTTGCAGAGCGACTGGAAAAAATGCCAAGCTGGGCAGCAATTTGCCGGGAGAGAGAAGAAGCTGCAAAGAAAAATCAAAAATAAAGATTAGAAATAAAGGAAAAGATGGTTCTGCAAAGTTCCTTTCAGAAGAGATTAGAATGAATCTTCGAAAGGGTGCAGAACCATTTTGTATCCAGAGGAAGAAAAAAGGGAAAAGGAAAAAGTAGTTGACAAACAAAAGAGCACATGATATTCTGTCTTTGGTTAGAAGAAACTAACTGAAAGTAGCAACGATTAACAAGGACGGAAGTCCTATATTTTTTACACGACGGTTAGAAGAAACTAACCAAAACACAGATGGAGGAAAAATTTGGAAAGAAAGATCGTAGAACATTGTGCTCCTACATTGGCAGGATTAAAAACAGCAAATATGTTTACTTTTGAATTTTTATCAATGAAGGAATTAGAAGAAAAAGTAGAAAAAGTAAACCAGATGCTGAATAAAAAAGGTGTGTTTGCTGAAGTGATCAAAATCAGAGAATGCAGAGCATTGATCTATGTTTACCGGAAAGAACGGCTTCAGAAAGATCTGAAAAAAGAAGGAGTCTGGGAGCTGATCCGAACCTATGGTTATAAAAATTGTGAACTTTCCGCCTGTATTGAACATTTAAAGAGCCGTTTGACGAAATACGAATGTTTTCCTCATGAAATCGGTGTATTTCTTGATTATCCGCTTTTGGATGTGATCGGATTCATTGAGCAGGGCGGAAAAAATTGTAAATGCTGTGGAATCTGGAAGGTTTACAGCAACGAATGCGAAACCCGCCAGCTGTTTGCAAGATTCAAGAAATGTACACATGTGTATCGAAAAGTGTTTGCAAGGGGAAGAACCCTTACGCAGCTTACAGTTGCAGCATAAATGATTATGGAATAAGGAAGGTAAAGAAAATGAGTAAAGTAGCAGTTGTATATTGGAGCAGTACAGGAAATACAGAAGCAATGGCAAATGCAGTTGCAGAAGGTGCAAAAGCAGCAGGTGCAGAAGTGAGCCTGATGGAATCAGAAGCATTTTCAGCTGCACAGGTAGATGAATTTGATGCAGTTGCATTCGGATGCCCGGCAATGGGAGATGAAGTTCTGGAAGAAACAGAATTTGAACCAATGTTTGAAGCATGTGAAGAGAAACTGGCAGGAAAGAATGTCGCACTGTTTGGTTCCTATGGCTGGGGTGACGGTCAGTGGATGCGAGAATGGGAAGACAGATGCAAATCTAAAAATATGGAATTAAAGGCAGAAAGTGTAATCTGCCAGGAAATGCCGGATGATGCAGGTCTGGAAGAATGCAGAAATCTGGGAAAAGCATTAGCAGAATAAGGTCACAAATCATTTTTTTCATGGAGCCATGCCCGAGTAGGGCTGGCTCTAATTTATTTTCAGGAAAGTCCTTTTAGGATAAGCATGGTTGGTATAAAATAGAAAGAAAAAAGATCAGGAGGAATGATTATGGCAATGCAGAATTATTCAGGAGAAGAAGGATTACAGTATCATTTACAGATTAGAAAAGGAGATGTGGGACGTTACGTGATCTTACCGGGAGATCCGAAGCGATGTGCAAAGATTGCAATGCATCTGGAAAATGCAGAATTGATCGCGGACAGCAGAGAATATGTGACTTATACCGGCTATCTGGATGGAGAAAAAGTCAGTGTTACCTCTACCGGAATCGGCGGACCGTCTGCATCTATTGCCATCGAAGAACTGACACTTTGCGGTGCAGATACGTTTGTAAGAGTCGGAACCTGCGGCGGGATCGATCTGGAAGTCAAAGGCGGGGACATTGTGGTAGCAACGGGAGCAGTTCGAATGGAAGGAACCAGCCGGGAATATGCACCGATTGAATTTCCGGCAGTTGCGGATCTGGATGTGACCAATGCACTGGTAAAAGCATGCAGAACGCTGGGAGTGACTTTCCATACAGGAGTCGTTCAGTGCAAAGATGCGTTTTACGGACAGCATGTACCGGAAAGAATGCCGGTCAGTTATGAACTGTTAAATAAATGGGAAGCCTGGAAACGGCTGGGCTGTAAAGCATCAGAAATGGAATCGGCAGCCTTGTTTATAGCAGCCAGCCATTTGAAAGTCCGTTGTGGTTCGGAATTTCTTGTCATGGGTAATCAGGAAAGAAATTTAAAAGGAATGGAAAATCCGATCGTTCATGATACAGAATTGGCAATTAGGGTTGCGGTAGAAGGAATCAGAAACCTAATCAAAGAAGACCGGAACAGAAGTACACAGGAGTAAAACGCAGAAGCAGGAGGCAGCAGAATGACGAATCTTCAATTGCTATGGGAAGCTCAAAAAGCGAGAGTTCATGCATACGCACCCTATTCAAAGCATAAAGTAGGTGCAGTATTGGAAACGAAGAAGGGAACACTTTATTATGGATGCAATATTGAAAATGCAGCCTATGGACCTTCCAACTGTGCGGAGAGGACTGCATTTTTTAAGGCAGTGTATGAAGGCGAACGTGAATTTACGAGAATTGCCGTTGCAGGCGGAATCGAAGAGCAGGACCTGAACAATCCTTGTGCACCATGCGGTGTCTGCCGACAGGTCATGAGAGAGTTTTGTGATCCGGAACAATTTTGGATCATTCTGGCAGATGGTGCAGGCGGTGCAAAAGAGTATCTTTTGAAAGAGTTGCTGCCTTTGGGATTCGGACCGGAAAATCTGCACAAAGCGGTGCGGGAAACTGAAAGAGCAGAAAATCCACGGAAATAGGTTGAAATTGTAAAAAATTTGCAGTTTTTTACAAAAATTGCAGTCGCAAATAAGAAATAAATAGAAAAACATACTAAAATTTCGCGTCATTACGATTGACAGATACTACATTAATGTGGTAAAGTAATGAACAATAGGCGTGTAAAATGCAGGAATACACAGTTTATACGTTTGAAATGTTCTTTTTATAGGATAAAGGAATGGAGGAAATCGTTATGAAAAGAAGAACTTTGTCTCGGTTTTTGGCCGGCTTTATGTCTTTGGTATTGATGGTACCAACAGTACAGGGCGGCAGTTTGACCGTACAGGCAGAAGAAGCTCAGGCACAAGCAAGTGAATATGAGCTGCTTTCGGATGTGATCGAAAGCAACAAAAAATCTCTCGACGGTTACGGCGAAGATGATGTAGTAGAATTTATTGTGGAATTAGAAGGGGAACCGTTACTGGATGTAAAAAAATCCAATGTATCTGTTAGTTCTTTCCTGAACACAAAGAAAGGTGCAGCAGCGTTAAGCACGATCGAAAAAGAGCAGGCAGCAGTAGAAGAAAAAATCTTAAGCAGCCGTGCAAGAGGATTGGAAATCGAATATTCCTACAAACTCGTTATGAACGGTTTTGCAGTAAGCGCACCGTATTCTGAAAAAGAAAATCTGGAAGAAATCCCAGGTGTAAAAAATGTTTATGTAGCACAGACTTATGATTATGTAGAACCGACCAGCGGTTATACAGCAGCAACCCGCACCAGCGGTAAAATGATGGACAGCGATCGTGCAAACGAAGAAGGCTATACCGGAAAAGGAACCGTTACTGCAGTTCTGGATACAGGTCTGGATATTACACACGAAGGTTTTGCAAATGCTCCGGAATCTCCACGTTATACTGTAGAAATGGTGGAATCAGCAGTTGCAAGTGAAAAATTAAATGCAGATGCTACAGCAGCAGAACTTTATAAGAGTGAAAAAATCCCATTTGCATATGACTATGCAGATAAAGATATTAATGTAGCAGATTCTCAGGGACATGGTACTCACGTTTCCGGTTCTGTAGGTGCTGACACAGAAGCATTTTCAGGAGTTGCTCCTGATACACAGATCATGGCAATGAAAGTATTCTCTGATGCACAGAGCGGTGCCAGCGATACATGGATCATGGCAGCCTTGGAAGACTGTGTGGTACTTGATGTAGATACGATCAATATGAGTCTTGGTACCGGCGCAGGATTTACAGAAGATTCAGATGAAACAATCAGTTCTGTATATGAACGTGTGGAAGCACAGGGCATCAGCTTAATGTGTGCAGCTGGTAATGATACAAGCTCCGCATATCAGAATGCGACGGGAACAGATATGAACCCTGTGACAAGCCCGGATACCGGTGTAGTTGGTTCTCCATCTACTTTTGATGCTGCAATCTCTGTTGCAAGTATCAACGAAGAAATGGTTTATGCGGAATATTTCCAGGCTGGAGAAAATAAGATCACATTTGTGGACACAGCATCTGATGATACAAAGAAATTTGTAAATGCATTAGACGGACAGACTCTGGAATACGTAGTCATTGGCGGATACGGCGAAAAAGCAGATTTTGATGCAGTAGATGTAGAAGGAAAAGTTGCTTTAGTTGCTCGTGGAAGCATTGCATTTACAGAAAAAGAACAGAATTCATTTGATGCAGGCGCAGTAGCAATGATCTGCTTTAATAACGTAGACGGTGAAGCTGTGAACATGCAGTCTAACGGATTACTTCCAATGATCAGTATCACAAAAGCAGATGGAAAGATCATGCGTAATCTTGAAGATAAGAAGATCACTGTTTCTAAAGAATTCGCAGAAGATATTTCCAGTGAAGTCGGCGGACAGATGTCAGATTTCTCTAACATCGGTGTTGCACCGAATATGTCATTAAAACCGGAAATCACAGCTCCTGGTGGAAATGTATATTCTACAACTGTCGGCGGTTCTTATGGAAACATGAGCGGAACTTCTATGGCATCTCCGCATATGGCAGGTGCAGCTTCTGTCATGAGACAGTATGTAAATGAAGAATTTGCTTCCTTAAATGCAAATGAAAAACAGGAACTGATCAACAATCTCTTAATGAGTACTGCGGTTCCGGTAAAAGATACCGAAGATGTTTATTACACACCTAGAAAACAGGGTTCAGGTCTTGCAGAAGTATACAATGCAATCCATACAGATGCATATCTGACAGTTAACGGTGACAGACCTAAGGCAGAATTAGGTGACAATACAGACGGAACATTCTCTTTCACATTTGAAATCAACAATATCGGAGAAACAGCACAGACATATCATGTATCTGCAGCTCCTCTGACAGCAAAAGTGGAAGAAGTAGCAGGTGAAAAATATGTATCTGAAGCTTCCAGAGTTCTTCCGGAAAGCGAATTTACTGTTGAATTCAGCAAAACAGAAGTAACAGTAGAAGCAGGTGCAAAAGAAACAGTGACTGTAAATATGCAGTTAACAGATGCTGGTAAAAAAGCACTTGCAGATTTCACGAATGGTACATTCTTAGATGGTTTCATTATGGTAGAATCAGCAGAAGAAGATGGAATTGATCTTTCGCTTCCATATCTTGGTTTCTATGGAGACTGGGCTGCTGCACCAATCTACGATGCAACAATTTATGATGAAACAGCACCGATTACTTATGAAATGCCGGCAATGTATCAGATTAACATTTTAGATTACACCGGTTATCCTCTGGGTGTAAACCTGATTTCCGGTGACCTTGAAGCAGCAGACAGCAATAAGATCGCAGTGGCAAGCCGTCAGCTTCAGTATGACAGATTATTCCCAATCGTTGGTATGCTTCGTGGTTCAAAACATACAAGCTATCAGATTCTGAACAGTGATGATCAGGTAGTATTTGAATTAAGTGCAGACAATGTATCAAAATCATATTACTATTCAAGCGGCGGTTTCTTTACATATGATATGCCAATGGAAGGATGGGCTCCGATCTATCTTGACGAAGATGGCTATTACTATTATCTCCCGGACGGGGACTACAAATATGTAGTGACAGGACAGATTGATGGAGAAGAAGGTGCAACACAGTCTGTAGAATTCCCAATTACCATCGATAATGATGCTCCGGAAGTACTGGATCACCGTTATTATGAAGAAGATGGTGTATCTTATCTGGAAGTAACAATCAAAGATAATCATTATCTCATGGGTCTTCAGTTATGTGATGAAACTGGTGAAAATGCAATCTCTAATGCATATGCAATCGAAAGTGAACATGCAGGAGATGAACTCGTATTTACATTTGACCTGACACTTGCGCATGAACTTGGCGTGGACATCGGTAGAGTCTTGATCGTTGACTATGCGATGAATGAAGGTTTAAGCCAGACATTCAGCTTAGTAAGCCAGGAAATGGAAGTACGTAAAGTAAGCATCAATCAGCAGCAGATTACTTGCCGTACAGATTCCAAACCATTCCAGTTAACAGCAACAGTGACTCCTGCAGATGCAGTAGATCAGTCACTTACATGGTCTTCAGAAAATGAAGATGTAATCCAGATCGATCAGGATGGTTGGGTTACAATCGTAGGAGCAGGGGAAGCAGTGATCCGTGCAACAGCATCAAACGGTGTTTATGGCACAACCACAATTAATGTATTCTCAGCTTATTCAGAATTCCCAAGTGATTATGTGATCACAAAGGACGGACGTTATTATTTACCGGAAGAATTAACTCAGACCATTACGATCAAAGGTGATGCAAAGAACGTAAGTCTGGTAGGTAATGCAGCAAGAACAGCAGAAAATCCTTATAACAACATTGGAATTAAGGGAGAAGAAGCTGGATTAAATCTTACAATCGAAAACTTAAATGCAGTTGCCAGCGGAAGCACTTCTGTGATCGAAGTAACTGGCGAAGGCAACACATTAAAACTTGTTGGCGAAAACACATTATCAGCAGAAAAATATTGTTCCAGAGCTCTGATCTGTGTTCTGGAAGGATCAGAACTGACTGTAAATGGTGATGGAACCTTAAATCTGAACCTGAGAGAATCTACTTACGGTGCAGGTATTGGTGCAAATCCTGGAAAAGTTGCAGGTAAGATCACAATTAACAGCGGTAAGATCAATGGTTCTACCATCGGTTCCGGTTCTGTTATCGGCGGTTCCGGATACGGCGCAGAAAAGATTACAATCAACGGTGGTGTACTGAATGTAAGTGTACCTTACAGCACAGCCGGATACGGCGGAAACTTAAGCACATGCGGTGCTGCCATCGGTGATGGAAATGTAAGTTACAAAACAGGAAAACTTGCCATCGAAATCAACGGCGGTGAAATCAACGGTACAACAGAAGTACAGGCAGCAGTCATCGGTACAGGACATAAGAGCCAGATTACAGCAACAGTAACCATCAACGGCGGTAAATTAAATCTGAAATCTATCGCAGGAAACGGTGAATTGACTGTCGGCGGAGCATGTATCGGTACTGGAGACCAGAGTACAGCTATGAGCAGAATCACAATCAACGGTGGTGAAATCATTGCAGCAACAGAAAGCGGTGCAGCAGCAATCGGCGGCGGCGCAGGTACTTCAGGATGCACAGTGATGCTCAATGGTGGTACAGTTACAGCTTCTACCGCAACATCCGGTGTTCCGGCAATCGGAAGAGGATGCTATATTTCCAGCGGTACAGATGGAGCGTTAATGATCTGCGGAGGTTCTTTAAAAGCAATCTCTACCACAGATACAGCAGCATTGCCATTCAGCACAATCCAGAATGATGATTATGAAGATGTATTTGAAACATCTCTTTATGCACCAAACGTAACTTCTGTTACAGTAGATGGTACAGATTATAAAGTGACAGCAAATCATCCGGAAGATGATAATCTTCACTTATGGCTCACAGAAGGTAAACATGATGTGAAAGCAACAACTGCAGATGGATCATTCAACTATGAAGTAGAATTAACATCTACAGGTAAAACATTCGTACAGCAGTACTATACAGTTTCTTATGAACTGACAGATTTAACAACAGACGGAAAAGAAAAAGCTTATGCTGAAAAAGCATACAGTGCAACTTTAACAGCAGCAGAAGGAACAACACTTCCGGAAACTGTAAGTGTAACAATGAACGGTTCAGAAGCAGAAGTTGCTTATGATCCTGCAACAGGTGAATTTACTGTTGAAAATGTAACAGGTGATCTTGTTGTAACAGCAGCTGCAACAGCAGATGAAACCGTAAATCCGGCAGACGACAGCAGAGATATCCCTGTAGAAGTGCTGACAGCAACCGCTGGAGATGCACAGAGCAGCGAAGGTCCGGAAAATGTATTAGATGGTAACGCAGCTACTGTATGGCACACAGATTGGTATGCAGGAGACAATCATGATAATCACTGGATCCAGTTTGAATTAAGTGATACATACAAGGTTGACGGTTTACGTTATCAGCCACGTCAGAATGGTACAAACGGTATCATTACCAAATATAAAGTTCTGACAAGTACAGACGGAGAAAACTGGACAGAAGCAGCAAGCGGAAGCTGGAAAGCAGATTCTTCATGGAAGATTGCAAGCTTCGAAGCTGCAGAAGTAAAATATGTAAGACTTGCAACTGTAGAAGCATTGTCTGATCAGGAACTTGTATTTGCAAGTGCAGCAGAAATTCGTCTGACAGGTGAAAAAGCAGAAGCACCGGTTGAAAAAGAAGCATTAGAAGCAGCAATCGCAGAAGCAGATGAATTAACAGCAG
>CAZRQV010000025.1:0-27650 GCA_964602445.1 uncultured Lachnoclostridium sp.
AACGGTATCGTAAACGTATCTGCAAAAGATTTAGGAACAGGAAAAGAACAGCACATCACAATCACAGCTGGTTCTAACATGTCTGATGAAGATATCGAAAAAGCTGTAAAAGAAGCTGCTGAATTCGAAGCTCAGGATAAAAAACGTAAAGATGCAGTAGATGCAAGAAACGATGCAGATGCAATGGTATTCCAGACAGAAAAAGCAATGCAGGAAGTTGGCGATAAGATTGATGCCAATGATAAAGCAGCAGTAGAAGCTGATCTTGCTTCCTTAAAAGCAACTCTGGAAAAAACAGCGAATGTAGAAATGCTTTCTGATGCAGAGTTAGATGAATTAAAAGCTGGAAAAGAAAAACTGATGGAAAGCGCTCAGAAGCTTTTCGCAAAAGTTTACGAACAGACTCAGGGTGCTCAGGGAGCTCAGGGAGCAGCAGGTCCTGATATGGGTGCCGGAGCAGCTCCGGATGATGATATCGTAGATGGAGATTTCAGAGAAGTATAAGAAAGAAATCAGATATAGGGGATATAGGGAGCGTTTTTCATGCTCCCTTATGCTCTGTAAAGAACGTTCAGAAGCCATGGAAGGCACTGGGCAGATACATGAAAGGTAGATAATTATGGCGGAAACCAAAAGAGATTATTACGAGGTCCTTGGAGTTGCCAAAGGAGCCAGTGATTCTGAAATAAAAAGTGCCTACAGAAAGCTTGCAAAGAAATATCATCCGGATATGAATCCGGGAGATGCGGAGGCAGAAAAAAAATTTAAAGAAGCTTCCGAAGCATATGCAATCTTAAGTGATGCTGAAAAGAGAAAACAGTATGATCAGTTTGGTCATGCAGCCTTTGAAAACGGCGGTGGTGGTGCCGGCGGATTTGGAGGTTTTGATTTCAATGGCATGGATATGGGCGACATTTTTGGCGACATTTTTGGCGATTTATTTGGCGGCGGCGGAAGAAGACGTTCCAACAATGGACCAATGCAGGGCGCAAATGTAAGAGCAAGTGTACGCATTACATTTGAAGAAGCAGTATTTGGCTGTGAAAAAGAAATTGAATTAACATTAAAAGATACCTGTACTTCTTGTAACGGAACCGGAGCAAAAGCAGGTACGACACCGGAAACTTGTCCGAAATGCGGAGGACGCGGCCAGGTAACTTATAATCAGCAGACGATGTTCGGTACAATGCAGAGCGTTCGTACTTGTCCTGATTGTAACGGAACCGGTAAGATCATTAAAGAAAAATGTCCGGACTGCTATGGAAGCGGTTATATTTCTAATAAAAAGAAGATTTCCATCTCAATCCCGGCAGGAATTGACAACGGACAGAGCATCCGTCTGAGAGAAAAAGGGGAACCGGGAGTCAACGGAGGTCCAAGAGGCGATCTTCTGGTAGAAGTGATCGTATCCCGTCATCCATCTTTCGTACGTCAGGATATGGATATTTATTCGAATGTACCGATCAGTTTTGCAGTGGCAGCGCTGGGCGGAACAATCCAGATAGATACGGTAGACGGAAAAGTAGAATACGATGTCAAAGCAGGAACACAGACCGGTACCAAAGTACGTCTGAGAGGAAAAGGAGTTCCATCGTTAAGAAATAAATCTGTACGTGGAGATCATTACATTACATTAAATGTACAGGTTCCGACTTCTTTAAACAGTGAAGCGAAAGAAGCACTTCGCAAATTTGATGAAGTCAGCGGAAACAGTTTAAAAAATGAAACGGTAAAGCATAAGAAAAAAGGCTTTATGGACAAATTAAAAGAGACATTTGAAGACTAAATAAAATGAAAAAGTCAGATCAGGTTACAAAAAGTAACGGATCTGACTTTTTTTAAGGTAACAGAGAAGCTGTAGAGATTGCTAAAAGTTCTGCAAGATCTTCCGGTGTATCGATGTCTTTTAATTCTGCCGGATCCTGAACTTGGATGGTGTGAACATGTTCCGGGTATTTTTTCAGGAGAATGCCCCCGCCTTTTCCTTGGGGAAGATTCTGAAGTTCCGGAAAAGCCCATTTCGGAAAGAGGACCGGAGAGCCTACAGTTTCTCCATAAGCGGCTTGATAAATAAAATCTGGCGCATTGGAAGCGGCAAGTGCCAGCTGAAGAATGGTTTCCCGACGCAATAACGGCTGGTCACTCTGTAGGAAAAGACAGCTGTCAATTCCGTTTCCCAAAGCCTCCAGACCGAGGCGGATGGTATCACTGCGGTAGGGCTGATCGTGTAATACGACTTCGATCTTTTGATCCATACACAATTTCGCCACATCTGCATGTCTTGTAACGACCACTCTTTTGGGAAAAAGCTTTTCGGTTATAGAAAGTGCGTTGCTGATCAGAGGTTTTCCCTGAAAATCTGCCATAAGTTTGTTTTCGCCAAACCGCTTTCCAAGTCCGGATGCCATGATCACACAGCCGGACTTGCCAAAATGTTCCAGATAAAGCTGTTGATTGGAAAAGATACAGGCATCACGATAGGCTTCGTAGTGTTTTAGCCATTCCAGCCCTTCCGGTGTCAGTATACTGCCGCCGCCGTCTTTGCCGCCGACAGAGCGGGTCGTTAAAGCATATCCTAACGTTTTTTCGGCATGTTTTAAAAGTTTCAAAGCTTTGGTATAAGCCATGCCCATGGAAATTGCAGCGGCACGCAGAGAACCGGTTTGTTGGATTTCCTGAAGCAGTCTGGCAGGACCCTCTCCGAAAAATTTTTCTCCTTCCTCATCTAAAAATATGATCTTTGAGATGGCTTTCATCGTGATTCCTCCTTCATCAGCAGAAGCTGCAGATTTCCTTTTCGATCATGGCAGGGATGCAGACTGACCGTTCCGTAAACACGGCTTAATAAATGTTCCATTCGATCCAGAGGATCTGTTTTGGGACAGATCAGATCCAGAACCTTTCCTTCGGATAAAAGCAATAGTTTGTCACAGTAATTCAGTGCCAGAACCGGATCATGCAGAGTGACAACTGCTCCGCCTTTCTGTTCTTTGCTCCAATGCTGTAGGATTTTCAGCATTTGATAGCGAAAATGAAAATCAAGAGCGCTTTCCGGTTCATCCAGAAGAAGGAGACGACTGTCGGAAACGAGAGTACGTGCAAGGATACAGAGCTGTTTTTGACCTTCGCTCAGATGCATATAATTCGTCTGTTCTTTTCCTCCTAATCCGGTCAGCGCTAAAGCCTGTTTTGCCTTTTGACGCATGGCGGCGTTGGGATGTTCCAATAGTCCCAAATGTGGATTAAATCCCATTAATACCACATCCAGTGCAGAAATATCGATCGAAATTCCGCTTCGCTGAGGGATATAACTGCAAAGTCTTGCTAACTGACGCGGGTTACAGTGTTCCAGTGTTGTCTCATGCAGCGTACAGAAGCCTTCATGAGGCAGAATGCCGCAGAGTGATTTTAAAAGTGTGGTCTTCCCGCAGCCGTTGGAACCAAGGATTCCCAGAAGTTCTCCGCTGTTTAATTCAAAGGAAATGTTATGAAGTACCTGTGTTTTTCCGTAATAGGTACAGATATTTTTAGCTGAAAAAAAACTCATAGTTCCTTCCTCCCGCGAACAATCAGAAAAATCAAAAAAGGAGCGCCCAGAAGACTTGTAAATATGCTGACCGGAAGTTCGGAAGCGGCAGCACTTTTAACTAAGATATCTGCGCTGCAAAGCAGGATGCCGCCTAAAATACCGCTGAGAAACATGGTGCCGATCCGGTTGTTTTTGGTTAAAAGTCTTGCACTGTGGGGAGCCAGAAGTCCGACAAAGCTGATCAGTCCCGTAAGACTGATCACACTGGCAATGGCCAGGGTCGCAGTCAGCAGTATGAATAATCGCAAAGATCCGGTAGCTACTCCCAGCATTCGGGCTTCTCCTTCCTCTGCAGACAGCAGCAGGATCTGGCGGTGCAGAAGAAACAGAAGAATGGTACATAAGATGCAGAGGATCAGATTCCAGCCAATGGAATTGCTGCTGATGCCTCCCAGACTTCCCATGATCCAGTATTCGATGGAAGCCAGTTCCCGTTCCGGATCAGCGGTCAGCTTTAACCACATCAGCACCGTCTGTGCCAATGCATGAACAGAGATTCCGGCAAGAACAATGGTACTGTTTTTGCTGCTTCGATCCAGTCTGGAAAGCGCAAGCGATAAAATCACAGCCGTCAAAGCGCCGACAAAAGAGCAGGCAGTGACAGAAGCGGCTCCGGAAAAAAAGAGAATTCCGGCGGCAGCGCCGGCACTGGCACCGGAATTGACACCGATGATATCCGGAGAAGCCAGAGAATTTCGGAATACGGTCTGATATACAAAACCGGAAATTCCGAGAACGAATCCTCCAATCACACCGACCAGCATCCGGCTCAGACGAAGGGTAAAAAAGATCTGTCGATGCATGGAATCTCCTGCAATTAATTTTTCGAAAGATAAGGGATATTTTCCGGTAAATAAACTGACAACAGCCAGAGCAATCAGTAAGATCACTCCGGCTGTACAGATTATTTTAGTTTTCGCTGTAGGTAAAATCGTAAAAAGTCTCATAATATTCATCCATCAGAGCAGTACACGCTGTATCACTGAAAAGGTCAGGGTGGAGTACGTTAGCAAGCCACAGAGAACCGAGAACGCTTCCCGGAACCGGGCTGTCCCAAGGTTCTGCATTGTTTGGCAACTGATATACATTTTGGTTTACAACCGCCGTGCAGCTGGCAAGATTCGGATCGTTCAGAACATCTTCTGATGTGTAAACGGCATCTGATGCAAGAATAATATATTCCGGATCCCATGCAAGAAGCTGTTCATAATCGATGGATGCCCAGTAGGTATCTGAAATCTCAGAAGCGGCATTGACGCCTCCGGCAAGACGGATCATGTCAGACTGATACATGGCATCTCCGGCAGTGGAAAACATACTGGAATTACCGGCAAGGTAAACGCTCGGTTTGGAAACATCTGCCAGAAGGGATGAAAGGAAGGATCTCTGTTCCTCGATGAAATCCAGCAGTTCTTCTGCTCTGTCTTCTGTATCGGAGGCACAGGCAATCAGCTGGATCATTTCGGAAAGAAGTTCCTGACTTTCCGGATTGACCAAAAGTACGTTGATTCCCAGAGTTTCCAGAGTTTCTGCAGCATTTTGCAGTTTTAAAGGAAGAATGACAAGATCCGGTTCCAGTGCAGCACAGCCTTCCAGATCAAATTCTTTCGGGCTTCCTACATTTGGAAGTTCCAGAATTTCCGGGGCACTGAGACTGTAGATGGCACGTTTTTCCGGCTGGGATTCCACACCGACCAGTTTTTCGTCCAGATCAAGAGCAATCAGTGCACTGGTCGTAATATAGTAGCTGCTGACCAGTCTTTGCGGTTCTTCTTCAATGGTAATTTCACGGCCGGCCTGATCAGTCAGCGTTACAGGGTAATGTTCAGGTTCGGCTTCTTCTGAATTTTCAGCAGAAGAATCTGGTTTCGGAGCAGAAACCGAAGTCTGACCGCATCCTACCAATGAAAATACAACAATAAATGCTAAAAATAAAGAAATCAGATTTGTCTTTTTCATAATTTTTCTCCTATCGTTATAGTTTTAAAAATACAATGCTATTATAGCAAAGTTGCTTTTCACAGGCAATGGTTTTTGTTATAATGAAACACAAATTAAGAATGAAGGAGATATGCGATGGTAATCAAAAAATATGTCCGGGCACAAAGTCTGGAAGAAGCATGGCAGTTAAACCAAAACAGAAAAAATCGTATTCTTGGCGGAATGCTCTGGCTTCGTCTTGGCAGTAAAAATATTAATACGGCTATTGATCTTTGTGATCTTGGGTTGAATCAGATTGAAGAAACTGAAAATGAATTTTCGATTGGCGCAATGGTTACATTACGAGATCTGGAAATGCATGAAAGTCTCAATGCCTATACTCAAGGGGCAGTCAGAAATGCGGTCAAAGACATTGTAGGCGTTCAGTTTCGAAATATGGCAACGGTAGGCGGCAGCATTTGGGGAAGATTTGGATTTTCGGATGTGCTGACCTTTTTTTTGACCATGGATTGTGAGGTAGAGCTGTATCAGGCCGGCATCATTCCATTGGAACAGTTTGCAGCAATGAAATATGACAATGATCTTCTGGTGCGTCTGATCGTAAAGAAGATTCCGGGGAACTATGTTTATACTTCCATGCGAAATCAGCGTACTGATTTTCCGGTGTTGACCTGCGCGGTATCCTGTCTGGAAGGAACTTATCGTGTATCTATCGGAGCCAGACCGGCAAAAGCACTTCTGATTCGTGATGAGCAGGGAATCCTTTCCGAGAAGATCAATGAAGAAAACGCAAAACAATTTGCTGATTTTGCAGCAGAAAAAGTTCCTACCGCAGGGAATGTCCGCGGAAGTGGGGAATATCGTACCCATTTGATCAAAGTGCTTGTGGAACGTTCACTTATGGAATTGGGAGGGATGTAATCTTGGAAATCAAATTCAAACTGAATGGTAAAAATATAACTGTGCAGGCAGAACCGGATACGATTCTTCTGGATCTGCTGCGTGAAAAAGGCTGTCTGAGTGTAAAAAGAGGATGTGATACGTCCAACTGCGGTCTGTGTACCGTTCTGATGGACGGAAAACCAATCTTGTCCTGTTCTGAGCTGGCAGTGAGAGCAGACGGACATGTGGTGCAGACACTAGAAGGGCTGCAGGAAGAAGCGGCAGATTTTGTCGGTTTTATTGCAGATCAGGGGGCAGACCAGTGCGGATTCTGTAATCCGGGATTTGTGATGAATACCATTGCGCTGCTTCGGGAAAATCCGGATCCGACAGATGATGAGATTAGAGCATTTCTTGCAGGAAATCTCTGCCGCTGTTCCGGCTATGACGGACAGCTTCGCGGTATCCGAAATTATTTGGACAGCCGCAAAGGGTAAGGAGGACGAAATGGAACATAAAGAATATAAATCGATTAACAAATCTGTAAGAAAAAAAGATTCCATGCAGCTTTTGTTAGGAAAACCGGTCTACACAGATGACGTAGTGCCGAAGGATGCACTGGTAGTAAAGATCCTTCGAAGTCCTCATGCCAATGCAATCGTACAGGAAATTAATACCAAGGCGGCAAAACTGGTACCGGGGGTAGTAGATATTTACACATGGGAAGATGTGCCTCAGACTCGTTTTGCCATTGCAGGACAGACGTATCCGGAGCCTTCTCCTTATGACCGTCTGATCATTGATCGTCATGTTCGTTTTGCGGGAGATGCAGTGGCGATCATTGCAGCAGAAACAGAAAAAGCTGCGTTAAAAGCGATGAAGATTATCAAAGTAAAATATGAAGTGCTGGAACCGGTGCTGGATTTTCGTACAGCAAAGGACAATCCGGTACTGGTACATCCGGAAGAAGACTGGTATCCTCCATGTGAAGTAGGCGGGACCAATCTGCGAAATCTGGTAGCAAGTGAGGAAACTTCCGATGGTGATGTGGACGGAATTATGGAAGAATGTGATATCGTGATCGATCATGTATATCATACCAAAGCATTTAATCAGGCTATGATGGAGCCTTTTATCAGTTATGCGGAAATGGATCGGTACGGAAGACTGCATGTGATTTCTTCCACCCAGATCGTCTTCCATACCAGAAGAATCCTGTCCCGTGCCCTTGGAATTCCGAAGAGCCGTATTCGTGTGGAAAAACCTCGAATCGGCGGCGGATTTGGTGCAAAACAGACTGCAGTATGTGACGTTTATCCGGCATTTGTAGCCATGAAGACTGGTCGTCCGGCAAAGATTAACTATACACGAAAGGAAGCACAGATTGCAGGATCACCGCGCCATGAAATGGAGATCCGTGTTCGTTTGGGAGCCAGCAAAGAAGGAAAGATCCGTGTTTTGGATCTTTACACGTTATCAAATTCCGGTGCTTATGGGGAACATGGACCGACAACCGTTGGCTTATCCGGTCACAAAGCCATTCCGTTATATACCGGATCGCTGGAAGCGTATCGTTTCAGTTATGATGTAGTTTATACCAATCATCAGGCAGCAGGTGCATACCGCGGCTATGGTGCAACCCAGGGAATCTTTGCATTGGAATCTGCAGTTAATGAGCTGGCAGAAAAACTCGGAATGGATCCGACGGTGCTTCGTGACCGCAATATGGTCAAAGAGGGAATGGTCATGCCGGCTTATTACGGTGAAGTTGCCAATGCCTGTGCGCTGGATCGCTGTATGGAGCATTGCCGTCAAATGTTTGACTGGGAAGCAAAATATCCGGTCAGAGATATGGGCAACGGAAAAGTACGTACCGCAGGTGTTGCCATGGCAATGCAGGGAAGCTGTATTTCCAATGTGGACGTAGGTTCGGCAACTGTAAAATTAAGTGAAGACGGTACTTATAATCTGCTGATTGGTGCGGCAGATATGGGAACCGGATGTGATACGATCCTTGCACAGATGGTAGCAGAATGTATGGATTGTGACGTAGACGATGTGGCTGTGTTTGGTGCAGATACCGATGCATCGCCGTATGATTCCGGTTCTTATGCTTCTTCTACGACATACATTACCGGAAAAGCAGTAGAAAAAGCATGCACAGATCTGAAAAAGCGGATTTGCGAGATTGCCGCGCAGATGCTGGAATGCAGTGTGGAAGAAGTGGTATTTGAGCGTGGACAGGTGCGTCTGGTCAATAGCGAAAAGGCGGTTTCCCTGACAGACATTGCTTATAAAACACAGGTGTCAAATACGATCGCAGCAGAAGCAACTGCAACGCACAGTTCCCCGGTTTCTCCGCCTCCATATATGGTCGGTATGGTAGAAATTGAATTAGACAAGCTGACAGGACAGGTAACGATCCTTGATTATATGGCGGTTGTAGACTGCGGAATTCCAATCAATCCGGCACTGGCAAGGATTCAGACTGAAGGTGGTATCGTTCAGGGAATCGGTCATACATTAATGGAAAATGTGACATATGACAGTCACGGAAAACCAATCGAATCTACCTTTATGCAGTATAAAATACCGACCCGTCTGGATATGGGAAAATTAAAAGTAGAATTTGAACACAGTTATGAACCGACAGGACCATTTGGTGCAAAATCCATCGGTGAGATCGTAATCAATACACCGGCACCGGCACTTGCTCATGCAATTTACAGAGCAACCGGAGTATGGCACAGAGAACTGCCGATTACACCGGAAAAGATTGCGATGTCCTGTATCAAATAAAGAATGTAAATAAAGAAAGAATAATCCGTGAAGAAAGAAAAAAATATTACTAAAAAAAGAAAAAAGTAATAAAAAGCGGTTTCTTGACGGATTTTCTTATGGAAAAAACCGTTTTTATGCAGAAAAAAGAAATGATTGTACTGCTAAAAAAACACAAAATCTGCCAAAAATGTATGAATGATTCATAGACAGTTTGGGCGAGTTGTGCTAAAATCAAGATATATCAAAACGGGAAGTGGTACGCTTTGCGTTCCTTTCTTGTGTTTATAAATAGAATCTAATATATATGATTCATATAAGGAGGTATAAACCAATGGCTAGAAAAATGAAAACCATGGATGGTAATCATGCAGCAGCTCATGTATCTTATGCATATTCAGACGTTGCAGCAATCTATCCAATCACTCCATCATCTGTAATGGCAGAAGCTACAGATGAATGGGCTACTCAGGGAAGAGAAAACATCTTCGGACAGACTGTACAGGTTACAGAAATGCAGTCTGAAGCAGGTGCAGCAGGTGCCGTACACGGTTCCCTTGCAGCAGGTGCTTTAACAACAACATTTACTGCATCTCAGGGTCTGTTACTTATGATCCCGAACCTTTACAAACTTGCAGGTGAAAGACTTCCGGGCGTAATCAACGTATCCGCTCGTGCAATCGCAAGCCATGCATTATCAATCTTCGGAGATCACTCAGACGTTTACGCATGTCGTCAGACAGGTGTTGCTATGCTTTGTGAATCAAGCGTTCAGGAAGTTATGGACTTAACACCAGTTGCACACTGTGCAGCAATCAAAGGACGTCTTCCATTCATCAACTTCTTCGATGGTTTCAGAACATCTCATGAAATCCAGAAGATCGAAATGTGGGACTATGAAGATCTGAAAGATATGGTAGATCTTGATGCAATCGACGAATACAGAAGAGATGCATTAAATCCAAACCATCCTGTAGAAAGAGGTTCTGCTCAGAACGCAGATATCTTCTTCCAGGCAAGAGAAGCATGTAACCCATATTATGATGCTCTTCCAGGTATCGTTCAGGAATACATGGACAAAGTAAATGCAAAACTTGGTACAGATTACAAACTCTTCAACTACCATGGTGCAGCTGATGCTGAACATGTAATCGTTGCTATGGGTTCTGCATGTGAAACAATCGACGAAACAGTTGACTACTTAACAGCAGCAGGCGAAAAAGTTGGTGTTGTAAAAGTTCGTCTTTTCAGACCATTCTCAGCAGAAGCACTGATCGCAGCAATTCCTGATTCTGTAAAACAGATTTCTGTATTAGACAGAACAAAAGAACCAGGTGCACTTGGCGAACCATTATGGTTAGATGTTGTTGCAGCATTAAAAGGATCTAAATTCGATAAAGTACCAGTATTCATGGGACGTTATGGTTTAGGTTCTAAAGATACAACACCTGCACAGATCGTTGCTGTATTCAAGAACACAGAAAAAGAAAAATTCACAATCGGTATCGTAGATGACGTTACAAACCTTTCACTGGAAGTTGGCGAACCAATCTCTTGTGCTCCGGAAACAACAATCGCATGTAAATTCTGGGGACTTGGAGCTGACGGTACAGTAGGTGCTAACAAAAACTCTATCAAGATCATCGGTGACAATACAGATATGTATGCTCAGGCTTACTTTGATTATGATTCTAAAAAATCAGGTGGTGTTACAATTTCCCACTTAAGATTTGGTAAGGATCCAATTAAGTCCACATACTTAATTTCCAAAGCTAATTTCGTTGCATGTCATAACCCATCCTATGTACGTAAATACAACATGGTACAGGATCTGAAAGATGGCGGCACATTCTTATTAAACTGCCCATGGGATATGGAAGGTATCGAACATCACTTACCAGGACAGGCTAAGAGATACATGGCAGAACATAACATTAAGTTCTACGTGATCGATGGTATTAAGATCGGTAAAGAAATCGGATTAGGCGGACGTATCAATACAGTTCTCCAGTCTGCATTCTTCGAATTAGCAAACATCATTCCAGGCGAAGAAGCAAACAGCTTAATGAAAGCAGCTGCAAAAGCTTCTTACGGCAAAAAAGGTGATAAGATCGTTCAGATGAACTATGATGCGATCGATGCTGGTGCAAAACAGATCGTTGAAATCCAGATTCCGGAAAGCTGGAAAGACTGTGAAGATGAATTCTTAGGAAAATCAGTTACAGGCGAAAGATCAGACGTTGTTGATTTCGTAAACAACATCCAGATCCCTGTAAACGCTCAGGAAGGTAACAAATTACCAGTATCTGCATTCAAAGATTATGTAGATGGTACAACACCTTCAGGTTCTGCTGCATTCGAAAAACGTGGTATCGCAGTAGATATCCCAGTATGGAATACAGAAAACTGTATCCAGTGTAACAGATGTGCTTATGTATGTCCTCACGCTGTTATCCGTCCAGTTGCATTAACAGAAGAAGAAGCAGCAAATGCTCCAGAAGGAATGCAGATGGTACCTATGACAGGTATGGCAGACAAGAAATTCGCAATCGTTGTATCAGCTCTTGACTGTACAGGATGTGGTTCTTGTGTAAATGTTTGTCCAGGCAAAAAAGGTGCAAAAGCTATCGCTATGGAAAACATGGAAGCAAATGCAGGACTTCAGACATACTTTGATTACGCAGTAACATTACCAGAAAAAGAAGATGTTATCGCTAAATTTAAAGAATCTACAGTAAAAGGAAGCCAGTTCAAGACTCCATTACTCGAGTTCTCAGGCGCTTGTGCAGGATGTGGTGAAACACCATATGCAAAACTGATCACACAGTTATTCGGTGACAGAATGTATATCGCTAATGCAACAGGTTGTTCTTCAATCTGGGCAAACTCTTCACCATCTACACCATACACAGTAAACGCAAAAGGACAGGGTCCAGCTTGGTCTAACTCCTTATTCGAAGATGCTGCAGAATTCGGTTATGGTATGAGCCTTGCTCAGAAAGCTCTCCGCGACAGATTAAAAACAAAAGTGGAAGCTTTAGCTGAAACAGCAGAAAAAGAAGATGTAAAAGAAGCTGCAAAAGAATGGTTAGATACATTCTCAGTAGGTGCTACAAATGGCGCTGCTACAGATAAACTCGTTGCTGCATTAGAAGCTTGCGGATGTGAAAAAGCTCAGGAAATCTTAAAAGACAAAGACTTCCTTGCTAAGAAATCACAGTGGATCTTCGGTGGTGACGGATGGGCATACGACATCGGTTTCGGTGGTGTTGACCACGTATTAGCTTCCGGTAAAGATATCAACATCATGGTATTCGATACAGAAGTTTACTCTAATACAGGTGGACAGTCTTCTAAATCTACTCCAGTAGGTGCGATCGCTCAGTTCGCAGCTGGTGGTAAAGATGTGAAGAAGAAAGACCTTGCAAGCATCGCAATGAGCTATGGTTATGTATATGTTGCTCAGATCGCTATGGGTGCTGATTACAACCAGTGCGTAAAAGCAATCGCAGAAGCAGAAGCTTATCCAGGACCATCACTCATCATCGCTTACGCTCCATGTATCAACCACGGTATCAAAGTTGGTATGAGCAAAGCTATGACAGAAGAAGCTAACGCAGTAGCTTGCGGTTACTGGCATTGCTTCAGATACAATCCAGCACTCAAAGAAGCAGGACAGGATGCATTCACATTAGACTCTAAAGAGCCTACAGAAGATTACCAGGCATTCCTTGATGGTGAAGTACGTTACAATGCTCTGAAACGTGCAAATCCAGAACGTGCTGCAGAACTCTTCGCTAAATCAGAAGAAATCGCAAAAGCTAGATTTGAATATCTGAACAAATTAAAAACATTATACGGCGCTGAATAATTGAAATTTTAGATGACTCGTTATTAAAAAAAGGCGATACTTGGTTTTTACAACCAGGTATCGCCTTTTTAATTTTTAACGGAATGAAAACAGCATAACGATATTGGAAGCAAAAGTTGCGAGCCGAGATACAGGAAGAAGTGTTGATTTATACTGTTCTCAATTTCAGCTGAGCGTGGAAAAAATCGATTTTATAAAATATTTACAAAATAGGAACGCTTTTGGAACGCTTAAGTATCTTTTTTGGAACGCATAATCGGTATAATCAATAATCACAGGCAGCAGTAAACTGCTTGAAGATTTATTTTGGAGGCATTTATTATGTATTTTAACGCTATTGCAAAAATTGTTTCAGAACGTACAGGATGTGATGTTTCTGCTGTAAAGCCGGAGAGCAAATTTTCTGAGCTTGGTATCGATTCTCTTGATACAGTAGAATTACTGATGGATCTGGAGGATGAAATCGGTATTGAAATTGAATTGGATCAGAAAGTAGAAACGATCGATGACCTGGATCAGTTTATCCAGAGTAAAAAGGGTTAATGCTTATGATTAAGTCAGCAATTTGTGACATGTTGGGTATTGAATATCCGGTATTTCAAGGTGGTATGGCTTGGATCGCTGACGGCAAACTGGCCGCTGCCGTATCTAACGGCGGCGGTCTTGGCATTATTGCAGCAGGAAATGCTCCCGGCGATTATGTCAGACAGCAAATTCAAGTTGCCAAGAGTATCACCAGTAAACCAATTGGCGTAAATATTATGTTACTTAGTCCATTTGCGGATGAAGTGGCTAAAGTTGTTATAGAAGAAAAAGTTGATGTTGTAACTACAGGTGCAGGCAATCCATCCAAATATATTAAGGAATGGCTTGCAGCAGATATTAAAGTGATTCCGGTGGTTGCGTCAGTTGCTATGGCAAAATTAATGACCAGACTTGGGGCATCTGCTCTTATTGCAGAAGGAGGAGAAAGCGGCGGTCATGTGGGGGAGCTTACTACAATGGTGCTTGTTCCGCAAATTTGTGATGCAACGACCTTGCCTGTGATTGCCGCAGGCGGTATTGCTGACGGCAGGGGTATGGCAGCAGCTTTTATGCTTGGTGCATGCGGTGTTCAGATGGGAACACGTTTTCTAAGTGCGGAAGAATGCAATATCCATCCTACATATAAAGAAAAGATTCTAAAAGCTACAGACCTGTGTACTATGGTGACAGGTAAGCGACTGGGGCATCCTGTTCGAAGCCTTAGAACGCAGTTTGCAAGAGAGTATTCCAAAGCGGAGTATGGTGGCGTATCGGATGAAGAGTTGGAAGCTTTGGGAACAGGCGTGCTTAGACTTGCAGCGCAGGAGGGAGACAAAGAAAAGGGATGTTTCCTCGCAGGACAGATTGCAGCTATGGTAAAAAAAGAACAGCCTGCTGCAGAAATTATTAAGGAAGTTATAGCGGAAGCAGAACCTATCCTTCAGAGGGCATCACAATGGGTAAAATAGCATTTGTTTTTTCTGGTCAGGGTGATCAGTATCCTGGAATGGGAAAGGATTTGTATGAGAAATATCCGGTTGCTCAAAAGATTTATGCTTTATGTGATGAAATACGCCCCGGTACATCCAATCAATGCTTTAACGGGACGGAAAACGAATTGAAAGAGACAAAAAATACACAACCCTGTTTATTTGCAACGGAATTGGCAGTAGCATGCGTTCTTATTAAAAAAGGGATTGTTCCGGAGGAAGTTGCCGGATTTTCCCTTGGTGAGGTTGTTGCAGCGACGGTCAGTGGACTGTTTGATTATGAGACAGGGTTTCGTCTTGTGTGCAGACGTGGAGAATTGATGCAGTGTGAAGCTGAAAAATATGACACTGCAATGGCAGCAGTGGTGAAACTGGCACCGGAACAGGTGCAAGCGATTTGCAGCAGATATACGGATGTTTATCCGGTAAATTATAACTGTCCCGGACAGATTACCGTTGCGGGACTTTCGTCTCAAATGACAAATTTTTTTGCTGATGTGAAAAAAGCAGACGGCAGAGCGATTCCTCTGAAGGTGCAGGGCGCATTTCATTCTCCGTTTATGGATGAAGTGGCAAATGTATTTGCCAAAGAATTGGAAAACATCGAAATCGCAGAAAAAACGGTGAAACTTTATTCCAATATGACGGCGGATGTTTACACAGATGATGTTGTCGGTTTACTGTCAAAGCAGATATGTAATCCTGTACAGTGGGAAAAAAGTATACGAAATATGATTACTGACGGAGTGGATACTTTTATTGAAATCGGTCCCGGAAAAACACTTACCAATATGATTAAGAAAATTAATACGGATGTTAAAGCGGTAAACGCTACAGAGTATTTGCTGGAGGTAGAAGGATGTTAAAAGGAAAAACAGCTGTTGTGACCGGTGGCTCACGCGGTATCGGCGAAGCAATTGTTTACAAATTTGCTTCTTTGGGTGCCAATGTGGCAGTTATTTATGCAGGAAATGCAGCCGCTGCAGAAAAAATTTGTAAAAAATGTATGCAGGAATATGGCGTTGAAGCAAAAGCATATCAATGCAATGTCGCTGATTTTTCAGCATCAAAGGAAACGGTTGCAAAGATAAAATCTGATTTCAGGGCAGTACAGTTTCTCATCAACAATGCGGGCATTACCCGTGACGGTTTGCTTGCTGTAATGAAGGAAGAAGATTTTGATGCAGTCATGGATATAAACCTGAAAGGTGCTTTCAACATGATAAGACATATGACCGGACTGTTTCTCCGAGAACGTGAGGGGTGTATCATCAATATCACTTCGGTTTCCGGTATAACAGGCAATGCAGGACAGTGTAATTATTCTGCATCCAAAGCAGGTTTGATTGGTCTTACCAAGTCTGCTGCAAAAGAGCTGGCATCGAAAGGTATCCGGTGTAATGCGGTTGCCCCCGGATTTATCATAACAGATATGACGGGAAATCAGACGGATAATCCGCTCCTGGACAGGATTCCTCTTGGCAAAATGGGAGAAACTGAGGATGTAGCGGATGCAGTAGCATATCTTGCAACTGCCAAATATGTAACCGGCGAAGTTCTGCGGGTTGACGGCGGAATCGCTATGTAAGGAGAAAAATATGAGTGAAAACAGAAGAGTTGTTGTTACCGGAATCGGTGCAATAACCCCTTTGGGAAACAGTGTAGCAGATACTTGGAAAAGTATGAAAGATGGAAAAAACGGCATTGCTCCCATTACACATTTTGATACAGAAAAATATAAGGCAAAATTAGCTGCTGAAGTTAAAGGATTTGATCCGAAAAAATATATGGAGATCAATGAGACTTTGCGTACTGACCGTTATACGCAGTTTGCTGTTGCGGCAGCTCAACAGGCGGTAGAGGAAAGTGAAATTGAAGGCAAGGTAGAACCGGAACGGTTTGCAGTTCAGTTCGGTACAGGTATCGGTGGTATCGGAACTTTTGAAACTGAGCATACCAAACTGATGGAAAAAGGACCCCGACGTGTATCTCCTTTATTTGTTCCGATGATGATTGCTAATATGGCGGCAGGGACGATTGCGATTCGTCATGATTGCCGTGGATCTGCACAGCCTTCCGTTACAGCTTGTGCTTCAGGCTCCAATGCCATCGGTGAGGCAATGCGGCTAATCCGCCATGGTTATGCGGATGCGGTGATTACCGGTGGTGCAGAAGCTGCGATTGTCCCGTCTGCGATAGCAGGTTTTGTCAATATGCAGGCACTTTCTACTTCTGAAAATCCTGATGAGGCGTCATTGCCTTTTGACAAGCGCAGAGGAGGATTTGTTATCGGAGAAGGCGCTGTTGCGCTTGTACTGGAAGAGTATGAACATGCAAAAGCACGTGGCGCTAAAATTTATGGAGAGATTTGTGGCTATGGTTCTACATGTGATGCATATCACATTACAGCACCTCATCCTGATGCCAGAGGCGGTGCACAGGCAATGATGGATGCGATGAAAGAAGCAAAATATACCGGAGATGATGTGGTATATGTCAATGCACACGGAACAGGGACACCTATGAATGATGCAGTGGAAACTGTTGCGATTAAGAAAGCACTTGGTGAAGAAAATGCAAAAAAAGCGTATATCAGTTCCACAAAGTCTATGACCGGACATATGCTCGGCGCAGCAGGTGCTGTGGAAGCCCTGGCTTGCCTTTTGGCATTGAACGAAGGTGTAATCCCGCCTACTATCAATTTAAACGAACAAGATGAAGCCTGTGCCCTGAACTGTGTGCCAAACAAGGCAGTAAATGCTGATATTACATTGGCACTTTCCAATTCACTTGGTTTTGGCGGACATAACGCTTGTCTTGCTTTCAGAAAGGTATAATTCTATGAATGAGACCAATATTCGAAAATATGCAGAATTAATGAAAGAACTTGGTTTGAGCGGACTTGAAGTTACAGAAGAAAACAGTAAGGTTCGCCTGGAACGTTCTGCAGCAATTGGGACGAAAGAAACAGTATATGCTGTTTCGGAGTCCGTTTCTGGTACACAGCCTGCCATAGAAAAGAAGGATTATATCAGCGTGAAATCTTCGATTGTAGGAGTATTTTATGCTGCTCCTGCTGAAAATGCAGATCCTTATGTATCCGTCGGAGATCATGTGAAAAAAGGACAGATACTTTGTATTGTGGAAGCGATGAAACTGATGAATGAGATTACCGCAGAAGAAGATGGTATGATCTCGGAAGTATGTGTAACGAATGGTCAGATTGTGGAATATGGCACAGAGCTGTTTCGCATTAGCAGGTAAGAATATGAACAGAAAAGAGATAATGAATATATTGCCGCATAGGGAAAATATGCTGCTTTTAGATGATGTGGAGAATAAAAACGGTACTGCCATTGGGCATTATACCGTTCGTGGAGATGAATTTTTCTTAAAAGGTCATTTTCCCGAGAATCCTATTGTTCCCGGAGTGATTCTCTGTGAAATCCTGGCGCAGTCTGCTTGCGTGCTGATGCAGGATGCAATGAGTGAAGGAAAACTACCGGTTTACACAGGACTGAATAATGTCAAGTTCCGATCCACCGTAAAGCCGGGCGATACGATTGAAACACAATGCCACATTAAGAGAGCAAAGCCCCCCTTTTATTTTGCAGAAGGCACGGTGACTGTGGGAGGCAGACTATGCGTATCCGCTGAATTTTCCTTTGCGATTACAGGAGCGTAAACTATGTTTTCAAAAATACTAATTGCTAACCGTGGCGAAATTGCTGTTCGTATCATTCGAGCATGTAAAGAAATGGGTGTATCTACGGTGGCTGTATATTCCGAAGCAGATAAAAACGCTTTACATGTGGCTCTGGCCGACCAAAGCTATTGTATTGGCAGTTCTGAAGCTTCGGATAGTTATCTGAACGAAAATCAAATTATCAGCACTGCAATTTTATCCGGAGCCCAGGCGATTCATCCCGGTTATGGATTCCTTTCTGAAAATGCACATTTTGCCCGGGCTTGCAGAAAGAACGGGTTGGTGTTCATCGGTCCGGATCCTGACAGTATGGAAAGGCTAAGTGATAAAGCAATCCTGAAAGAGCTTATACGAGATACGGGACTTTCGGTAATACCCGGAACAAAGGCTGTGGCATCTGTTGAAGAAGCAGAAAGAGCGGCCGAAAGAATTGGTTACCCTGTGATGCTCAAAGCATGTGCAGGCGGTGGCGGCAGAGGCATTCGCTTGATTCGTTCTGTCGATGAACTGAACGATGCTTATTTACAGGCAACGAATGAAGCAAACAGTGCTTTCGGTGACGGAAGCGTATATCTTGAAAAATACATCTTTCCCGCAAGGCATGTGGAATTGCAGATCCTGGCAGACGAACATGAAAATGTCGTGTGTCTTGGAGACCGTGACTGCTCCTTGCAGAGAAGAAATCAAAAATTACTGGAAGAAACGCCGTCTCCCGCAGTAAATGATGAGCAGCGGCAAAAAATGATTAAGCTTGCAGTGGATGCTGTAAAGAAAATCGGTTATGTTGGTGCCGGAACATTCGAATTTTTACTCGATAGAGACGGAAACTTTTGGTTTATGGAAATGAATGTCCGATTACAGGTGGAGCATTCAGTTACAGAAATGTTGACAGGGATTGATCTTGTGAAATGGCAGATTCGTATAGCTGCTGGTATTCCGCTGAACTTCACACAAAATGATATTAAGATAGAAGGTTCTGCAATCGAATGTCGTATCAATGCAAGAAGTTGTGGAACATTGAAAATGCTCCATGTTCCGGGTGGTCCGGCTGTCAGATTTGATACCTGTCTGATTCATGGTACAGTCGTATCGCCATACTACGATTCACTGCTTGGAAAACTGATTGTATATGCTAAAACGCGGGAGGAAACCCTTCGGAAAATGCGGGCAGCGCTTTGTGAATTGGTCATTGACGGAATAACGACAAATATTGAGGAGCAACTGCGGATTGTAGAAGATGAACGCTTTACATCCGGAGATTATGATTTAACTTTTATGGGAAACAGGTGATGAAATGGCATTGTTGAATTTTTTGAAACCTAAAAATCTATTAGAAGAGGGTGGACGCACTTCTGCGCCTGTTCAGAGTGATGCCGGTGAGCCGGAGAAAAAATGCCCGAATTGCCGCAAGGATATTCCGTTAAGTCGTCTTTGGGCGAATGATCTGGTTTGTTCCTGCGGTTATCATTTCCGTATGAAAGCACGCCAGCGCATTCAAATGGTCACTGATAAAGGAAGCTTTTACGAATTATATTCAAACATGAAAGCAAATAATCCATTAAACTTTCCGGGATATCATGAAAAAATTGAAACTGTCCGTGTGGCAAGCGGCGAAAAAGAGGCTGTTGTATGCGGAACGGCAACCATTGGAAAGCAAAAATGCTGTCTGTTCGTGATGGAGTCGTATTTTATGATGGGCAGTATGGGAAGTGCTGTCGGTGAGAAAATCACGTCGCTTTTTGAGTATGCAGTTCAGCATCATTTACCGGTTGTTGGATTTACCGTATCCGGTGGTGCCCGCATGCAGGAAGGATTACTTTCTTTGATGCAGATGGCAAAAGTAAGTGCGGCTGTAAAACGTCATAGCGATGCGGGATTATTATATATTGCAGTGTTAACTGATCCGACAACCGGCGGCGTAACAGCGAGCTTTGCTATGGAAGCGGATATTATTCTAGCAGAACCCGGTGCAACGATTGGTTTTGCGGGCAAAAGAGTGATCGAACAAACAACAAAGAAATCTCTTCCGAAAGAATTTCAAAAATCTGAATTTGTATTGGAACATGGATTTATTGACAACATCGTTTCACGTTCCAATCAGAAAAATTATTTAGCTGAGCTGCTGAAAATTCATAACAGGAGGGCAATGACATGAATGAGATTGCTTACGAGCGTGTAAAACTTGCCCGTGACAGTAAAAGACCGACCGGGCTTGATTACATAAAAAATATTTTCAAAGATTTTATCGAATTTCACGGCGATCGTCGCTATGCAGATGATCCGGCAATTGTTGGTGGTATTGCAAAGCTGAACAACATTCCCGTGACAGTAATTGCGATTGAAAAAGGTCATACTGCAAAAGAACGTATTTACCGTAATTTCGGTATGCCTCAGCCGGAAGGATATCGAAAAGCATTACGTCTTATGAAACAGGCAGAAAAGTTCGGCAGACCAATCATTTGCTTTGTGGATACATCCGGAGCATATTGTGGAATTGGTGCCGAGGAAAGAGGACAGGGACAGGCGATTGCAGAAAATTTATTAGAAATGTCTACACTCTGTGTCCCTATTATATCTATTTTGATTGGCGAAGGAGGCAGCGGCGGTGCACTTGCACTTGCTGTAGCAGATCGGGTTTGGATGATGCAAAACGCAGTATATTCCGTCATTTCACCCGAAGGGTGTGCGAGCATTCTCTGGAAAGATTCTGCCAAGGCGGAAATGGCGGCAGAGAGTTTAAAATTAACGGCTGAGGATGCCAAAAGTCTTGGTGTGATTGAGAGAATCCTGTCCGAGAATGATTGTGGAAAAAAAGAGTTTTATGGACGAATTCGTTTCCTTTTAGCAGAAGAATTAAAAAAACTGTCAGATGATATCGATTTGACGCAGACCAGGTATGATAGATTCCGTAATTTAGGTGTCAATACAGTCTTTGAGGAGTAATTATGAGCGTATACAAACAGTATTGCAATGAAATTATCGATGAAAATGGTAGATTAGAAAAAATAACACTTGAATATCCCGACAACTTTAACTTTGGTTATGATGTTGTTGATAAAATTGCAGATGAATTTCCGGAAAAACGAGCTCTTGTGTGGTGTAATGTAGAAGGAGAGGAACATATCTTTTCATTTGCAGATATAAAAAAATACAGTAATCAGATGGCGAATGTATTTCGCAGTGCAGGAATTGGTCACGGGGATCGTGTCATGCTGATTTTGAAACGTCACTATGAGTATTGGTTTGCAGCAGTTGCGCTACATAAACTGGGTGCTGTGATGATACCGGCAACTCACATGCTGACGGTCAGTGATTTTGTGTATCGTATCAAAACCTCAAAAGTAAAGGCGATTATATGTACGACACAAAATGATGTACCGGAAAAAATCACCTCGGCACTCAAAGAAGCTGAAACAACGGCGAAGCTCTGGTGTGTTGGACAGGAGACAGAAGGTTTTGAAAATCTGACCAATGCTATGAAAGATGCTTCTGAAGATTTTAAGCGTGTACAAACTCTGGTTACAGATCCAATGATGCTGTATTTTACCTCCGGAACTACGGGTTATCCTAAAGGTGTAATTCATGATCACAGCTATCCCCTTGCACATATCGTTACAGCAAAGTATTGGCATCAGGCAGAGGATAACGGATTACACTTTACGGTGGCAGAGACCGGATGGGCCAAGGCTTCATGGGGGAAAATATACGGACAATGGCTGATTGGCAGTGCAGTGATGGTATATGATTTCGACAATTTTGAGCCAAAGCAATTGACCGCAGTGATTAACCGCTATGGTGTAACATCTTTCTGTGCGCCTCCAACTGTTTACCGTTATCTTGTGCGTAAAGGTATTCCAGATATGCCGACACTAAAGCACGCAACGACTGCAGGTGAAATGTTGGCTCCCGAGGTATTTCGAAAATTTGAAGAACGTACCGGCCTTCAATTGTGCGAAGGATATGGACAAACCGAAACAACGCTTCTGATGGCGAATTTCAAAGGCTGCGATATTGTGGAAGGAGCTATGGGGATACCATCGCCTCTCTATAACATTGAACTTCGAGGAAAGAACGGAGAACCGGTTGGTGTTGGGGATGTAGGAGAAGTTGTTATCGTTCCGAAAAAAGGATGTAAACCCCTCGGTGTGTTTAATGCATATCTTGACAATGAAGAACAGTATGAATATGTTTGGCGTGACGGTGTGTATCACACAGGTGATGCGGCATATATGGATGAAAACGGTCGATATTGGTTTCATGGCCGTTTTGATGATATTATCAAAACCGGCGGATTTCGTGTAGGTCCGTGTGAGGTGGAAAATGTTCTGATGGAACATCCCGCTGTTGCGGAATGCAGTGTGATCGGCGTACCGGATTCGCTAAGAGGTCAGGCGATAAAAGCTGTCATTGTTCTTGATACGGAATACACTTCTTCGCAGGAACTTGCGTTGGAAATTAAAAATTTTTGCAATCAAAAGCTTGCTGAATATAAGTGGATTCGTATGATTGAGTTCGTAACCGAAATGCCTAAAACAATCAGCGGTAAAATTCAAAAAACAGTGCTTCGCAGTTAGAAATTAAGGCTTTAGAAACAGGATTCATCGGATTTACTGCAAAGGACATTGAGATCAGATGTGATGAAAGCGGAACACCGGAAGTGACAAGCACTGCCGTTTGTTGTGCTCGAATAATTTTATGATTTTACAGAAAATCCAAAAACGTCACAATTTTATGCTATAATTCATTTATAGATTTATATACAGTCCCATTGGCAGAAACGAAAACTCTGCAAAAGGAGATACTATGAATAATGCACTAAAGAATATGGAGGAAATACTCAATCATCAGATCAGCGGCTTTCATCAGTTTGCGCTGACACCCACTGTCTATATGACTTATGTCAGCAGTAATTTGTGCGAAATGCTCGGTGTGCAGCAAAAGGAACTGATAAATGATAACACGGATTATTATGCTCAAATGGTACATCCGGCAGATCGTGAAAAGTATTCCGACTTTATCAAAAAAATAATTCGGGAAGAACATACCCTTACCGGTGAGTATCGACTTGTAAAAAAAGACGGTACAATAATCCATGTAAGGGATACCGTTACGCCTAAAAGGGCGGAGGACGGAACGCTTATCGCAAGTTCTGTTTTGACGGATATCACTGATATTAAGAAAGAAAATGATAATCTGCATTTTATGAACGAAACGGTTTCGTGTGGATTTTTAAGATATACTTGTGAAAAACAGCCGAGAATTACATATATCAACTCCCAAATGATTGATCTTTTGCGTTTTCCAAAAGTACAAAAGGGAGAAATGGATTATCTTGAAATGTATAAGAGCAACATTTTCTTGATGATTCCCATGGAGGAGCGTCGAAGATTTTCAAAATACCTTGATCGTGTTTATGCTGCGAATACTCCTATTGCTGGAGATATGACTTTGCTTCGTTGCGACGGAACCCGTGTGCGTGTTTTCGGCTGGGTTACAAAATGCATCAACGAACAAGGTGAAGCAGAGTTCCAAAGCGTGTGTATGGATATTACGGAGCATTATCAGGCACAAAAAACGAGAGAAAGCAATCGCTATCTGCAAGCCCTTACTGATGTTTACGATAAGATTTTCGAGTTCGATCTGGATGCCAATACTGTGAAATGCCTGCATTGTGAGGAAACATCCTATTTTAAACGCTTTGAAAATATAGCAATGCAGATTGAAGATGCATTGGACAAATGGCTGATTACTTCCGTAGATACAGAACAGAAAGATACAGTTCGGCGATTTTTTTATGATTTCTATCAAAAGAGATTACAAGGAATTGGCGGAAAACCACCACAAATTATTTATAAAGCTCGTTCGACCGATGATAGTATCAAGCAGTATATGGGTGTGTTTATTAAAGTTGATGAATCAGTGAGTTTTTATTGTTGCCGTGAGATCAAAGAGACGGTAGCATCTGAGGCATTAAGGATGGAAAACAACCAACTCAAAGAAAAAATGAGCAATTTAATTACGCAATTTTCCGACGGTATTGCAGCCTTTGAAGTTACTGCGAAGGGCTTGGTAAAACCGCTATATGCAACCGAAAATGTTTGTGAATTCTTTGGTTATACCGAAGAAGAGTGGTTACCGCTTACCGAACGTTTTACTCCAGTAGAGAACTTCGTTGCGCATAGTGAAGTGGCTTATGAGAATTTTGCCGAATTATTGAGAACGGGAGAAGCCGAATTCTCTTATTTTGACTTTCAATCTGAGACGGAACGTAGAATAAAAGCAATTTGTTCTGAGAAAAAACCGAGTGCCAACTCTTCACGTTATGTTATGCTTTATCCGATAGAGGCTGATTCGGAAGAGATGAAACAAATCTTACCCGAAAATCACACAGTATCTATTCGTACTTTTGGATATTTTGACGTTTTTGTAGGAGATACTCCGATTGCGTTCCGCAACAAAAAATCCAAGGAGCTTTTTGCTCTGCTTGTTGACCGTAAAGGAGGATATGTTACGTCCGAAGAAGCTATCAGTTTCTTATGGGAGGATGAACCGACAAACGCATTGACACTTTCAAGATACCGTAAGGTCGCTCTCCGTTTGAAAAGTACTTTGGAGGAATACGGAATTTCTGATATCGTTGAATCAGTGGATGGAAAGCGCCGGATCGTGATGGATAAGGTTGTTTGCGATCTGTATAATTACCTATCCGGCAAAGAGGAATATTCACAACTTTTCAGAGGGAGTTATCTAACGAATTACAGTTGGAGTGAAACGACCTTGGGAGAGTTACTTTCTGCAGTTGACACTCATAAAAATCAGTATTTATAATAAGACCACAGGAAAGTATTAATGACAGATGATGAGGAAAACAGAGTGAAAAACATAATAGAGATTACAGATTTTCATGCACCGGAGCTGGATGTGTATGCCAGATTGAATGAGAATCAGCTTTTAAATCGTGCAGAGCCGGAAAAAGGTTTATTTATTGCAGAAAGTCCAAAGGTCGTGGAACGTGCCATGAATGCCGGTTATGAACCGGTTTCGATGCTCTTGGAGAAAAAGCATATTGAAGGAGAAGCGAAAGAGATCATCGAAAGAAGCGGAGACATTCCGATTTTTACCGCAGAATTTGAAGTATTAAAACAGCTGACCGGATTTGCTTTGACCAGAGGCGTGCTTTGTGCGATGAGAAGAAAGCCGCTTCCGACGATAGAAGAGGTGTGTGCAGGGGCAAAGAGGATTGCAATTCTGGAAAATGTGATGAATCCGACGAATGTAGGTGCGATTTTTCGTTCTGCAGCAGCTTTAAATATGGATGCAGTGCTTTTGACACCGGCTTGCAGCAATCCTTTATACCGCAGAGCTGCCAGAGTGAGTATGGGAACCGTATTTCAGGTTCCATGGACTTATTTTTCAGGAGAAACATCAGCATGGCCATATCCCGGAATTACTCAGCTCAAAGAAATGGGATTTAAGACTGCAGCAATGGCATTGTGTGATGATACGGTAGCGATCGATGATCCAAAGCTGATGCAGGAAGAAAAGCTGGCAGTTATTTTAGGAACCGAGGGAGATGGACTTGCAGCGGCAACCATTGCGGACTGCGATTATACAGTAAAAATTCCAATGTCTCACGGTGTCGATTCCTTAAATGTAGCAGCAGCCAGTGCGGTTGCATTCTGGCAGTTAGGAAACCGTGAAAAATATGAGGGATAAGATAAAACGAGGTTTCATTTAAGAAAATTCTAAAAATGGATTGACGATAAGAGGAAGGGGCAGATTCTATGAAACGGAATCATTTAATCAAGGGAATTGTGATCACAAGTGCAATGCTGTGCAGTGTGCAGATGCTTACAGGGTGCAGTACAGTTCAGGAAGTGATTGATGATTATCATCCGGAAGATCAGATGGAAATCGAAGTATATGGACCGATGCAGGAGATGGAAGATAAGGAAGAGAGTCTGCAGGAAACGACAGAGGAAAAAGCTTTCGACGAAGAAAGTCCGAATGAAACTGCAGAAGAAGGACAAGCAGACGAAGAAGGTCAGATAGAACAGAACGATATGGAGGAAGCCACAGAAGAAACGGAATATATTTATACGCCTGAAAAAGACAGCACAGAGATTATCTGTGTTTATGGACCACCGGAATTTTTTGATTGATGTCATAAAAATCTTCTGTTTCAGAAGGAAACTTAGGAAAGAGATAAGTTATGAAAGATAAATATGCAGATCTGCCGAATGAAATTAAGCAGGCACATTTTGATAAATTGAATCGATACAAAGAGAAATTAAGACATGATCCGGAATTAAAAAGTTTATTTCTTGAAATGACGATTCAATGTAATGAGCACTGCAGGCATTGCGGAAGCAATTGCGAACCGGTCAAAGGAGAGAATACACTCACTGATCAGGAAATTCTGCAGAGTATCATCCGGCTAAAGAGCGATTTAGAAAGCAATGGAAAGAAACTTCCTTTTTTGAATATTACCGGCGGAGAACCACTGCTAAGACCCGGTATGATCGAACTGATGAAAACAATTCATATGCTTGGATATCACTGGGGAATGACAAGCAACGGAACGATGATCACTCCGGAAGTTGCCCGAAAGCTGAAAGCAGCCGGTATGTATTCCATCGGATTAAGTCTGGACGGAACAAAAGAAACACATGACTGGTTCAGATGTGCTCCCGGAGGATATGAAAAAGCGATTGCTGCAGTTCGAAACTGCATTGATGCAGGAATTAACAGTGTTATGGTCACAACCGTTGTCCATAAGAAAAATATTCATGAATTAGATGCTTTGTATGACATCATTAAAGAGACCGGATGTAAATTATGGAGAATCATTAATGTAGATCCGATTGGTCGCGCACTGGGAAATGAAGAAATTCTGCTCAGCAAAGAAGAATTACAGATGATGGTAAAATATATTGTGGATCACCAGAGTAATGATCCGGAGGATCTGGATCTGATTTATAGCTGCAATCATTATATGGGATTAAAGTATGAGAGAAAGATCCGGCCGTGGTATTTTGTATGCAGAGCCGGAATCAGTGTAGCCAGCATTCAGTATGATGGAAGCATCAGTGCATGTCTGGACATTGAGCGCAGACCGGAACTGACTTATGGCAATATACGGACAGACAATTTGTATCAGGTCTGGCAGACAAGATTTGAAATTTTCAGAAAAGATAAGTCGCTGGATAGTGAAAAATGCAGAGATTGCAGAGAAAGAGAGAATTGTCAGGGCAATGGATATCATACCTGGGATTTTGATCGGAAAGAACCGAAAATTTGCATGGCAGAAATTATGCTTAGAGTATAATTATCATTGGCAAAATAAAGAAAAATAAAAAGAAGAGGCCG
>CAZRQV010000026.1:0-27211 GCA_964602445.1 uncultured Lachnoclostridium sp.
GTTAAAATGAGGAAAACCTCATTTTAACTTGTACTAAATCTTGACATAGAACCATCCACGCTTGGAAAGGGGGTTGAGATATGGCATTTCAATCCACGCTCCCACGAGGGGAGCGACCGTAATTCGCAATTAAAATATTTAGTTGTTCCTATTTCAATCCACGCTCCCACGAGGGGAGCGACGAAAGTTCCCACCCTTTAAATTTTAAGCACAACAATTTCAATCCACGCTCCCACGAGGGGAGCGACTCCCACTTTTGCATACATAAAACCAGCAGAATTATTTCAATCCACGCTCCCACGAGGGGAGCGACGAAGACTGCAGTTGCTTTGACTATGATTTGATCATTTCAATCCACGCTCCCACGAGGGGAGCGACGATAGCCGTAGAGATACAGGATGCTTTAACCCTGATTTCAATCCACGCTCCCACGAGGGGAGCGACAGAATTAAAGAATTAAAAAGAAAATAGTGTTAATATTTCAATCCACGCTCCCACGAGGGGAGCGACTTCTTGACTTGGATTTTTCGAGTTGTTCATTGCATTTCAATCCACGCTCCCACGAGGGGAGCGACTGTTTTATCAAAAAAGAAAAGAGGGTTTAAATATATTTCAATCCACGCTCCCACGAGGGGAGCGACCAATGTAACCGCCGTTCTTTCTGATTGACGGAAATTTCAATCCACGCTCCCACGAGGGGAGCGACTTGATTCTCCGGGCTTGTTTTTCTAAAAAATAAAATTTCAATCCACGCTCCCACGAGGGGAGCGACATTCCAGAAACAGATATTTGGCGAATAGATCAAAAATTTCAATCCACGCTCCCACGAGGGGAGCGACATTGATGAACTGGTTGGAGCTGACACATTGCACATTTCAATCCACGCTCCCACGAGGGGAGCGACGAAATTTGCATAAAAGGTCATGAGTTACCTTGCGAATTTCAATCCACGCTCCCACGAGGGGAGCGACAGCAATATTACACAAAAAATCATTTCATTTTTTGTGTAATATGTCATTATTTATTCAAATTTATTTTTCTGGTTCTACTTTTTCTTTGTTTTTATCCAATAAATTTGAATTTTATACTTTTTTAAAGGTGCGAATCATCTAAGATTTTCATGTTCACTTATAATTCGCACTTCTTTTTATACGCTATTAGATAATCTGTATTATCTTAAATTATAAATTTCTGGAACCGGAGTACCCTCGATGTTTTCTACACTGATTACATAGTCATCAAAACTTAATGGTTTTTTCCCAGTATCTTTTTCTTCAATATGAAGAGAACGATGGATTTTTGCAGTTGAAACAGATGGCATTTTACAATCATGTTTCCACCAATATAACTGGCATACTTCCATACTTCCTTCTGGTCTGGCTGAAGAACTGTCGTTTTCAAAAAGTGTCAAAAGTGCCTGTTTAATCTTTTCCGCATCCTCATCTGAAAATCCAGTTTTTTCTGCCAACTGACAATTAATACTTCCCTTTATTTCATATAAACCAAATTCTACCCGATGCTTCATTCCCATCGTATCGGAACTCTTTCCTTCTTTTCCGCCTTCGCTGTTCACACTCTTGGTAATCTGCATACTTACAATATCTATAGGTGAGACACTGATCGCCTGATGAATAGACACCGGTCCTCTTACCCCTACAGACACACTTTCTCCTTTAAATGCAAATACCTGACCAAAACTTCTTACATCAATCCATTCTGCACATGCAGTCTTTGCATATTTATCGCGATCTGTATTTTTTCCAGCAGATATTTTTTTCAAAGCTTCACAATTCGCCGCACGGCTTCTCAAGCTGTCACAACCATCATCACATCGTTCATCTGACTGTACAAATATACGCTCTCCCATATCCTGAAGACGATTTCTAATTTTTCTTTTAATACAAACATCTGAAATTTCTCCATAGCCGTCATAGTTTTCTCTTGGACGATTACCATCCAATGGATCACCATTCGGATTTGCATTTGTTGCAGAAATTATTAAAACAAAATCAATTTTATTAGTTAATGTACTCATTTATTTTCCTCCTCCAAATTATTTTCTGAATCCTTTTTCCCTTTATACAGCTCACTCAATTGACAATAATAAGCTAACAAAAATAATGGTTTCAATTTCGAATTATCCTGAAAATCCTTCGTATCAAACATATCTTTAACTTCTGCAATAAGTCTTTCATAATATGTTTTCTTTCCTATTCCCATTTTATTTAAATATGGTCTTAAACGCTCATGAATAACTTCCCATGTCTGATACGGTCTATTAGAAAATGCTTCAAAATATCGACTTGCATTTGTCAGTCGTTCATCCTCTTTTTTATCATATGTAGATGCTTCTGCTACTTCCGCAATTGCAAGCAATCTTCCATATAAATAATCCCTTTCCTTACATGTCTTGTCTAGTGCCACTTGATATTCTCCTTTCTCTTCTATGATTTTTTCGCGAATCAATCCACAAGCAGCTTCCAATACTTTACGCCAATTATATTGCTTTTTATAAGCTACCGGAGTACATGCCTTGTGAAACAAACTCATTACAATGTCATATGGGACATTCCTTCCCTCTATAACACACGGTATCAATCGCAAAATGTTCTTACTTCTTAATTCGGGTTTACATTTAATAAAATCTTCTTGTTCTGTTCCATAGGCATAGTCAACAATTTCATACAACGAAAATGAATCCATTTCATTTTTTTTCGTTTTCCCATGAAAGCGAATCCATGCCGTATTGCAATGCCATTTTTCCAAATTTTCATAAAATTCTGTAAGTTCCAGCTCTTCATATAGATTCATTGATAATCTGCCGGTTGTTGCAGCATCTAAAACCATGATCATTGCTTTTAAATTCGGATTTATTTCTGTATAAATACCCTTTCCGCCATTGCTTCCCCAAATCACCTTTTTAATTTTGCTTTTAAATATCGGCATAGTGTCTGTTGAAAGCTGGGGTTCTGATTGTTCCTCCTCTTCTAAATCCCACTGATCATCCCAAACATCTTCCGAATTTACATCTTCATCAGATAATCTTTCAAGAATACTAGGAAGTGGCTGCAAATTACTGGACCATGTCACTAACTCCATTGTCCCAATGGCAATTCCTTGTTTTTCTATCAGCCATTTCAACGCATTATGTATTTTCTGTGAAAACTCATAACTAACTGAAATCGCCTGTTCTTTTGATGTAAAACGTCCTCTGTACGAAAAACCACTTTCGTCATTTGCAGAAATTAATTTTGCTTTATCTCCTGCATTTCTTATTTTCGCTGGATGTTTATAAGTACAAGGACTAATTTTCCCTGTCGCATAACATAATTGGCTATTTTTTAATATTTTTTGATTATATCTGCAATAGCTCTCGTACAAGGAATGATCTTTCCATGTTTTACTTTCCAGTAATATGTCCACATACTGAATCCGAAACCGTACAAAAGCATCTTTCTGTGCAATCCCTGCAATTTTTTCTTTTTCTTTTAATTTTCCAGTCTGTTCCTCAAGCAACAGACTACGAGTTGCCACAAGATCTTGAATCAACGTTTTTCTTTTCAAATATTCAAATACTGCTCGCACCGCCGGATGAGTATATTCAGAATCATTCCATTCCTGCAGTTGGTTGATATATTTTTGATAATATTGATCATCTGATTCTTTTGCATCTGTTACATATCGGTTATAATCTCCTGCAATATAAAGAAGCTTATCCGCGAACGGATGTGGATTATTTCCTGCTCCTCTGGAACCAGAATCTTCTGTCACTGGGATAATAGTTACCGAATCATTTTTATCTTCAATCCTTGTTGAAGTCATAAACGCTCCTGATTCTGACAACGTTATCTCTATCTGTGCTTTTGCCGTCGAATGAGCCAACGGAAGTAAAACGACTTTTTCATCCTCCTTTCCGCAATTATTTTCATACACTTGATATAATTCATTCGTCCAACTCAAATTCCTCCCCCCTTTCAAATTCATTGATTCCTATAAAATTACAGATATCTTCGCCGAATGCTTTTATCGACATATCCCTTATATGACGTTTAATCTCACATTCTTCTGGTCTAACAAAATCAATTACTCCATCTTTCATAATCGGAGACCATAAACGGACCGTCATTTTTTCCGAATCTTCCGGAAGTACCGCCTCATCTGCATAGGTAATTCCATGATACATAAGGCTATATGGAATTTCTCCTGCCCCATCATAATATCCTTTTCCTTCTCCAAAACAACAAGGTTCTACGTATCCCTGACATTCTCTTGTTCCCAAGAAAATATCACGTCTTCCTCCACGTTCTATCATTCGTTTTGCAATATTATGATGCTTATTTTCGTTTCTATCTTTTTCCAACTCTGGTCGGTTCATGTTCCACTCAAAATGAGCTCGTACTTGATAACATACATCACTCAAATAAGAATAATATGCCAGATCATTTCCGCCTCCATATTTGATTGGGCGAATTCCTTTTCTTTCTGTACGAATTTGATTCATAACACGCACACTGTCAATAACCCAAACAATCGTTGGTTTCCAATATACACTGTGCAAAATCCCTTTCAACGCCTCGTACGTTGGGATCGGATATGACATTTTTTCTCCTCCCGGTCTTGTCAAAATGTCTGAAAAAAGTGCATAATCACCTGACACTTGAAATTCAACCGTATTTCGATAAATTTCTTTACTCATACATCTCTTCCTTTCCTATTAAATCATCTTCAATACATCAAAAGTTCCATACCTTTTCCTTCTTCCAGGACTCCACATTCACTATCATAGTAACTTTGATCAAGAACATACACGCCTGATGGCAGCAACTCTATTGCTTGTGCATGCCGCAGAATTTTTTCTAACTTCTGACTAATTCCAACTATGTATTTTTGTGCTTCCCGAAGTTTTTTCTTCCATTCATCACAAGATTCGACAGAACGAAGACATTCTATCACCTTCTCTGCCTCTTCATCATATGGGACAATTACAGACATGGTATTATCATCAATTACTTGAAATAACTTTCCAGCTGTTTTAAAAGCCTGTCTATTATAAAAACACAACGGATCTTTCATCCATGCAGAGCAGCGATTCTCGTTCAACGAAAGTAAATCCAGCAAATCTGTCTGTATTTCCATATCTTTTGCATTATAATTCAACTCATTTTTCAATTCTTGATAATACTTTTCAAAATAAGCACTCAATGTTTCTACAGTCTGCATATCTAAATAATTTTTATTTTCTAATAGATATCTCGTTACGTTTTGACCTGTTTGAATTTCTTTTAAATTACGAAGACTTTCTTCATTGAGATTTAAAAGATACACATTGCAGCATGGACCATATTCTCCACCTCGATTACAGCGCCCAGCCGCCTGAACTGCGTTTGCCAGACCTGCCAATGAACGAATGACACACGGAAATGATATATCAACTCCTGCCTCAATCAACTGCGTCGTTACACAAATAATCTTTTGATTACTTTTCAATAACTCTTTTAATTCATAAATCTGTTTCCTTCGATGTTCCGGACACATATTCGTACTCAAATGAATAATTTGTACATTCTCAAGTTTCCTTTTCTTTATTTCCTGATAAATGCGGTAAGCGGCAGGCTTTGTATTTACAACAAAAAGTACATTTCCTTCTTCTTCAAATTTCTGTATACAAAAATCTGCTGCCTGTTCATAAGAGTACCCTTCATTCCTAATCTGTGACACAATTTCAGTTCTTTTAAATGTAAGAAAATCATTTGAATAATCACCAGTCATACTTGCGTTCTCATCAATTTTCAAAGGATATTTTACTTTTTCGAATGTCGGTTGTGTTGCTGAACATAGAACAATACAACTTTCGCCTATTTCCTGTATATAATTCATTGCCAAATTAAACAATGAAACACACTTAATTGGTATCGATTGAACTTCATCTATGATAATCACCGAATTACAAAGCCTGTGCATCCGTCGAACTGAATCCATGCGATCCAGAAAGAATGTATTTAAAAACTGCACTAACGTCGTTGCAATCACTGGCACATCCCATTTTTCAGAGCGAAGCTCATACTCTGAAATCTCTTCTTCCTGACTTAATTCAGCTAAAATATCCGAATGATGTTCTAAAAAATATTTTTCTCCAACAATTTCTTTCCACACATCACTGTTTTGTTCCAAAATAGATTGATATGGAGCAATGTAAAATATATGATCTTTGGCATATTCCTTACAATATTTCAATGCAAATCGAAGCGAGGACAATGTTTTGCCTCCTCCGGTAGGAACAATCAATCTGCATATTCCTACTTTATGATTTGCAAATTGAACACATCGATCAGAAATGTTGCTGCGCTGTTTTGATATTTTATCTGTACGCTCTGCAAATTCTACCGTTTGTTCTTCCATCTTTTTGAAAGCAAGATTCCAAACTTCTTCATCATATTTGAATTCAATATCTGCATTTTCTTGAAATCCAGCCGTATTTGTTCTGTCGGCATCTACAATAACAGACAGCATCATTCGTTCAAATAATCCCATATAAAAAGCAAATAATTTTTTCTGCTCAGAGCCTGTACACATACTGCGGATTCTGCTTCGAATACACGCATACTCTTCCGTCGCTTTAAAAAGCATCTGCAGCAATTTCTCGTCTGATATTGTATCTCTAATGTTTTTCTTTATTTCATCGTATCGTTCACTTTTTTCAATTCTATGCAGAAAATAGTTCTTACCATTTTCATCAACCCAATCATGTAATCCATGATGTGACAATACAATGCGAGCAATAAATTTTGCAGTTTCAATCATTTTAGGATCACGATCACCCGCAAGCTCTGTTAAATATTTCGCCCCTACATAACAATGATCAATCATCCCTCTGCACAAATCATTTTTTTCATGAATATAATCGTCAAAATCCTTACATAATTTTCCAAAATCATGAATTACAAGTGCTAATTTTGCAAGATTCGTCGCTCGGAATTTTTTGGCATATTCTTCAGCGATTTCTGCTGCTTCTTCACTATGAGCACGTACCGTCTGAATTTCTATTTTTCCATTATTTTCTCGAATATGTGCAGTAAAATTTCTCATTTATTTTTACCTTTCCCAATTTCAAACATTGTTACTATACTGTAAACAGAGTTCAAATTTTCTAAATTTCATCCAGTCATTTTCTAAATCATCTGTTACAATGCCGTTCAAAAAAATTTAGGTACTATCCTACTTGGTTCTTGAGAACTTTTTTGTTTTTAGATATATTAAGGCAATTGTGCCATAATATATCAATGCGTCGTTCCCACGAAGGGAACGACAATATCACCGATAAAATCATAGGGGCTTACGATTATTTCAATCCACGTTCCCACAAAGGGAACGACGTAACTGTCAATGTATCCTTATAACCAAACGTTATTTCATCCACGTTCCCACAAAGGGAACGACGTTAAGTGCATATAGCCATTATCATCTTGATAACCTATTTCAATCCACGTTCCCACAAAGGGAACGACCGCAATATTGCACAATTGTATTTCTGTTTTTCATGCAATATCGACATAAATATTAGATTTTATTTTTCAATTTCTTTAAGATTAATTCGTTTTGAAAAACAAAAACTATTATTTGTTAAAATTGTACGGTGCGAATCGTCCAACTATTTTTTGTCAGCTTCCAATCCGCACCTGCATTTTTATAGAATCAAAGGCTGATCTACAGCAATTCCACGGTCTACTCCTATATGCTCTACCTTGGTCTGATATTTGTTACCCAAATAGTAAAACCGCAGACTATCTACTTTTTCATCTATTAAATCAATCAGCGTTGACTTTAACATAACGCTTTGTGCTTGATCAACGATACACTCAAATACGGAATTCTGTACTCTTCTTCCGTAATTTTCGCATTGTTTCGCTACTTTTCGTAAACGACTTTTACCCGACGATGTTTCTGTATTTACATCATAAGTAATCAATATAAGCATTATCCCGCACCTCATTTCCACAAAAATACCGGATATCCGTCCAAATCACCTCGTAAATATCTTGCCAACAACATTGCCTGTACATAAGGAATCATTCCCCACTCCACTTTTTCTTTTAAAAATGGATGTGTTATCACTTCCTTTTTCTTATTTTGCCATTCTACAAGCAGTTTTTTTCGAAGATCATCATCCATCAAAACTGCTCCATTTTCTTTTCTTGAGAAATTTTTAATGTTAACGATCTTTTTATTAATCACTGATAGCACAAAGCGATCTGCATAAACAGATCTGAATTCCTCTACCAGATCTAATGCCAACGATACTCTTCCCGGTCGATCTGTATGAAGACATCCCACATAAGGATCCAATCCTACGGTTTCTAAAGCAGTTGTTATTTGATTCGTCAGCAATGTATATGTAAAAGAAAGCATTGCATTGACCGGATCCATAGGCGGTCTTTTATTTCTTCCCTGAAATATAAAATCTTTTTTCTGCTGGAGTATTAATTCATTAAACACTCCAAAATAAATACTTGCAGCTTCGCCTTCATAACCTCTTAACTGGTCTTTTGTTTCCGCACAACGAATCAAATCCAATGAATTTTTCAACTGCATGGAAGCCTTTTTCACACGTTCTGCATCAATCTGCATTCCATGATCACGAACAGCACGTTCCAATACCCATCTTGTATTATATACCTTACCCGTGATGCAGTTTTTAGCGATTTCGAGACTTGTCTTTTCATCTTTACAGCTAAAATATTGCTGTTCACGAAGAAGAACATTTCCGCATATCTTTCCGGTAACTCTTGCCAGAAATTTTCCTTGTGGAGTTATGTAACAAAGAGAAATATTTCTTTCTGCACAAGCTCCCATCAATGCGGGACTTGTCCCACGATATCCGAAAGATACAATCCCTTCTAGATTATGTAACGGTATACGTCCAATTTTTGTTTCTCCTTCATAAACAACAACCGTTTCTCCTTCTAATCCCAGATAACTATTTTCCGAAGTTACGTACAAAGTATTTAACAATTTCTTCATTCCACATCCTCCTTGAGCGATTTTTCAATATACGTAGAAACGGAAACTGTTTTTTCCAATTTCGGAAGACAAATTTCTTTTAAAGAACAGGAATTACATGCTTTGCTTCTTTTTACTTTCGGCGTATAACCACGCTTGTAATATTGATGCATTTCCTGAAACATTTGTACAACCTCATTCCTTAATGCTTCCGTAAAGGTAACTTGCTCCCTTCTTCTGGTTTCTCCATAAAAAATTGCTCCTTCCGGTATTTCTGTGCAAAACATTTCTTCCAGACACATTGCCTGTGCAGTTAACTGTAATATATCTTCTTCGGATATTTTCGGTTTTCCTTTTTTGTACTCTATCGGAAAGATCGAATAAAGCCCTCTATGTCCAAATAAACTGACTCCATCTTCACTTTTATGAAATTCAACAACATCGCATTCTCCACTAATACCTAATGTTTTCGATGCAATCGGAAGTGCCCGAACGATCAATATATCTTTTCGTTTTTCTTTTAAATACGGATCATGCACTTTTTTATGCATTAATTCGCCTGCGACTGTATGTACATTTTCTTCCCATTGCTGTTCAATATGAATTAATGCCCACTGTCTGCGGCAAAATTTAAAATGCTGAATTCCTGACAGCATCAAGTATTCATCTTCTTTATATTCCATCAAATCATCCCCCTTTCCCTTTATCAAAATATTAGAAATACCACCCGTTCAATGAATATAATGCTTTTCATCTTTTTATAATTTCATCATACAACTTTCTTTTCTTTATATCAATACAATTTTATGATATTGTCACATAAAATTATAATGAATAACTTTTATCACTTATTGAAATCTCAAAAAAATTACTTTATAATTGCAATGTCTGGAATAACCAGTGGATTGAAATATTATGATTTTTTGTGATGTACATTGCAAAAATGACACGGGTGTATGAAAACCATTTTCATACACCCGTGTTATTTTTGCATTATAAAAATTAATTTTTACTCTATCACCTACTCTGTTCTCCACCGCAATCATTTGAACGATTATGTTTGAACGTTCAAACGATTATTTATTGATTGATTTTTCAAAACTATTGCATTTCCGCATTATCTGTTATAATACCACCCAGAGATTGATTTTTACGTGCTGACCTACTTGGTTCTTGGAAATCTTTTGATGTTCCAGTTTCATTTAAGGCAACTGTGCCGTGATCAATCTTTTTATTTTTTCAAATTCCCCAGCTCTATATTCTTCTGCAGAATCTGGTCGGTCACTTCATACAATTGTTCCGATCCCAGTTTCGTCTTTCCCTGCCGTCCATAAACCTGTTCCGCCGTTACTTCATGGGATTTCCAGTCGCCGCCGCCATTGCTGTCATTTAAAAGAAGGGGTTGCAGATTATCCATTGCATGGGCAAATTTTGATTCTGCTGTTTCATAATTTTCAAATTCATCGAACAATGCCGTCAATTCTTCTTTTTGTTCTTCCGGCAGCATCGAAAAGATTCGCTCCTTGGCTACATTTTCTCTCTCTTTCTGCGTTGCCAGACCTTCCTGATCATAGGCATAAGTATCTCCTGCATCGATTTCTACGATATCATGAATCAGGCACATCAGCATTACCTTGGCAATGTCTACTTCTTCGTTAGCATATTCTTTCAAAAGATATGCCATAACTGCCATATGCCAGGAATGCTCCGCATCATTTTCATTTCTTCCATGTCCCGACAGGTGAGTCTGCCGAAATACATTTTTTACTTTGTCAATTTCCAATGAAAATTCCAACTGTTTTTTCATTCGTTCATCCATGAATGGCTCTTCCCCCTTCAACTTATGAATTCTACTGTCGCTTTGCTTCTAAGTACTTTTAGATCACTGTTACATTCGCACATTTCCCATAGGTTCCGACTGCTTTTTCATCGGTAATTACAACTGCATCTTCAAACTGTCCAAAGGTCACAGAACTGATCTCATCAAATTTGCTGCTGTCTGCAAGTACATAACGGTCATGAGAATGTCCAAATGCAGTTTCTTTGACCATTGCTTCATTAAAATCCGGTGTCGTAAATCCCCGATGACGGCTGATTCCATTGGTGCCGAAAAATCCTTTGTTAAAATTCATCTTTTCTAATGTCAGAATTGCCTGATTTCCAACCACTGCTTCCGTGATTCCTTTCAGTTCTCCACCGATCTGAATCACTTTAAATCCTGCCAATGCCAGTTTTCTTGCATGAGTAACCGCATTGGTCACATAGGTTGCTCCTTTTTCTGTTAGGAAATCAATCATATATTCTGTGGTCGTTCCTGCATCAATATATACAAAATCATCCGGCTGGATCAGACTTGCTGCATACTGTGCTATCTTTTGCTTTTCCACTGCATTCACACTGGATTTTTGTGTTACGGAAAGCTCCACCGTGGAAAAATCCTGATCCTTCAGTACCGCTCCGCCAAATACTTTGGTCAGTTTTCCTTCTTCATCTAATGTATTCAGATCTCTTCGAATCGTAGATTCTGAACTTTTCAGCAATAGTTTTAATTCATTTACGGTAACGCTTCCCTGTTCATTCAGAAGCTGTAATATAATTTCATGTCTTTGTTCTGTAAGCATAAATTCACCTGTTATCCTTATCTTTCTTTTTTATTTTCTCCGTGTTTTTATTCCAATCTTATTATTTTCTCATATAGCAAATGCAGCTGTCGAAGACAATGCATGGAAACTGTCTTTTCCAAATCCTATTATTTTATAGTGTAGCAAATGCCCAAACTCTGCACAAGGGGGAACACAAAGTTTGGGCATTTGACTTACGATCGATGGTTCGCTTCCTTCCATCAATCCTCTATTTTCTAATGTTCGCAGTGAAGGAGAAAGGACACTGCTTCGTCAATTGTCTGTTTTATTTATTTTTCTTTAAAATTCCAAGTAATACTGTACCGATCAGTGTACCGCCTACGAGAGCCAACACATAATATGGAGCATTTCCTACGACTGGGAATACGAAAATTCCACCGTGCGGTGCCATTAAAGTGCAGTTAAAGAACATACTGATCGCACCTGCAATTCCTGAACCAATCACGCAAGCCGGAATTACATGTAATGGATCTGATGCTGCGAATGGGATTGCACCTTCTGTAATAAATGCCAAGCCCATGATAAAGTTTGTCGGGCCAGCCTGTCGTTCTTCTTTGGTATATTTATTTTTGAATAATAAAGTAGATAATGCAATGGCACATGGCGGAACCATACCACCGATCATAACAGCTGCCATAATGTCGTAATTACCGGCTGCAATGGCTGCAGAACCAAATACATATGCTGCTTTGTTAAATGGGCCGCCCATATCGATTGCCATCATTGCCGCAAGGATAAATCCTAAAAGCACTTTACTTGAACTTCCCATGCTTCCAAGGAAATTGTTGAGTCCTGTGTTAATGCCGCCCATGATCGGTTCAATGGCAAAGTTCATACAAAGACCGATCACAAGGATTCCAACCACCGGATAGATCAATACCGGAGCAACCTTTTCTAATGCTTCCGGAAGTTTTTCACAAGCTTTTCTTAATCCAAGAATCAGATAACCCGCGAGAAAACCTGCTACTAATGCACCGAGAAAACCGGATTTTCCGTTTGCTGCCAGATAACCGCCTACAAAACCAAGTGCAAGTGCCGGTCTGTCACCGATCGCCATTGCAATGTATCCTGCAAGTACCGGAAGCATAAAACCAAATGCTGCATTACCGATGTTTTTAAATAAGGCTGCTGTCGGTGTGATCGTACCGAAATTTGCTCTCTCCGCTGCTGACAGTGCCGCCATATCTACACTCAGACCATCGATCAAAAATGCAAGTGCAATGAGAATTCCACCGCCTACTACAAACGGAAGCATATGAGAAACCCCATTCATCAGCTGGGTATAAATTTTATGTCCCAGACCGCCGCCGCTTTTTGCAGAAGCATTTTCTTTTCTTCCGGAATCTCCATTTTCAGCCTTATAAACTGCCACATCACCGCTCAACGCTCTGGCAATCAGTTCCTCTGCTTTATTGATTCCATCAGACACCTGACATTCGATGACTTTTTTGCCATCAAAACGTTCCATCGGAACTTTTGCATCTGCTGCCACGATGATACATTTTGCTTTTTCGATTTCTTCTTCCTTCAGCACATTTTTCGCACCTGCAGAACCTCTGGTCTCGATCTTAATCGAACATCCTGCTTTTTTTGCCGCTTTTTCCAAACCTTCAGCAGCCATATAAGTATGTGCGATTCCCGTCGGACAGGAAGTTACTGCCAGAAGACTGATGTCTGCTGCTTTTCCGGTATCTTCCAGTCGTTCATCAATGCTTTTTTCTTCTCTGTCTGCACGATCTACGATTTCTAAAAATTCGTCTACCGTCTTTGCTTTCTTTAAATTTTCTACAAATGTTTCATCCATTAAAAGTACGGACAGTTTACTTAATACATCCAGATGAACATTGTCTTTCGTATTTGGTGCTGCGATCAAAAACAGTAAATGAACCGGTTCTCCATCCATGGAATCGAAATCCACACCATCTTTGATCACCATTGCTGCAAGTCCCGGTGTCGTTACTGCATCACATTTTCCATGGGGAATGGCAATACCTTCTCCAACACCTGTGGTACTTTCTTCTTCTCTGGCATAAACCTGTTTCCGATATGCTTCCTGATCTTTGATCTTTCCGCTTGCATTCATTAATTCTACTGCATGATCTAATGCTTCGTTTTTGCTTTTTGGAGCTGCCAGAAGATCGATACTTCTTTTGTCCAATAAATCTGTAATTCTCATAGAACCCCTCCTGTTAAATTACTCTATCAATTGATTTCATGATCCACACTCATGTTTTTAACTTCTGCTGTTCACGAATTTTTTGTGTACACCATCTCTTGAATACCTTATATTTTGTGAATGACAACTTTTTCTGCAACCTCATTGATTTCCTGTTCCGTTGCCAGATAATCTGAAAATGCACTGGCACTTCCGGCTCCCACACCATAGCGGAATGCTTCTTTATAATCGTGTGTTTTCAGCCATCCGGTCAAAAATCCTGCGACCATGGAATCTCCTGCGCCCACAGAGTTTTTCAAAATACCTTCCGGTGCTTTTGCCTCATAAACCGTTCCGTCACCTGCTACCAGCACTGCTCCCATACCTCCCATGGAAATCAGCACATTGACAGCACCTGCTTCCTGCAGTTTTTTCGCATATGGAATCACTTCTTCTTTTTCGGTCAGCACCACGCCGAAGATTTCGCCCAGCTCATGATGATTTGGTTTGATCAAAAATGGATGATATTCCAAAACATTCATCAGCAGGCGGCTTGTGGCATCTACGATGATCATAATCTTCTTTTCCTGCAGTTTTTTCATAATCTGCTGATAAATGTCATCTGAAATTCCGGATGGAATGCTTCCTGCCAAAACAAGAACATCTCCTTCCTTCAAAACCTCTAGTTTTTCCATCAAAGCATCTACATGCTTCGGTAAAATATCAGGTCCTTTTCCGTTGATCTCTGTCCCATCGATATTTTTCATTTTCAGATTAATGCGGGATAATCCACTTTCTAATGTGATAAAATCAGTGGTCACGCCCATCTCTGTAAGCATCTTTTCGATCTGTATCCCTGTAAATCCTGCTGCAAATCCAAGTGCTGTATTGTCAATGCCCAAATTGTTTAAAATAATGGAAACATTCACTCCTTTTCCACCCGGAAGCATCAGTTCAGAAGATGTGCGGTTGGTCATACCCAGTTTAAAATCATCTACTGTTACGATGTAATCCAGTGATGGATTAAATGTCACTGTATATACCATGTAAGTTCCTCCCTTCAGTTCCCTCTGTATCTTATGTCATTATAATACAATCAAACTCATTCAAAATCAATCAACATCATTCACAAATATTTTTCTGTTTTTTGTGCATTTCGTTCAAATTCAGTCATTTTCAATTGTATTCATTCATTATAAACTTGTTTTTTCATTCAAATCCAGTCATTTTCATTTGATTAGAAAATAAACGATGGAATAAAACGCTTCTGCTTTCAAACTCTGTTTTCCGTTAAAAAAACAGCTATGAAATATCACTTTCCTGACATCCATAACTGTTTTCATATTTCTATTACATTCTCTGTTTTAATCTGTTTTCTCTTGCAGCTGACTGATCAGTGTTTCTATTTTTTCTACACTTTCCTCCAGTTCTTCTGCAATCTGCCCTGTGGATTCACCTTTCAAAAACTTCATTTAGATTTTTTTCATGCAGCCCCTCGTTAAATGTTGTCAGCAGCATCCCTAGCACCTCGTCTCTTTGTTTTCTCAGAATATTATGTCGCCATTCTATCATACATTTCTCGTATTATACAATCTGTTCCATCACAAAGGTTCTTCCCGCCATCTGCAGAACCTCCATCTCGATTCCATATAACTGCTGAATCGTTTCTTTCGTGATCACTTTTTCCGGCATACCTGCTGCCAGCACTTTTCCTTTTTTTAATCCAATGATACAGTCTGAATACCCGATGGCCTGGTTAATATCATGCAGTACCATAATGATGGTCATTCCAAACTCCCGGTTCAGCTTTCTGACCAGCTGAAGGATCTCGATCTGATAGCGAATGTCCAGATAAGTGGTAGGTTCATCCAAAAACAGCGTTTTCGTTCCCTGTGCCAGTGCCATCGCAATCCATACACGTTGCCGCTGACCGCCGGAAAGTCTGGATACTTCTCTGTCACGATATTCCGTCAGATTGGTCACTTCCATCGCCCACCGGATCTTTTTTTCATCAACACCTTTAGTTAGTTTTATCTAATTTTTTTGTTGCAAAACAAAAGCGTACTGCAGATCACTCTGTGGTACGCTTTCTAAATCTTATGATTCTTGATTCAAATGATTTTCTCCCCATTTTGCCAATTCTGTAAATACCGGCAGCAATGCTTCTCCTTTTTCTGTCAGAGAATATTCTACATGCGGCGGAATTTCATTAAACTGCTCCCGATGAACAATCCCAAATCCTTCCAGATCACGAAGGGTATTGGTCAGCATCGTATTCGTAATTCTCGGAACGGCTTTCTTTAATTCGCTGAATCTGCATGATTTCTTTTTGCACAACTCATAAATGATATGTGTTCTCCATTTTCCGCTGAGCAATTCCAATGTGCGGCGCATCGGACATTGATCCGAAACTTCTGTTGTCATCACCCGATTCAGATATTCTTCTGCTGTGAATTCCTTTTTCATACACCCTCCCAAACACTCCCTGCAGGGAAATTCTATGGTACATTCAAATATACTAAGTCTGTTTATTCTGCGTACTTGCGTTTCATAATTGTACATAGTATATTTTTTATACTATATTTTGTCAAGGAGGCATCTCATGAAAACAGCAATTATCTATTATTCACAGCATCACGAAAATACAAAAAAATTACTGGATGCAATCGCAAAAACCAATGATGTAACTTTCATCGACGTTACATCCAATCCGCAGACCGATCTCTCTTCCTATGACCGCATCGGTTTTGCTTCCGGAATTTACTACTCAAAGTTCCACAAATCATTGCTTCAATTTGCAAAAGAACATCTGCCGGAAGGAAAAGAAACATTCTTTATCTACACTTACGGCGCTGAAAAAAGCGGTTATACCAAAGCCATCACAGAAGCTGTCAAAACACATCACGCAAAGATTCTTGGTGAATTCGGCTGCTTCGGATTCAATACCTTCGGACCTTTCAAACTGATCGGCGGTATTGCAAAAGGACACCCGGATCAGACAGATTATAATCAGGTATGCGCTTTTTATGCGGGTTTATAATCCATTCTGCAGCTTAAAAACATCATAAAGACCTATTTTAGAACCGTGAATTTCCCGATCATGACCGCTTTCGCATCTGCTCCATGACCGATTTCCCTTGTTACTACAATCGGGAAATTCTCTCCTGCTGCTTCTTTTACAAGGGTCAAAATATCCGGCGTACTTTCGTTCCGTTCCATAGCTGTAAATGTTCCTAAAAGTATTCCGTTTAATTTTGAAAATGCTCCAATCTGCTTTAATTGTGCCAGATAAGCGGCCATTTGCGGTGCTTCTCCGCCCCGTGCTTCCAGCAGCAAAATCTTATCCTGTAACTCCGGAAAATAGGGTGTCCCTGCCAATTTTAAAAAGCAGCGGATATTTCCGCCGACTAAAACACCTTCCATATAATCGCCCTGAACAAACGAATATTCCGGACAAAACAAAGTTTCCCGATGTTCAAAACGTGCTCTTTGTTTTTCGGCAAATGCTCCTGATACCAGATGCTTTACCTGATAAAGCACTCCCGCTTTCCCTGTTTTTGCATAAATTCCATTTAAAATCGTCGTCAGATCACTATATCCCCAAAATACCGCTTTACTTTTTCGAATCACATCATAATCCAGAAAATCCAATACCTGATTTGCCAGATCCCCTCCGGAAATATCATAGATTTCTTCTACCTCCGGATGAGCAAATAAACGCATCAGCTCTGCTCCGCGTTCTTGTGCAGATCCGGAAAAAGCTCCGTTTTGTGCATAAATACAGGAACTTTCAAGGACATGACATCCTAAGGATTTCAAATATTGGATCAGCTGTAAATTTTGTAATCGATATTCCGGTGCCTGCCCATTAGAACAGGCGGTAATTCCTACTGTTTTCATTTTGTTTCACTTTACACTTTCTTTCATTTTACCTTAGACTTTATTCTAGCTGAAATAGCCAAACGATACAAGTTATGCTATGATGAAAAAAAGAACTTTCGAGGAAAAACATATGAAAAGATTTTTAAAAAGTTTCGGTACCAGTTTGCTGATAGGCATTCCCATCGTCACGATACTCATTTTTGCTCTATTTTGTTATACAAATTTTGTACAACCACCAGTTCCTCTAAATACAGAGTCCCTTTCTCCGGAAGAAGAAGTTTCTTCCGCAGAATTAGGGGAAGAAACTTCTCAGGATCTTCCAGACATTTCCACGGATCTTCCGGCAGATTCTTCCCAGGAATCCTCATCCGCTTCCACAGATCTGCCAGAAACGAATGTTTCGGAAACACAGACCGGTTCTGCAACTCTTTCCTTTGCCGGAGATGTCTATTTTTCCGAACTGGTGATGGAAAACTATGATAAAAATGGAATCCATGCTTTAGTTGACGATGAAATGCTTTCTTTCATGCAGGATTCCGATTTTCTGATATTCAATAATGAATTTGCCTTCAGTACCCGCGGCGAAGCAATGGCAGATAAAGAATATACGCTCCGCTGTGATCCAAAATACGTCAAAATCCTGCAGGATCTAGGGTCGGATGCCGTAAGTATCGCCAATAATCATATTTTAGACTTCGGGCGAAATGCCTTTCTGGACACTCTGGATACGTTAGAAACTGCTCAGATTGCTGCGGTCGGCGGCGGCAGAAATTTGGAAGAAGCCTGTGCACCTGCAGTCACGACCATTCAGGGACAAACCTTTGCAATCTTTGCTGCTACCAGAGTTTCACCATCCTATGACTGGTATGCCGGAAAGGAGCATCCCGGCATTATGCAGACCTACGATGCAGAACCACTCAACCGCGGGATCAAAGAAGCTGAATCTCTTTACGATCACACCATTGTTTTCGTTCACTGGGGAATCGAACGCTCCGAAACACCGGAAGAATACCAGCGGACACTGGCCAAAGGGTATATCGATGCCGGTGCAGATCTGGTCATCGGCTGTCATCCACATGTTTTGCAGGGATTTGAATACTACAACGGAGTTCCCATCATTTACAGTCTGGGAAACTATCTCTTTGGAAACCGCACCGGAGAAACTTTGCTCTTAAATGCAACTTTCGACGAGCAGGGCAGTCTTTCCATTCAGCTGATTCCATGTCAGCGGGTTAATGGAGTTCTTACAAAGATTTCCGAGCCGGCAGACTTATTTCATCATCTGACCGACTTATCCATTGGCGTTTCCATTTCTCAAGGAGGGCTTCTTATATCCTCAGTCTTTCCTAATTAGAACAGCAATCCTTCCTGTTCTTACTTTTTATCAAACTCTTACTATTTTCTAACACCAAAAAAGGCAATGAACTGCTGTACCTACACAAGCAGATCATTGCCTTATCCATCTTTTTATTTATTATTTATTGCTTTCCCAATCTTTTCTCCCAGAAATACGCGGGTTTCGATTCCTCTTTTTGAATTGTTCCAAAGATCTGAATCCGGTAGAACCCTGTCTTTTTGTGTCATCAGAACAATGGTAGAACCACCAAATGCAAAATTTCCTTTTTCCTGTCCTCGTTTTACCCTTCCGGTTTCCGGCCGATTCTCAATCTTTCCTACCATCAATGCACCGACTTCCATCATCAACACCGTCCCAAAATGCTCTGATTTCAATAAGGAATATTCCCTTGCATTTTCTTTATAAATAGGATACACATCATTGGCAACCGGATTGACGGTATGAAGTACTCCAGGAATCGAATGTCTCGGAGATTCTATACCATCATCAATATAAATGTAACGATGATAGTCATCGACACAAAGGCGAAATACCCATAACAGCCCGCCTTCATATCTTTTGGCAAGAACTCTATTTTTCAAAAGTTCTGCTACCGTATATCGGGTATGCTTGATATTCACCACACATTGGTCACTGATCGGATAGATACTAAGCCGGCAGTCACAAGGACTGATCAGATGCTCCGGCAGTTTGTCAATGGTTCTTGCTCCAGCCTCTAATTTCCGCATAAAAAAATCATTATAAGAACGATATTTCTTTGTCTCGTAATCATTCATGACGATGCCGTGACTTTTGATAAAAGGCTTGACTGCCAGTGCGGAAATTCTTGAATCCAGCACAATTCCGCCCAATTTAGACAACGCCGGATTTACCAAAGGTTTTAACACCGCTCTGCCTGCTGCTGATCCATACAGTTTTTCTAAAATCTGATCCTGCAGAGACTCATTTTTCACGATATTGCCCTGCCGATCGGCTGTATATGCACTCATGCCAGCGCTCCTCTCAGCTGTTTTATGATACGGCGGTGGCTCCACCAGCCATTTTTATAAAAAAGGATAAAAAGCACCGCAATTCCTACCACGGAAACCAATACTGCCAGTTCCTGGTTGGTCGGTTTTCTGAAACGGAAATTTAAGATAAAGAGAAATCCGACAACCAGCATCATGATATGAAGACAGACCATAAAATAGTGGAAGCCCGGAAAAAATGCTGATACCGTAAACAGCAGCGGCATGGCAACTGCCATAGATGTAATCGGAAGTCCCTGATAATATTTTCTGTTTTCAGAAGTTTCACTCTGTCGTTTCTCTTCCATGACATTAAAATATGCCAGTCGGATCACGCCTGCAAGCCCATAAAAAGCAAGAATTGCGATTCCATATGGCTGACACATTCCCAGCTTGTACCCTAAAATAATCGGAAAAATTCCAAAACAGACAATGTCGCAAAGAGAATCGATCTGAATCCCGAATGATTTTTCTTCTTCTGTCCTGTTTTTCTTCGTTCTTGCAATTTTACCGTCAAACATATCACATAATCCTGAAAATGCCAGACAAAAGACTGCCAGTGACATTTTCCCTTCAATTGCACAAAACATTCCCAAAATTGATGATACCAAACTAATATATGTAACTATTACTGTATAATCGTAAAATCCTATCATTCGTATACCCCTTTGCTTCTCTTTTATCCAATGATAACAGATTCTTTACAAATAAAAAAGGGAATCAACAAAATTCCCTTCCCGAATCGGCAAACTTTAAACTTTTCTTTCGGAATCTTTAAGAAACAGCCGTGCGTACCGCCCAGCCTCTGTATTTTTCAAAAACACAACATTCAATTCATGCGCTCCGGTTAAAGGCGGACAAGAAAAATGACCAAATCGATCATCCCCTTTTACGACTGCCTCGTATAGAAAACTAATACCGCAATGATCCCGAACCAATTCTTTGATTATTTTAAACGAACTGATACAGATACATTCTGCAAAGGCTCCGGTATGATATCCCTGCTGAGTCAATTCCCGTTCCAGAATCTTTCTCGTACCAGACCCCTGTTCTCTTAAGATCAAGCGTTCCGTAAACAGCTCTTCTATGGAAACCTGCCTTCCGGAAAATGAATGTTCTGCCCCGCAGATACCGATATAAGGCTCTTTTCGAAGCAAAAACCAGTCATACCTCTGCTTATCAAACAATCCTTCCAAAACAACAAAATCCAATTCGCCCTCTTCCAGTAATGTCAGAAGATTCGCCGTATTATCTACCTGAAACTGCAGCCGGTTCTGCGGATCTTTCAAAAATCTTCGGATTTCCGGAAGAAGGATATAATCTCCGACGGATTTGGTTGCGCCAATTCGAAGCAATGTTTTCTGTGCTCCATGAAGCTTTTTCATAAGATTTTCTTCGTTATAGCGCATAGAAGATGCATGGTATGGCAGAGTGTAAGAAAAGGCTCCAGTTTTTGTTCCATTTCACTGTCCCCTCTTGTATTAATAACAAAATAGAATGAATTCATTCCTTATTATGCCTTTATCTTATCATGGTCCGGTACTAAAATAAACAAGAAAAAACACAGTCTGACTATGAAAATAGCAACACTAGGAGGAATTTTATGAAGAACATAAAACAACTGATTCCGGGAGCCGCACTTGCTTTCGTCATTGCTGCTGCCGCTTCTGTTTTAAAGAGCATCAGCAAATTTCTTATGGTCGCTGCACTGACAGCCATCGGTCTGAACACAGATTTTAAGACTTTATGCCGCTCCGGTGCCAAACCAATGCTTCACGGATTTATCGTATCTCTTTTAGTCGTGATCGTTGCCATTACCGTAGAATATCTTATCGGTGTAGCTCCATACGGGACACTCTAATATTTTCTGTATCTTAACCTGTTTTTGTATATAATGATAATAACTTGAAAACTGTAAACACACAGCAAGTGACAGTCTGCAATATATGATGTAAATTTTCAATCACAACATCATATATTGCAGCAGAGAAGGGAATTTTATGATCTATGGGGAGGTACAGTATGCTTGCTTGGCTTATTTATCTAATTGAAATGTTGCGTTTGTAATTCGTAAGAACATCTGCTAGTTTAAAAACTTTTATACAGTAATGAACTGCAATCTTTCTTATGAAAGAAAAATGAACCCCAGATTCAAATCTGCGGGTTCATTTTCATTTCTATTTCATTTTTCTGCTACAATCTTTTATTCCTGATCCAATTCGATTCGTTCACCTTTGGTAAATTCCCGTGTATCAGAATCATAGATCAATTCTACCTTCGGATACAGATGTCCGCCTTCCGGAAGGAATTCATTTTCTGTCGTATACAAAATTCCATCCTGTTCATAAAAGCCCTGTAAGCTGCCGGATAACTGTAATATATACGGAACATCCTCTTTTACCGAATATAACAAAGTACACCAGCCAGAGCCGTAACCACCCATATCCGCCCAAAAGAATCCCTGATCTCCTACTTGGCGAATGTAACCTTCTTCATTGATATAAAGTGCCCATCCCAGATCCTGTTCCATCTCGGTCACTTCTCCTTTGCTGGAAATAAACAGCGTTTTTACAATTTCCATTTCTCCATCTGTAATTACCGCAAAGGCTTCCTTTGTTCCATTTCCATCATAATCTGCATATTCCCAAGCCGAAACTGTACCGTAGCTTTCTGCAATGGCCTTTTTTGAGGACTCAGCCACATAGCTGTGATAACCACCTAATAATGCATCTGACAGCTCCAACGACAGTTGGATCTTGCCTTCTTTTGTCACCTGAACTTCCACTTCAGCCTCTCGTCTAGGTGCATTCTCTTCCTGTAACCACGTTTCCAGTTCTTTTAAAATATCCTCTTTTGTTTCCAGTTCAGGATGGTTCTGCTGTACTTCATCCAATCCTTTCGCACAATCAACCGTGGAAATCAAAACTTGAACGGTATCGTACTCCTCGCCCGTTTCTGCTGACTGAATCTCATAAGTTAACTGTTCTGCCAACACTGACTGAAAATCTTTCCATCCTTCTACGGAATTCTCTTCCACATTTTCCAGATACTCTGTGTAAGAAAGATCCCGCTGCTGATACGCTGTCAAAAATTTCTCCACACGCTCTTTGCTCGTTTCCTCACCTTTAGAGCATCCGCATAATAGGAACACGCACATCACACTGAATAATACCAACCATTTTCTCTTTTGCCGCATACACATCCTCCTTTTCCTTTCCACAAAAAGCATCTGTTATCTGGGATTTTCTGCTTTTACTATACCATATCCGCTCAATTCCTGTCCATATAGAATTCTGCCATTTTCTAAAATCCCGGCAAAAATCCTCTTGCAACCAACATTGCCAAACCCAGACACTGCAATAAAAACTTAATATCACAGAACCTACGATCGTAATGATGCGATTCGCCACGGCCGGACAGCCGACATATTTACAAAGTCTTTTAATCCACGCTGCATGAATCAGAAAAAATATGGAAATTCCTGTGAAAAAGACCATCTCGAAAACGGTTATCTGATCAAAGAAAAAAATATTCCCGATAATAAATATCGATAATAAAAATTCACTTACGGTATGTATCAAATCTGCACGTTTCGCAGAACAACATTTCCCGTTCATGGCAATGCTTTTCTTTGATTGAAAATACCATACATAATAATTCATGATCTCAACGATTCCATATGCAGCAATTACCAGCAAAACGAACAAACTCTTTACTACCGGAAATGTGAGCGGCTCATTTCTTTTCACAACTACACCCACTGCCAACAGAATCAGAAACAAGCTGCACAGTCCGCTTGGCAGCAGCATCCATTTTTTTATTGCCTGATGAAGCATCTGCAGCTTGCACCCCAGTTTTTAACTGCATACAAAGAAGTATTATCTCCCACGTTACTATCCATTGTATCTCTGGTATTTTCATTTGTTTTAATTGGCCAATAAAACTTGTCCCCGAACTTCTTATATCCGTACAACGTCATTGAGGTTTCGTTTCCCCAATCCGCACAGTTTTCCGCAAGATATTTTTGCATCTGATCAGCAATTTTTTTCTGTTCCGGTGTCAGTTTTCAAACATCTGCTGCATTTCTTTTTTGCTTATTTTAACCGCTCTGTCCGATGTTTTCTGTCTTTTCACTGTACTTTTTTCGTCAAGAGTGAATCCGCCGTTCTGTGTGGCATATCCTTTTTCATCAAATAGATGTAACTGTGCCTGCGGTCGTTTTGACAATATGTAGAGATTCATCAGCTGTCCAGTTGTCAGTTCAAATGTCGTTCCGCCGCACCGGAATTCCGTCACACCAGCCTTCTTGCCCGTCCAGTGTTCAATATTCTGATCTCCAAGCACTTCTCCCATGTACTTCTGTGCATCTTCAATAAGCCATGTACGCTTGTTAAAGCCTCCTCTTAACTCTCGAAAGATACTTTCCGCGCCTTCTCCAAGTTCTTCAAAAAACGATCTTGAGTCCAGCATTTCAATATTTAAAAGATTGTCAGCCATTCCTTCGACTTTTCCACCTTTTTTCTTGGTCTTTTTCCCCCGAAGTTCTCCGATTGTCTTGTTTCCAAGATCTGCTACCGCCTGGTAACGTCTGTTTCCGATCAGCTCATTTGTCATGGTGATTGTTCTTTTTAGCGTGTTGATCAGATACGCTACGTCTTTCAGTTCTGCAGCATTCATTTCAGATATTTTTTTAATTTCGTCTTTTGAAGCAAAATACGCAATCATTTCATTTAATTTCGGCACGAAATCCGGGTCCAAATCCTGCATGAACATTCCGCTGTCACCGTTTTCTGCGATCGCAAAATCTTTCGCAATGATGCTCAAACGGTTTTGAAGTTGTCTCGTGGTCTGATTTCCGCCTGTTTCTGATGTAAAATCTAAAGTCTTTAAAAATGTTACCGTAGGCTCTTTTAAAACTTCCGGAACGTGATATTTATCACTGTTCTTCTCCAACATATTCAGCACAGACTTCGTACCTTTTACTATGCTCTCTTTATACTTTGCTTTTTCCTGACGTTCCAATCTTGCAGTTCTGGTTTCCGCCATACGTGACCGATACTTCGCCTCCTGTCTTAACAAGCGGTCTCTGTTCTGCGCTGACATCTTACTGATTCGTTCTGCATTTTTCTGCTTCAACTCTTTGATCTGACCTTCATATCTCTGTTGATAATCTTTCTTGATCGTGTTTGTGAGTTCTCGGTACCGCACACGGAATTCCGACTTCTTTTTGGCATCCAGTAGGTTTTCGACTTCCGGAACACTTGCATACTCATTCAAAAGTTCTGCAGCTGCATAAGATACTGCATCGTCGATGTCAAATCCGTACTCATTCACATAATCTTCTTTCAGGCTCTTGATGATCTCCGCCAATTTTACCGGCTGGTCTACTGGGCTTATATCAGCATCAAACAAATCTGGATAAGTCTCTGCCCACTGCTGCCACAAAGTATCCAGCTGTGTTCCATTCTCAGAAAAATTCGCTCTTCCAAACAAGCTCTTCCTGAGATTACCGTAGGATCCATAGTGGTACGCACTTTCTTTTTTCTGCATTCCGTCTAACTTAATCGTTGTTTTCTTGATGTCGCCAAGTACGTCTTTTGCGTAGTCGCTGATCTGCAGATTGTTTTCAGATTGTTCGATCAGAGGTCTGACGATAGATTCTGCCAGATATTCAAAGTCTGATACAGACATTTCATTTTTTGCCGCCGCCTGAAATAAAGCTGTGACATTTTCTACAAACGATTTCTGATCCACGTTGCTCTTATATTTTTTGAGCATATTTTTTGCTTCTCTCTCAATGCTCTGTTCATTTAATTTGATTCCTTCTTTAATGTCCAGTGTATGTTCTAAAGAATCAATGATCTGCTTAAAAGTCTCGTTCTCACGCAGTAAAGTTTCGTTTTCACATTTCACACGATCATATTCTTCCGGAAGAGAGAATTTTGTGCTTGCATTTTCTGAACTATCTGTTATAATACCATTTTGAAGAGAGTTCCGAGTCTCGTTGATCTCCTGCCTTTGAGCAGGCGTGAGTAACGAGGAACTCTCTTTTTCTATTCTAATGTAATGTATATAAAAATGATTCTTTACCGGGCTCTTTTTTACATCAAAAGTTATCTTGCATGCTTTTCCGTCAATATTAACATCCGTTTCAAAATATGAGAATAGTGCAGATTCATTGTGTACATTTTTTGCATCATTCACTGTCATTACTGCTTTTTGTAGTAAATTCGGTAGGTTTCGTATCGTTGCGACCTTAAGCTTTTTTATTTCACTCGGTTGCGTCTGAAATCTTTTTCCACTTGATAAAGTTTCTTTTATTCCTTTTTTTCCAAGCGTGATGATCATTCCCGTGCTCTCATTGACATAATCTCCGAAATAATTCTCTTCTTCATTTAATTTACTTATAACAGCTTTCTGTACTCCGATGTAATCATTCAGTTTATTCTCCACACCAAAATACGACAGCTCATCATCCACATCTACATCTAAAGAATATTTTTCCCCACTATTCGCTTCACTCTGATATTCCCCAGTTGTATTCGCTTTTTCAATCGCTACATCCAGCACGTTCAGGAACTGCTTTCTGACATCTTCTACCTGCTGCCTTTCAAGCTCCAGTGCTTTTCTTGCAGCCTTCGAAAGACTCATGTCTTTGATTTTTTCTTTCAGGTACTTCACAATAGAATCCAGTGCATCCACAAATCTCTGCACTTCTTTCATTCCGGTTCTGTCATACGCAAGTCCGAACTCTCCCAGTTCATGGATCAGTGCTGTATATTCATTCTGTGCATTTTCGTTTAGCAGCATTGTCATTGTTGACGCGGTAAATGATCCGTTCGCGTTATGATCTAATCCGGATTTTCTGGTGATGTCAATTCCGGTGCGGTTAGCCACCAATCGTTCGAGTTCTGGTAATCCACCGCTTCTTTCTACTGTTTGGTTTTCATACGTTCCGGTTCCTTTGCGTTTCTGCTTTTTGGTTTTCACTGCTACCTTAGAATCTTCCGCCTGTTTCGCGTTCATTCCAAGATCCCATGCTTTTTTCATTACAGACTGGCCAATAGTATCTCTCACATAATCCGCAGCTCTTACAGATGTTTCAAACGGTATTCCATCTGTAGGCTGTCCTTTGCGATACCTGAGATATTCCCTCAGTATTTTCGCTAAT
>CAZRQV010000027.1:0-26648 GCA_964602445.1 uncultured Lachnoclostridium sp.
CGGTTGTACAGATTGGTATCGGCGGCAGTGATTTAGGTCCTCGTGCGATTTATCTTGCATTGGAAAACTGGGCAAAGAAACATGATACCTTGAAAATGGAAGCAAAATTTATCAGCAATGTAGATCCGGATGATGCAGCAGCTGTGTTAAATTCCATTGATGTGGCACATTCCCTGTTTGTACTGGTTTCCAAATCAGGTACAACCCTGGAAACTTTGACCAATGAATCTTTTGTAAAGGATGCACTGAAAAATGCAGGATTGGATGCTTCCAAACATATGGTAGCAGTCACCAGTGAAACTTCACCGCTGGCAAAGAGCGAGGATTATCTGGCTGCATTCTTTATGGATGACTATATTGGAGGTCGTTTCTCTTCTACTTCCGCAGTTGGAGGTGCCGTTTTATCATTGGCATTTGGTCCGGAAGTATTTGCACAGTTCTTAGCAGGTGCAGCAGAAGAAGATAAACTTGCAAAAAATGAAGAATTAACAAAAAACCCAGCCATGTTAGATGCACTGATCGGTCTTTATGAACGAAATATACTTGGTTATGGATGTACAGCTGTACTTCCATATTCCCAGGCATTGAGCCGTTTCCCGGCACATCTGCAGCAGGCGGATATGGAATCTAACGGAAAATCCGTAAACCGTTTTGGTGAGCCGGTTTCCTATGTAACCGGTCCGGTGATCTTTGGGGAACCGGGAACCAACGGACAGCATTCTTTCTATCAGCTGCTTCATCAGGGAACAGATATTATCCCGTTGCAGTTTATTGGTTTCCGCAGCAATCAGTGCGGTATGGATGTGGATATCCAGGGCAGTACAAGCCAGCAGAAACTTTGTGCCAATGTAGCAGCACAGATCGTTGCATTTGCCTGTGGTAAAGACGACGAAAACCTAAATAAAAAGTTTGAAGGCGGCAGACCATCCAGCATAATTGTAGGAGATCAGCTGACTCCGGAAGCAATGGGAGCACTGCTTTCTCATTTTGAAAATAAGATCATGTTCCAGGGATTTTTATGGAATGTAAACAGTTTTGATCAGGAAGGCGTACAGCTTGGTAAGGTTCTGGCAAAACGTGTGCTTGCCCATGAAACAGATGGTGCATTACAGGCATACAGTGAATTATTAAATATTTAATGATGTGAAGAATTGTGGGGACGGAGGAATACTCCGTCCCATTTTGCAAAGGAGAGATATTTATGGTGAAGATCTCAGTGTTGGAGAGGGACAGTTTGGGGATTGATGTGGATATGTCAGCCATTGAAGCTCTGGGAGAAGTGACAGCGTATCCGTCAACCACGACAGAAACAGCGGCGGAGCACATTGGAGATGCAAAAATCATCATTGCGAACAAACTGCCATTAAATGAAAAGACCCTGAAGGAGGCCAAACACCTGAAATTGATTGCGCAGACTGCCACGGGAACAAATAATGTGGATTTTTCTTATACCAATGCACGTGGGATTCGGGTGGCAAATGTGCCAAGTTATTCCACAGATTCTGTTGCACAGCATACGTTTGCCCTGCTTTTGTATCTGGTGGGGAAACTACGTTTTTTTGATGATTACGTAAAAAGCGGAACTTACAGTGAGAGCAATTGCTTTTCCTGTCTGGAAATGATCTTTCCGGAACTTTCCGGAAAAACTTTCGGGATCATCGGCATGGGCGCCATCGGTCAGAAGGTTGCACAGATTGCCTCTGTATTCGGATGCCGAGTAATCTGTTATTCTGCATCGGGAAAAACCTATGACTTCCCTTATGAACAGGTAGATTTTGACAGGATCCTTAAAGAATCCGATGTCTTATCTGTTCATGCCCCTTTGAATGAATACACGAGAGGGTTGATGGATTATGCTGCATTTTCCAAAATGAAGGAAAGTGCTTATTTTCTCAATGTAGGAAGAGGACCGATCGTGGTGGAAGCAGATCTTGCCAGAGCATTGGAGGAAGGAAAGATCCGGGCGGCCGGACTGGATGTGCTCTGTGAAGAGCCGATTTTGGCAGATAATCCGCTATTAAAGATCAAAGACAGCAGTCGTCTGATCATTACGCCTCATGTTGCCTGGGCGACCAGTGAAGCAAGACAGCGGTGTGTAGATGTGGTTGCAGACAATATTCGTGCATACCTTGCGGGAAAGGAACAAAATATTGTAAAAGGGTAGATCATGGGATTAAATATACTATTTGAAGATGAACAGATCCTGGTCGTGAAAAAAGATGCCGGAATCCCGGTGCAGGCAGGAAAACTGCGGATGATGGATCTTCAGGGTTTGATCAAAAGAGAATTATATCGAAGAGTCCGGGGTGGGAATGAGCCTTATCTGGGCATTGTCCACAGGCTGGATCAGCCGGTGGAAGGTATTTTGGTTTTTGCAAAAACGCCAAAAGCAGCGGCGGAACTTAGCCGTCAAGTGACGGATGGCCGGATGGAAAAATATTATCTGGCGCTTTTATGTGGAAAACCGGAAGAAAAAGAAGGTACGCTTGTGGATTATCTGCAAAAAGACGGTCGGACCAATACTTCCAGGGTTGTAAAAAAAGGTGAAAAGGATGCAAAGCGTTCAGAATTAAAATACCGGGTATTGGAAGAACGGGGAGAAGAGACGCTAGTCAAGATCAGACTTCTTACCGGCAGACATCACCAGATTCGTGTGCAGATGGCCAATGCCGGCTGGCCGTTATATGGTGATGTAAAGTACAATCCACGGTTTCAGAATAGCAAAGAGCAGGTGCAGACGGCACTTTGCGCTTGCCGTCTTTCTTTTTTTCATCCGAAAACCGGAAAAAACATGAGTTTCTCCATAAAACCAGAGAATTCTGTGCTAAACTTCAGGGAACTTCCTTGACGGAATCCGTGATTATGGGGTAGAATGAGGGATAATCTTAATGTATAATACAAATCAAAATAGAGGAGAAAAATGATGGCAAAGGATAAAAAATTAGTAGAAGGCATTACTTCTATGGATGTTGATTTTGCCCAGTGGTACACAGATGTTGTAAAAAAAGCAGAACTTTGCGATTACACAAGTGTCAAAGGCTGTATGGTTATTAAACCGGCCGGTTATGCAATCTGGGAAAATATTCAGAAAGAATTAGACAGAAGATTTAAGGAAACAGGCGTTGAGAATGTATATCTTCCAATGTTTATTCCGGAAAGTCTTCTTCAGAAAGAAAAAGATCATGTAGAAGGTTTCGCACCGGAAGTTGCATGGGTAACTCACGGAGGACTGGAACCACTTCAGGAAAGAATGTGTGTCAGACCAACTTCTGAAACATTATTCTGTGATTTCTATGCAAAAGAAATCCAGTCTCACAGAGACCTTCCGAAAGTATATAACCAGTGGTGTTCCGTTGTACGTTGGGAAAAGACAACTCGTCCTTTCTTACGTTCCCGTGAATTCTTATGGCAGGAAGGTCATACGGCACATGCCACAGCAGAAGAAGCAGAAGAAAGAACCGTACAGATGTTAAATGTTTATGCGGACTTCCTTGAAAATGTACTTGCAATCCCTGTTGTGAAGGGTGTAAAAACAGAAAAGGAAAAATTCGCAGGTGCACTCAGAACTTATACCATCGAAGCACTGATGCATGATGGAAAAGCACTTCAGTCCGGTACAAGCCATAACTTTGGTGATGGATTTGCGAAAGCATTTGGTATTCAGTATACAAATAAAGAAAATAAATTAGAACCGGTACACCAGACATCCTGGGGTATGACAACCCGTCTGATCGGCGCTATCATCATGGTTCATGGAGATGATTCTGGTCTGGTACTGCCTCCAAGAATCGCTCCGATCCAGACAATGATCGTTCCAATCGCAATGCATAAAGAAGGCGTGCTGGAAAAAGCAGAAGAACTGAAAAACAAACTCAGCGAACTTTACAGCGTACAGCTGGATGATTCTGATAAATCACCGGGATGGAAATTCTCTGAACAGGAAATCAAAGGAATTCCGACCCGTATTGAAATGGGACCAAAAGATATTGAAAATAACCAGTGTATCGTTGTTCGTCGTGATACAAGAGAAAAGATCGTGGTATCTTTAGATGATATCGAAACTAAGCTTGGCGAAATCTTAGAACAGATCCAACAGGATATGTTTGAACGTGCACTTGCACACAGAGAAGCTCATACTTACGATGCGGTAGAATTCGAAGAATTCTGCAAGATTGCAGAAGAAAAACCGGGCTTCATCAGAGCAATGTGGTGCGAAGATCAGGCATGTGAAGATAAGATCAAAGAAGTAGCAGGCTGCACAAGCCGTTGTATGCCATTTGAACAGAAAACACTTTCTGACAAATGTATCTGCTGCGGAAGACCGGCGAAAAAAATGGTTTACTGGGGCAAAGCGTACTAGGAAAACTTACGGGACGGCGAGAGCCGTCCCTTTTTATTTCACAGGAAAGACCAGGATGGGGAAAGAAAGATGAAAGAAATCAAGATAACAATGCCTCAGGCGGTAAAAGAAATCATTGATACGCTGGAACATGCCGGATTTGAAGCATTTGCAGTCGGCGGATGTGTCCGGGATGCAATTCTTGGAAGGATTCCAGCAGACTGGGATATTACCACCAGTGCCATGCCGGAAGAAGTAAAAGGGCTGTTTGGCCGTACCATTGATACCGGAATCCAGCATGGAACGGTGACGGTCATGAAGGATCATGTAGGGTATGAAGTGACGACTTATCGCATTGACGGAGAATATGAAGATGCCAGACATCCGAAAGAAGTTTCTTTTACTTCTAATTTGATTGAAGATTTAAAACGACGTGATTTTACCATCAATGCAATGGCATATAATGACAGAGCCGGAATCGTAGATGCATTTGATGGGATTGAAGATTTGGAAAAAGGAGTGATCCGCTGCGTGGGAAATCCGAAGGATCGGTTTGGAGAAGATGCACTTCGTATGCTCCGTGCGGTTCGGTTTTCTGCCCAGCTGGGATTTCAGATCGATCCGGAAACCATGGAAGCAATCGGTGAGCTTTCAGAAAATCTTCAAAAGATCAGTGCAGAGCGAATCCAGACAGAGCTGGTAAAACTTCTGGTATCTGAACATCCGGATTATCTTCGGAAAGCTTATGAAAGCGGAATTACAAAAGTGGTTTTGCCGGAGTTTGATGCCTGTATGAAATGGGAAATGCAGGGAGATACTGTAGGTGAACAGACGTTAAGAAGTCTTTTACAGGTGGAAAAGGAGAAGGTGCTTCGTCTGACTATGCTGTTTCATGATTTCGGAGTGCCGCTTCAGGGAGCGGAAGGTCATGCGGCTGCCGGAGCAGATTTGGCAAGATCAATCATGCGCCGCTTGAAATTTGACAATGATACGACAGATAAAGTGAAAAAACTGACTGCAGAGCATGACCGAAGAATAAAAAATGAACCGGCTTCGGTACGCTGTGCCGTATCCCAGATCGGAAAAGAGCTGTTTCCTTATTTTTTGAAGGTTCGAAAAGCGGATATTTTATCAAAAGAACCGGCAGATCAGGAAGCATCAATGAAGGAACTGGAAAAATTGCAGGAACTTTATGAGACGATCTTGAAAAACGGAGAGGCAGTCTGCATGAAAGAACTTGCGGTAGATGGAAAAGATCTGCTGGCTGCAGGTGCACCGCAGGGGAAAAAGATTGGAGAAATCTTAAATACATTGCTGCAGATCGTACTGGAAGATCCTGAAAAAAATACGAGGGATATCCTTCTTTCCTGTGTTTCCGATCATTTGACCGAAATGTGATGCCGAAACCCATGTCCTGCCTTCACATATTTTCATGCTCGTTCTCATAAGATGAAAAGAGTAGGAAGCAGAATAGAAACGGGGGATTTTTTTGGACGAAAAAGCGTTAGAAGTATTAGAACAGTATGATCTGGAAGTGGTGCGCAGCTGGAGAGGCCGGGGAGCTTATTTTGTGGAAACTTCCGCGGGTCTTCATTTACTGAAAGAACATCGGGGATCCGGGGAGAAACTGGAAAAGATCTGGGAGCTGCTGACTTCTTTGGAATCAGTTCATTTTTTTAAGACGGATCTTCCGGTCAGAACAAAGGAAGGAACCTTTCTTTCCAAAGACAGCGATGAGAGTACCTATCTTTTGAAAAAATGGAAAGACGGCAGAGAGTGTGATCCCAGAAGTGAACTGGATGTGTGCCGCGCCATGGAAGGTCTGGCGATTTTTCATACGGCGGCCAAAGGGATTTGGGACTTTGAGTCACCGGAGCAGCGGACAAAGTATGAAGGAAATGATCTGGCTGAAGAAATGGAACGGCGTACGAGAGAACTGAAAAAAGTACAGGGATTTATCCGTAAAAAGCAGAAAAAGAGTGAATTTGAATCCTGTTATCTGGCTGTGATTCCGGAGTTTTTAAAAGAAGCTTCCGAGATTACCGGACAGCTGCAGTCCAGCGGCTATGAAACACTTCGGAGAGAGGCCATCGATGCAGGTACGGTTTGTCACGGGGAGTATATGCAGCATAATGTTCTGTTTGACCGGTCAAAACTGATCCTGACGAATTTTGAACATGCGCATCTGGATCTGCAGTGTGTGGATGTGGCACTCTTTCTTCGAAAGGTCATGGAAAAACAGGGATGGAAGATTTCTCAGGGAGAAAAATTTCTCAGGGCTTATGAGATCGTTCGGCCGATGACTGATACCGAGCGAATGGTGCTTGCATTGAGAATGGCATATCCGGAGAAGCTGTGGAAACTGGCAAATCATTATTATCATACGAATAAAGCGTGGATTCCTGCAAAAAATATGGAGAAGCTGAAAATGTTTGTATCCCAGCAGAAAGAACGGGAACGGTTTGTACAGCAGATTTCACTAAATTCCTTGACAAACATTGGGAAAAACGCTATAACAGTAGTCGGCATGTAAAATGCATACGACAGTAGACATGAATAGGAGGAATTATCCATGAATAAGACAGAATTAATCGCAGCTATGGCTGAAAAAGCAGAATTATCTAAAAAAGACGCAGAAAAAGCTTTAAAAGCATTCTCTGATGTAGTAGCAGAAGAATTAAAAAAAGGTGAAAAAGTTCAGTTAGTAGGTTTTGGTACATTTGAAGTATCTGAAAGAGCTGAAAGAGAAGGAAGAAATCCACAGACTGGCGAAACTATGAAAATCGCAGCTTGCAAAGCTCCAAAATTCAAAGCAGGTAAAGCTTTAAAAGACGCTATCAACGAATAATCTTATCATGCGGTTAGATAAATATCTGAAAGTTTCCAGACTGATCAAACGACGGACGATTGCCAATGAAGCATGTGATGCAGGCAGAGTTCTGATCAACGGCAAGATTGCAAAAGCATCTGCCAATGTAGCAATAGGTGATGTGATTGAGATTGGATTTGGAACAAAAAGTGTAAAGGTTGAAGTTTTGGACGTACAGGACACAACCAAAAAAGACGAAGCCAAAGAGTTGTTTAAATACTTATAAGAAGTCTAAAATAGCAAGCCTCTTAATATACTTTTCTAGAAAGTATGTTAGGAGGTTTTTTTATGGAAGAAAAGCAGTATTCGAAGGCTCATAAACTGATTCTGTCCAATCGGCGGACAGGTACCATTACCGGAGTGTCGGATGTAATCTCGTTTGATATTACAGAAGTTTTGCTGGAAACAGAACAGGGAATGCTCATGATCAAAGGAGCAGACCTTCATGTGAATCGTCTGACGTTGGAAAAAGGAGAGATTGATATTGAAGGAAGGATTGATTCGCTGGCATATTCGGAAGTAACATCCTATCAGAAACAGGGGGAATCCTTGATCGGAAGGCTGTTTAAATGATGAGTGAAGGAATCCTGCAGGAACTTCGGACGGTTGGGACTGCACTGGTCTGCGGGGCGGTGATCACGATAGTATATGATCTGATTCGGATCTTTCGAAGGGTTATGTTTCATGGGAATTTCTGGATCGGGGTGGAAGATCTGCTTTTCTGGAGCTGGACGTCCCTTTGGATCTTTTCTGTGCTGTATCGGGAAAATGATGGGAATTTTCGAATGTACACCATTGCGGCAATGGTTTTGGGAATGATCCTGTATCATAAAACAGTCAGTGAACCGTTTGTGAAGATTATGGGAAGGATTTTCAGGAAAATTTTTCAGATGCTGTTTCGTCCTTTGAAAATGCTGAAAAAATTTTTTCTTTTTTGGGGAAAGAAATTGAAAAACTCTGTACAAAGGCTTATAATGAAGAAACAAAATCGGTGAAACTGCCTTGGGGGGATGGCTTATGTCGAAGATGGGACGCAGAAGAAAATTAAGAAAACATATTGGTTCTCTAGCGATTACCGGAGTCCTGTTTTTGCTGATGATATTTGTACTGGTTGCTTCTTTACGGCTTCGTGTAGAAAATTCGAACAAGCAGCAAAAGATTGAGCAGCTGCAGGCACAGATCGCAGAGGAACAGGCAACATCAGAGAAAATCGAAGAATACGGGAAATATGTTCAGACAAAAAAGTTTGCAGAAGAAGTTGCAAAAGAAAAGCTGGGACTTGTTTATGAAGATGAGATCATCTTCAAAGCGGAAGATTAAGTTGGATCTGATCTGCAGTGAAAAGGAAGAACCGGCAGAGTTTATAACGGAATCAAAATTTAGAAAGACTGTCACGAAGGTGATGGTCTTTTTTGTCTAAAACTCTAGGGAAATCGGGGAGAGCGTTTGACAAAATAATTAAAACACCATGGATATGATAGGCCTACCAAAAATAAATCAGGGAGGGACATTTATGATCGGAATGTTTTGGGCAGAAAAATATGCCATGGTGATCGGATTAACACTGGTGGTACGGAAGCTTTTTCAATACAGAGGAACCAAAGATAAGTGGCTGACTGCATTGACAGGAACGGCTGCACTGATCTCTATGAATCTGGGAGCCGGTCTTTTGTATCCCTATCCCAAGGAACGGTATCTGTTCGGTATGGCAGAGGGGATTTTTGCAGGAAGTTCTTTGTTGATGGTCTGGATGCTGGCGGAAAAGATTTGCAGGGCGAAAAGAAAGCGAAAGAATTCCAAACTTGGATTTCATCCGGGAGAGGAACAGATTACCCGTTATAAAAAAGCGTTTGCAGATCTGTCCAAAGCGTTTCTCAGTGTGCCCTCCGCAGCCAGTGTGCCGGTGCCGGCAGGCATGGATGACTATCAGAAAGTGCAGGCTGCATGGAGTGCCCGGATGGACGAGCAGCGGGTGGCTGTGGCGGCTCAGCTTACGGAAATTTCTTCTATCATGGAAGGAGCCGTGCGCAGAGCATATGACACAAAGGAAAATTCTGTTTTGGAAAGGCAGTTAAAAACACAGCTTCGTAAAAAAGGAATCCTGCTGAAAAGTGCGTATGTATATGATAACGAAAATCAAAGAAAAGAAGTTTATCTGACCATCTGCACCGGGAAAAAGAAGACCATCTCTAATAAAGAAGCGGCAGAGGTGCTTTCCGAAGTACTGGGAATTCCCATGATGCCCTCTCATGAGATGAGAGCTTTTTTGAGAAATGAATATACCAATACCTGCTTTGTGGAACGGACGAATTTTGAAGTGCTCTACGGGGTGGAACGCTGCGTGGGTGATTATCAGCAGATTTCCGGAGACAGTTTTTCCTTTTTGCAGAAGGAAGAAGGACAGTTTATTGCCAGTTTATCCGATGGTATGGGAACCGGATTAAATGCCTATCAGGAAAGTGAAAAAGTGGTTGATCTGCTGGAACAGTTTCTGGAGGCAGGATTTTCTAAGGAAGCTGCTGTGAAAATGATCAATTCTGCCCTGGTCATGCGAAATCAGGGGAAAAGTTTTTCTACCATCGATATTAGTTCCATTGATCTTTACAGCGGAGTCTGTGAGTTTTTAAAAAGCGGAGCAGCCTCTTCTTTTATCCGGCGGGGAAACTGGGTGGAGTCCATCACTTCTACCAGCCTTCCGGCTGGGATTTTTCAGCAGACCGATGTGGAAAAGTCCTGCCGTAAACTTTATGACGGGGATATGGTCATTATGGTCACAGACGGGGTGCTGGATATTCTTCCGGCGGAACATCAGGAAGATCTGATGAAAGATATTATTTTGGAACATCAAACGAATAATCCGAAAGAATTGGCGGATTATATACTTAGCAGGGTGCGCCAGTACAAAGGAGGAAGATTTGGTGACGATATGACCGTTCTGGTGGTCGGAATCTGGAAGCGGTAAAGGTTGCGTTTTTTTCTGTCTTTCATTATAGTAAATATCATGAGAAATGACGGAATTTCTGTTTTACGGAAGAACTGCCTGTGCCGGCAGAAATTCGGTACATTTCAGAAAAGAGAGGTTGGAAAAATGCTTCGGAAAACAGCAGAGTATATCAAACAGCAGGATATGGTTCGTTCGGATCAAAAGATTGTTCTTGGTCTGTCGGGAGGTGTGGACTCGGTCTGCCTGTTTCATCTGTTGAATGCATTGGGATATTCGCTGGAAGCGGTGCATGTTCATCATGGGATCCGGGGGGCGGAAGCTGATCGGGATGAAAAATTTGTCCAGTCACTTTGCCGGCAGTTTGGGGTTCCGTTTCATGGGTTTCATTATGATGTTCCGGCCATCAGTCGGGAACGGCATTTGTCGGAAGAAGAAACAGGAAGGATTCTTCGCCGTCAGGCATTTGCAGAAGTGATGAAAAAAACAGGGGCAGAGCGGATCGCACTGGCACATCATGGAAATGACAGGGCAGAAACCTTTCTTTTTCATTTGAGTCGGGGAACCGGAATCCGGGGCTTGTCCTCTATGAGGCCGACAGAAGGCGTTTATATCCGGCCGCTGTTATGGGCAGAGCGGGAAGAGATTGAAAGCTATGCAGAAAAAATGGGATATGATTATGTGAAAGACGGAACCAATGATTCTGATGATTATACGAGAAATAAGATCCGTCATCAGGTGATTCCTCTTTTGGAGCAGATCAATCCCAGAAGTACGGCACATATTTTCGGAACAGCAGAAAAGTTAAGTGCGGTGTCAGATTATCTTGAACGGGAAGCAGATAAGCTGTTTGAGCGCAGCGTGGTAACCAAAGAGCAGGAACTTTTGGTGCGTCAGGAACCGTTCTGTCAGGCAGATCCGGTGATCCAGATTCCGGTTCTGCAAAAATGTGTGGAATATTTCAAAGGTTCTCTGGTAAATATTACAGAAGAGCATTTGCGGAAGTTACAGGGACTTGTAACTATGCAGACGGGAAAAGAAGTTCATCTGCCGGATCAGCTTACGGCAGTGCATACTTATGATGGAATCCGGATGTTTTACCGCAGCAAACAGCAGATACCGGAACCGATAGAAATCCGGGGCGAAGGTTGTTACCATGCAGGCGTATTTACGATTACGGTTCAAATCGAAGAATGGAGTGCAGAAAAAAACATCCCGATAAAAAACTATACGAAATGTTTTGATTATGATAGAATAACAGAGAATGTTTTTTTTAGAACCCGGAAACCGGGTGATTATCTGGAAATTAATAAAGACCATGGTCGTAAATCTATTCAGGATTATCTGGTCAATGAAAAAGTGCCAAAAGAGCAGCGGGATCAGCTCCTTCTGCTGGCAGATGGAAATCACGTGTTATGGGTTGTAGGAAAACGGATCAGTGAATACTATAAAGTAACAGAAAAAACAAAAAGAGTTTTGAAGGTACAGGTAAATGGAGGAAACGTACATGAAGAATTTTAAAGTAAAAGAATTGATCCCACAGGAAAAAGTAGAAGCAAGAATCAGAGAACTTGCTGCACAGATTAATAAAGATTACGAAGGAAAAGAAGTACAGCTGATCTGTATTTTGAAAGGAAGTATCTTCTTTACTTGCGAACTCGCAAAATATATTACCGTTCCGGTAGTGATCGATTTTATGCAGTGTTCCAGCTATGGCAGCGATACCAAATCCAGCGGAATCGTAAAACTTGCTAAAGATCTGGATGAACCGATCACCGGAAAACATGTAATCATCATTGAAGATATCATTGATTCCGGAAGAACTTTAAGTCATCTGGTAAAACTTCTCGGACAGAGACAGCCGGCAAGTATGGAACTTTGTACGTTGCTTGATAAACCGGAAAGACGTGTCGTAGATGTTCCGGTTAAATATATCGGATTTGAAATTCCGGATGAATTTGTCGTAGGTTATGGTCTGGATTATGACCAGAAACTGCGAAATCTTCCATACATCGGTGTGGTAGAATTCGAACAGTAGGAGGAGTGATTGATTGAAAAAGCAGTTTCGTGGAATACTGGTTTATTTTGCGTTGATGATGGGATTTATGTGGCTGTTTTATCAGTTCGCAGATACCCGGAAACCGGACAGTGTGTATTCCTATAGTCAATTTGTAGAGGCGGTAGAAGCTGGGGAAGTGCAGCGTGCACAGATTTCTCAGAACAAAGAAGTGCCGACAGGTACGGTAGCCTTTACATTGGAAAATGGTGAAGAGAAAACCACCGTACTTTCTGATGTCAATAGAGCAGAAGAGATCATGATCAGCCAGGGAGTAGATGTGTCCTATGGAGATGTGGAAGAAGAAAATCTGCTGCTGACCATCGGATTGCCTTTCGCACTTTCCATGGTCGTTGTGTTTGTCCTGTTTATGATGATGAATCGTCAGGCAGCCGGCGGTGGCGGCGGAAAAATGGCTGATTTCGGAAAGAGCAAAGCCCAGATGATGGTTAAAGGTCAGGTAGATATTACCTTTGATCATGTAGCAGGACTTCAGGAAGAAAAAGAGGACTTACAGGAAATCGTAGATTTCTTAAAAGAGCCTTCCAAATATATGAAGGTGGGTGCGAGGATCCCGAAGGGGGTACTGTTGGAAGGACCTCCGGGAACCGGTAAAACATTGATGGCAAAAGCCATTGCCGGGGAAGCGGGAGTGCCGTTTTTCAGCATTTCCGGTTCGGATTTCGTAGAAATGTTTGTCGGTGTGGGTGCATCCCGTGTCCGTGATCTTTTTGCGGATGCGAAAAAGAATGCTCCCTGCATCGTTTTTATTGATGAGATTGATGCGGTGGCAAGACGACGCGGAACTGGTATGGGCGGCGGTCATGATGAAAGAGAACAGACATTGAACCAGCTTCTGGTAGAAATGGATGGTTTTGGAGTCAATTCCGGAATCATCGTGCTAGCAGCTACCAACCGAGTAGATATTTTAGATCCGGCAATCTTAAGACCGGGTCGTTTTGACAGAAAGATTGCGGTCGGCCGTCCGGATGTCAGAGGACGAGAAGAAATTCTGAAAGTCCATTCAAAAAATAAACCGCTGGGTGATGATGTAGATCTGGCACAGATTGCCCAGACAACAGCAGGATTTACCGGTGCAGATCTGGAAAACCTGTTAAATGAAGCAGCGATCTTTGCGGCAAAAGAGTCCAGAGCTTATCTGCTGCAGAAGGATATTAAAAAAGCGTTTGTAAAAGTGGGAATCGGTGCAGAAAAGAAAAGCCGTGTGATCTCTGAAAAAGAGAAACAGATCACGGCGTATCATGAAGCAGGTCATGCAATCCTCTTTCATGTGCTGCCGGATGTGGGACCGGTATACAGTGTCTCCATCATTCCTACAGGAGTAGGTGCAGCCGGTTATACCATGCCTCTTCCGGAAAAAGATGAAATGTTCATGACCAAAGGCAAGATGCTTCAGGAGATCATGGTAGATCTCGGTGGAAGGATTGCAGAAGAGCTGGTATTTGACGACATTACTACGGGAGCATCTCAGGACATCCGTCAGGCAACTGCAGTGGCAAGAAATATGGTTACGAAATATGGAATGTCAGATATGCTGGGACTTGTAAACTATGACAGTGATCAGGATGAAGTCTTTATCGGAAGAGATCTGGCTCATGCAAAGGGACACAGTGAACAGGTTGCAGGGACCATTGATGCAGAGATCAAGCGCATTGTAGATGAATGTTATGAAAAGGCAAAAGGGATCATTTTGGAAAACAGACCGATTCTGGATGCCTGTGCAGCACTTTTGTTAGAAAAAGAGAAGATTTCCAGAGAAGAATTTGAAGGGTTATTTGCATAATTGTGCAAATGCGACAAAAATTTGTATTGGAATTTGTGAAGTTTGTGCACACTTTATTGTGCATATTTGCTATACTACAAATCGTAAAAACCCCCAATACATTATATAGTTTTTGCTATACCCCCCAAAAAAAAATTATTTAATGAAATACCTTCTCCAAAAAGACAGCAGATCGACGGCTGTCTTTTTTTTCTGGAAAAAAGGGGATTTTTAGTGTAATATACACTCGAGGTGAATTGGTTTATGGCAGATATTAATTTGATTGCATTATATAGTGACGAAACAGAATTTTTTCATTCTCCACTGGAACCGGATACGGGAGATACGGTAAAGATCCGATTTCGTACTGCCAAAGATGACGTAGATGAGGTTGCACTCATCTGTCAGGGGCAGAAGATTGTTTTAGAAAAAGAAACAGGTACAGATGTATTTGATTATTATATGACAGAGATGACAGCGGGCGAAGAAACAGTCCGTTACTATTTCGAAGTACGCAAAGGCGAAACGGTTGTGATTTATAATCGCCGGGGTGTGTTTGCAGATACCAGAGAAGCGTATCAGTTTGCGATCGTACCGGGATTCCATACACCGGAATGGGCCAAAGGCGCGGTAATGTATCAGATCTATACGGATCGTTTCTGTAATGGAAATCCGGAAAATGATGTGGAAACGAATGAATATTATTATATCAATGATTCGGTAAAAAAAGTAGAAGACTGGTATGCCTTGCCGGAGACGATGGATGTAGGAAGATTTTATGGCGGTGATCTGCAGGGGGTCTGGGATAAACTGGATTATCTGCAAGGGCTTGGAATTGAAGCAATCTATTTTAATCCGCTGTTTGTTTCCCCTTCCAATCATAAATATGATTGTCAGGATTATGAACATATCGATCCGCATCTGACTGTGATCACAGAAGATGGCGGTACGGTATTGCCGGAAGGCTGTAAGGACAATATGCAGGCAGGCAAATATATCCAAAGAACAGCGAATCTGAAAAATCTGGAAGCCAGCGATGCATTTTTTGCAAAATTTTGTGAAGAAGTTCATCGCAGAGGAATGAAGATCATTATTGACGGTGTCTTTAATCATTGCGGATCTTTCAATAAATGGCTGGACCGGGAACGGGTTTACGAGAATCAGGAAGGATTTGAAAAAGGAGCTTACATTGATCCGGAAAGTCCTTATCGTACCTTTTTCCATTTTACCAAGGAACAGTGGCCTTATAATCAGAGTTATGACGGCTGGTGGTCTAATGATACACTGCCGAAGTTGAACTATGAAGATTCTCCAAAATTGGAAGAATATATTATGGAGATCGGCAAAAAATGGATCTCTCCGCCGTATAATGTAGACGGCTGGCGTCTGGATGTGGCAGCAGATTTGGGAATGAGCCCGGAATATAATCACCGTTTCTGGAAAAAGTTCCGAAAAGCGGTAAAAGAAGTCAATCCGGATGTGATGATCTATGCAGAACATTATGGAGATGCGGAAAGCTGGCTGCGGGGCGACGAATGGGATACCGTTATGAATTATGATGCGTTCATGGAACCGCTGACCTGGTTTTTGACAGGGATGGAAAAGCACAGTGATGCTTATCAGGGAGAATATTACCGCAATGGAGAATTTTTCCGTGACTGTATTTCTCATCATATGTGTGCATTTCATATGCCGTCTCTGATGACTGCAATGAATCAGCTGAGCAACCACGACCATTCCCGTTTCTTGACCCGTACCAATCATGTGGCAGGTCGTCTGGGAACATTGGGCGCAGAAGCGGCTGAAAAAGATGTGAATAAGTCTGTAATGGAAATTGCAGTGGCATTTCAGATGACCTGGGTAGGTGCACCGACGCTGTACTATGGAGATGAGGCGGGTCTTTGCGGATTTACGGATCCGGATAACCGAAGAACCTATCCGTGGGGTCGGGAAGACTACGAATTGATGGAATTCCATAGAGATATGATCGCTATTCACCGAAGAAATCCGGTGCTGAAAAAAGGATCCACGAAGATTTTACTGGCAGAAAACGAAATGTTTGCATTTGCAAGATTTGACGAGCAGGATCAGATCGTCACGGTGATCAATATGTCCGATGAAGAACGAAATGTACAGCTTCCGGTATGGACGGCAGGAGTGCCGATGGACGGAATGATGGAACGTTTGATGCGGATCACAGAGAAACTTTACAATGTAGGACGGATGCCGTATCCGGTAAAAGAAGGAATTTTGGATATCGTTATGGAACCGATGTCTTGTAAAGTATTTAAAAGGATTGAAGAAGATTCCAAATATTTATGAAAATATTTATAAAAAAGAATTGCAAAATAATTCGAAGTATGTTATAAATATCTAGTCGGTTTTAGCCGACCATAATGGATGGATTCCCGAGCGGCCAAAGGGGGCAGACTGTAAATCTGTTGTCGACGACTTCGAAGGTTCGAATCCTTCTCCATCCATTGCACGAAAGTGCAGAATCCATATGGATGCCGGCGTGGCGGAACTGGCAGACGCACAGGACTTAAAATCCTGCGGGACTTACCTCCCGTACCGGTTCGATTCCGGTCGCCGGCATTACTGATTAAGAGATATTGAGTTTTCAATATCTCTTATTTTTTTCTAACCCTTTTAATATCCATAAAAGCGTGTTATTCTAAGATAGGATTTTAGGAGACAAATTTATGAATTATATAGTTTTGGATTTGGAATGGAATCAGTCTGCAAAAGGAAAAAAATACGAAAAAAAAGAACTCCCATTTGAGATTATTCAGATTGGTGCTGTGAAATTAGATGAAAAAGGAACGATTCGGGATGTTTTTAACAGCGTAGTCCGTCCGACTGTTTATAAAAAACTGCATTCTGCGGTGAAAGAAGTGGTGGCACTGACGGAAAATGATCTGAAAAACGGACAGCCTTTTCCGGCGGCATTTCAGCAGTTGATGAAATTCTGCGGCGATGATTATGTGTTCTGTACCTGGGGATCTCAGGATCTGTGGCAGCTGCAGCAGAATATGCAGTATTACCGGATTGAGAATGCATTTCCGAAAGTGATGAAATATTATGATGCACAGAAGCTGTTTTCTATCGTGTTTGAAGATGGAAAGCTTCGCAGAACCGTAGAATATGCAGTGGATGTATTTTCCATGGAGAAAAATCTGCCGTTCCACAGTGCGGTCAATGATGCCCGTTATGTGGCGGAACTGTTTCAGCGGCTGATGGAAAACAAAGAAGCAATGGAAAGAATTTCGGTAGATTATTTTAAACCGCCGCTGGATAAAAAAGAGGAAGTTTCTCTTAAATTTAAAAATTATACCAAATACATCTATCGGGTATTTCCGTCTAAGGAAGACGCGATGAAAGATAAAACGGTCTGTATGATCAAATGTCCGATCTGCAGAACGACCCTTCGCAAAAAGATCATGTGGTTTTCCGGTAATTCGAAAAAGCATTACTGCGTAGCGAAATGTCCGTTTCACGGATATATCCGCGGAAAGATTGTTATGAAAAAATACGGCTCCGATGGATTGTCGGTGTTTCCAATCAAGATCGTAAAACCGATTTCCGAAGAAGAAGTAGAATCGATTCGTCAGATGAAAGCACAGGTAGCAGAAAAAAGACGTTTAAAACGAATTAAGCAACATATGGAAAATTAAAACTCCGGAAGAATCGGCTGTAAGCTTACAGCCGATTCTTCCGGAGTTTTTCAGTCTGTTATCGACGTTTCTTCGTTCGACGATAGCGTCTGCGTTTCAACATTCGACGCTTTCTGGAAATGTTGATCGCTTTGCGGATCTTTGCCCGATTCCGGTCGTAAAAACGATAGATCAAAAATGCAAGGATCAGCAGCAGGAAAAGAACAACAACGATGATCATGACAATCCGCAAGTTAATGGTAATAAAATGCGGAGCCTCTTTGTTTTCCGTCGTTTCTGCAGATTCTGTCTCAGAGAAGCTGAATTCGGATTCACTGCTCTTTTCTAAAGCGATGGATGCCTGCCCTACGGTCTGTCCGGCATACTCATAGGTAAGAAATGCTTTGTTTCCCTCTTCGCTTTCTTCGAAAGTGATGGAAGGGACTGCATCAGCAAAAGATGCAGTATTTGGCAGGATCAGGGTGCTGGTCTGATCAATGGAGATCAAAGAACCGGATTCCTTGGAAGCTTCTGTATCGATGGAAAAATCATAGGCATTTCCAACCACAAATGTTTTTTCGTTTTCTGCAATGTTTAGTTTTTGGAAATTGTTGGCATAATCCAGAAGTGCGGCAGTATCGGTGTAAAGAGGAACGCCCCGTTCTCCGGTGGAGCGGGATCTCATGGTTACAACGATGATATCCATGTCATTTCTGGTACCGCAGGTTACCAAAGTGTTGAGTGCATCGGTGGTATATCCGGTTTTTCCGGAAAAAATCGTATCATCCAGATATTTTGCGGTTTTATACGGTGCGATCATATTGTGGTGATTCTGCATCCAAAGGGTTTCGTCATTTTTGTTGGTGGCACGGAGCGTATAATAGTCGGTGCCGGAAATTCTTCGGAAATCTTCGTTTTGAAGGGCGGCTCTGGTGATCAGTGCCATATCGTAAGAACAGGTATAATGATTTTCATCATGCAGTCCGCTTGGGTTGGCAAAATGAGTGTTGACACAACCCAGTTCTTCTGCTTTTTCATTCATCAATACTGCAAATTCTTCGTTGGAACCGGCAATGTGTTCTGCAATGGCATTGGCACATTCGTTGGCGGAGGAGAGCATCAGTCCGTAAAGTGTTTCTTCTACGGTCAGGATCTCATCCTCGGTACGGGCAATGCTGCTGCTTCCATATTCGATGGAATGGGTTGCGTGATAAGAAAAAGTGATCTCCTCGTTTAATTCGCAGTTTTCCAGTGCCAGCAAAGCGGTCATGATTTTGGTAATGCTGGCGGGATAATTTTTTTCTTCCATATCTTTGGCATACAGGATCATTCCGGTATCTGCTTCCATGATGATGGCGGATTCAGCATAAACGGAAGGACCTGCCGGCCAGTTCTCCCAGGAGTTGGATTCAATGGTTTTGTTGTAAGCAGCCTGCATTTCTGCCTCAATATCTATTTCGGCAGCGGAAACTGTCAAAGGTGTCAGCAGCAGTACACAGGAAAGTACCCCGGTCAGCAGCCGGGAAATGATATTTTTTTTATATTTCATTATGATATAAAGTCCTTTCAAATTTAAAACAGGTTAACAGGCACATTATATGTTATTTGTTCTTCCATTTCAAGGGACAGGAAGGCGGAAATCCATGAAAAACCTTGACAACGGTAAGTTTTCCGCTATATACTAATTCCGTTAAAAGCAAAGACGAAGAGAGTAGCATGACAGCGGAAATTTACAGCGATCCGGGGACGGTGGAAGCCCGGTAAGAGTACCGTGATGTGAAGATCACTTCCGAGCTTCAGCCTGAACGGAATCCAAGTAGGTGCTGACGGCTTTTCACCGTTAAAAGAAACGCATATAATGGTATGTTGTAACAGGTGGTATACGAATGCACAGCTTTCGCCTTTTACAGGTGAGAGCTTTTTTTATTTCATAGGAAAAAACTTGCTGCATTAATGTATGAAAGTCATGAATTTTCCTATGAAATAAAAGCACTCCGTGCAGGATGCGCAGCTCGCAGAGAGGTATGATGTCATAAATGACACTGCTCGCGCGCAGAACAAAAGCTGTGCTATGTCAGAACGTAAAGCGCGTGAGTGTGTGAAGCACACTTTTGTTTTTCATAATAGGAAAGACCTTGCTGCATTAACGTATGAGACTCATGAATTTTCCTATGAAATAAAAGTACTTCGTGCAGGATGCGCAGCTTTTGTTCTATTCCTAGGAAAGAGTGTGGACTATCATAAACATAAAGATACAGCATACACAAAAAATAGAAAGGGAGAATCGCGATGTACGAAAAAGTATCAACAAATCTGAATTTCGTGGAACGTGAAAAGAAGGTAGAACAGTTCTGGAAAGATAATGATATCTTTAAAAAGAGCATGGAAAACCGAAAAGAAGGTCCTACTTATACATTTTATGACGGACCGCCAACAGCAAACGGGAAACCACATATCGGTCACGTATTAACACGTGTTATCAAAGATATGATCCCTCGTTACAGAACTATGAAAGGGTATATGGTGCCAAGAAAGGCAGGATGGGATACCCACGGACTTCCGGTAGAATTGGAAGTGGAAAAACTGCTTGGTTTGGATGGAAAAGAACAGATCGAAGAATATGGTCTGGATCCATTCATTACCAAATGTAAAGAAAGTGTCTGGAAATACAAAGGAATGTGGGAAGATTTCTCAGGAACCGTTGGATTCTGGGCAGATATGGATGATCCATATGTAACTTATGATGATAATTTCATCGAATCCGAATGGTGGGCATTAAAGACCATCTGGGATAAGAAACTTTTATACAAAGGATTTAAGATTGTACCTTATTGTCCTCGCTGCGGTACTCCGTTATCATCTCACGAAGTAGCACAGGGATACAAAGACGTCAAAGAACGTTCTGCAGTAGTACGTTTCAAGGTAAAAGGAGAAGATGCTTATATTCTTGCATGGACAACCACTCCTTGGACATTGCCGTCAAACGTAGCACTTTGTGTGAATCCGAAGGAAGCATACGTAAAAGTAAAAGCTGCGGATGGAAATGTATATTACATGGCAGAAGCGCTTCTGGACACTGTATTAGGGAAACTTGGAAACGAAGAAACACCTGCTTACGAAGTTCTGGAAACTTATGTGGGCAAAGATCTGGAATATAAAGAATACGAACCGCTTTACAGTGCAGCAGCAGAACTGGCTGTAAAACAGAACAAAAAAGCACATTTCGTAACCTGCGACTCTTATGTTACTTTAAGTGACGGTACAGGTGTTGTACACATTGCACCGGCATTTGGTGAAGATGATGCCAATGTAGGACGTAATTATGACCTTCCGTTTGTTCAGCTGGTAAACGGCAAAGGGGAAATGACAGAAAATGCACCGGCAGCAGGAAAATTCGTAAAAGATGCAGATCCGATCGTGTTAAAAGATCTGGATGAAAGAGGACTTCTTTTCGATGCACCGAAATTCGAACATAGCTATCCGCATTGCTGGAGATGCGACACTCCGCTGATCTATTATGCACGTGAATCCTGGTTTATCAAAATGACAGCAGTCAAAGAAGACCTGATCCGCAACAACAATACCATCAACTGGATTCCGGAAACCATCGGAAAAGGACGTTTCGGTGACTGGCTGGAAAACATTCAGGATTGGGGTATCAGCCGTAACCGTTACTGGGGAACACCGCTGAATATCTGGCAGTGTGAATGCGGACATATGCATGCCGTAGGAAGCAGAGCAGAGCTTGCAGAACTGAGCGGAAATCCGGAAAATGCAAACGTAGAGCTTCACAGACCATACATTGATGCAGTTACCTTCCCATGTGAAAAATGCGGTAAAGAAATGCACCGTGTACCGGAAGTAATCGACTGCTGGTTTGACTCAGGAGCAATGCCGTTCGCACAGCATCATTATCCATTTGAAAATAAAGAAAAATTTGAAGCTCAGTTCCCGGCACAGTTCATCTCAGAAGCAGTTGACCAGACACGAGGATGGTTCTACTCTCTGTTGGCAGAATCTACCTTACTGTTCAACAAAGCTCCGTATGAAAACGTAATCGTTCTTGGACACGTACAGGACGAAAATGGACAGAAGATGAGCAAGTCCAAAGGAAATGCAGTCGATCCGTTTGATGCACTGGAAACTTATGGTGCAGATGCGATTCGCTGGTATTTCTATATTAACAGTGCGCCGTGGCTTCCAAACCGTTTCCACGGAAAAGCGGTAACAGAAGGACAGCGTAAATTTATGAGTACTTTATGGAACACGTATGCGTTCTTTGTACTCTATGCGAACATTGATAATTTCGATGCAACCAAATATACATTAGACAAAAATTCCTTATCTGTTATGGATAAATGGCTCTTATCTAAGTTAAATACGGTTGTCAAAACAGTAGATCAGCATCTGGAAAACTATCGTATTCCGGAAGCAGCAAGAGCATTGCAGGAATTCGTAGATGAAATGAGTAACTGGTATGTTCGCCGCAGCCGTGACCGTTTCTGGGCAAAAGGAATGGAACAGGATAAGATCAATGCGTATATGACTCTGTATACAGCACTGGTAACCATTTCTAAGACTGCAGCACCGATGATTCCGTTTATGACAGAAGATATTTATCAGAATCTGGTTCGCAGCATTGACAATACTGCTCCGGAAAGTATCCACCTGTGTGACTTCCCAGTGGCAGATGAAACCATGATCGATGCAGATCTGGAAGCTGCAATGGAAGAAGTTCTGGATATTGTTGTTATGGGTCGTGCAGCAAGAAATGCAGCAAATATCAAAAACCGTCAGCCAATCGGAAATATGTTTGTAAAAGCAGAAACAGCACTGGATGCAATGTATCAGGAAATCATCGCTGATGAATTAAATGTGAAGAAAGTGACATTTACAGATGATGTCAGAGATTTTACCTCTTATACATTCAAACCACAGTTAAAGACCGTAGGACCAAAATACGGTAAGTTCTTAGGCGGAATCAAACAGTATCTTGCAGAAGTGGATGGCAATGATGCAATGGATACTTTGAATGAAAAGGGTGTTCTTACATTTGAAGTAAACGGAACCGCGATCGAACTGACAAAAGAAGATCTCCTGATCGACATGGCACAGAAAGAAGGCTATGTATCTCAGGCAGATAACAATGTAACGGTTGTTTTAGATACAAATCTGACAGAAGAACTCATTGAAGAAGGTTTTGTTCGTGAAATCATCAGCAAGATCCAGACTATGAGAAAAGAAGCAGGTTTTGAAGTGACCGATAAGATTGTTGTTTATGTAGACGGAAATGAAAAAGTTTCCTCTATTGTAAATAAAAATGCAGAAAATATAAAAGGCGATGTTATGGCTGATGATCTGAAACTGGGCGTAGTTTCCGGATACAGCAAAGAATGGAATATCAACGGTGAAAACGTAAACATCGGCGTAGAGAAATAGGAGGCACTACATGAGTAAGAGAACTTTTGACAAAGAAATGTTCAAAAGAAGCGTTCTTTATAATGTAAAAACACTTTTCAGAAAAGAAATTTCTGAAGCAACACAGCAGCAAATTTTTCAGGCGGTATCTTATGCAGTAAAAGATGCGATCATGGATGCATGGATTGCTACCCAGAAAAAATATGAAGAAGAAGATCCAAAGACTGTTTATTATATGTCTATGGAATTCTTAATGGGTCGTGCATTAGGAAACAACCTGATCAACTTAACATTCTATGATGAAGTAAAAGAAGTTTTAGAAGAACTGGGTTGTGACATTAATGTCATCGAAGATCAGGAGCCGGATGCAGCACTTGGTAATGGTGGTCTTGGCCGTCTTGCAGCATGTTTCCTTGACTCTCTTGCAACATTAGGATACTCCGCATATGGATGCGGTATCCGTTACCGTTATGGTATGTTCAAACAGAAAATCGTAGACGGATATCAGGTAGAAGTTCCGGATCAGTGGCTGAAAAACGGCAATCCATTCGAACTGCGCCGTCCGGAATATGCAAAAGAAGTAAAATTCGGCGGATATATCGAAACAAGATATGAAAACGGAAAATATTATTTCGAACACAAAAACTATCAGTCTGTACTGGCAGTGCCGGTAGATATGCCGATCGTAGGTTACGGCAACAACATCGTAAACACACTTCGTGTATGGGATGCAGAAGCGATCAACAACTTCCAGTTAGACCAGTTCAACAAAGGGGAATACCAGAGAGCAGTAGAACAGGAAAACCTTGCGAAGAACTTAGTAGAAGTATTATATCCAAACGATAACCACATGGCTGGTAAAGAACTTCGTTTAAAACAGCAGTATTTCTTCATTTCTGCATCTGTTCAGGAAGCAGTTGCAAAATATAAGAAAAAACATGATGATTTAACAAAATTCCATGAAAAAGTGACTTTCCAGTTAAATGATACTCATCCAACAGTTGCAGTTGCAGAATTAATGAGAGTTTTAATGGACGAAGAAGGACTTTCCTGGGATGAAGCATGGAATGTAACCACAAAAACATGTGCTTACACAAACCATACAATCATGGCGGAAGCACTGGAAAAATGGCCGATCGAACTCTTCTCAAGACTCCTTCCGCGTATCTACCAGATCGTAGAAGAAATCAACAGAAGATTCTGCCAGGAAATCGAAAGCAAATATCCGGGCAACCATGAAAAAGTACGTAAAATGGCAATCATTCAGGATGGCCAGGTGAAGATGGCACACCTTGCGATCGCAGCAGGATATTCTGTTAACGGTGTAGCAGCCCTTCATACAGAAATCTTAAAGAATCAGGAATTAAAAGATTTCTATGAAATGATGCCTGAAAAATTCAACAATAAGACCAACGGTATCACACAGAGACGTTTCCTTCTTCATGGAAACCCACTGCTTGCAAAATGGGTAACTGAACATATCGGTGATGAATGGATCACAGATCTTGCCCAGATTAAAAAACTTGCAATTTATGCAGATGATGAAAAAGCACAGCAGGAATTCATGAACATTAAATACCAGAATAAAGTTCGTCTGGCAAAATACATCAAAGAGCATAACGGCATCGATGTAGATCCACGTTCTATCTTTGACGTACAGGTTAAGAGACTTCATGAATACAAACGTCAGTTAATGAACATCCTTCATGTAATGCATCTGTACAACCAGATCAAAGATCATCCGGAAAGAGATTTCTATCCACGTACCTTTATCTTTGGTGCAAAAGCAGCAGCAGGATATGATCGTGCGAAACTGACAATTAAACTGATCAACTCCGTAGCTGATGTGATCAACAATGACCGTTCTATTAACGGAAAATTAAAAGTAGTATTTATCGAAGATTATCGTGTATCTAATGCAGAATGGATCATTGCAGCAGCAGATGTATCTGAACAGATCTCTACTGCATCCAAAGAAGCATCCGGTACAAGTAACATGAAATTTATGTTAAACGGTGCTCTGACTCTTGGAACTATGGACGGAGCAAACGTAGAAATCGTAGAAGAAGTAGGCGCTGAAAATGCATTTATCTTCGGTATGAGCTCTGATGAAGTAATCGAACTTGAAAAAGCAGGCGGATATGATGCAAATTATATCTTTAATACAGATCAGGACATCCGTCGTGTACTGATGCAGCTGATCAACGGTCAGTATGCACCAAACGATCCGGAAAGATTCCGTCCTCTGTACAATGCACTGCTGATCGACGGCGGTTATGACAGACCGGACCCATATTTCATCTTAAAAGATTTCCGTTCTTATGCAGAAGCACAGTCACGTGTAGAAGCTGCATACAGAGATGAAAAGAACTGGGCAAGAAGTGCGATTTTAAATACTTCCTGCTCCGGAAAATTCACTTCTGACAGAACAATCCAGCAGTATGTAGATGAAATCTGGAAACTGGATAAGATTGGTTCTGTAGAATTACCGGAATAAAAACCGTTGACGAAAATTGAAAAATCATGATTAAAACAGATCACCTCTGGTTATGCTATGACCAGAGGTGATTATTTTGAGAAGAAATTCAGTATTATCTTTTCTGAAAGAAAAGAGTTTTATCATTGTGCTGACGCTGATGCTGGTATCTGCAGGTACAATGGCGGCGCTGTTTTCCATGGGAAACAGAGGGCAGACAGAGCAGTCCCAGACTGCAAAGCAGGAGCAGGAAAAGCAGCAGACCGCTTCTGCGGAACGGGAAAGTACCAAAGAACAGATTCCTGAGACGGTTCGGGAAAAAGCAGTACCGAAAGTGACGGTAAAGAAAACAACAACTGATACCAAAGAAAAAGAAAACAAAGATACTTCGTCAGTGGAGAGTGCATCTGCAGCAGCGGAACTGGAAGATCAGTATCTGGAAGCAGACGCACTGGCACAGGTATCTACAGAAGATGTCATTGCAGAAGGATTTTCGGAAGCAGAGCCGCCGGTGCTGCAGTGGCCGGTGCAGGGAGAAGTGCTCCTGGAGTTTGCCATGGATCACAGCGTTTATTTCCCAACTCTTGCCCAGTATCAGTATAATCCGGCGATGATCATTTCTGCAGCGGAAGGAACCGAAGTGGTATGTGCGGCAGCCGGTACGGTCACCGATGTGGGAAAGACCAATGAATATGGTCATTATATTACTATGGATCTGGGGAATGGTTACGAACTGACCTATGGCCAGCTGTTTGATGTGACGGCGGAAGTGGGAGAAACGCTGGAAGCCGGGCAGAGAATTGCCATGGTGGCATATCCTACCAGAAATTATACAGAAGAAGGAGACAATCTTTATCTGAAGCTGACACGATCCGGAACCCCAATCAATCCGGCATTGTTTATGGAAAACTAAAATCCAAACCGATGAAGGGCGGAATTTAGTGCTGCAGGAAATAGTTTGAAAAAAACTAAAAAAATTCAAAAAAGTAGTTGACAATCCCGGCAATCTTTGATAATATATCATCGTTGTCGGGAGTTAATGACTCAGGACGAGGAAAGATGCCCAGATAGCTCAGTTGGTAGAGCAGAGGACTGAAAATCCTCGTGTCGCTG
>CAZRQV010000028.1:0-24524 GCA_964602445.1 uncultured Lachnoclostridium sp.
TTTCCTGCTGGAGCAGAGATAACAACTTTCTTAGCACCTGCTGTTAAGTGAGCAGAAGCTTTTTCTTTAGATGTGTAGAAACCTGTACATTCAAGAACTACGTCAACATCTAATTCTCCCCAAGGAAGTTCTGCTGCGTTAGCTTTTGCATAGATTGTGATTTCTTTTCCGTTTACTGTGATTGAGCTTTCACCAGCTTTTACAGTGCTTGCATATTTGTAAGGACCCTGAGCTGTGTCATATTTTAATAAGTGTGCAAGCATATCAGGACTTGTTAAGTCGTTGATTGCTACTACATCATATCCTTCTGCATCAAACATCTGTCTGAATGCAAGACGTCCGATACGTCCAAAACCATTAATTGCTACTTTAACTGCCATGATTTTCATCCTCCTGAAATTTTTAATTGTGCATAAAGTATTTTCTTGGGATAAATACAAATTAATCCCAATCTGCTAGTATTGTACATAATCTTGTACGAAAATTCAAGTACTATTTTCAGTAAAAATTAGTGACTTTTGTCGTTTTTTTTGTTTACTTCGACAATTTTTTTGAGTATAGTGGAATCAAAATGATATTTAGACAATATCAAATAAACAATCGAGGTACATTTTTATGATCATTTGTGATTTTCATAATCATACCAGCTTTTCTGCAGATAGTTTTTCTTCTCCGGAAAGTATGATCGAACAGGCCATCCGCTCCGGCCTGCAGTATTTATGCATGACCGATCATATGGATCCTGATTTTCCGATCCCAACGATGGATTTTACATTCGATCTTCCCGCTTATTTTCATACACACCAGACACTGCGGGAACGTTACGGAGATCAGATTACACTGCTGACCGGCATTGAGCTCGGTCTGCAGCCTCATATTTCCGAGGAACTGAAAGCGATCACTAATTCCTGGGACTTTGATTTTGTCATCGGTTCTTCCCACATCGTAAACCGTATGGATCCATACGAACCGGAATATTGGAACGGAATTTCCGAAGAAGAAGGAATCCGGAGATACTTTGAATCCATTTTAAAAAATATTGAAGCCTTTGATGACATTGATGTTTACGGTCATATTGATTACATCGTACGATATGCACCGGCAAAAGCTCAAAATTATTCTTACCGGATTTATCAGGAAATATTGGACGAAATCTTAAAAATTTTACTTTCCAAGCAGATCGGTCTGGAACTGAATACTGCCGGACTAAAATACGGCATTGGATTTGCTCACCCGCATACAGATATTTTAAAACGCTATCGGGAACTGGGCGGCGAAATCCTCACCATCGGCTCCGATGGACACTGTCCGGAACATCTGGCTTATGATTTCTGCAAGGTTCCTTCGATTCTGGAAACCTGCGGATTCCAATATTATACGATCTTCCAAAAACGAAAACCGGAATTTATCCGATTATCCTAACCATTTTTATCTACGCTATTTTAAGGAGGCAAAACACTATGAATACTTATCTTGACTACATTGGCGAACAGTTAAAAGCACTGACTGCCATTCCAAGCCCGACCGGGTATACAAAAAATGTAACTTCCTACGTCCATCAGACACTGACAGACTTAGGATATGAACCGCATTTTTCCAATAAAGGAAATGTAGAAGTTACTTTAGGCGGAAACGGACATCCTCTCCTGCTGGCAGCACATTTAGATACGCTTGGTGCAATGGTACGTGCCGTAAAATCTAACGGCCGTCTTCGTCCGACTACATTAGGCGGTCACCAGTGGCCAACGGCAGACGGAGAAAACTGTGTTGTGATCACCCGCGACGGAAGGACTTACACCGGCGTTGTCTTAAATACCGAACCATCTTCCCACGTTGCTGACAAAGCCGTAGAATGTACTGAAGAAAATATGGAAATCCTTTTGGATGAGAATGTTGCAAACAAAGAAGAAACCCTGGCACTCGGAGTACAGACCGGTGACATCATTGCCATGGATCCAAGAACTGTGATCACCAAAAGCGGATACATCAAAAGCCGTTTCTTAGATGACAAACTTTCTGCTGCCATTCTGCTTGGTCTTGCCAAATACGTTAAAGAAGAACAGGCTGTGCTTTCCCGCAAAGTTTCTCTGATTTTTACAGTCAATGAAGAAGTCGGTCACGGCGGCTGTTTCATCCCTGCGGATACAGAAGAAATGATTTCTGTGGACATGGGCTGTGTCGGCGGCGATCTGGAATGCACCGAAAAACAGGTGTCCATCTGTGCCAAAGATTCCGGCGGTCCATATCATTATGAAACAACCAGCGCACTGATCGAAGCTGCCAAAGCTGCCGGTGCTGATTTTGCCATTGATGTTTATCCGCATTACGGTTCCGATGTCGAAGCCAGTTTACGAAGCGGATACGATATCCGTCACGGACTGATCGGACCGGGTGTGTACGCTTCTCACAATTACGAACGCTCTCATATGGATGGTGTAAAAAACACTTTCCTGCTCTTAAAAAAATATACAACGGTTTAATTTTATAAGCCGTTTTCAAAAGCAATATCTCTGCTTTATAACAATGAGAACAAAAAATGGACGAGCCTTTTCGGGTATCGTCCATTTTTGATTCTCATTTTATTTTAATTCCGTTCCTATGATTGTTCCGCCGCCAAGGACAACATCCCCATCATAAAATACCACTGCCTGTCCCGGAGTGATCGCTCTAACCGCTTCCGGAAAACTGCATTTCACAAGATCCGCTCCTACCACCTCTATGATACATTTTGCACCTTTATGGTTATAACGGATCTTTGCATCCACTTCGATACTTTCTGTCGGCTGTTCCATTCCCATCCAATTTAAACGGTTAGCATAAAGAACATATCCGAAAACATCTTCTGCTTCACCAATGACAACTTCATTGGTCTCCGGTCGGATTTCTGTTACAAATACCCTTCTTCCCATCGGAAGATCCAGTCCTTTTCGCTGACCGACTGTATAATGAATGATTCCCTTATGTTTTCCAAGAACCGTTCCGTCTTTGGTCACAAAGTTGCCTTTCGGAATCTTTTTCCCTGTAGTCTGTTCAATAAATCCGGCATAATCATCGTCCGGCACGAAACAGATTTCCTGGCTGTCCGGCTTATTTGCCACACGAAGACCGATCTCTTCTGCAATCTGTCGGATTTCATTCTTTTCATAAGCTCCGCAAGGCATCAGCGTCTTAGACAACTGATCCTGTGTCAGATTGTACAGTGCATAAGTCTGGTCTTTTGCATCTGTTTTTGATTTTTTCAATGCATATCGGCCATTTGGCAGCTGCACTACCGATGCATAATGTCCCGTAGCAATATAGTCAGCTCCAATATCCAGACTTCGTTTTAACAGACTTTCCCATTTCACATAACGGTTGCAGGCAATACACGGATTCGGTGTACGTCCATTCAGGTACTCATCTACAAAATAGTCCATGACATTTTCTTTAAATTCTTTTTTAAAGTTCATGACATAGTAAGGAATTCCAAGCTGAGATGCCACGCGTCTTGCATCATCCACCGCAGAAAGTCCGCAGCATCCGCCGTTTTCTTCCTGAACAGTTTCTTCTTCATCCTGCCAAATCTGCATGGTCACACCGATCACATCATAGCCCTGCTTTTTCAAAAGGTATGCCGCAACGGAAGAATCCACTCCGCCGGACATTCCCACTACAACTTTCTTTCCTGTCATGAATTAATACTCTTCGCTTTCCTCTTCTTCGCCTTCATGGATATCACTCTTTGGTTTTTCAAGACCTTCGATTTGAATGCCGTTCTTTTCTGCATAATCCCAAAGTGCTGCATGAATTGCTTCTTCTGCCAATAAAGAACAGTGTACTTTCACTGGTGGAAGTCCATCTAATGCGTCCATAACTGCTTTGTTTGTTACTTCTAATGCTTCATAAATTGTTTTTCCGATAACAAGTTCTGTTGCCATGCTGGAAGTAGCAACGGCTGCACCGCATCCAAATGTTTTGAATTTGCAGTCTTTGATGACCTGATTTTCATCAATATCAAGATAGATTCTCATGATGTCACCACATTTTGCGTTTCCAACAGTACCTACACCGCTGGCGTTTTCGATTTCTCCTACATTTCTTGGGTTCTGAAAATGATCCATTACTTTATCACTATACATATTAATTACACTCCTATACGTAAAATTATCTATTGTCTTTTTTTGACTTTTTTATTTTATTCATCTGCCAGCGGATCACGTCCGTTCTCCGCCGACGATGCACATTTTTCTTTATTTATGTTTTTTCACAAAGTCTTCATATAAAGGAGACATGCTTCTCAGACGATCTACGATTTCTTTGATCGCTTCTACTACATAATCAATGTCTTCTTTTGTAGTTTCATCGCTCAGTGTCAATCTTAAAGAACCATGAGCGATTTCATGAGGCAGTCCGATTGCCAAAAGTACATGAGATGGATCTAACGATCCTGAAGTACAGGCTGATCCTGAAGATCCGCAGATTCCTTTCATATCCAGCATGATCAGAAGAGATTCTCCTTCGATGAACTGGAAGCTGAAGTTCGCATTGTTTGGAAGTCTGTCAGTACGATGACCATTCAGTCTTGTGTATGGAACTTCTTTTAACACGCGGTCAATCAGATAATCTCTCAGTTCTTTTTCTTTTTCCGTACGTTCCTGCATGGTACGCATTGCACGTTCTACGGCAACACCGTAACCTACGATTCCCGGAATATTTTCTGTTCCGGCACGACGTTTTCTTTCCTGTGCACCGCCGTGTACGAAAGAACGGATTTTTACACCTTTGCGGATGTAAAGGAAACCGATTCCTTTTGGTCCATTCAGTTTATGACCGCTGGAGCTTAACATATCGATGTTCAGTTCGTCTACATTGATCGGCACCTGTCCGAATGCCTGTACGGCATCTGTGTGGAATAAAATGCCATGTTCTTTTGCAATGGCACCAATTTCTTTGATCGGTTCGATGGTTCCGATTTCATTATTTGCAAACATAATAGAGATCAGAATGGTTTCCGGACGAATTGCTTTCTTTAATTCTTCCAGTTTTACCACACCATTTTCATCTACATCAAGGTAAGTAACTTCGAATCCATTTTTTTCCAGCCACTGGCAAGTGTGCAGGATTGCATGATGTTCAATCTTGGAAGTAATGATGTGATTTCCTTTTGTTTTATATGCTTCTGCAGTAGCTTTTAAAGCCCAGTTATCAGCTTCACTTCCGCCGGCAGTAAAATAAATTTCATTTTCTTTTGCACCGAGAGAATTTGCAATCGTCTCTCTCGCATGATTCATTGCTTCCTTGCTGTTTCCGGCAAAACCGTAAACGCTGGATGCATTTCCATAAAATTCTGTAAAGTACGGGAGCATTGCTTCCACTACTTCTGGTGCAGTTTTGGTTGTCGCTGCATTGTCTAAATAAATCATTTTTTTCATTTTTATACCTCTACTTCTCACACGCACCGGCATTGACTTCCCGGCCGTCTTCGCATGTACTTTCCCTGATCAGATCTTCCAGATTTATCCCATCTACGGTTTGATTAATGCTTTCATTAATCTTCTGCCACACATATTTGGTGACACATCCGCCGGAACCTTCACATCCTGATGCTCCCGGAAGTCCGCCGCAGTCCACGGGATCCAAACTTCCTTCCAAAGCTCTCAAAATGTCTCCTACTGAAATTTCATTGGCCGGTTTGGCTAAAACATATCCTCCGCCGGCGCCTCTGATACTGGAAATCATTCCTGCTTTACGCAGTTTTGGAATCAACTGTTCCAAATAACTTTCAGATATCTTCTGTCGTGCCGCAATACTAGCAATGGAAACGGCTTCTTCCTTACTGTGAATTGCCAGATCAATCATGGCACGAAGTCCATATCGTCCTTTTGTTGACAGCTTCATATCATTCCTCTTTTTTATTCCGACTGTTTTTGTCGGATTTTCTGTAATTGATATTAAACCTATGTATGCGTTCTGTCAAGATTTCTTTTGGAATATATTTTAAAAAAACGGAAAATTTTATGAATGTAAAAAACAGTTTTTTACGCGGCACACTTCTCTTAACTTTTGCCGCTTTCACCTGTCGATTCATGGGGTTCTTCTATAGAATATTCCTTGCAAATACGATTGGTGCAGAAGGAATGGGAATTTATCAGCTGATCTTTCCAATCTATTCCATCTGCTTCTCTTTGTGCGCTTCCGGCATCGAAACTGCGGTTTCCAAATTAACAGCCGCCAAAGAGGCTTCCGGTCAATCTTCCCAGACTTCCTGTATCCTAAGGGCAGGCATCTCAATCACCTTGTTTCTCTCTGTTAGCTGTTCCCTGTTCATTTTTAAATATGCACAGCCATTGGCCGAAATCTTTTTAAAAGAACCCCGCTGTACCAGACTGCTTCGGATCTTAGCTGTTACCATTCCTTTCGGTACAGTACAATCCTGTATCTGCGGATATTATTTCGGTATGCAGAAAGCGGCCGTTCCTTCCATCGCCCAATTCATCGAACAAACCTGCCGGATCGGCTGTTTTTTTCTACTCTTTCGGATCTCCACGACCAACCATACCCCTGTTTCTGCGGAAACCGCTGTCATCGGACTGGTATTCGGCGAGCTCTGCGCCCTGCTCTTTACTCTGACCTTCTTCTCCTTTCGCTCAAAACCTTCCGTCAGACATTCTTTTTCCGGCTACATTTCCTGCACCAGAGAAATTTTTCGGCTTTCCACACCGCTCACCTTAAGCCGGATCTGTGTCAACGTCCTCGCCAGTCTGGAAACTGCACTGATTCCCCATGCATTAAAAGCTTACGGCATGGATCCTTCGGCAGCATTGAGTGTCTATGGGGTTTTAAATGGGATGGCACTTCCTTTCATCCTATTTCCCAACGCTCTGACCGGATCACTTTCCACCATGCTCCTTCCTGCTGTTTCCGAATCCCAGGCCAGAGGACAGTTAGAACATTTAAAGAGCACCATCCGAAAAACCTTTGCTTTTTGTCTGACCTTAGGGTTCCTTTGCCTGCTTTTCTTTCTTATCTTCGGAAATTTTCTCGGAAACTTTGTTTTTTCCAACCCTCTGGCAGGTACCTTTTTGACAATCCTTGCATGGATTTGTCCTTTTCTCTACTTAAACACTACACTGAACAGTGTCCTGAACGGACTGGGAATGACCCACATCACTTTTTTCAACGGAATTTTCAGCCTGTTTCTCCGGATTGGATTCATTTGCTTTTGTGTTCCTAACATAGGAATTTACGGTTATCTTTTCGGACTTTTGGTAAGTCAGCTTTCCATTACCTTTTTCGGATGCATGTCTTTGTGTCGATTTTTCCAAAAAGCTGACGGTTGATTTCATTTTTGAACTATATTATAATGAGCGTTAACAAACTTTAAGCGAGAAAATCGTTTTGCAGATGGATTTCAGAACCTTGTTCTGTCCGTTTCCTCACGCAAAACGAAAGAAAAGAGGATACTTTTATGGGATTTGAATTTGTGAAAAAACTTCCGACTCCTGCGGAAATCAAGGAACAATATCCGGTTTCCAAAGAAATTGAAAAGATCAAAGCAGAACGTGATGAAGAGATCAAAAAGGTAATCACAGGAGAAAGTGATAAATTTCTTGCCATCATCGGTCCTTGTTCTGCTGACAACGAAGAATCGGTCTGTGATTATATCAGCCGTCTTGCTCCAATTCAGGAAAAGATCAAAGACAGAGTGATCATTATTCCTAGAATTTATACCAACAAACCACGTACAACCGGAGAAGGTTATAAAGGAATTGTCCACCAGCCAGATCCTGAAGGAAAGCCAAATCTGACTGCCGGACTGATCGCTATGAGAAAAATGCACATGCGCGCCATCGAAGAAACCGGACTGACCCCGGCAGATGAAATGCTGTATCCGGAAAACTACAGATATCTTTCAGATATTCTTTCCTATGTAGCCATCGGTGCTCGTTCCGTAGAAGACCAGCAGCATCGACTGACGGTCAGCGGTTTTGACATTCCTGCGGGTATGAAAAATCCGACCAGCGGTGATATGAGCGTTATGCTGAATTCCGTTGTTGCAGCTCAGCACGGCCACACCTTTATCTATCGCGGCTGGGAAGTCAACACCGACGGAAACCCTCTGGCTCACGTTATCTTACGCGGTGCAGTCAACAAACGTGGAATCAATCAGCCAAACTATCATTACGAAGACCTGATGACACTGCTTTCTCTTTATAACGAACGAAATCTGCAGAATCCTGCAGCGATCATCGATACGAACCATTCTAATTCTGCAAAAAAATACAAAGAACAGATCCGTATCACCAAAGAAATCCTTCACAGCCGTCGTTATAACCCAGACATCCGTAAATTAGTCAAAGGGGTTATGATTGAAAGCTACATTGAAGAAGGAAATCAGACGATCCACGAAAAATGCTATGGAAAATCCATTACCGATCCTTGTCTCGGCTGGGAAGATTCCGAAAAACTGTTATACGAAATCGCAGAAAACTGCTAATTCATTTCTGTTTTTCGCAAAAATATCAAAAAACCTGTCAAGAGCTGCCATCCTGCAGCATCCTTGACAGGTTTTTCAATATTACGGAAGGATCAAACAATTCTGTTCCACTTCATTTCCCACGTTCTTATTTCAAAAACTTTGTTTTCAATCAGTTTAACTTCTTGGATGAAACTTTTTATACACATCTCTGACATTTCCCGACTGCATATCTACATACATCTGAATCGTGGAAATATCCGCATGTCCCATCATTTTCTGCACGGACTGTACATCTGCACCATTTTCCAGAAGATGGGCTGCAAAGGAATGTCGGAATGTATGCGGCGTAATTTCTTTTTCAATCCCCGCTTTTTCACTATAATGCTTAATCAGCTTCCAAAATCCCTGACGACTCATCGGCTGACCGGAACAATTCACAAAGAGATAACCACTGTCGCCGTTCCCGATCATATGCTCCCTTGTCTTTTCGATATAACTGCCCAGGGCATGTTTTGCTTCACTTCCAAACGGAATCACCCGGTCTTTTGCCTTTTCATGACAGATTAAATATTCCATTTCCAGATTCATATCTTCCATCTGTAAAGAAATCAGTTCTGAAACCCGGATTCCTGTGGCATATAAAAGTTCCAGCATTGCCTTATCACGAACCCCTTTGTCTGATCGTACATCCGGCTGTGCCAAAAGTTTCTGCATTTCTTCGATTGTCAGGATCTGCGGAAATTTTCGTTCCACTTTTGGCGGACGCAAACGTTCTGCAGGATCTTCCTGGATTATACCGCATTTCTGACAATATTCAAAAAAACCTTTCAGAGACGCGATGTAACGCGAAACCGTGGCAGCCGCTTTGCCTTCTCTCTCCAGAAACAGCACGTACGAATTCAAGGTTGTCTCTGATACTTCCTGCACCTGCCCAATCCCCTGCTGCTGCAGATAATCTTTTAACTTTTTCAAATCTCTCTCATAAGAAATACATGTATTATAAGATGACTTTTTTTCTTCTTCTAAATATCCCACAAAGGCCTGTATACTTTCATTCATGGCATAACCTTCCCCCAATGATATTATCTTGATTATACCGCTTTTTTGCCGAAAATCAATCTTATTTTTCGCCGAAAAACCTTGAAAAATCAACGTTTTCCGCCTCTCATACAACATTTTCCCCAAAACATCCGACAGAGCTACAATATGTAGTTATCCCTTGATAAAAATTTATTTCAAAATCCATGAAACAAATCGTAAAGCCGCCGGATTCCAGTACAATTCCATCAAAATCCCCACCATTACAGCCCACATAGCTACCAAATAGATTCTATTCCAGACTCTCACCGACCATACATTCCAAAGACACCGCCAAATCAACCACACTGCAAATCCATAACACAGCGAATGGGGAAAAAGAGAACCCAACACCCAGAGAATCCCTTTCCATTTTTCTTCACAGAGTATTTTCCATACCGCCGACAAAAAACAGACTGCATAACACAGGATTTCTAAGACACCAGCCAGTTTGATCTGATTTCGCTTTTTGCATAGCTTTAAACAAACGATCGGACACAACCGAAACAACAGTAATTTTACTAACATAAAAAAACCTCCCATATACTTTATGTATATGAAAGGTCTTTTAAACTTATTTATTTCGCGTAATCGATGACACGACTTTCGCGAATCACGTTTACTTTAATCTGTCCCGGATATTCCATTTCAGCTTCAATCTGTTTTGAAATATTTCTTGCCAACAATACCATATCTGCATCACTGACAGCTTCCGGTACAACCATAATACGAATCTCTCTTCCTGCCTGAATAGCAAAAGATTTGTCAACTCCCTGGAAGGAGTTTGTGATATCTTCAAGTTGTTTTAATCTGTTTGTATAGGTTTCTAATGTTTCGCGTCTTGCACCAGGTCTTGCTGCAGAAATCGTATCTGCGGCCTGTACAAGGCATGCGATTAATGTTGCCGGTTCTACATCACCATGATGTGACTCAACTGCATTGATTACGGTTGCAGACTCTTTGTATTTTCTACATAAATCCACACCAATCTGAATATGGGATCCTTCTACTTCATGATCGATTGATTTACCGATATCATGTAAAAGTCCTGCACGTTTTGCGACACGTACATCTACCCCAACTTCTGCCGCCAAAAGTCCCGCCAAATGAGCAACTTCGATAGAATGCTTTAATGCGTTCTGTCCATAGCTTGTTCTGAATTTCATTCTTCCGAGAAGTTTTACAAGTTCCGGATGGATACCGTGAACACCTACTTCTAAGGTAGCTGCTTCACCTTCCTCACGAATCATGGTTTCCACTTCTTTCTGTGCTTTTTCCACCATTTCTTCGATTCTTGCCGGATGAATTCGTCCGTCAACGATCAGTTTTTCAAGAGCGATTCTTGCTACTTCTCTACGGATTGGATCAAAGCTGGATAAGATGACTGCTTCCGGTGTATCATCAATGATCAGATCTACACCCGTCATTGTTTCTAATGTACGGATATTACGCCCTTCACGTCCGATGATACGTCCTTTCATCTCATCACTTGGAAGCTGAACTACTGAAATTGTAGTTTCTGCTACGTGGTCCGCAGCACATTTCTGAATTGCTGTTACCACATAATCTTTCGCTTTCTTAGAAGCTTCCTCTTTTGCTCGGTTTTCTAATTCCCTAACCAACTTGGCAGCATCAGTCTTTACTTCGTCCTCTACTGCTTTTAAAAGATATTCTTTTGCTTGTTCGGAGGTAAAACCAGAGATTCTTTCCAGTTCCTGTACTCTTTTTTCGTAAAGCTCATCGATTTCTGCTGCTTTTCTTGCCAAACGTTCTTCTTTGTTTGCAAAATTAGATTCTCTCTTTTCCAGAGTCGCTGACTTCTTGTCCAACTGCTCTTCTTTTGCGAGAATTCTTCTTTCGTAACGCTGAACTTCCGCTCTACTGTCTTTGATCTCACGTTCAGATTCGTTCTTCATACGTAAGACTTCTTCTTTTGCTTCCAGTAAAGCTTCACGTTTTTTCGTTTCAGCAGTCTTCAATGCTTCATCTATTATTTCACGCGCCTTTTCTTCTGCACTGCCAATTTTCTTTTCTGATGTCGCTTTATATCTGTTTACAGAAACAATTGACGCAATTACAGCCGCTATCACAATAGCAATTACACAAAGAATTACTTCCACAGGAGCACCTCCTTATTCAATTTTCATTGTTCGCAAATACAACATGTAAATTCTATACTTTTTTGTGCATTATGTCAAGTCAAAAACCTTGTTCAGATCATCCATTTGGAAACCTTTCCGCAGCATATAAGCATAAAATTTTCTCTTTTGCTCATAATCACAGCAATCTGCCGTAATTCTTTTTTTTCGCATATATTTTTCGATCACTTCACTGACCTCTGTCATCTGAGCATCCTCAAACCCCTGTGCCACAATTTCTTTGGACAGTCCTTTTTTAAAGATCAGCTCCTGCTCGATCTGTTTGCGGCTTTTGCTTCTGCTCCTGCTTTCGATATAATTTTTCACATATCGTTCATCATCAATATATCCAAAACTTTTTACATATGCGATCGCTTCCTCCACCGTCCGGTCACAGTAAGATGCTGCCAATTTCTCCCGCAGATCTGCCTCTGTCCGATCCATGGCTGTTAAAAGATGAAGGGCGCGCAGCTTTGCGCGCCTTAATTCCTCTGCCAGTTCCTGTTCTGTCATCGGTTTTTCCGAATCTTCCAGTTCTTCCCGGCTTTTATTCCAGTTCTGTCTGTTCTGTACCTTCAACCATACCACCTGCTAATCCATAATGCTGGCGAATTCTGCGTTCTACTTCATCTGCAACTTCCGGATGATTTACGAGAAATGCTTTTGCATTTTCACGTCCCTGTCCGATCTTTTCGCCTTCATATGCATACCATGCTCCGCTTTTTGCGATCACGCCGATATTTACAGCAATATCGATCAGATCTCCTTCTTTTACGATTCCTTTTCCGAACATGATATCAAATTCTGCTTCTTTAAATGGCGGCGCTACTTTATTTTTCACGACTTTGATGCGGGTATGGTTTCCGATCACTTCACCGCCCTGTTTTAACGCTTCCACTCTTCTTACGTCCAGTCGGATAGAAGAATAGAATTTCAATGCACGGCCGCCGGTTGTTGTTTCCGGATTACCGAACATTACGCCCAGTTTTTCACGAAGCTGGTTAATAAAGATTACGATACAATTCGATTTGCTGATTACTGCAGTCAGCTTACGGAGTGCCTGTGACATCAGTCTTGCCTGAAGTCCCATATGGGAATCTCCCATATCTCCATCAATTTCCGCTTTCGGAACCAGTGCTGCTACAGAGTCCACGATTACGATATCCACTGCACCGGAACGAACCATCGTTTCTGTGATTTCCAGTGCCTGTTCTCCACAGTCCGGCTGGGAAATATAAAGGTTATCAATATCTACCCCGATATTTTTTGCATAAACCGGATCCAATGCGTGTTCTGCATCAATAAATCCGGCAACACCGCCGCGCTTCTGCACTTCTGCTACCATATGCAGTGCTACCGTTGTCTTACCGGAAGATTCCGGTCCGTAGATTTCGATGATACGTCCCTTCGGAACACCGCCAAGACCCAATGCAATGTCCAGACTCAGGGAACCTGTCGGTACAGTTTCCACCTGCATGTGGGAAGTATCTCCTAATTTCATCACAGCGCCTTTACCGTACTGTTTTTCTATCTGACCTAAAGCAGCTTCCAATGCTTTCTGTTTATCTTCTTTATTGTTTGCCATATTTTTCTCCTTTTACGAACATTCGTTCTTCTTTTGTTATGGTATTATAAAAACCTTTTTCTGTCAATCTTTTTTCGAACAAATTTTCGCTTTTCACTTTTTTATGATTTTTGTGGAATCCCACTTGAGAAAGTAATACTCCTTTAGATTATCATAAATACAGGTTTCCGTGCAACGCTGAAAAACAGTTCTGCATCATTTACAGCATCAGATATTCTTTATATTTCTGATAAAAAGCATATTCACAGCTGACTTTTAAGCGTGTGCCGTTTTCTTCATAAGAAGTTTCCCGAACCACACAATGTTTCATCAGATCGGACACTGCTCTTCCGTCCGTATACGGAACCAAAAATTCCGCTTCCAGATGTCCCGAATGGAGTTTCCGGAAAATCAGTTCTACCAATTCCCTGATTCCTTCTCCGGTCTTGGCTGACAAATAGATTTTTTCCTCCCCGCATACCAGCGGCAGCGACTCTTCCATACACCGGTCTGCTTTGTTGTACACATAGATCATCGGAACCTCCCCCATATTCAGCTCCCGAAGGGTATCTTCTGTCACTTTTAACTGCTGTTTGTGATGAGGATCCGAAGCATCTACTACATTTAAGATCAAATCTGCTTCACAGGCTTCCTCTAACGTAGAACGGAATGCTTTGACCAGACCGTGCGGCAGATGATTGATAAATCCTACCGTATCTGACAGCAGGATCTGACGGGTTCTGTCAATCTCAATCTTACGTACCGTCGTCTCCAGAGTGGCAAACAGCATATCTTTTTCCATTACCTGTTTTTCTTCTGCTCCGCCATACGTAGATAACATCTGATTCATCATGGTCGATTTGCCTGCATTGGTATATCCAATCAGAGCAACCCTTGGAATTCCAGAATTAGCTCTCTGTTTTCTCTGAATCTGCCGTTCCTTGGAAACTTCTTCCAGTTCCCGGCGAAGCTGCGCCAGACGATGCTCAATCTTACGTCGATCCAGTTCCAGTTTTTTCTCGCCGGCACCTTTGTTTGCCAGCCCGCTGCCGCCTCCCTGACGGCTCAGTGCTTCATGCATTCCCACCAGACGGGGAAGAATGTACTGCAGATTTGCCACTTCTACTTGAAGTCTGGCTTCTCTCGTTCTTGCTCTCTTAGAAAAGATTTCTAAGATCAGATTTGTTCTGTCCATCACTGCAATCTCCAGTTCCTGCTGAAGATTGCGAAGCTGTGACGGCGTCAGCGTATCTCCGAAAATGACTACATCAGCCCATAAATTCTGTACGTATTCCCGTACCTCTGCCACCTTTCCGGTTCCGATATACAGCGAATGATGAAGTGCAGGCATTTTCTGTGTCACTCTGCACACCACTTCCATACCGCAGGCTTCTGCCAAGGCTTCCAGTTCATCCATAGACTGTTCAAAATCATCCTCTGTCCCAAGATCTACTCCGACGATGATCGCCCGTTCTTTTTCTTCTTCTATCTTCGTTTTTAAATCCGACACTTTTTATTTCTCCCATTTTCACACAGAGCATCAATCTCTGATGTCAGTTTTTTCATATCTTTATTTGTATATCCTCTGCATTTTTCCGGACAGGTTCCGGTCCGCAGATCATAAACAGCTCCATTATAGGGTGCAGTTGCAAAAAAACCAAGTCTTTTTCGAACAGTTTCCGCAAATTCTTCACAAACCTGATCTTCTCCATGATTGAAAATCTTCTGATTTTCTTTTTTACATTATACTTCAAATCCAATGCTCTTAACAGCGTTTTCTTACCAATTCCAGACTTACGGTAAGAAGCAGTAAATCAGCTGTATGGATTCTCAAAAAGACTTTCTTTCTTTTCATTTCTATGTTATGATTCTAAAGTAGATGTATTTTTGCATCTGCCATCATTTCTGTAGGGGGAAAATTACATGAGAAAAAACGAATCTGCCGAAAATTACTTGGAAACTATCTACATTTTAAGCAAAAGGCTTCCGGTAGTTCGTTCCGTAGATATTGCAACCGAATTAAACTTCAAAAAACCAAGCGTTAGTGTTGCTATGAAACATCTGAGAGAAAAGAATCAGATCGTTGTCAGCGATGCCGGTTTTATCACATTGACCGAAGATGGACGTGCAGTGGCAGAAGCCATTTATGAACGTCATACCGTTCTTACGAAAATGTTTGTACTGCTTGGTGTTCCGGAAGAGATTGCTGCAGAAGATGCCTGCCAGATTGAGCATATTTTAAGCGAAGAAAGTTTCGACGCGATCAAAAAGCACTTAAAAGAAAAAGGACCCGTATAATAGACAGGACTTGGAAAAATAAAATTCCAAGTCCTTTTTTCTTATCCCCGATTTCTCAGTAATTCTTTTAATGTTTCCAAATTTTCTCTGTATTTTTCCGAAATCATGGTTGGATTTCGCCGCAGCTGTCTCGCTGCACGTAAGTAACGCTTATTATGCCGTTCAAAATTGTGTTTTACATGATCTTCAAACTGTTCTAAAATTTCCTGTTTGCTTGGCAGATTTTTCAGATCCGGAATCGGTGAAAATGCCACCACAGCATCCAGTCGTTTTTCCAGCTTCTGTACAGTTTCATTATTCTCTGCAATTTCTTCCAGAATCGCTCTCAGATCCATACCTTCATCAAAGGATGCTGCCGTATCATACGCAAACACTGCAGTCAGCACAAAAGCAATGATCTCACTGACGATCTTCGGCACTCGAAACAGAACTTTTTCCACCGGAACATGGATCATCTGTACAAGGACCACTGCAAAAAATCCCCAGAACAATGAAACGAAGAAACAGATATGTCCCTTATAATTCAAAGGAAGATTACTGTAATCCCAATACTTTACTTTAAAAAGTTTTTCCATCACGGTTCCCGTTAGCATTTCAAATAACGTTGCCGTCAACGCTCCTACCACATAGACCGCCAAGGTGTTCTCCCGCAGACGAATCGTAGCCACCAGGATTGTGATCGCCGCAAATCCATAGATAGGGATCAGTGGTCCATGAAGGAAACCACGGTTGATAAACTCCCATTTCTTTTTCTTACGTGCCTGCACCAGGGAAACATAGCCACACTCCCAGATCCAGCCCAGAAAACAATACCAGAAAAAGAACAGGATCCATTGAACCAACGAATAATCATACATAATTTTTCTCCTCTGTATTCTATTTCTATTCTGAATACTACTCCCTTTTTCCTCTCTTTGCATCTAAATTTTTTATAAACTTTCTCCCACCGAATCGGGATTTCAAGCCCCAATCCTCTCCTTCTGTACCCCATAATGCATAGGCAAACCTTCTACATTATTACGTTTTTATTTCTTGTTTTTCGTTACTTTTAACATTTTTGTAATATTTATATTGACACACTTTCGAAAAAAAGGCATAATCACTACCTGTAACTCAGCAAAGGAGACGGATCCTTTGTATAAATTCCGACTCATTTGCCCATAATTGAATCAAAGGATGTTCTTACATCACAGAAAGAAAAGGAGAGTATGAATGCGTAGATGCTATCGGAATGTAGCACTTGTACTGAGTGGAGTACTCCTTGCAAGCAATACATTCTCAAACTCCCAGGGCATAAACGGATTAAACGTCTATGCTGCCGAGGACACTCTTTCTGAAACAGCCATCCCCTGCGATTCCTTAACGATCGCGGCGATCATGGATCATGCTCCGGTTCCAATTCCCGGCTTATCCGTTCCACAGAAAGAAATCCACACAGGAGAAGAAAACGTCGAAACAGAAATACCCACAGAGGAATCTGAAGTCGCCTCAGCTGCAATCGAAGAAGAATCTTGTTTCAACTTAAATGAAAATGACTATCATGTGCTTTTAAAAATTGTAGAAGCAGAAGCCGGCACAGAAGATCTGACCGGAAAGATGCTGGTAGCCAATGTAGTCATGAACCGCGTACACAGCGATATTTTTCCAGACACAGTAACCGAAGTCGTTTACCAGAAACATCATGGAAATGCACAATTTTCCCCAACTGCCGACGGACGGATCCATACCGTTACCGTATCCAAAGAAACGACCGAAGCAGTCCGGAGAGTACTCCAGGGAGAAGACCATTCCAAAGGAGCTTTATTTTTCCGTTCTTCTTACTGCAAGAGCGGCTGGTTTGACCAATCACTGACCCGGGTATTAGAACATGGAAATCATATTTTTTATACGACCAAATAAATTTACGATCAAAAAAGAGAGAGCGGAAGATCCGTTCTCTCTTTTTTGTATCATTTCATTTTATTTTTTATTCGGTGCTTCCGGCAGTTCTGCATCATCCGGAAGTTCTGTTCCGTCAGGAACTTTCATACCATCCGGTTTTTCCATCCGGTCTCCGCCTTCAAACCCTTCCGGTGGTTCCGGACGTTCTCCGTCTTTGAAGCCTTCCGGCGGTTCCGGGCGTTCTCCGTCTTTGAAGCCTTCCGGCGGCTCTCCATCCGGCTTCATTCCGCCGCCCATGCCATGACCCATCATCGCACCGGCCATGCTTTCTGCTACCTGTTCTCCATCCAGCCACAACGTATATGCGCCATCCTCTGTCAGAGTTTCATCGGAAATTACAAGCATCGTAAATGCATTCTTAGGAACAACTTCCATGATCAGATTTTCTTCCGCATCCATGATTTTATACTTTTTCCCTGCTTCCAGCTGTTCTCTGCTTTGGAAAGTCACACTCTCTGCATTCCCTTCTGAAATCTCAGACGGCATATTTCCTGATGCTGCCACCGTTCCGCCGTTGATATAGATTCCCATATCCGCATCCAGACCGGCATCCTGACTTACCCCACAAGCCCAGCTGTTTACCGTACCGCCATTGATCACAAGCCAGCCGTTAGAATCGATTCCATCCCCTTCACCGGTTTCTCCGGTTACCTGAATATTTAAAGTTCCGTCATTCATCGTAAATACAGAAACATTGTCTTCATTGACATTAATTCCGTCATTTCCGGATTTAATCCGAATATTTCCGCCCTGAATGGTCAGATGCATTTCTGTATCCAAACCTTCATTTTCCGCAGTAATATCCAAAATTCCGGTATCCCCAAATACGTTCATCGTCATTCTGGAATACACGGCTCCATCATATTTGTGCAGCTTTTTCGACTCTACTACTTCCGTTCCTTCTTCATTTAATTCGCAGGATTTGTAGATTTTTGCCACATAAGAACCATAGATCTGATTTTTCGTACCATCTGCCAGCTTCAGATTAGCACCTGCGGCATCTGTAACCACTTCCATAGAAGCCTCTTCTTTCTCTGTGATTTCAGCACATTCATATACATGATAGAAGAAGATTGCCGGTGCAACCGTACAGGTAATATCTGCATTATTCAGAATCAATGTAACCACTGCTTCCGGATCTTCTTTGGCATCTTCGCCCAGATCCACGAAAATCTGTCCCGCTTCCATCGTACCGCTGATCTCATAAGTTCCCGGTTTGGTAATGTGAACAACCGTATGAGCATCTGCTTCAATCTGGGAATGTTCATCCTGTGCTGTTCCGGCACCATACTCGATTCCCTGATTTTCCAGATAGAAAATAATATCATTTGCTTTATATACATCTGACTCCACATCTTCGGAAATCGCTTCTTCGTTAACAAGGATCTCTCCATTGGAAAGAGAGATCTTCGTCACCTCTTCTTCCACGGCTTCCTCTTCTTCCACGACTACTTCTTCCTCAGAAGTCTCCACTTCCTGTTGCGTTTCCACCTTTTTCTCGGTTTTTCCGCAGGCCGTCAGTCCTACAACCAGTGTCAGCATGAGTAATACACTTAATTTTTTCATTCTCGTACCTCCAAAATATCATGAATACTATATCATACTTTCTGCCGAAAAAAATGTTTTTTCTGTGAAAATTTCGTGATAAAAAAACGAAAAGTAATTCTCACATTTTCCTGCACCGAAAGTTTCTTTTCCAAATCCGCAAAACTTTTGCACTTAAAAAGGCATCAGCAGACAGCCTGCTGACACCTTTTATGATCATTCTAACCGATTATTTATTTTTTGATTCATATTCCTTGGTCAGTTTCTTTACAACGCCTACACAAGGAATGAGTGCGATCAGGTTCGGGAGAACCATCAGACCATTAAACATATCTGACATATTCCATACCAGATCAACTTTGAGGCAAGAACCAACTGCCACACACAGAACTACGAGAACTGCATAAATCTTGATCGCTTTGTCTCCAAACAGCGCACGTACATTAACTTCTCCGAAATAATACCAGCCAACGATGGTTGTAAATGCGAAGAACAGCATACAGATTGCAATAAATGCATTACCGCAAGAACCAAATCCTACATTAAATGCGTTCTGTGCAAGAACAGAACCGGTTGCTCCGCTGGAAAGTGCACCTGTAGAAAGGATAACCAGCGCGGTCATAGTTAAGATAATAAATGTATCAATAAATACACCAAGCATTGCTACCAGACCCTGATCTGCCGGATGATCCACTTCTGCAGTTGCATGTGCATGAGGAGTGGAACCCATTCCTGCTTCATTTGAGAATAAACCTCTGGCAACGCCATAACGCATCGCTTTCTGTACTGTCACACCTAAAGCACCACCCATGATTGCCTGCGGTGCAAATGCACCTACGAAAATATCATGAACTGCAGTAACAAGACCCTGTGGATTCATCACAAGGATCACGATACAGCCTACAACATAAACGGCTGCCATCAGCGGTACGATCTTTTCTGTAAAACTTGCGATACGCTTGATTCCTCCTAAGAAGATAAAACCTGCGATCACTGCACAAACCACACCAACAATCAGTGGATTCACGCCAAATGCGTTGTTGAAAGAACTTCCGATTGAATTTGACTGAACTACATTTCCCATGAATCCCAGTGCAAGGATTACTGCTACAGAGAAGAATACGGAAAGGAATTTTCCGAATTTTCCTTTAAATACATATTTGATGTAATAGATCGGTCCGCCTACATACACACCGTTGCGTTCTTCTCTCGTATGCTGTGCCATCACTGCTTCTGCATAAATGGTTGCCATTCCAAAGAAAGCTGCTACCCACATCCAGAAAATAGCACCCGGACCACCAGATGCGATCGCGGTCGCTGCTCCGGCAATATTTCCGGTTCCAACCTGTGCTGCAATGGCTGTTGTCAACGCCTGAAACGAACTTAATCCTTTTTTATCTTTTGCTCCGTTCAGAGAGAAATCTCCAAATAAAAGCTTTAACCCTTTACCAAATTTGCGAACCTGAATGAATTTCAACTGGAATGTATAAAAGATTCCGGTTCCAACTAACAGGAACAATAATAAATAGTCCCATAATACGGTGTTTACCAATGCTACGATTTTTTCAATGATTGCCATTTTAACTCCATCCTTTTGTATTTTTTATGCATAAAAAAATCCGAAGAATCAACTTCGGACATCAAAAATGGAATCATGAAAAAACTTGTTTTCATGATAAACATTCCACTGTCCTTTAGCCTGAGAGATTCGCGTAACTACACTTTCACCTTCGGCACTCATTTTTCAGAGCTTCTCCAGCGCGTCATCCGGCTGCAGTCCCATTCCTTTTACGGAATACCTGAGAGCATCATTCCTTCGGCGGGTATCAAACCACTTTCCTGTAACCTTCATCTGACCAATATTTAAATGCATGGTTTTATTATACCTGACATTCTGTAAATTTCAAATTCGTTTTACTTATAAGTTTTCATTAATGTCTGTAATAGCTGACTTTCATGCAACAAAAAAAGCCTTGATTTCTCAAGACTTTTCAGTCGGGGTGACAGGATTCGAACCTGCGACCTCCTGGTCCCAAACCAGGCGCTCTAGCCAAGCTGAGCCACACCCCGTAATATCACTCTGTTCCGTGACACAAGTGATATCATAACGCATCTTTTAGGATTTGTCAATAAGTAATTTTTATTTTTTGAATTATTTTACCCTATTTTTAAATTAGGAATTTCAAGAAGTTCTCATTCAAGGCAATCGTTTTGTTATATGCAATCCGTAATAACACTGACTATTTCAACTCTGTATATTTTTCTTTACTTCCAAATGCCTTCTCAACTGGATATTTTTCATTGTTTCTTTTCATTTTTTCTCGTACAATTTCATCCAAATCCAATCCACAGCTATCAGCCATTAAAATACAATAATTAACTACATCTGCAAGTTCTTCTTTAATTTTATCCTTTTTTTCTATACATTCGATATCTTCCGCGCTCCATTGAAATATTTCCAACAATTCTGCCGCTTCCAAACTAATTGAAATTGCTAGATCTTTTGGATTATGAAATTGCTTCCAATTTCTATCATCTCTAAATTTTAAAACTTGATCAATTGTCTCTTGCTTTATCATCTTTTCCTCTTTTCTATTCTAGACATTTCTTTAAATATGCAGCTAGATTTTCATCTGTGCAATACACATAACATCCTTTCATGCCACGTGTCATAAGCGTACGATATGTATTTTTTATTATTTCATCCGCTATACGTTCTGCCCTTCCGGGATTCTCTTTATACAATTTTTTTATTCCCTTCAAAGACTGATCCGTTTTTGCACGTTTTGTAAAATCTGTTACAATTTTTCCATTTTCATATCGTAAATCATCTCCAATAATCACACCTACATAATCAAACTCCAATCCCTGAGATGTATGGATACAACCAGCTTCATTTACAGATGTTTCGTCAATCGCAAATGTAGTTGTATTTTTCAGATTCCAACTAATCCCAAAATCTCCAATCTGTATATCATGAACTGAAGAATCATTATGACCTTCCTTTATCCAATTCCAACAATATCCTGCCAAAATTCTGGCACGATTATTGGTATTTTTATTTTTTTCAATAATAATGTTTCTCATATCATGAGGTGAATCCAGAATTTGTATCTCATAATCGATATCTTTCATATTCCAATTTGCAGTTTCACGAATTTCCAATGTATTATCCAACCACGCTAAGTAACCATCCGATCCATTACAACGAAATTGAGATACCAACTCCATATTAATAATTTCTGCATTTGCTTCTTTTGCCCATTTTTCTATTTCTGCGACACTTCCTATATCACTCAATGTTACACGCTGACTTTCATCGATAAAGAATACGCTACATCTGGAAGCATGAATGATTTCTTTAATTTGATTTTCTCCCATATTATGGAACATTCCAGACTTTTCATTTAATCTATGTGCCTCATCTACCAAAATCGTATCAATTACATTTTCATCTGTTTCAGTATAAATTCCTGAACCTTTGAACATATTATCGATACTGCTTTTTTGCATCTCTCCCTTTAGTTTCTTCTGATAAACATTTCGTGGTGCGCTGTTTTTTGAGACATATTGGCAAAATTGACCTTCATTTGTAAGCTGTGCCAACAAATTAATCGCAACTACTGTTTTTCCGGTTCCAGGTCCTCCCTGAACAATAATAACTCTTTTTTTATCGTCTTCCATAGAACGTCGGGAAGCATTTAAAATTTCTTCAAATACTACCTTTTGTTCATCCAACATAACAAATTCGCGATTTCCTTTTAACATCTTTGCAATCGATTCTTGCAAGCTTTTAGATGGTTTGATTTTTCCATGTTCTACTGAATACAACAGTTCTTTATTATCACCTTTTTTAATCGATTGTTTTATGTATGCTCTTAATTTTTCAACCTGACCTCGCGTAAATGCTGGAGCATCTTCCAAATAGGTTTGATACTGTACTTCATCCAGAGGATCCTGCGCTTTTCTTCTGTAGTTATGCAGATAAGAACACGGCCATAACTGTATCTTCTTTTCCTGCACAGATTGATTGTAATCCGCAATCAACATTGCGTAAGACCATGCTTGATAGGACGGATGAACAACTTGTCTCATTGCATTACCTGTATATGTTTCTACCAATGCGTCTCTGCTCTTTACAGATTCTAATTTATCCCACTGTTTCAATTCTATAATGATAACATTGCCTTTTTTCTCTTTATCATAACCCGATATTAAAAAATCAACCCTTTTTGATGTCTGTGGTATATTATATTCAATAGCAATTCCTGAATTTTCTGGAATTTCCGTATCATTCAATACTTTATACATGTATTCCAATGAATTCTCCCATGAACGAAACTCGTTTCTTGCTGTATGTCGATTCATCTTTTCGTATATATTCTGCTCAATCTCATAGGCGATTGTATCTTGCTCAACACTTCGTAGAAATTCTGTTTTTGTTCCATCATAAACCAACATAAGTAACTCCTTAATCCTTTTATCCTATTTTTCACAGCCAAATATCATTTTTAAGCATTGACACTGCATTCCCAAATATCACATTTCACCACGGAAATGTACCTCATCCACACTCTCTGCAATCCCAAAAACTTTCCTTAAATCTAAACTACAGTATACCACACCGCTGTCAATAACCTCAATGTATCATATCCGTATCATCCTCCCCTTTCGGATTTCACACTTCAAAAAAGAAATCCTCTAAAATTTTCATCAAATCTTAGAGGATTTCCTTTTTATGGTTTTTATTTACCTAAATATTCTTTTACTTTTTTATAGATTCCTTCTGCATCCAGACCGTATTTTGCGATCAATGCTTTTGCAGGACCTGATTCTCCATAAACGTCATTTACACCAATGCGGAGAACCGGTGTCGGAACTGTTTCTGCCAGTGCTTCACATACTGCACTTCCCAGTCCGCCGATGATAGAATGTTCTTCTACAGTAACAACTTTGCCTGTTTTCTTTGCAGATGCTGCTACCAGTTCTTTATCGATCGGTTTGATCGTATGGATGTTGATCACTTCTGCATTGATTCCGTCTGCTGCTAAAAGTTTTGCAGCTTCCATTGTTTCATTTACTTCCAGACCGGTTGCAAAGATACTTACATCTGTACCTTCTTTTAAAACGACCCCTTTTCCAAGTTCAAACTTGTAATTTTCAGGATCATTGAATACCGGAACTGCCAGACGGCCTAATCTTAAATAAACCGGTCCGTCATATTCTGCTGCGGCACGTACTGCTGCTTTTGCTTCTACATCATCAGAAGGACATACAACTACCATGCCCGGAATAGAGCGCATGATTGCAAAGTCTTCGTTACACTGATGTGTTGCACCATCTTCCCCTACAGAAATACCTGCATGGCTGGCACCGATCTTTACATTTAAACGTGGATATCCGATGGAGTTACGGATCTGTTCGTAAGCTCTTCCTGATGCAAACATTGCAAAAGAAGAAGCAAATACTGTTTTTCCTGATGCTGCCAGACCTGCTGCAACAG
>CAZRQV010000029.1:0-24467 GCA_964602445.1 uncultured Lachnoclostridium sp.
AGGTTCTTTTTTATTCAATTGGCGCTTTTAATGAATTACAGGAATGCTCCTTTTACTCTATCAATGAATAAATTTTTTTTACTTCTTCTTGATTAGAATAATCTCTCATCTTACAATTATTTGATAACTGTTTCATTTTTTCGTTATTTTTCAACAAATCTACTATTTGTTTTGCACATTCTTTATTTTTCATTGGCACAATCATCCCATCTATCCCATGTTCAAGCTGACTTGTAGATGTTTCATACTTCGTAATAACAACTGGTTTTCCTAACAGCTGTGCTTCTCTTACTGCTACACTCTTACCTTCATATCTGCTGGGCTGAATATACACATCACAAGCTTTAATATACGGATATGGGTTCTCTTTTTTGCCTAATAGAATCACATAATTTTCCATATGCTCTTCTGAAATCTGTCGTTTAATCAACTCTTCATCTGGACCAAATCCAATAATATACCATGTTACATTCACACCATATTTTAATATATCCGCACAAATTTCAGGAATATTATCAAAATTTTTTGCAGTACAATATCTCCCAATAGACAATAACTTAATTCCTTCACACTTCATTTCGTTATCAGTAGGATCAAACTCCTTCATCTGTTTCTTTATTAACGAAACTGGTAATATATTCTCAATAACAATTATTTTTTTCTCTAATTGTGGAAATTTTTTTACAAAACTCTCTTTAGCTGCTGTTGATATTGCACCAATATATTCATAGCTAGACCACATTTTCAACTCTGACTTCACATTAATTTGAACTTTAGAATAATCTGTATGGATCCAAGCCATTTTCTTTTTTGCCTTTACCTTATGAGCAACAAAATAATGTGGTGTTAAAAAACTAATTGCCATATCATACTCTTTATCACTTTGAATATTAGGAAGTAATGAATATAAATATTTATGGCTATATTCTAACGCTACCCCACTATCATAAAACTTATGAATTTTTTCGTACATAATTGCATTTACTTTTGCCCAACTACGAGCCAATGCTAACGCAATATGACCTTCTTTAACTACTTTTTTAATTGGTCTAGCTAAAACTGTATATTCAGAAATTTCCGGTAAAATATTTATATGCTGTGGAATTTCACGAAACAACACTCCTTCATGATGCAACAAAAACAAATCTACTCGATATTCTTTTGAATCAATTGAATTTAATAACCCCAAAAGACTTCGCTCTGCCCCGCCAATTTCCATTCCATGAGAAACAATTAGTATATTTTTCATTTTTTGAATCTCCTAAAACAATCAACACCGAAATATCTATGAAATATACGGGTAATTTTATTTCTCGATTTTTGTTTTGAAGTCATCCAAGTTTTCGAATACCAGTGTATCGCATGTGTATTTGAAGTAATGCTTAGAACACCTGTCTGGTCATTAAACGGACAAAAATACTCTTTAGGATAAATTGTCATAATACCACATTGTTGCTTTGTATTATTTCCCTGTAATCCATATCTTTTTAATACTTCTGTAAAATAAATACAAATTGTGGTTGTATTATATGATCCATCCTCATTAATAAACGAAAGCTTTTCATAATAATTCAACATCTCCTTCATCAATTCATTATGTTTATTCTTAGACCAAAGAACTAACCCCGGAGCTACGTATTCATCTGTTTCAAATCCCGCAAATCCCTCAGCTTCTAATAAATCATCAAAACTTTTGATTACTTCTACATCAGTATCAAAATACAATCCTCCATATTTTTCCAATGCAAAAAAACGAGCCACATCACTTACAAACGCATACTTTTTAGCTTTATAAGCCTCTTCCACATATTGGTTCAAATGAATATCAAAATTTTCTTCATTCCATTCCATAATTTCAAAATCTGGGAAAAATTTTTTCCAGCTATTGATACATTTTTCAACAATCTGTGGTTTTTTATTTTTTCCAAACCAACAATAATGAATAATTTTCGTATCCATAATTTCTTTATAACACTCCCATTTCAAAACAATAGAATATAAAATATAGTATAACCAACAGCAAGTTCACTATCATCTGTGATTTTTTAGTAAATGCATTTTCTACCAAATATGGCATAATAATAAAACCATATAAAGAAGTATAGATTGCTAATCTTCCTAATAAAATTCCACTTGTAACCATAGCAATTAAATTTAATCCTACTGTAATAATAGACATATTTATACAAATATGAATTAATTGATTTGATTCTTTTGCTATTCTATTTTTTTGTACCAATGCTAAAAGCATTGGCATTGCACTAACAAGTACACGTATTGGATGTACTCCATCATCTCCACTCTCTTGTACCGTAGCAATGGCACCTTCAAATTCTGTTCCCACAAAAAACTCATCTACTACCAACATATTTTTACTCAAAAGAAACACCATTACAATTGCCATTATTATAAATAACATTGTTTTTTCATTCCATGCTTTTCCCTGAACAATAAAAACAATCGGCAACATAATAATTGCAGATACATGAACCGTACAAGCTAACAATACGATAATAGTTAATTTTACATACTCTTTTTTAACCATAAGCGGAAGTGCTGATAAAATCATCACAACTGCTATAAATTGACGCATACCATTCATCATCCAACCAATATGACATGCAGATGCTACAAACATATATATACTAATCCAATAATTATCACTATATTTTCTAAAAATCCATATGATCGGAATACTATGAATCAAAGCTAAAACCACTCTGAATGCAGTCACACTGTCATTAAAAATGTATTTAATCAAATATTCAATTATAACAAATCCTTGTCCCGATTCCATTTCTTTAAGATATGCGCCTACATTTTCTTTCGGCAAATTTTGATAAGAACTAATATAAACCGGAACGTCATTAATCGGTGTTCCCATACATGCCAACCAAAATACCGGAACAAATAACAAAATAGCAACAATCAGATGCCATCTCTGTACTTTTACGTCATTTATTAATTCAACACTATAAAATTTTGTTTGTACTACAAATATCATTAGAAAAATCATCCATACAAATATATATGTATACATCAACCGCTACCTCTTATTTTTATGAAGAATATTATAAATTTTTTGTGGCAACAATCCTACTATAATAGGGCGTAAACAATAAATATAATTTTTTTTCTTTAATTTAAATACTTTTATTGCATAGCATTTTACGTATGCCTCATTAATACGATATTTAAATTTTCTTCGATTCATTGCATTTCGATCATCGCGCATCATATACAAGGTTTTTTGTATATTCATACCTTGATATCCTTTTTCATACATTTTGATCCACAAATGGTAATCTTCTACACGCAACAATTTTTCCGAAACAGAATAGCCTTCTACAGCCAGATATGCCTCTTTTCGAACCATACAGGCCGCATGACAAAATGGGGTTGTCTTTACAAAATCTTTTTTTTCTGGTTTCGCATCTACGGATGTTTTTCCCCATACACCCGATTCATCAAAAAAATCCATATCTGTACTTACAATTGCAATCTCTGGATGTTCATTCAACACCTTTATCTCTTCTTCAAAACGCATCTGTTTCGAAATATCATCTCCATCCATGCGGGCTATATAATCCCCTGTAGCAATTTGAAGACATTTATTCAGTGTGTAATTTAATCCCATATTTTGTTCATTACGAAGCAAAATTATTTTATTTGGATATTTCTCTATATAGTTTTCTGCAATGCGTGCAGTTTGATCCGTTGAACAATCGTCACACATGATCAATTCCCAGTTTGTATAAGTTTGTTCTAAAATAGAATCTATTGCTTCTGCTAATGTTTCTTCGCAATTATAGATTCCCATAATAATACTAATTTTTTTATTTAAATCCATAAATTTTTTTAAGTTCCTGCTTTACTGAAGAAAATTTATATTTCTGTGCATCGAAAACTGCTTTTTCAGAAATTTCTTTCTTCATTGTTTCGTCGAGTAACATTTTTTTGACATATTTTTGCATAGCATTTACATCGCTCACAGGCACCAAATAACCATTTCTTTTATGCTGAATCAGTTCTCGATGTCCACGATTATTGGAGGCTACTACCGGATGTTTCGTCAGCATTGATTCCACCACATTCAACGGTAATCCCTCTCTCTTACTGCATGCCACAGCTACATCTACAATTCTTTGATATTTTTCCAGATAAGTACAGTACCCAAGCATTTCCACATGTTCCCGAAGACCCAATTCTTCAATCAAAGCTTCCAGATGTTCTTTTTCCGGCCCATTTCCGGCAAGCAGCAGCTTCGCTTCCGGAATATCCTTTATCAGATCTTTCATCATCCGGATTGCCATTCCCTGATTTTTATTTGGTAAAAGTTCCCCAATGCATAAAATCAGCTTTTCATCATCCGTATATCCCAGCTCTTTTCTCAAAGCACTTTTTTCTTCTTGATCTACCGGATAGTATCGTTTTTCATCTACACCAACACCATGGATTCGATATACATTACAATGGAATTTTTTCTTTGCCAGTTCATAGTCTTCCTGTGTGATCGTAATGATCTTATCTGTCAGATGGGAAAAGATTTTCTCGATCGGATAAAATACCATCCAATTTTTTTTAGGTGCCCCCTGGTAAAAATGAAATCCATGGGCTGTATAAATCAGCTCTGTTCCCCTTTTTCTGGCTTTCTGTGCTGCCAGTCTGGTTACGATTCCACCCATAGGAGTGTTGCAGTGAATCACATCATATTGTCCTGCATCAATAATTTTTTTTAATTGTTTATAAGCCTTAATATTATCTGTACTCTTCGGTGAACGTGAAAAAGGTACATCATATACTTTTTCTACAAAATCTAATTTCAGACCATTTTTCTCTGCCAGATTATTTCTTGCTGCTACATGCACTTCACAGCCATGCTCATGAAGAACCTGTACCAATGCTTTATGAAATTGGCAGATATGGCTTTGTACTGTCGCTGTTAATAATATTTTCACTCCTATACTCCTATTAAAATGGTAAATGTGAATTAATATTTAAATACATTTTTTCTAACATAGCTCTTTTATCTGTATGTGCAACATTAACAACATTTACATTTAGTGCATACTGCTCTGGATTATTGATTCTTATTATATCTTTTTGCAATCGATCCTCTATACGATCTTGAAGTTTTGGTCTCAGCATTGTGTAAATTAGTCTTCTACTATTAAATGGTATAGTAATATCATACGAAAGCATATGTTCCGCAAATAAACTTTGGCCTTCACCAGCACTAAAACCAAATTCCCAAGACCATAATGTTGTCCAATCACCAACTAATTTAATATCTTCCTCGTTCATATACTTTTTAATATAATCTTGAAATACTTTTGAAGTTTGGAAATACATACACCGATTTTCGACAAATACTTTATATAATGATGTCAAATATCTTCCTGTTGGTTTTTTCGGAAATCTCTTTTTAGAATATTTTTTATACCAATATGCCCTAACAATTTCATTTACCCATGATTTGATTTCTAAATCAATTGTATCGTCATCTATTAATACACTGCGCTTTCTGACTTCATTTTGCTTAATATATCCTATATTTCCACCATTGAAATATATCAACTCATTCACCAATGCGAATTCCCTCACGGATGCATTATCATTGGGAATTTTTATTAATCTATGAGATAATCCCAATTTTTCACACATTTTAGCTGCAGCATACGCATCTACCGCCTCTTCTGGTTTTGAAATATAACTAAAATAATCAAATTTTTCATAAATTCCATTTGCCGATGCAAATGTTTCTCCACTATCTTTTCCACCTGTAACAGAAATTGCAAGTTTATTTTCTTTCCATTTTTCTGCACACAACCGCATTGTTTTTTTCAAAACCTCCGAAGCCTCTGAAAGAACTTCTTGATATTCTTCTTCTGATTTACATTCTTTTATTGCCTTTATAGGGTAGAAACGTGTTACATTTCCGTTACTACTATAACAATGATTCGGAACTGTTCTTTTTAACTCGCAATATGCTGACATATCCCCTGGAAGAACATTTCCAAATAGATGAAAATAACGACTCTTTTTCAGTTTTGTAATATATTTATCTTCTTCTAGGTCACATAACCATGCAACGATATTGGTGTATGATGTAATATAATATTTTCCATTAACAATTCCATAGTATGAAATACGCATCCCAGCACAATCTGACCAATGATATATAACACCATCTTTCTCCACTTTCCCAAGAATATAAATTCCAGTTAATGATGCTTCATAATTCCAAAAATCATCTCCATTCAATTTACTCAATTTTTCCAGCAACTTTTTTTCATCATGTTCCATATCATAAGGATTATATGCATGACCAATCAAGAAAAACATAGTATCATCATTTTCAACAAAATAAAAAGAAACATTTTTTTGAATCAAAAAATTGTATCCCTTTAAATGATAGACATTCCAATTACCATAAAACGGATACGATGTCATATCAGAAATCTTTGCATTCGTAATCAAAAAACCTCTTTGAAAAAGATACTCTTGATAATCTGTTTTATAATCTAAGATTTCTTTTAAATTTCTATGCATCAAATGTTTCCTCCAAACCGAACTTCTTAAATTTCTAATTTCTTAAATTTCCAACAATTATCGCTGCTAATCTCTCCCCATTCCCGTCTCCTACAAAACTATTATGTGGTGTCAGGATCACATGTTCCATTTCCCACAGCGGATGATCTTCCGTTAATGGTTCCTCTTCAAATACATCCAGAACAGCTCCCCCCAGTTTTTCCTGTAATGCTTTTACCAGTGCTTTCTCACATACCACTGCTCCTCTGGCAATATTGACAAGCACTGCTCCCGTTTTCATTATCGTAAACATTTCTGCATTGATCAGATGTTTGGTTTCTGCATTCAGCGGCACTGTCAAGACCACAATATCCGCCTCCTGCAGCACCTCTTGTAAACAGTCTAATCCTTCCATTCTTTCATAGGATGAATCCTGATGTACAAACTTGTCCACCCCTATTACGTCACAGCCAAATGCCTGAAACCGCTTGGCACACTCTGTCCCTACACTTCCACAGCCTATAATACAAACCCGTTTTCCTGCCAGTTCTAACAATCCTCTGTGTTTTTCCCAGCAATGCATTTTCTGATGTTCCTGAAAGAATTTTGCCTGTTTATAGAGCTGTAAAACGCCGCTGATGGCAAATTCCGCCATCGGAATGCTGTAAACCCCTCTGGCATTATGAATCACGATTCCATGTTCGTTAACATATTCCATCGGAACCCTGTCAAATCCTGCACTGGTCAGCTGTATATAACGTAAATTTGTAAATTTATCAATTGGGTGATGTAAAAACAATCCGTTACAGATCACCCCTTCTATCCATGACGCTTCACAAGGAAGTTCATCTTTCTCATACTGCAAAAAAGCAACAGAATGCCCCTGCTGCTTGATTCTTTCTATGTATTCCTTTGCCTGCTGCCAGGCACCGGTAATCAGCAAGTTCAAATTTCAATCCTCCATTTAATGTACGTTCTGACAGATCTTTGCAACCTGTTCCTGAACGATACGCCTGTTCTCTTCAAATTCCTGTACACTGCATTCCCGGCACACTTTTTCATATTCTCTAATTTCACGAACACCGCGTTCAAAAATATTCCGAGCAGTTTCCAGATCATGAATTTCACTCAGATTGCAGAAACTTCTTGAAAGAATTGCACTGGTAGAACCGAGACGATAATGTTCTTTGATTACATATTCGCCCTTTAATAGTCCTTTTCCTAACGATGCAATTCCGCCAAATCCGTACGGAAGCCCTTTTTGTTTTATTTTTTTACACAGCATTTCTATTGTCCCATCAGCCAGAACTTCAAACATGAATTTTCTGCCATATCCGAGACTTAGGTCATTTAATCCTATATGGATTTCATCGATCCCCGGAATTTCCAGAATTTTATCCACACATTCCACTGCTTCCGGAGTCTCTAATAAAAGAAGAGTTTTTACACGTCCGGCAGTTAGATCTACAAATTTCCGAACTTCTTCTGCAGTCTTAAAATACGGCAGCATCAAAATATCTGCTCCTGCTTCAATCACTGCATCAATCTCTTCTTTACTTCCACAATATTCTTCTGTTTTTTCATGGAGCGGATTAATCCGAACCATGACTTCTGATCTAGATACTGCTTCTTTGATCACTCGCACATCATCTGCTGTATGATGGTTCTGAACTGTATTCATTCCACCCTGACGCTGTGCTTTCCCAATATATTCCATATCCACAAAAATACGTTCCACACCTGCATGTTCCGCTATTTTTGCTACTTCAGGTTGATTAGTGATGTACATCAGTTTCATATTCTTCCTCCGAAACTTTTGCCTTATTTTACGATTTATTATGTACTGTCTCGCCTACATTTTCATTATCAGCACTCACAAGTACTTTAAAAAATGTCATAAATAAAATTTTTAAATCCAGTAAAAGAGAAACATTCTCTGCATACCATATATTATACTGAATTCTCTGATTCCACTCTACCGTACGTCTTCCATTGACCTGTGCCCAACCAGTAATTCCAGGTTTCAGTTCAAACATCTTCCTCTGTTCATCTGTATATTCTTCCCATGTCCACGGATGATACAGCAATGGTGATCGGAATCCAATCAATGCAACATCCCCTTTTAAGATATTTAAAAGCTGTGGGATTTCATCCAGACTTGTCGCCCGCAGAATCCTACCTACCTTTGTCACACGATCGTCATGACTGTCAGAATATACTCCTGAACCCGTATGCTCTGCTCCTACTTTCATCGAACGGAATTTATACATTTGATATACTTTTCCATTCTTTCCCAAACGATCCTGTTTAAAGATTACCGGACCTTTCGGATCTTCAATTTTAATCATAATTGCAATAATCAGATAAAGCCAGCAAAAAAGAACCATACCTGTCAATGCCAATATTCTGTCCAGTATGGATTTCACATACCTGCAATAAATTGAATCTTTTCCCATAACATTTTCCCTCTTTACACGAATTCCCAACTTCACATATTGCTGCATATAACCTTCCGGATCAATCTTATATTTTGCAATAACCTCTATACCATAAAAAAATCGTCCATAGTCTTTAAAACTAGCACGATTTCATGCGGCTCATAAATCCGGATAGCTTACCACAACCGGCAGCCTCTTTTGTTGGAAACATCATAATATCTATAACTCAAAAAGTCAAGATAACCACGGATTTTTTTACTTTTTTCTTTCGACATAAAATGCAGATTCCAGCCCTTTTAGCTGTCAATGGCTGAAATCCGATAAAAAATCACCTCTATTTTATCACTGAAAACTGGTAAATTAATCCGAAAGAATATAATTTAATGTACTGATACATAATAAAAACTCCCCAAGACCGAAGTCTTGAGGAGTTTTGTAATTCGTATAATATTGTCTCCGCAGAGATAATTATCTCTTGCTGAACTGTGGTGCACGACGAGCTGCTTTGAGACCGTATTTCTTTCTTTCTTTCATTCTTGGATCACGTGTTAAGTATCCAGCTTTCTTAAGAACTGGTCTGTAGTCGTTGTCTGCTTTCAGGAGTGCTCTTGCGATACCGTGTCTTACAGCACCAGCCTGTCCTGTGTATCCGCCACCGTGTACGTTTACGATTACGTCGAATTTATCTACGTTGTCTGTAGCAACTAACGGCTGACGAACGATAACTTTTAATGTTTCAAGTCCGAAGTATTCATCGATACTTCTTTTGTTTACTGTAATGTTACCTGTACCTGGTACAAGATATACTCTAGCGATAGATTTTTTTCTTCTTCCTGTTCCGTAGAATTTTGTTGTAGCCACTGTAATTACCTCCTAATTAAAATGTTAATACTTCTGGTTTCTGAGCTGCATGAGCGTGTTCAGCACCAGCGTATACATGAAGTTTTGTGTACATCTGTCTTCCTAAAGGTCCTTTTGGAAGCATACCTTTTACAGCGAGCTCGATTACTCTCTCAGGTTTCTTAGCCATCATTTCACGTAATGTAGTTTCTTTCATACCACCTACGTAATCTGAGTGATGATAGTAAATTTTCTGGTCTAATTTTTTACCTGTTACACTGATTTTTTCAGCGTTGATTACGATTACATAATCACCTGTATCAACGTGTGGTGTGAATTCAGGTTTGTTTTTTCCTCTTAATACTTTAGCAACTTCAGATGCTAAACGACCTAATGTTAAGCCTGTAGCGTCAACTACATACCATTTTCTTTCAATCTTTGCTGGGTTAGCCATAAAAGTTTTCATCGGTTTCCTCCTATTTAATAAGAACTTTCATTATCAATTCTATAGCAAAAATGTTATTACCGGGGCTTTGGCTCAAACATTTTTATCCATTTCACATGCTGTACCATTATATTACATAGTTTCATCAATTGTCAATCACTTTTTCGCAGATTTTCCTTGATTTTTGCATAAATCTGCTTCTTTCCAAGTACAGATTTCCATTCTCTGCTGTCAAGCAAAATCAAAGATCCATGACTGCTGTCAACGAGGGAATCTATTCTCCGGATGACTGCACAGCTTTTTTCATTTCGTACTCCGGATAACGAATTTCTGCCAGTGTTAATCCTTTGGCCGGTGCCGTCGGGCCTGCCAGACTTCGGTCTTTTCCGGCAATGATCTTCTCAATCTCTTCCGGCAGGATCTGTCCGCTTCCTACTTTCAGCAGAGTTCCTGCAATGATCCGCACCATGTTATAGAGAAAACCGTTTCCGGTAATCGTGATCGTCAGCAGTTCCCCGTCTTTCTTTATGTGCAGATCATAGATTGTACGCACAGTGCTTTCCACCTGAGATCCTGCTGCGCAAAAAGAAGCAAAATCATGCTCTCCGATAAAAAAAGGACAGGCTTCCTGCATTTTTTCCAAATCCAGATTTTCGTACGTAAAATGTGCATACAGACGGTATTCCGGCAACGGCAATTTCCTGTTTAAAATGCGATATTCGTAAGTTTTGATCGTATCCTGATGTCTCGGATGAAACTCTGCCGGTACTTCCTCAGATTCCTGAATGCGGATATCTTCCGGCAGTCGTGCATTTAACGCATAGGTGAATTTTTCCGGCGGAATCCGACTCTCAGTATCAAATACATACACATTTCCTCTGGCATGTACACCGGCATCCGTTCTGCTGGCACCGATCAGATTAATTTCTTCTTTTAAAAGGGAGGAGAGTTCTGCTTTCAGAACTCCCTCAATCGTTTCCCCATTATTTTGAATCTGTGACCCATGATAATTCGTACCATCATAGGCAGTAATCAGTTTAATTCTCTTCATAAAACCTCTGGATATTTCCATGATTATATTCTTCCTGCTGCTACCATCACAATCAGATAAACTGCCAGCACCACATAGGCATTGCGATCTCGTTTTTCATAATGCAGCGGTTTCATTTTCGTACGGCCTTCTCCGCCGCGGTAACATCTTGCTTCCATTGCCATAGCCAGATCATTGGCACGACGGAATGCTGAAATAAACAACGGCACTAAAAGCGGCACCATTGCTTTTGCCTTCTGAATGATATTTCCGCTGTCAAAATCCGCACCTCTGGCTTTCTGGGCCTTCATGATACGGTCGGTTTCTTCCATTAAGATTGGAATAAATCGAAGTGCAATGGACATCATCATAGAAATTTCGTGTACCGGTACTTTGATCTTATTTAACGGTGACAGGACACTTTCCAGACCATCCGTCAGATCATTTGGAGTCGTCGTCAGTGTCATCAAAGATGCTCCCAAAACCAGATAGATCAAACGAAGTCCCATAAAAAATGCAACAGAAATTCCTTCTTTTGTCAATTTTAAAAATCCAAACTGAAGAAGGATTTCTCCTTCTGTCAAAAACAGGTTAAAGCTGACTGTAATCAGCAAAATGATAATAATTGCTTTTAAGCCTTTCATGATCATTTTAAACGGTACTTTGCTCAGCTTGATCACAACTGCCAGAAATACGGTTGCAGCTGCATAGGCAAAAATCCCGTTCCCCAGAAACAGGGAGATCAAGAACGCAAAAGTTCCGATAAGTTTGACCCTTGGATCCAGCTTATGCAGTACGGAATCCGCAGGATAAAACTGTCCGATCGTAATATCTTTCATAATTACTTCCTCGTATTTTCATAGGCTCTGAAAATTTCTTCAGCAGCTTCCTCTATGGTGGTTGCATCTGTACTTACGGAAAATCCCTTTTCAGACAGTGCATGCATGATATAAGTTACCTGTGGTGCTGCAAGCCCGATGCGCTCCAGCTCCTTATAATGACGAAATACTTCTTTCGGTGTTCCGTCAAACATCATTTCTCCCTGATTCATGACAATAATACGTCCCACGTATTTGGCTACATCTTCCATACTGTGAGAAACCAGAACGATCGTAATATGATGTTCTTCGTGAAGTGTCTTAATCTGTTCTAAGATTTCATCCCGTCCCTTCGGGTCTAATCCCGCCGTCGGTTCATCTAAGATCAGAACATCCGGATCCATTGCCAGCACTCCTGCAATGGCTACACGGCGTTTCTGACCGCCGGAAAGTTCAAATGGTGACTGATGATAATATTTTTCTTTCAAGCCTACCATCTGCAGTGCTTTTTTTGCTTTTTCTTCTGCTTCTTCTTTCGAAAATCCCTGATTTTTCGGTCCGAAACAGACGTCTGTCAGCACTTCTGATTCAAACAGCTGATGCTCCGGATACTGAAATACCAGACCTACTTTACTGCGAAGATTTTTCATGGAGTAACCTTCTTTATAAATGTTTTCTCCATTGTAATAAATGGCACCGGAAGTTGCTTTCATCAATCCATTCAAATGCTGTACCAATGTGGACTTTCCGGAACCGGTATGCCCGATCAGACCGATAAATTCGCCGTCACGGATTTCCAGATTTATATTTTTTAATGCGTGAATCTCATAAGCCGTAGACGGGCTGTAGGTAAAACTCACATTTTCTAATTTCATTGACATAATTCATTCACCAATTCTTCGATTGTCAGAATTCCGTCAGAAAGCGGGATTCCTTTTTTCTTTAATTCATGAGCCAGCAGTGTGACCTGCGGAACATCCAGACGATATTCTTTCAGTTCTTCCACGCGGGAAAAGATTTCTTTCGGTGTTCCCTGCATGACCACTTTTCCCTGATCCATGACAATGACTTTGTCCGCATGAACCACTTCTTCCATATAGTGGGTGATCAAAAGCACCGTAATCTCTTCTACTTCATTCAACGCTCTGACCGCACGGATTACTTCTTTTCGTCCATTTGGATCCAGCATCGCCGTCGGCTCGTCCAGCACGATACACTGTGGATGCATTGCTACAATCCCTGCGATCGCGACACGCTGCTTCTGTCCGCCGGACAGACGATTTGGAGAATGTTTGCGATATTTGTACATTCCCACTGCCTTTAATGCTTCTTCTACCCGTTCCCAGATCTCTTCTGTCGGAACTCCCATATTTTCAGGACCAAATCCAACGTCCTCTTCTACAACGGTACCAATGATCTGGTTATCCGGATTCTGGAAAACCATGCCTGCACTCTGTCGGATATCCCAGACATTTTTTTCATCTCTCGTATCCATCCCTGCTACCCAGACTTCTCCTTCACTTGGCAGAAGCAGAGCATTGATATGCTTTGCCAGCGTGGATTTTCCGGAACCGTTATGTCCCAGAATCGCCACAAAGTCGCCTTTTTTTACATCCAGCTCTACTCCGTTGACAGCACGCTTCGTTTCGCATACATTTCCTTCTTCATCATATTTTTGATATTCATAAACTACATTTTTTGCTTTGATCATCACAAATACCTTCTATATAAACAATTGATTTGTATTTTGCATCGCATTATTTTAACGCAAAACTTCATTCTTTTCAATAAAATGCTTGCTAAAAATAGCTTTTTCCTTACAAATCTGCTGAAAACCGTACTTTTTCAATAGCTTTTCCGAAATCTGATTTTCCGCTTTTGCATAAAGTACAGGAAGTTCCACATAATTTTTTGCATAATCCAGTATGATCTGAACGCATTCAGAAGCATATCCCTGCCTCCGATACTCCGGTGAAATATAATATCCCAGATCCGTGCATTCTTCACCCGAAATTTCCAATCTTCCCAGACCGCAAAATCCGATCACTTCTTTTGTTTCTGATAACTCTGCTGCCCAGATCCCATAATCATACAGCGGATACATCTGTTCCAGATAAGCCTTGAAATATTGTTCTGATTCTTCCTTTGTTTTCCTCAGAAACACCTGCAGAACCGGCTCATTGACCGCATTTTCAAACCGGTACATCTGTTCCAGATCCGACTGTTTCATTTCCCTTAAGGTCACTCTGTTCCCTTTTCCGATCACGACCTCAGTTCCATCATATCTTGCCCGCAAATGCGCCACATAAGTCTCATCCAGCGAATCATAACCTTCTTCTTTCGCCAACCGTCTGATCTTTTCTAAATATTCTTCAAAATTCTCTCTCTTCATCAATCCCTCAGACATTTTCCGTCGGATTTTATCCTGCTTTTGCACTTAATGTTCCTACGTGCTGCAAAAGTATTACTTCAAAAATCAGTATAGCACGTTCTGCTTTACGAAACCATGAAAATATATTAAACTATAGGAAGTCCGGCAGATTCTGCCGCAACATCTACAGAAAGGAATAAAAACATATGGCACAGAATCCAATCGTTACGATTACTATGGCAAACGGCGATGTCATGAAAGCAGAGCTTTACCCTGAAATCGCACCAAATACAGTAAACAATTTTCTCAGTCTTGCAGGCAAGGGATATTATAACGGTCTGACTTTTCACCGTGTAATTCCGGGATTTATGATTCAGGGAGGTTGTCCTGACGGAAACGGCATGGGCGGTCCTGGATATTCCATCAAAGGCGAATTTTCACAGAACGGATTTGCAAATCCTTTAAAACATACGGAAGGTGTTCTTTCCATGGCTCGTTCCATGAACCCAAACAGTGCAGGAAGCCAGTTCTTCATCATGCATCAGAATTCTCCGTATCTGGACGGACAGTATGCTGCATTTGGTAAGCTGGTGGAAGGTTTTGATGTGGTAGACCGAATTGCTCAGGTTGGCACAGACTGGAGCGACAGACCGATGGTTCCGCAGATCATCGAATCGATGACCGTAGAAACATTCGGTGAAACTTATCCGGAACCGGAAAAAATGTAATTTTTGCAGACAGCGATCGAAAGCGTTTTTTGCTGTAAATTTCAAAAGGAACTGAAGTGTTTTTCTTCAGTTCCTTTTTTATTTCTTAAAACTTAATTTCGTGTTAGTACTTCATACTGCTGACTGCACTGAAAACCATCTGCGATTCCTTCTGTTATATAGATCTGATCTTCGGTAACCAGAATCATATCAAATTCATCACCATTTTCCTTCCAATAGGATTCTGCCCCTTCCGCTCCCATCAGATACATCGAGGTAGACATGGCATCTGCCAAGGTTCCGTCCTCTGATATGATCGTCGCTGACAGCAGGGTTCCTTCTGCAGGTTTTCCGGTTGCCGGATCTAAAATATGGATATAGGTTTCACCGTCCGCTTCAAAATACCGTTCATATCCTCCGGAAGTAATGACTGCTTTACCGGAAACCGGTAAAACGCCCAGCATCTCGTTTTCCTCGCCCCGCGGGTCACGAATGCCGATCTTCCACAGCTTTCCTTCTGCATTTTTCCCAATGGTCTGCACATTGCCGCCCAGAGAAACCATGGCATCTTCAACGCCGTAAGTTTTCATCAGTTCGATGACCTTTGCAGAAGTGTACCCTTTGGCAATTCCACCAAAATCAATTTTCTGCCCTTTTTCCAGAACCAGATACTTTCCGTCAAAACTTATTTTCGAAGTTCCGACCACAGACAACGCTTCTTCCAGTTCTTTTTCCGAAGGCACATGGTATTCTTTTGTCGGAAACCCCCACAGCTCCATCAGCGGATAAATCGTAATGTCAAACAACCCTTTGGTACTTTCATAATATTCCATGGAACGCTGCAGTAGCACTGCTGTATCTTCCGATACACTGCCATATCCTGTGGCATTGATCCTTGATACTTCACTGGTTTCTTTCCCAGTAGAAAGCAATGCATCCAGCCGTTCTGTTTCCCTGATTGCTGCATCTACTGCTTCTTCTGCCTGCGGACCGATGGCTTTAAATGTCATATAGGTGTCCATGGCAAACAGCTGCTTTTCACACACAGTCTGCTTTTTTCCTACCGCCTGAACCAGACATCCGATCGTAAGCAAAAGTATCAGCATCCCTAAAAGCCAGGCAATTTTGTTCTTATTTTTCATTGCTGAACCACTGAATGACCTTAGAAGGACATTTTTCTGCACATTTTCCGCATCCGGTACATTTTTCCGGATCAATATGAGCAAGGAATCCATCGACTGTGATGGCTTCTGATTCACACTGTTTCGTACAGATTTTGCAGCCGATACAGCCTGCGGAACAGACTTTCTTTACTTCTGCACCTTTGTCTGGATTGGAACATGCTACTGCTGTTTTCTGACTTTCTGAAATCAATTCGATCAAACCTTTTGGACAGGCTTTTGCACAGGCTCCGCATCCGGCACATTTGGACGTATCTACTACTGCTACACCATTTTTCACATGAATGGCATCATAATTGCAGGCAGCAACACAGGAACCATATCCCAGGCATCCATAATCGCAGTTCCAGACTGACAGACCGGAAAGTACGGCTGCACGACAGTCATGGATTCCTACATAATTACATTTATTAGAAGTACTTTCGCAGTCTCCTTTGCATTTTACAAAAGCAACCTTTTTTTCGGAGACTTGTGCTTCTACTCCCATGATCGATGCGATCTTTTCAATATTTTCTGCGGTATTGACCGGACAAGCATTGACAGGTGCTTCTCCTTTTACGATGGCAGCGGCAACGCCGTCACATCCTGCATATCCGCAGGCTCCGCAGTTGTTTCCCGGAAGGCACTCTCTTACCAGCCCTTCTCTTTCGTCTGATTCTACATAAAATTTCTTACCCGCAAATACCAGTGCAATACCGATCAAAAGACCAACCACACCGACCACGAGTGTTGCTGTTAAAATTCCCATAAGCTACCTCCGATCATAAGGACAATCCGCTGAATCCCATAAATGCAATGGCCATCAGTGCTGCTGAAAGCAGAACGATCGGTGCACCGCGAAATGGAGCCGGAATGGAACTTTCATCAATTCTTGCACGAATGCTTGCCAAAAGGATAATCGCAAGCGTATAGCCTAATCCTGTACCCACACCGGATACCACGCTTTCCACAAAACTGTATTCATTCTGTACGTTGGTCAATGCAACGCCGAGAACGGCACAGTTCGTTGTGATCAGCGGAAGGAAGATTCCCAGTGCCTGATATAAAGACGGAGAAGTCTTTTTTAAGAACATTTCTACCAACTGTACCAGTGCTGCAATGACCAGAATAAATACGATTGTCTGCAGATAGGTCAGATTCAGAGGAACCAGGACGGTATGATACAGAAAGTAAGAAACTGCTGAGGCAATTCCAATAACAAAGGTAACTGCTGCTCCCAAACTTGCTGAGGTTTTGATCTGTTTGGAAACACCTAAAAAGGAACAAATTCCTAAAAACTGGCTTAATACAACATTGTTGACAAGGGCTGTTGTAATGATGATCACGATCAAAGATGTCATACTTATACCTCCTTTTCCCTTGACGGACATTTGCTGCAATGAGCACAGCATCCATCACAATCTTCTACGATTTCATTGGCTCTTGTTGGAACACTCAGCGTATTCATTACCGCAATGATCATCGCAATGACTAAAAATGCACCCGGTGCTTTTACGAAGATTCCGATTGGCTGATATGCTTCCGGCATGATCTGGATTCCAAAAACGGTTCCCGCACCGAGAAGTTCTCTGAATGTACCGATCAGCATCAATGCCAATGTAAATCCAAGTCCCATTCCAATTCCGTCAAATACTGCCGGAATCGGATTATTTTTAGAAGCAAAGGCTTCCGCACGTCCTAAGATGATACAGTTTACAACGATCAGCGGAATGTACAATCCCAAAGATTCATACAGATCCGGCAGATACGCCTGTGTGATCATTTCTACGACTGTTACCAGTGAAGCTGCTACTACGATATATGCCGGAAGACGTACTGCATCCGGAATCAATTTTCTTAAAAGCGAGATCAAAAGGTTGGAAGCGATCAAAACTGCCATGGTAGAAACACCCATTCCAAATCCATTGGAAGCAGAGGTTGTTACTGCAAGGGTCGGACACATTCCAAGCATCAGCACCAGGGACGGGTTCGATTTGATAACGCCGTCATAAATAAGACCCATTAAAGACTGTTTTTCTTTCATATCTGTCTCACCCTCCTATTTGATATATTCTGCATAAAATCCAAGGGCTGCATTTACTGCATTTACGATCGCTCCTGAGGATTTCGATGCACCGGATACGGAATCGATTTCTTCCGGTGAAGTAGATCCGCCGCCTTTGTTCAGAACAAAGCTTTCTACATTTCTTCCGGTAAACTGATCCTTAAATTCCGGTTCAGCACACAGCATACCCATACCGGCACTTTCATTGATCTCTGTAAATTCCAGACCGGTTACCGTTCCTTCCATATCGATACCTACGGACATGGCAATGGTTCCGTCATATCCGTCTCCGGTGGATACACTCAGTACATAACCTACCGTCTGACCTGAATCATCGATTCCTGCGATTACCTGATGAACATATGCTTTTCCATAAGCACCGTCTCCATAGACTTCACCACCCAATGCTTCTACCGATGCGGTTAATTCTTCTTTAAATACAAATTCTTCTGCTTCCGGACAAACTGTCTGATAGCTTTCTGTTTCCCGTGCCAGCTGCTGCTCTGCAATCGTATCTTTTGTCATTTCATACACACCACTGAGCAATGCGCCTGCCACCAAAGTAATGGCACAAAGGATCAAAGCCGGTTTCAGATCTGATTTCCCGAGTGCATCTGATTTTTCTTTCTGTTTCCTATGTCCGTATGCTACCGGGATCGTATATTCTTCGATCAGCGGAACGAGCATATTTCCAATGATAATGGCATAGCTGACAGAGTCTGGGGAATTTCCAAGAATACGGAAAAGACCGCACCAGATTCCAATTGCCGCGCCATAGATCAGTCGTCCGCGGAAAGTAACCGGACTGGTAATATAATCTGTTGCCATAAAAAATGCTCCGAACAGGATTCCGCCGCCCATGACCTGAACTAAGAGATAATATACATCAAATCCATGTCCGCCGAAGATTGCCATAAATGCAGTAAAGGACACCAGCATTGCAGTCGGGATTTCGTATGCGATCACATCCCAGTACATAAGCAATGCTGCACCTGCTAAAATTCCAAGAACAGAACTTCCAATAACACCGCTGGATCTTCCCCAGAACATAGCTGCAAGATCCACTGCTTTTCCTGCTGCAAAATCTGCAAGCGGAGTAGCTGTCGCTACACCGTCAAGCGTATAGATCGTTACTACCGAACCATAAGAGATCAGAAGAAAACATCTTGCCGCAAGTGCCGGATTCATAAAATTCTTTCCCAGACCGCCAAAGAGACATTTCACGATCAGAATTGCAAAAACACCGCCAATGATTGGAACATACAATGGTAATTTCGACGGCAGTGTCAATGCCAGCATCAGACCGGTTACCACTGCACTGCAGTCAGAAATGGTCTGTTTTCTTTTCATGATCAAATTAAACACCGCTTCTGTCAGTACAGAGGAAATAACGGAAGCAAGAATGACGATCAGCGCTTCCATACCGAATTCAAAAATACCGGTCAGAGTTACCGGCATCAGTGCCAAAAGCACTTGAATCATAATTTTTCTTGTAGTGAGCTTACTTCTTACATGTGGGCTTGAAGAAACATTTAACAATTTAGCCATCTTCCATTACCCCCTTTTCTTTGCAGCCATAATCTCTGCTTTTGTTTTTTTAAACAACTGCATCAATGGTCTCTTTGCCGGACAGACATAGGTACAGGAACCACATGCCACACATTCCAGACCATATAATTTCTTTTCGTATTTTTCGTAATCTTTTTTCTCAGCTGCTGCTGCCATCATCTGCGGCACCAGTCCCAGCGAACAGGCACGTGTGCAGCGTCCACATCTAAGGCAGATCGTCAGCTCTTCTTCTGCTTCTTCCACCGGATCTTTTCCCAAAAGAGTAATGGCATTATTGCTCTTCTGCACCGGCACATTCAGATCAGACATGGCAAATCCCATCATTGGACCGCCGCAGAGCGCTTTTTTCAATTCAATGCCTTCTTTGATTCCGCCGGCTGCTTCGATCAGTTCTTCAAAAGAAGTACCTATGCGAACGATAAAATTGCCGGGCTTCTGCACTGCATCACCGGATACCGTCAAACCTTTGGTCATCAATGGTGTTGATCTGCACACTGCATTGTAAATGGCATAAATCGTAGCCACGTTATCCACAACGCATCCAAAATCTGCCGGAAGCATCCCCAATTTCAGATGTTTTTCGGTTACTACGGTCACACAGGAACGTTCCCCGCCCTGAGGATATTTAGTCTTTACCGGCAGCACACGTACTTTAGAAGATTTTTCGCAGGCGGATTCCATCGCTTGAATCGCTTCCGGTTTATTATCTTCAATGATCACTACACCTTCTGCATTCGGAAACAGACTTAAAATAATCTCCATACCGGTAACGATCTCTTTAGAACAAGTACGCATCAGCTGGTCATCACAGGTAATATATGGTTCACATTCTGAACCGTTTGCAATGATATAGGTAATCTCTTCCGGATTTTTTGGAGCAAGTTTTACATGAGTTGGGAATCCGGCACCACCAAGTCCCACAATCCCTGCATCTTTGATTTTTCCTAAAATTTCGTCTTTGGTGAGCGACCGATAATCCACTTCTTTTCCAATACCGTCTACGGTTCGGAATTCCCCGTCATTTTCAATAATGATCGCCGGAACCTTTGCACCTGTGGCAGTTGTACGTTTTTCAATGGCTTTCACTTTTCCCGAACATGAACTGATAATGTTTGCTGAAACGAATCCCCCTGCTTCTGCGATCACCTGTCCGGCCAGTACTTCATCCCCTTTTTCAACGACTGGTTTTGCCGGTGCTCCGATATGCTGGCTTAACGGATAGACCATGTCCCCCTTCGGTTCATACACAGAGAAAGGGATATTTCTGGAAAATTCTTTTTGACCGCTTGGATGTACACCGCCGCGAAATGTAACTTTCTTCATCTGACATTCCCCCTATTTTACACTTTATATTGTTCGATTGATTCCCTCTAAAAGTTCATCCGCCCATTGACTCAGGTCGTAAGCATCACCGCCAAAAAGTTTCAGGATCACACCGTGAGGATTGGCATCTCCTGCAAATGCATTTGCCTCGTCCGTGTCTACATGCATAGACAGGCGATAGTCCCAGTTAATACGCACTACAACATTGGCATAGATTAAAGCTCTTTCAAAACTTTCGGTAATCACAAAAACCTCTTCATTATCCTTCAGCCGCATCTTTACCGCATCACTTGGAGTCATATGAATATGCCGTTTTGCCACGATCACACCTTGAGAAATCTCTAATGTTTTATCTCCTGCGATCAATGTGCAGCCCGGTGTATCCAGAATATCTCCGGATTGTCTGATCACTCCCGGAACCCCGATCTTTCTTGTATCGGTCAAGGACAGTTCCACCTGCGTTTCTTTACGAAATGGTCCAAGAATTGCCACATTTTCAAATTTTCCTCTTGGTCCTTCTACGGTGATCCTTTCCTTCGCCAGATACTGTCCCGGCTGTGATAATTCCTTTACAAAAGTCAATTCCTTCCCTGCTCCGAAAAGCTTTTCAAAGTCTTCTTTGGAAATATGAATATGTCTTGCAGAGGTTTCAATGGGTATTTTAATGCTGCTCATGAGGTCTCCTTACGTTAAAATTACTTTCTATAATTTAATGTATCATACTTAAATACAAAAATCTATAATTGTTAATTTGTTATCATATTTCGTTAATTTTATAACTATTTTTGTGTATTTTTCACAAATCAAGAGGGTTTTTAAATCGATATGATTCAGAGAATTCAGAGATTGGTATCAAAATCTTCTCATTTTTTATTTTCCGGAAAAGTCATTCATTTTCCCATAAAAAAACCAGCCGGCATTCTGCCGACTGGTCAAAGATTTTTATAGAATGATTATACGAGTTCAAGAAGAACTTCCATAGCTGCATCACCTTTACGAAGACCGATTTTTACCATTCTTGTGTAACCACCGTTACGTCCTTCATATTTTGGTGCGATTTCATCGAATAATTTAGCAACCATATCGATTTCTTTCTTATCACGTTTTTTATCAGCTGTAGCTGTTACAGGCATAAGAACCTTTAACATCTGACGTCTTGCATGAAGTCTTGAAGGCATATCTTTTTTGATTGTCTTTTCTACTTCATCATAAACAGTTACTTTTTTACCATCTACAACTTCTTTTACTCTCTTGCCGTTAGCATCTTTACGAGCAACTTTTGCTGTTACTGTAACTGTTTCATAATTATCTTTTTCTTTGATAGCGAGAGCGATTAAGCCTTCAGCGATCTTACGAACTTCTTTAGCTTTTGCTTCAGTTGTAACGATTTTACCGTTGTTTAATAAAGCTGTTACCTGATTTCTAAGTAAAGCCTTTCTCTGGCTTGATGTTCTGCTAAGTTTTCTATATTTTGCCATTTTAATATCCTCCATTTGTTGCGCCCAACATACGTGCTTCTTCGGACTTATCGTATGAGGGTCTGGCTCCAACGTATGCTATCCCCGAAGGAATAGTTTCCAACTTTTATTCTTCGCTTGGATTCAGTTCTAATCCAAGTTCTTTTAATTTTGCAAGTACTTCTTCCAGAGATTTGCGACCAAGGTTACGAACCTTCATCATATCTTCCGGTGTTCTGTTGCATAATTCTTCAACAGTGTTGATACCTGCACGTTTCAGACAGTTATAAGAACGAACTGAGAGTTCAAGCTCATCAATGTTCATTTCTAATACTTTTTCCTTTTCGTCTTCATCATGTTCAACCATGATTTCAGCCTTCTGAGCATTTTCAGAAAGGTTGATGAACAGACTGAGGTGTTCACTTAATACTTTTGCAGCAAGGCTAACTGCTTCATCAGGATCAAGTGTACCGTTTGTATGAACATCCAGAGTTAATTTATCATAATCAGTGATCTGACCTACACGAGTATTCTGAACAGTTAAGTTTACACGTTCTACCGGTGTGTAGATAGAGTCGATTGCGATTACTCCGATTGGAAGTTCATCACTCTTATTTTTATCAGCACTTACATATCCTCTGCCTTTTGTGATTGTAAGTTCCATGGATAATTTGCTATCAGCACCACCGTTTAAGTGAGCGATAACTAAATCAGGGTTCATGATTTCGATATCCTGGTCAACCTGAATATCACCAGCTGTCACAACACCTTCACCTTCGAATTCAATGTAAGCAGTTTTTACTTCATTGGTTTCGCTTGTGTTTTTGATTGCTAAGCTTTTGATGTTCATGATGATTTCTGTAACATCTTCTTTTACACCCGGGATGGAGCTGAATTCATGCAGAACACCTTCGATTTTAACCTGGCTCACTGCAGCTCCCGGTAAAGAAGAAAGCATAATTCTTCTAAGAGAGTTACCAAGTGTTGTGCCATAGCCTCTTTCTAATGGTTCTACAACGAATTTTCCATATCTTTTATCTTCTGAGAGTTCAGCAATCTCAATATTTGGTTTGTTAAAATCGAACACTACAAAGCCCCTCCTTTTAAATTAAATGAATCTATCACTTATGCCGCTATTCTTAAATAGTTACTATGGAATGCACAGAATTCGTGCATGGCACGAATTCTATGCGGGTTACCTAAAATCTTTTTTTCAGGCTTATTTAGAATATAATTCGACGATAAGCATTTCGTCAACTGGTACATCGATCATATCTCTTGTAGGAAGTTCTTTTACAGTTGCTTTTAAAGCTTCCTGATCTGCATCGATCCATTCTGGTACTAATCTTCCTGCTGTTACGTCAAGAACATCTTTGTATCTCTGAGAACCTTTGCATTTTTCTTTTACTTCGATCACATCACCAGCTTTTACAAGGTAAGATGGAATATTTACCTGTTTGCCGTTTACTAAAATGTGTTTGTGGTCAACGATCTGTCTTGCTTCCTGTCTTGTACGAGCAAATCCTGCACGGAATACTACGTTGTCAAGACGAGATTCAAGCATAGTCATGAGGTTTTCACCAGTCATGCCTTTCATTCTGTCTGCTTTTTCATAGTAGTTTCTGAAAGGTTTTTCAAGAACACCATAAATGAATTTAGCTTTCTGTTTTTCTCTTAACTGAAGACCGTATTCAGACATCTTCTTGTTTGCTC
>CAZRQV010000030.1:0-22522 GCA_964602445.1 uncultured Lachnoclostridium sp.
AGAAATCACAGAATAATGTTTCAGAAGTTGGTCTGACACACATTCTTTCCTGAAGCGGTTCTAATCCGCCGTGAGTTACCCATGCAACTTCCGGTGCAAAACCTTCTACGTGATCTTTTTCTTTCTGAAGAAGACTTTCCGGAATAAACATTGGAAGGTACACGTTCTGTACACCTGTTTCTTTAAATCTTCTGTCTAATTCATGCTGAATGTTTTCCCAGATCGCATATCCTGCCGGTTTGATTACCATACAGCCCTTTACGCTGGTATAGTCACACAGTTCTGCTTTTCTTACAACATCTGTATACCACTGCGCAAAGTCCACGTCCATGGAAGTAATGCCCTCTACGAGCTTTTTATCCTTTGCCATAATTTCTCTCCTCTATTTCTATCTGTTATTCGCTTAAAGATACCCGTATTCTATACCAAAACTACACACTCCGTCAAGGAAGCATCTCCTGATTTAGCAGGGAATTCTCCGGTGTAATCTGAAATTCCATCTGTTTTTTTGTCTTTGGATGGATAAATGACAGCCGATAGGCACAAAGTGCGGTCTGTACGTACTCCTCAGTCTGCTGAAATCGGGGATTGTATTTGGTATCGCCGTACAGCGGCCAGCCTGCATTTGCCATCTGCACCCGGATCTGATGATGCCGTCCGGTGATCAGACCAATCTGCACCAACGCTGTTGTTTTCCCTTCTTTCAGTACCTGATAGTTTAATTCTGCACGTTTTGCATCTTTTGTTTCCTTTGGTACCACAGAAGAAGTATTGGTGCGTCCGTCTTTTGCCAGATAATCCACAAGAGTTCCTCTTTTTTCGGATGGTTTTCCACAAAGAAGTGCAAGATAATGTTTTTTCATGCGTCCATCTGTTACCTGACGGCTTAAATCAGCCGCTGCCTGCGGGGTTTTGGCAAATACCATGACTCCTTCCACCGGCTGATCCAGTCTGTGGACAAGTCCAAGATACGGCTCTCCTGCCGTTTTATCTCTTCTGTAAAGTTCTTTTTTGATCAGCCCCTGCAGATCCATCATGCGCAGTTTTCCTGCCTGTACCGGAATCCCTGCATCTTTTTTCACTACAAGAAGTGATTCATCTTCATAAAGTATGTTTAATCCCATCATTCTCCCTGATCTTTCCTGTTTTTCAATTCCCAACTGCCCTCTGGAAATCATTCTCTTTCCCATAGTAACACAGCAAGGTCTTTCCTATGAAATAAAAAAACCCGGAATCAGCTTCCGGGCATACTATATCTAAAAAATCCGTACATTCCGCTTCGAACGCATCTCATGAACGTTACCCTGACAGTTAACTCGGCTCGAGCACCCTCGCGGCACCCGAAAGCTCCTGCTTAGTGCTGCTGCATTCCTGCCCTGACACGGTTCGCAGGTTTCCGTCGCGCAAGACCCAAACGTCAACGCCACTTATCAGGGGCAGCTTCACAAGAAAACGCCCTCTGCGGAATATCACCCCTACTATAGCGGATTGTAGGTACAAGGCACCGCTACCGCCCCGGCTGTACGGAAACTTTATGACTTGTTTCACGAGTTTCTAGTATATCTTCTTTAGGTTTGTTTGTCAACCTCCACGGCTGCTGCTTTTTTCTTTTTTTCCCGCAGTTCTCTGAAAAATCCGCTCATCAAAGCACTGCACTCTTCTTTCAGGACATCTTCTGTCAGTTCCACCTGATGATTAAACTGATCCATCTGCAAAAGGTTGATGACCGATCCGGCACAGCCGGCTTTGGCATTTTTACTTCCCATAACTACCCGGTCGATTCTTGCCTGTACAATGGCTCCGGCACACATCTGGCACGGCTCCAGCGTCACATACATGGTACAGCCTTCCAGCCGCCAGTCTCCCAGCACTTTTGCTGCTTTTCTGATTGCAAGGATCTCCGCGTGGGACAGTGTAGATTTGTCAAGATTTCTTCGGTTATACCCTCTGGCAATGATCTTCCCTTCGTAAACGATGACACAGCCAATGGGGGCTTCTTCTAATTTATAAGCCTTCTTTGCCTGCCGAAGCGCTTCTTTCATAAATTTTTCATCAGCAGAAAGTTCTTTTCTCATGTATTACTTTCCTTCCAGCTCCAACAGCACATCTGCCAGTTTTGCAAACTGTTCCAACGTCAGCGCTTCTCCGCGGACACTTGGAGAAAGTTCCATCGTCTCAATGGCCTGTGCGATCTGTTCTTTCGAATAATGCAGCTCCGGACTGTTATTTAAACCATTGGCAAGCGTTTTCCTTCTCTGATTAAAGGAAGCTCTGATCAATTGAAACATCAGCTTTTCGTCTCTGACGGTAACCGGCGGTTTTTCATGCACAGTCAGCTTGATCACCGCTGATCCAATCTTCGGTCTTGGCATAAAACAGTTCTGAGGTACATTTGCCACCAGATACGGTTCTGCATAATACTGTACTGCCAAAGATAATGCGCCATAGTCTTTGGTTCCCGGACCCATGCGCATTCTATCTGCCACTTCTTTCTGTACCATAATGGTAATGCTGTGCAGCGGTACATGGTTTTCAAACAATCCCATAATGATCGGAGTTGTAATATAGTACGGCAGGTTTGCAACGACTTTTACCGGTCTGCCACCGTTCTTTTCCTCTGCCAGCTTATTTAAATCTACTTTTAATACGTCTTCATTGATGATCGTTACATTATCATAAGCACTTAACGTATCCTGCAGGATTGGGATCAGCATCTTATCGATCTCAATGGCTACAACTTCTCTGGCTGCACATGCCAGATACTGGGTCATGGTACCGATCCCCGGCCCAATCTCTACTACAAGATCCTCTTTTGTGATCTCTGCTGCACTGATGATCTTATCCAGTACATGAGTATCGATCAAAAAGTTCTGACCGAACTTTTTCTGAAAAGCAAATTCATATTTCTGAATCACTTCCACCGTTTTCTGTGGATTGCCAAGATATGGGGTTTTATCACTCATCACTATTTCTCCTGTATATTGTAAAGTTTTCTTCCGTTTTCATTGGTCACCGCAATAATTTCCTCTGCGGATATCTGTTTGATCGCAGCAAGCTCCTGCACTACATAAGTGAGCAGCGAGGAATTATTTCTCTTTGCGCGATAAGGAACCGGTGCCAGATACGGAGAGTCTGTTTCTAACACAATCTGTGAAAGCGGCGCATATTCTGCTACTTCTTTCAGTTTTTTTGCATTTTTAAACGTAAGCACACCGCCGATTCCCAGATAATATCCCATATTCAGATATTCTCTTGCCAGCTCCACCGAATAAGAATAGCAGTGGATTACCCCTCGAAGCTCCAGAGGTTTGGCAGCGATCATCATGTCCAGCGTATCCTGAGCAGCTTCTCTGCTGTGCACGATCACCGGCAGTTTCTGCTCATGCGCCAGTTCCATCTGACGTAAAAACCAATGTTTCTGAAGATCATGCTTTTCCTTGTCCCAATAATAATCCAGCCCGATCTCTCCGATCGCCTTTACCTTTTCATGATTCGACCATTCCTTTAAACGGGCAAACTGGTTCTCATCCAGCTCTCCCACTTCATCCGGATGGACACCAACTGCGGCATAGATAAATGGGTACTGTTCTGCCAACCGAATGCTTCGCTCCGAAGATGCCATACCTGCACCTACATTTACAATATATCCTACCCCTGCATCCTTCATTCCTGCCAGCAGGGTCTCTCTATCATTTTCAAACGCTTTATCATCATAATGAGCATGTGTATCAAAAATCATAATATCCTCCTAGTTTAGAGGTTATTATAACATTCATATCCTACATCTGCAAACAGAATGCGGTCTCCCTGAAAAATTTCCACTTCTTTTCCCGGTGCAAGTGCCACACTGTTGACAAATGTACCATTGGTGGAGTTGGCATCTGCTACAAACAATCTGTTCTCCCGTAAATAAAAACGGCTGTGGATCCTGCTGATGCTGTCCCTTCCGATATAACCGTCTACCGCACCTTTTTTCTTTCCCACAAGAAACCGGGATTCACTGATGCAAAATTCCTCATAGCCCGGCAGCAGCGGCCGGAGTCTCCAACGTCCTACAGGCATCTGATCCAGTAAAACCGTATTGCCTCCCGGCGAATCCAACACCTGCGTATTTCCAAACGGTTCCTTTGTTTCTGCGGAATCTCTCCGACCGATTTCCTGATCCCAATGCGGCAGTTCCTGCTTATTTTCTCGGAGTTCCTCCGTTTCTTTCTTTAAAAAGAACTGCAGCAGCCATCGGAAAAAACCGTATTTTTTCTGTTCTTGTCCGACACCTTTGATTTCTTTTGACAAAGATTCTTCCGGCACTGTTTCCGAGAACGACTCTGCACAGAACACCACGCTCTGCTCCGAAGGAACCGGAGATCCTTTCGGGGAATGCTCTTCTAAGATCTCTGCGATCATAAATTCACCGTTGCAGACACTTTGATACAAGTGATACGCCAGCTCCACGCCTTCCGTATCCCGATAGTCCAGTTTTCCTAAAATCTCTTCCAGCATCGTTCGAAAAGATTGTAACAAATCCTGTGACTCCCAGGGGCAATAGCAAAAATAAAACTGATCTTCTTTCTTATAAATATGTTCCAGATCCAGTCGAAGATGTTCGATTTCCAAAAGATAATTTTCTGCCTCTTTTGTCACCTGATCAATGGCACAAAAAAGAGTCCGCAGCATCTCTGCCGACAATTTTTCCCGTTCTGCACAGTCTTTCAAGGACTGTTTCGAAGTAATATCATAATAAATCTGCACTTGTGCATTTAACCGCTGTACCTGGATCGGCAAGATCAGTTCCAGCTGATTTTGAAGCAGCATCTCAAGCTCATAGGATTCCTCATACTGTTTTTCTTCACTTTCCAAGATCAAATATGTTTTATTGAAATCCCGTTTTAATAATTCTTTCATCTATTTCCTCCTGCATTCTCCCATAGTGTTCGCAAAGTGTGCTCCGGAAAAGTACGTTCATAAACAACGGTCACTTTGATCGGCGTTTGAAACAGCTTTTGTATACAAGCATAAGTAAGTTTGATCTTTGTTGATGTTATGTCCACAGATACCTGCAGCTTTTCTGCTCCAATGGTTCTTGCTTCTGCAGCTCTTTCTGCATTTCTGATCAATTCTTCTTTCCACACCGTCTCCCCAGAGGATTCCATCGTCTCAAAGATACATTCATATCCCGTTACTTTCAGTACCGCCTGATTGTACTCAAAAATCCCAAGATAGCAGACAATTCCTATGATCAAAAAGCAAAATGGAAAAAGATAAGAACCTTCGGCGGTCAGACCTGCTTTCATAAAACCCTCACTCCCACAAATGCCAGAAACAAAAACGGTAAAAATGGAATCCGTTCCTTTACTGAACCGGAATCTGCCAGAATTTTGCAGACACTATAAATCCCGCTTAGGATCAATGCTCCGAAAACGATCCGAAAAAGCATGGAAACGCCTTCTAACATCCCTAAGATCAAAATCACCATACCATCTCCATATCCAATGGCTTCTTCTGTCAATTTCCCAATGATCAGAACTGCAGCACCCATACCGATTCCCGCCAGAACCTCGGCTGTTTTTTGTACCCCAAAAAACAACTGACATAACATTGCTGCTGCCGCAAACATCCCCAAAAAGAGGGTTGGCAGACTCTGATCTTTCAGATCCAGATAGGAACCGATTCCTAAAAATGATAATTCCATTCCCTGGATGACATACAATTCCCAATTCATCATGACTCCTTTCCTCCGCATCGGCTGCATGGTCTTCGGTTTCCTGCCTGACGAAACGGGATCTTCCGAACCGTTCTTTTCAGCCCGCTGCAGCTTCGTTCTGAATGATAGCAGTCGCCTTCTGTGGTAATATATACCATCTTTCCGAAGGCTGTTTTACAAAGTTCACATTTACGGTACTTTTGACCGTACACATTTTTTAATCTCCGTGCCTTTTGCATTGTTACCGTCCGGATAGATAACTTCAAATGAGTACAGTTCCGATTCAAATGATACACTTCTCCATCAGGGGTAATATATACATAAGTTTCGAAAACGCCTTCTTCCATAAAGCCGATCCACGGACGGCATACTGCCGTTTCCTGAATCGTTATTCCTGTTCGAAACGGATCGATCCACAGACTTCGTCTTTTTTCCGTTTTATAAATCGTAATATCGTCTGCAGCTGTGATTCCTGTATTTCCCAAAATGACCGCAGCTTTTTTTGCATCAGCGGCAGCCTGTAGTTTCAATTCCGCCGCTGATGCGTATTGAGAAAAAAATGAGAAGAAAGCAAACAAAACGATCAAAAACATGGGAAGGATCAATGCTGCTTCCACACTGAGACTTCCTTTGACTAAGGTACACAGAGACGCCCTTTCGTTTGGGCGTATTGATTTATACAGTTCTTTGTTGCTTGGGGGAGCACACATATCGCCTTGAAATTTTTTTACCTTCTGCGAAAGAACGTTTCTCTGCACCTTATTTTTCATAATATACGTTTCTCTGAATGGTATTTTCATAAACACCGCCCTCTGACCATGGAATCCTCATAAAAAGACTCTCCATCTGCCATGTCCATTCTGCCCGGAACTGATCCACACAATGATCCATCCGAAACTGCTCATATCCACATTTTTTACGAACTTCCAGTTCGATCACATCCATACAGCGATAGATCTTCTTCGCAGAATCCGTCGTATTTAAAAATACATATAAATACTGCTCATATCCCATGGAAATATTCTGAAAAATTCCATCTTCGTAAAGAGGTACTTTTTCCCCTGCAAAAACTCGTTTAGTTTCTTCAACGGCTGCTTCTATTGCTTTTGAGATCAGCAGGATTTCCCGGACAATTTTAGTCAGCACCGGATTTCCCGCGGCTCCTGTCAAGAGTACCGCCTCAGCTTCTGCTTCCGCCGTCTTACCTGCATCTTTATGGAAAAGAAGATAATTTCCGCCAGCTCTCAAAAGAAAGATGCGCCACATCACCTGTTCCAGATTTTTCTGATCCTCGGCTTCTCCTGCAATGATATACTCGATCTGATATTCCAAAGATTCATTCCATCGTTCCGGATCAGAACTTCCATAATGATTCATATACTTCAAAAGATAACCATGAAACATCTGCATATCTAAAAAACCGTTCTCTTCTGCAATCCCGCTTCCGGTTTGCAGTTTCCGATGTTCCAGCCGCTCTGACAATTCTATCGTTTTTCCGGATAAATTTTCTCTGGTTCCAAAAACTGCTTCTGTCAGAACTTCTACCGACGGAAAGGATACTTCCGGCAGAGAAATGTCAAACAGCGGTTCTCCGTCTTCTCCGGTAAATTGTTCCAGAATCTGTACAGCTTCTGCTGTATTTTCTTCCAGCAGTTTCCCTAAATCCAAACTCTTTCCTAAAGAACCTGTCTTTCCGCTCAGATCTTCTATCCACTGATATCCGCTCTGAACTTTCATAAATGTAACTGCCTGCTGAAAGAACGGACTGCCTTCTGCATCTGTGGCTCGTTCCCATTGATCTGCCGCCACATAAACCTCGAAAAGATCCTCTGTATTTCTGCAGAAATAATCTTCCAGCCGTGTTTCCAGCAATGCTGTCTGTTCTGTTCCCTGTTCATAATCCAGATCCAGAAAAAAGACACCATACTGCCGAAAAAGTTCTGATTGATATTCTGACAGTACAGAAAATTCTGCCAGTTCCATTGCCTGCTGTGCTTTTGCTTTCAAATAATAATTTCGGATTCCCTCTGTCAGAACGAGACAAAAAAGAAGAAATACCATCATCGATAAGGAGAGAACGATGGTCATAGAACCTTTGAACGATCGGATCATTTTAAAACTTTCCCGCTTTGACTGGTAATCGTTTTGAAGATATCATTTACGATCTTTGTCATCTGTTCCTTAAAGATCAATACCAGTGCGATCAGCACCACCAGAATCAAAATGATCTCTACTGAAGTGATTCCCTGCTCATCTTTCATAAATTGTTTTATTTTATTCCACATTCCGTTTTCCTCCTTTACAACTGAAATGACAAAAATGCCGGTACTAAAATCATGATAAAAACAACCGCCAGCATTCCCATCATCGGAAACAGCAGTTTTGTTCCGATTTTTTCTCCCTGCTGTCTGGTCTTTCGTTTCTGTGTTTCCCAGGCCTGCAGCATTTCTGCGTTCATTGCTTCCAGCAGATTGGTACTGCCTCTGGTTTTATAAGAGATAAACAATGCCATCAGTTTTTTATAAGAAACCAGTCCCGTCCGGATTCCAAACTGTTCATAGACTTCCAGTTCCGGTATTCCCTTTTTCATTTCCTGCAATGCATGATTCATTTCTTCATAGATTGGATTTTCTGCGTTGGTACGCTCCTGTGCAATCCCAACAATCCGTTCCCAAGCATTCCGAATGCTAAGTCCCGCAGACAGCAGCATGGTAAATTTACTGACAATCTGGGCATATTCCTGTTCCAGCAGTTCCTTCCGGTGTTCCTTCTCCTGCTGCTCATCCTGCTTCTCTCCCATCTTTAGAAAAAAAGCACCTGCCGCCGTCAAAAGTCCAAAATAGACAAACGTCAGATCCATTGGCTTTTTCCAGGTAACCGGATGACCTTCATACTGTTTTGGCAGCTTGACCACTGTTTTTTCTTCCTGAACCGACTTTAAAAGCATCTCCTGCATAGATGGTTCCTTCGGCAAAAGCGTAATTTCGGCTTCATAGGTTCGCTCATATCCCTGACAGCGCAACACCGCAGAAACGCTGCACTCCAATGGTTCTAAAAGCATCGTCTCTTCTTTCCGCACACCATCCGAATAGAAATAGTCCGAGGCTTTTTCAACCCATTCCACTTCTACCAGACCGTCACACACCGTATCCGCAAATCGGAGTTCTGTCATCACCTGCGACAGACCGGAGTTGTCCGCTTTTAACTGCAGATCTACTTCCTGCACTGCCTGTTCCAACAGCTGTTTGGCTTCCTGTTCGGTAAAAAGCTGTTCTTCTACCGGAATCTGCATCAGAATCCGTTCTCCTTCGATCCAAGCGATCACTTCCTGCTGATAACTTCCTTCTCCTGCTTCCTTTCGCAGAAGTTCGGAACCATTGGTCAACGATTGCGCCTGCAGTGAACGGACCCCTAAGATCAGGGTCACAGTCATTCCGATTACCAAAACTGCCAGCGGACGCCTGCGTTTATCTATTTTCAAATGCAAGAAGCCTTTTCCCATACAGATAACACCCTCCATAGATCAGAAGACAAACGGTCATCACCGTCACTCCCAAAAGATTCCCATACAGGCATTCCAGCAGACTGCCTGCTCCAATCCTCAAATAACAAATGATCGCCAACGGAATGATCGTCATGATCCGAAATTCCAGCTGCTGCTGCGCAATCGCTGCTGCAATTTCCTGTTCCGCTTCCATGCGTTCCTGAATCATCCGGATCGTATTTTTCATGATTCCCACCAGATTTCCTCCGCTTCTTTTTCCTATGGAAAATACCTGGGCAAAATATTCCAACTCTTCCACTCCGCTTCGCACTGCAAAATCAGACAGCAGTTTCTCTAATGGTTCTCCCACCTGAACTCCTGCACAGATCCGTTTAAGTTCCTGCAAAAATACCGTTTCTTTTTCCGTATACCGATCCAGATCCTTCCATGCTTCTTCAAATCCATTTTCAATGGATCTTCCCGTCTGCAGTGCCGCGATCAGAATATTCAGAAATTCTTTTAACTCAGTTCTGACCTGCCTTTTTCTTTTTCCGGCCAGCAAACATTTCTTTTCCCGAAAATAAAAGACCACCAGAAGCATCCCCGGCAGCAATGCATACACCGAATCATAAAAAAGCAGTGCAATTGTACCATTTAAAATCATTCCTTCGATAAAACAGATCATTTTCTCTCTTATAGAAAACTCATAATTCTGATAATCTTTAATCATCATCCAGCCCTTCCTGCCAAAGCTTTTCTTTGTGGTGCAGACTGCCTGTTTTTACCCAGTTTCCTAAGACCGCGCCTTTCTTTCCCGTCCCCTGCTCCTGAAAGCAGTAGATTGGATTTAACACAATCTCACCATCGATACAGCCGTCAATCTCGGAAATTTCCTGAATCACTCTTTTTCGATCCCGCAGTCTTCCCAGATGGATCATCAGATCGATTCCGGATGCCAGCTGTCTTCGCACTGCCAATGCCGGAATCTCCATTCCCATCAAAACCATCGTTTCCAGACGATACAGCATATCTCTGGTACTGTTTCCGTGTCCGGTACTCATCGATCCCTGATGTCCGGTATTCAATGCCTGAAGCATGTCTACTGTTTCTGCACCGCGAACCTCTCCAATGATCAGACGATCGGGACGCATTCGCAGGCTGGCTCGTAAAAGATCCCGGATCGAGATTTCCCGACAGCCTTCCACCACTGCAGTTCTTGATTCCAGACGTACCAGATTGGGCACATTGCGGATCTGAAGCTCTGCCGTATCTTCAATCGTAATGATCCTTTCATTTTTCGGAATAAAATCTGACAATACATTCAGCAATGTTGTTTTTCCGGATCCGGTTGCACCGGAAACAAATATATTGTATTTGGCCTGAACTGCTTTTCTCAAAAACTCTGCGATTTCTAAATTCAGGCTTTCTTTCTCCAAAAGATCCTCTAAGGTGATCGCCCGCTTTGGAAATTTGCGGATCGTGATCACCGGACCTTCCAATGCCACCGGAAAGACGGCCACGTGCACTCTGGAACCGTCCTCCAGTCTGGCATCTGCCAGAGGTGATGCTTCGTTAATAATACGATTGCTCCTCCCTGTAATTCTCACTACCAGTTCTTCCAGTCGTTCTTTTGAAATTTTTTCTTCTTTACAGGCTTCCAATACCCCTGCTCTTTCCAAAAAAATTCCTGTTTCTCCATTGATCATAATCTCTGTAATCGTGTCATCTTCCAGCAGTCGTTCCAGTACATCCAGTTTTCGAATGCTGTAAAACAGCTCCTGCCGCAGAGAGCAGCGCTGATTCAGACGGATCTTATGCCGTAATTGGGAATCTTTCAGTACCTGATCGATCACTTCCAGCACTCTTTCGTCAGTGACTTCTTCCTGAAAATCCAATGCTCTGAGAACTTCTTCCTTTAATTCCGAACACAAAGATCTTCTCTCTTCCGTCATGACAGCACCAGCTTTCCTGCCCATTCTGTCAGATGGTTCTCCATTTCCCGCCTTTCAAAATCTTCCGGCAGAGCAATCTTCTGAATGGATTCGATTACTTTCTCAAAATGGTCTTCCCGCAGATTCCATTCAAAATTTTCCACCTTCCCTTTCGAAACTGCATCTTGGGGAACCGGCATAAACACTTTGGTGCATTGACTTAACAGTTGAAAAAGCCCACAGACATCATTTCCAAAATCCATTACCACCACCCGGTAGTCACTATCTGATGCCAGCTTTTCCAAAAGTTCCGTCCATTCTGCCAGTGTTACACTTCGAAGATCCGCCGGTACTTTCATCGGCAGGATATAGTCATAAGAGTTTTTATTGCGTATAATGCTGTTCAACTTATACAAAAAAGTTTTCTTTCCCTGCCTCAAAAAATAGATCATATCTGCCAGATCCCACAACTGCTCATCTTCCAGCTGCTCCTTTTGTGCCGAAAAGCTTTGCAGATCCAACAACAGCGTCTTCTTCTGCCTCCCCATACGTTCTGCCAGACTTTGCGCCAACACAGATTTCCCGCATCTTCCAACCGGAGAATACACTCCGTATACCCGGAACTCCTGCTTTGCATGGTACATTCCTGTCACAGGCCTTGCATATTCCGCACAATAGCAAAAGGTTTCTTTCATAATATGTTCTGCGGACTGGTATTTATAAATCGTTTCATAATCTGAAAATCCTTCATAAATCTCTCCGTCAGATAACAGAATGATCTTTCCTATATTCAGCTGACTGATGGTCTCACTCATAATTTTGCCGGATATGAGCAAAACCTCAATCTGCACTTGTGCCGCAAACAGTTCCAATTCCTCTGTTGATGAAAAAGCGTGTGTCTGAAACCCAAAATTACTTCCACAAAATGCTTCCATCAGTTTTACGGCATATCGTTTCTCCGTATCGCAAATTGCAAGTATTTTTACATCCAAAATGAGCCTCCGATTACTGTTACAAGTACAGCCTCTGTGCAGCTCAAAAGCCACCTTGTACGAAGAAAAACGTATCGATTTCCTAGAATGCTGCAAAGAATAGATTAAGAAACTAAAGAATACATAGAGATACATTTTCCTGTCATAAATTATGGGGTAACACGACCGAACTGGTCTTGATCAGGGCCTTCCGAATGGAAGTGCCCGATAAACGTTTATCTTGCTAAAAGCTTAGCATATCCTGTCGAAGAAAAAAAGACGGAATTATTCACAGAAATTTTTGCCGGTTTTTTTCGGCATCTTTCACAAGAGCGAAAAGGCAGCAACAGAAAAAACAAGCCCAAACCCACTGATTCCCAGCATTCCGATGATCAAAAGATTCAGCAGATTGATTCCCAGATAAATTGCAACGCCAAGACTTGCAAACAAAGTGTTGCATAAATATAATGCAATCGCACCGAACACGCTGCGAAGCAAAAAGTTAAGGATCCAGTCTTTCATAAAAAACTTCCTGTTTTTTATCAATTTATGTGCTGCCTGTTCGTTTTATTCCCCAAATCCCATGCACCTTTTTGGGACAGCATGCCTTAAATACATGCCAGCTCTCCTTCCAGTGCATTCTGCAGATCCATCATCTGTACCTGCTTTAATAAAAACAGATACCGTTTCTGCACTGCATTAACTTCGTAAATATAACTGTCTACCAGATCCGGATCTACCGCATTTTCAAAGTTAGCGTATGCATCATCCAATGCAGTTTTGGTACGTTTCAGATCGGATAACAGCTGGTCTCTGGACACTTCCTGAACGCAGACATTATTTTTCATAAAAACCTCCATTTCTATTTCCATCTACCATTCAATATATCCGAAATCATTCACAGTTATTCAAAGTTTTGGCAAACAGAAAAACCTTCATTCTGTCTCACATCAGTTGAATGAGACAAAATGAAGGTTTCTTTTCATTTTTTATTAATCTGTAAAACAGGAAATTAGCAGATTTCTGCTCCTGCCGGCATATTTTTATCCGGTGTCATCAGCGCCAGTACGCCGTTTTCATCTTCTGCACACAGAAGCATTCCTTCTGACATCACGCCAGCCAGTTTTGCAGGTTTTAAGTTTACCAGTACCATTACCTTCTTACCTACCATCATTTCCGGTGTGTAATTAGATTTGATTCCTGATACGATCTGTTTTACCTGACTTCCGATCCGTACCTGAGAGCAAAGAAGTTTCTTAGATTTCGGAACTTCTTCACATTTGATGATCTCTCCTACCTGGAACTGTAATTTCATAAAATCATCAAAGGTAATTTCTGCTTTTGGTTCAATATCGATCACCGGTTCTGTCGGAGCATTTTTTGCTTCTTCTTCTGCAGCTTTCTTTTCCTCTACTTTTGCCAGAACTTCGTTAACATCCAATCTTGCAAACAGGATTTCCGGTTTTTCTACTACCTGATTGCCGGATGGATACAGACCGAAGTTTTTCGCATCTTCCAGACTTCTTAATGTAGTATTTAACTGGGCAGCTACTTTCTGTGCTGTTTCCGGCATGAAGGATTCTAAGAGGGAAGCACCGATGCTGATACTTTCTACTAAGTTATAAAGTACGGTTGCAAGACGGTCTTTCTTATCTTCTTCTTTTGCCAATGCCCATGGCATTGTTTCATCGATGTATTTGTTGCAGCGTTTGAACAGGGTAAAGATTTCTGTCATTGCATCTGCAACACGAAGCTGATCCATTTTTGCGCTGACTTTATCTGCAGTTCCTAAAACAACTGCTTTTAAGTCTTCATCAACTTCTTCTGTCACGCCTGTGTTTGTTACCACACCGCCGAAATATTTATTGGACATGGAAATCGTACGGTTTACCAGATTTCCCAGTGTATTTGCCAGGTCGGAGTTCATACGTTCTACCATCAGTTCCCATGTGATCACACCGTCATTTTCAAACGGCATTTCATGAAGTACAAAATAACGAACTGCATCTACACCGAAGAATTCTACCAATTCATCTGCATAGAGTACATTTCCTTTGGATTTACTCATCTTGCCGTCGCCCTGCAGCAGCCATGGATGACCAAAGATCTGCTTTGGCAGCGGAAGATCCAGTGCCATTAAGAAAATCGGCCAGTAGATTGTATGGAAACGGATGATGTCTTTCCCGATCAGATGAAGATCTGCCGGCCAGTTTTTATTAAATAATTCTGTGCTGTTTCCATCACAGTCATAACCGATTCCTGTGATATAGTTTGTCAGCGCATCTAACCATACATAGGTTACATGTTTTGGATCAAAACTTACCGGAATTCCCCATGTAAAGGAAGTTCTGGATACACAAAGATCCTGTAATCCCGGAAGCAGGAAGTTGTTCATCATTTCATTTTTACGGGATACCGGCTGAATAAATTCCGGATGTTCGTTAATATATTCGATGAGACGATCTGCATATTTGCTCATTTTAAAGAAATATGCTTCTTCCTTTGCCGGCTGCACTTCACGTCCGCAGTCCGGACATTTGCCGTCTACTAACTGGCTTTCGGTAAAGAAGGATTCACAAGGAGTACAGTACATTCCTTCATAATATCCTTTATAAATATCCCCTTTATCATACAGATATTTGAAGATCTTCTGCACCTGTGCTTCATGATCTTTATCTGTGGTACGGATAAATTTATCATAAGAAGTATTCATCAGATCCCAGATTTCTTTGATCTGTCCTGCCACACCGTCTACGAATTCCTGTGGTGTTACGCCTGCTTCTTCTGCTTTTAATTCGATCTTCTGACCATGTTCATCCGTTCCTGTCTGGAAGAACACATCATATCCCTGATATCTTTTGTATCTTGCAATGGCATCTGCAAGAACGATTTCATAAGTATTGCCGATGTGTGGTTTTCCTGATGTATACGCAATGGCGGTGGTCATATAATATTTTTCTTTTGCCATGATCGCTTCCTCTTTTCTCATTTATTGTGAAATTACAGAATCCTCCCATATTTTCACATATCTATCCAAAATCCTAACACAACCCAAACTATTCGTCAAGGATTCCGGCGCTCTGTTTCTGTCATTTCAGAGCCTTCCGACCGTTCTGAAATGGTCTGAATTCCGGAACTTTTTCTGCCGGAAAACCCTCTCTATTCTGTAAAGATTTTAAATTTGTAATCCTTCCAGTCCGGCATCGGTTCCCCGGTTTCTAAACTGGTCTTTATATCGCTGTAATAATGCAGTTTTCTTAAAATATGTTCATAAGAGCGTTTCAGTTCTTCCATCTTTCCTGCAACGGATTCTTTGTGCTCTTCCAAAAGTTCTACCACATCATTAATATGTTCTGTTTCATTGGATTCATAACCGAAAAAAGTCTGAAGCTGGGAAATCGACATTCCCGTATTTTTAAAACAGCAAATGGTTCTCAGACGGTTAATGTGCATATCACGGTAAATACGCTGGCCGGATGAGGTTCTTTCGATATTGGTTAAAATTCCCATTTCTTCATAATAACGCAGCGTAGAAGCCGGGAGATCAAACATGGTGGAAACTTCTTTGATCGTGTATTGGTTCATTTTTAATCTTCTCCTTGAGACTGTATTTTCTCATTAATTTGTTCAAGCATTTCCCTTCAAGTATGCTTGAACAAACAGTCCCAGTATAAAAGAGAATTTTCAAAAATACAAGCAGCAACATTTTTTCGCCTTTTGTACTAAATTTTTCGTCTAATTTTTGTCAATAATTCACACCCACTTCTTTATTGACTTCAAGTGTACTTGAACTGCTAAAATACATTCAAATAGCAGAATTTCTTTTTACTATTTTTTCCCTCTTCCAGTTTGAGATCAGGAGAACTGTTGAAACAACAGATCAGCACTTCTCCTGGCATCAGACTTTTTGGAAGGATCTTTTCATTTTGTATATGAATGTATTTATGAATATATTTATGTAACTCTATTAACTATTCTAAAAGGAGGAAACTAGGATGAAAAATTTACAGTTTCGCAAAACCTTACGGCGGACAATGGCAGTCCTTCTGTCCGTCCAGATGGCTTTCGGCAATGTAGTTCCGACACTTGCCGCTGAAGTCGCAGCAGTTGCTGAAGACTCAGCCTCAGTGCTCGATAGTGCATGGGAAGTCGAAAACCAGAATGACAACCTCGTATTAAACGAGGATGGAAGTATCACAATCACAACAGAACGTGGAACCATCGGCGGCGATGCCATGCAGAACGTTTTGTATCAGAAACTTCCAAACAGTACCGACTATGATTTCACGGTAAAAGTCAGCGGAGACTTTACCCAGAATTTCCACGGTGCTTACCTGATGATCACCAGCGGCAGAAATCTTGAAAATGCAGTTGGTGTTGTACGCAGATATCACGGTTACCTTGGCGGTAAATACGGCACAAACATGCTCATGGGTGTGATGCAGGTCGGAAATCCGGCAGAATACTATGAAGGTGCAGCAGATATCGGAAACGAATTTTATCTGAAACTGCAGAAACAGAACGGACGAATCACAGGTTTCTATGCAGAAGAATACAGTGACGACGATGAAGACTGGAATCAGATCATTGACGGCACAAATCAGTATATCGATAAAGGCGATGCTCTGATCAGTCCGGAAGACATTTACATTGCAATCGGTGCTTGCAGCGGCGGTACAGACAATGCCACAGAAATTACTTTCTCAGATCTTAGAATCGGCGGACTTCCAGTTGCATTTGCAGTAAATGCAACAGATCTTGACTCTGTTTCTCTTTCAGGAGATGCAGAAATGGATGTCAACGCACAGCAGCAGCTGGTACTGACAGGATCTGATTACAATGGAACTGAAATTACAGATTTTGATTCCATCGTATACGAAAGCAGTGATGAAGACGTAGCAACCGTAGACGAAAACGGTGTTGTTACCGGTGTAAATAACGGTAATGTTGTAATCACAGCAACAGCAACTTTTGACGGTGTTACAAGATCCTCCAGCCTGGCAATCATGGTTGGTGAAATCGGTGTTGAAGATTCTTGGGAACTGACTTCTCCGGACGGCGACACAAAAATGACCGTAGAACTGATTACCGGCGGAACACTTCAGTATCACGCAGAACAGGGCGGTGTACAGAATATCGGTACTTCACCACTTGGTCTCGTAACAAGCTTAGGTGATTTTTCAAAAGGTCTTGTATTAAAAGAAGTATCTGAAGTGAAAGAGATTAACGAAAGCTACTCAATGATCTCCGGTAAACGTGATGTATACACAGATCACTGCAACGAACAGACACTTACCTTTACATTGAAAAACAAACCTGCTGTTGAATTCGATCTGGTACTTCGTGCATACGATGACGGTACAGCATACAGATATGCAGTACGTACAGAAGAAGAAGGAACAGAATTTAAGATCACAGATGAAACTTCCGGTTTACAGCTTCCTGCAGAAGCAGACGTATACTGGATGAACTACAGTTCAGCAACATGGAACTATGAAGGTCAGTATGCAGTGACTACAACCGAAGGCTTAGCAGAAGGCTCTACTCCTTCTATGCCAATCCTTTACGGTAAAGACGGTGTATGGACTCTGTTCTCTGAAGCAGATCTGAACGGATCTTATACAGGTTCTATGTTTACAGTAAAACAGAACGGTATGATGGATGTTTCCTTCTCTAAAACACAGGGAACAACTCCAGTCGTAACAACAACTCCTTTCAAATCTCCATGGAGAGCAGCGATTACAGGTACTCCAAAAGATATCGTTGAAAATACAATGATCGAAAACCTTGCAACTCCTGCAGATTATGAAACATACGATTTTGAAGAATGGGTAGATCCAGGTTTATCTTCTTGGTCATGGGTTGCTCAGTGGGGTAGCGGTATCAGTGATCAGTCAAAAGCATCCACACATCTGAACTGGATTGAATTCGGTGCTGAAATCGGATGGGACTACTACATTCTCGATGAAGGATGGAACTTAGGCGGCCGTGGTCATGTCAGCGGTATGCGTGAATGGTGGCCGGAAGTTAGAGATTATGCTGCAGAAAAAGGTGTCAGACTTTGGGCTTGGGTACATGTATCTGATATCGATACCCAGGAAGAACGTGACAGACACTTCAGCGAATGGGCTGCAGAAGGTATCGTAGGTATCAAGCCTGACTTCTTCGATGGTGAAAGCCAGAGAATTATGAAACTTTATGATGATCTGTATGAAGATGCAGCAAAATATGGACTGATGGTTCTTGCACACGGTGCAAACAAACCAACTGGTGAAGTTCGTACATGGCCAAACGTTTATGGACGTGAAGCAATCCGTGGTCAGGAAGCCGGCGGTATTACTGCAGAACAGTATACTATGATTCCATTTATCCGTGCTGCAATCGGACCTGCTGAAGTAACAGAAGAATTAAGATCTAAAGATTCCAATAAAACAACCCGCGGTTTCCAGATGGCTTTAACTGTTCTGGTAGAAGACGGTATTCATAGTATGGGTTCTGCACCGGACGTTTACAGAAACAGTCCAGAAGGTATGTCCTACTATACAAACTTCCCAGACGAATGGGATGAAACAAACTTCGTAAACGGCGAAGTCGGCAAATACTTAAGCATTGCAAGACTGACAGGCAACAACTGGTATGTTTCCGGTATCAGCGTAGATCCTAGAACAATGGATGTATCTTTTGAATATCTGGATGCTGATAAGGACTATACTGTAATTCTTTACAAAGAAAACGGCAGAACTGATATGGATATGGAAATCATTCCTCATATCACAAAAGATTCTGTATTAAATATTAACGTACTTTACGGCGGTGGTTATGCACTGCGTGCGATCCCTTCAGATGAAATGAATGGAATCACAGAAATTACCGTAAATCCAGCAGAAGTAAGTGTAGAAGCAGGACACTCTGCAGAAGCAATTACTGTAACTACAGCACCAGCAAACGCTGAATTTAAAGATGTTATCTGGAGCAGCGCTGACGAAACAATCGCAACTGTAACTCAGGACGGCGTAATCAAAGGTATTGCAGAAGGTACAACAATCGTAACCGTAGCATCTGCACTGGATGACTCTGTCAAAGCAGAAATCACTGTTACAGTTACACCGGCAAGATATACACTTGATACAGACACCTGGACTGTTCTGGAAGCAAATGGCAACTTTGTGATTGAAGATACAAACACAGTTACCATCACAGCTGAAAAAGGTGTACTTGGTGACAATCCATCTACATATCACAACATGTTTGCAATGGATGCAGCAAATGAAGATTTCACCATCACAATGAAACTTACCGGTGGTCTGAAAGCCAACTATCAGGGCGGATTCCTGACCGTCTTCGATAAAACACATCCAAATACTTCTCACGTAGCATTTGGACGTCGTTATCATACCTACTTAAGCGGAAGCCATCCACAGATCCTGACAGTCATGGGACGTGGCGGAGATGTTGGAGAAGTATGGTCACGAGATAATCAGGGCAACGATGATATTTACTTAAAGATTGAAAAATCCGGTGACACATTCAAACCATATTACAGCTATGACAATGAAACATGGAATGAATACGTTACAAACGCAGGCGACACAGTCCTTGTAACAAACGCAGCATTAGCAGCAAGCGAAAACCTGGCAGTTGGTTTCTACACCGGTTGCGGCGGCGGAGATGCAGCGATCGACATTACAATCAGCGATTTCACATACAACGGAAAATCTGTTGCCATCGCAGTAGATAATGAAGCACAGCCACCTGTAGAAGAAGATCTCGCAATCGTTACTCAGCCAGTAGATACTGCAGCTGAAAAAGGTGCAAACGCAGTGGTATCTGTAGAAGCAACTGGCGAAGGACTTACCTACGAATGGTATTATAAGAATCCTGGAAACAATAAATTCTACAAATCAGGTGATCAGTTCGTAAGCGAAGACGGCGCTTCTTACATCATTCCAATGTATGCATGGCGTGACGGTCAGCAGGTATACTGTGTAATCACTGACAAGAACGGCAATTCCGTTCAGACAGATACTGTAACATTAACTCTCGCTGCAGCTACAGGTTCTATCGTAATCCTGACACAGCCAACTGACACTGCAGCAGCTCAGGGCGCAGACGCAACAGTATCTGTAGAAGCATCCGGCGAAGGGCTTACTTACACTTGGTATTACAAGAACCCAGGCAACGTGAAGTTCTATGTATCCGGCAGCCAGTTCGTAAGTGAAGATGGTGCTTCTTACAGCATTCCAATGTTCTCATGGCGTAACGGCCAGCAGGTATATTGTGTCATTACAGACGCAAACGGTAACAGCGTACAGACAGATACAGTTACTTTAACCATGCAGAAATAATTAAACAATCAACTCGTTCCTATCTTTCCAAATAAGGACAATCAAAGGGCATAGAAAACCAATCGGGTTTTCTATGCCCGATCTTTTTTCTTCCCTGTTCAGAAATCTACAGGTTCGTCATATATTGTAGCAATGATATTTCGGAGGGTTTTATGAAACACCTGCCACGAATCCTTTTCCTTACCCCGATTTTGCTCTTTGCTGCACTCCTTTGTTATCTTCCCCTCTCTTCCCAGTCAAGATTTGATAAATTTTGTGACCGTTTTTTTCAGGAAGAGATTACCTCCAATTCTTTGACATTGCACTATACGTTAGAAGATCCGGAACGTTATGGAATCTTCCCGGACAAAGTCACTTTGGGAAGCTATGAACTTAACGAATCTGAACGAAAATCCCGACTTTCTAAAAATCTCTTTCAACTTCAGACTATTTCCAAAAATGCACTGAATGAAAATTCCCAATTCACCTATGACCTGCTCCAATACACGCTTCAAACCGAACGGGAAGGGCTGGATTATCTTCTTTTAAAAGAACCTCTGGTTCCATCGGTCGGAATCCAGTCCCAGCTTCCGATTTTACTTGCAGAATATGCGTTTTATGAAGAAGAGGATGTTACCGATTATCTGCAACTGCTTTCCTGTATTCCTTCCTATTTTGACTCTCTCCTGCTGTTCGAAGAAACAAAATGTGAACAGGAGCTGTTTATGGATCAGGAAAGTGCAGAAGAACTTATTACTTACTGTCAGCAATTTCTTTCTGACAAAGACACTCATTTTCTTGCAGAAACCTTTCGGGAACGGCTGGACGCTCTGGAACTTTCTTCGGAACAGATCCAAACCTATGAAACAGAACATCGAAATCTGTTAGAAACCTGCGTATTTCCCGCCTATGAAAAACTGGAGCTTTTTCTGACAGAGCATCGCCATGAAGGAAAAAATGAGTTCGGACTTTATTATGTCCCTGACGGAACCGACTACTATCAATGGCTGATCCGTTCAGAGATTGGCTGTAACCGTACTTTCTCTGAAATCGAGACTCTTTTGGAACAGGCTCTGAAACAGGAGGCTTCTGTCATCGCTTCTTTGGTCAAAGACCAACCGGAACTTTTAGAACAGCGAAAAGCAATCAGCCTAGACACTTCCAATCCGGCAGGACTGACCTCCTACCTTGCCCAAAGAAGTACCCGTGATTTTCCGGAAATTCCTGATGTTTCCGTGGAGATCTGCTCCGTTCCGGCTTCTATGGAACCGCATTTAAGTCCGGCGTTTTATCTGGTTCCTGCCATCGACCGCTACGATCAAAATGTGGTCTACCTGAATAACGGTTACTTAAAAGAAGGAATTTCGTTCTTTACAACTCTGGCACACGAATCCTATCCCGGCCATCTCTACCAAAATGTCTTTGAAAACAGCCGGCAGCTGCATCCCATCCATCGGCTGCTCTATTTCGGCGGATACAGCGAAGGATGGGCAACCTATGCAGAACAGCTTTCCTACTTTTATGCACCGATTTCCAAAGACCTGGCACAGCTACTGGCCTCTACCCGTGCCATGACACTGAACCTCTATTCTCATCTGGATCTTTACATCCATGCCTATGGCTGGACAGAAGAACAATGCAGTGACTACTTGAAAAAATTCGGAATCACCGCATCGTCTTCCATTCATGATATGTATCTGCTGGTCAAACAACAGCCGGCAAATTATCTGAAATATTATCTTGGATATCTGGAATTTTGTCATCTGAGAACCCGTGCTGAAGAATTACAGGGAGAGGACTTTGACTTAAAAAATTTTCACACATTGATCCTGACCTATGGTCCGGCACCTTTTCCAATCCTGAACAAATATGTTGTCAAAAAACAATCTTGATATAGAATAACTCCATTTATTCCCCTAAAAAAGAATGAGACCATTCCCTGACGGAAATGATCCCATTCTTTTTCATTTGATCAGATCATAACGCTGCCGTTAAAATCTGCGCTTTGAAGTTTGATTATTTGATAGCATCTGCGCTTTCCAGACCGAATACAGTTACTACTGTTTCATTAGAAAGAGCGCCTTCACCACCAAGGACATAACCGGATGCGA
>CAZRQV010000031.1:0-21560 GCA_964602445.1 uncultured Lachnoclostridium sp.
CCAGCTTTCTTCTGTATAAGTTTCTGCTGTTAATTCATCTGCTTCTGCGATTGCTTCCTGTAAGAAAGTCTTATCTGCTGCTTCAGGTTCTTCTGATTTTTCCTCAAAATCCAGCCAGAGAACTACATTTGCGTCTTTTGCAGAATGTTCTGCCTGTAATTTTTCTCCATCCAGTGCTTCGCTGTAAACGATAACCTGTTCGAAAAGTAATTCAGATTTTCTTGTTGTCTTCTGCGGCTCATGTCCTACTGCAAAAGCATCTCCTGAATTATGGATATTCGCTGTGATTTCACCTTCACTAACTGCTGCAATTTCGCCGTCTACATATAATGTTAATACAGTACCATTATAAGAAACTGCAATAGTATGCCACTGGTCAAAGAACTCTGCGGTCAGATTTTCGCTGGAAATCTGATTCCACGAAGATCCATTGCTGATAAACGCATCAATCTTTGTAAGTTTTCTGCTGCTGTCATAATATACACGATATGCAAAGGAATCATCACCGATACTTGCGATCATGTTATGTTTTTCATGATTTTCAAATACGCCTGTTCCTGTAGATGCAACGCTTGCCGGAACATAAACTCTGGAAGAAACCGTAAAGGATTTTCCACCTGTCATTGCTGCATTGATCTTACGTTCAGGGTCATTTACTGAGAAGTATCCTTTCAGTGCTGATTTTTCTGTTTCTCCATCTACCAGCTCTGCTGTTTTTGGAAGAACAGTATCCAGATCATTTGCACTGGCATCGTTAATGATTACTTCTTCCGGTACATCCGGTGTATCTGTACCTTCTTTCTCTTTAAAGAAGATATTTGCAAAATCTACCCACAGTTCGACTGCTTCATTGTCCGCTTTGATAACAGGTTCTGTAGAATACTGTGCTGCTACTTCTTCTGCTGTTAAGACTCTGTTATAAACGTGGATATTTTCAAAATCTGCAGCAGAGGTTCTTCCTGTATCCGGGCATGCACCGATCATGAAATTATAATCTGAATGTGCTACTCCCGATGTTGTATTGGTTGCCACTTCTTTTTTCAAAATTCCGTCTACGTATAACTGAAGTTTATGATTTTCTCCATCATACATACCAACGATCTGATGTTTCTGATTAATCCATGCTGCACTTTCTTCTGCAGTCATATCATATTCCAGTGCACGCCATGAATTTCCTGCGTATACATGGAAATCTACGGAATAATTTCCTCGGCAGCGGAGTGCAAATGCATAATCCCCTTTTCCTGCAAACATGTTGTAAGTTCCTTCTGCAGTCGGTGTTGCATTTACTTCGATGGCAAAGGAGTTATTTCCTTCTAATATGCTGTACAGACTGTCATTTTCCGGCACTGCCAGATAACCGCTCATAACAACAGCTCCATCTTTCTTTTTAAATTCTGCAGTTTTCTGATACGGAATCTCAATCGCATTTTTGCTGGAATCTAAGATATAAGTATCTTTCTTTTCTAATGCTTTTACCGCTTCCAGATTTTTCTTTGCAAGTTCTGCACGTTCTGTGCCTACTAATGCAGCCTGTGCTTCTGTCATTGCACTCAGATCATCAACAATATCCCGCGCAGCTTCTAACTGGCTGTATGCATACACTACAAAACCATCGATTCTTTCTATTAATTCTGCAGCTTTTTCTTTGTCATACATTTCTCTGGAGAACGATGCTACGGTATGATAGCCTTTTGTTGCTTCATATACTGCTGCTGCGTCCGCATCTGCTGCTACCGGCATAAATGTAAATGCCCAGTTATAAACTTTAGAAGACGGAAGCTGATACTGGCTCAGAGGTCCAGGACCGCAAGTTGCACCGCCGGTACCAAGGGAACCATAATTCACGCTTAAGATTGTTTCTTTTCTCGGCTCTAATTCATATACATGTGTTACTGCATTGATATCATCCGGTGTAAAATGCAGTGTGCTTGCTTCTACATAATCTTCTGCAACTACGAGCAATGCATTTTTCAGTCCATCTTTCTGAACTTTCATCCATACAACATCGGTCAATGTACCTGCATCATCTACTTTTTCATACGGATAGAAGAATTCATTAACTGTATTTTCATACACGCCCTGTCTTGCATTTGTCTTTCTGTCGTTAAATGTTTCTACCGGTCCATTACCATACCATGTTACATTTTCAAAGCCTGCCGGGAGAGTAGAAAGAGAACCAACTCTTAAGAAACTTCCCATACCGCTCTTTGTAGCATCTACGGTCATGTCTACAGATACCTGACCGGTTCCGTTAATCGTATAAACGATGGTTTCTTTTGTATTTTTTGCGTCCGGGAATACCAGATTGGCTGTGATCACCTGCAGACCGTCTTCTTTTGCCACTGCAATACTTTCCACCTGAATATTCTTTTCTGTATTTTCCCAAGTGCCGTCAAATGCAGTCTTGTCATTTTCAACGGTACCTCTCCAGAAGTTTGGTGCCGGTCCTTCTTCTACCAGAAGTTCGCCATCATACTGATAGTTTTCCATGATGCCGTCCGCTTTTCTGATCTGGAAACTGAAGTTTTCTCCTGCAACTTCATAAGCTGTTTCAGTTTCTTTCACAGTCACTTCTTTATCACTGATCACACGTGCTGCCTGTGCTACTTCTACAGGAACAGAAATCTGTGACCAGGAAAGTTCATGACCTGCCTGTGCCCAGTCTGTGGTTTCTTTCAGCGCTGCTGAAATATTCAGATAATATTCGTTTCCTGCTGCCGGATTTTCAGGCATTGTAAACGGAACACTTACCGTACCACTAGTCTGAGGTGCTACGTCTGTTTCTTCAATCGTACCATTTTCGATTACGATACCATTTTCCAAAAGTTCCCATGTAAGAACGTATTCGCTCAGATTTGTAAAGTTATTTTCATTATAAACATTTACTTTTCTTGCATCCAGATCAGAAACATCTGCACTGAACCAGAGATTCTGATACTGATATTTTACTTCATAAAGTTCCGGCTGTGGATTTCTGTCTGCACTGACTAAACCATTCTGACAGAAACTATTGTCATTCGGTCTGTCTCCCCAGTCACCGCCATAACCGAAGAATTTGCCTTCCATTTCTTTTTCATAGAGATTCTGGTGTGCATAATCTTCTGCATAATAGTCCCAGCCTCTTAATTCTGCCTCTCCCGGTTCTACGGAATAATCCAGCCATAAAAGAACGCTTTCATCATCCGCCTGGATCGCCGGAGTTGTGGAATTCTGTTTCTTGATTTCTTCTAATGTTAACGCTTTGGTATAGATTCTTGCGATAGAAATCTCGCCGTCTACTTTTCTGCCATTCTGCTGATCATAACCAACACCCAGTTTATAGGAGCTGGCAGCAATGTTGTCTGCTACTGTATTGGTTGCGAGCTGTTCTCCATCTACATAAATGGTCATTTTACCGCGATCATAAACACCGACTACCTGGTGCCAGTTTCCTGCCCATCCTGCCGGGAAAGCGCAGTTTACTGCATTCCAGCTGTTGTCGTAATAAACGAAAAATTCCAAACCGGAACCATTGCTCCTTGTTTTCAGTGCAACCTGTGTATCTCCTTTTGCAAGAAGTACACTGTTCTGTGATTCCGATGCAGGTTTTACAACCACTTCAAAGGTAAATGATTTTCCGGAACCTGATAACGCAGTATTGTATTTTGTGTTAGAGAATAATGTATAACCGCTGAATGAAACACCGCCGTTTAAGCTGCCTTCTCCGGCTTCTTTGTTCCAGTCAGAATCATTACCGATCAATTCTCCCTTAACACCTGTTTTATCTGTAATCGAATATTCCACACCCAGATCTTCCAGATCGATCGCTCTCGCCTGGTCTACCCAGTCCCAGATAAATCCACCGAGCATATTGTCAGCACTTCTGACAGCATCCCAGTATTCTTTCAGGTTTCCGACAGAGTTACCCATTGCATGTGCATATTCACACATGATATACGGAATCTTGCCTTCTCCGGCTCTTCCCTTGATCGCATCTACGGACGGATACATATTACTTGCCATATCTACGCCCAGACTTGCATACTGACCTTCACTGTGTACCGGTCTGGTAGCATCATGATTCTTGAAATACCAGATCATATCACGGAACAGGCCGTTAGAATTTCCTCCATTGTATGCGTAAGCCATTTCGTTACCGATGGACCACATAACGATAGCAGGATTATTTCTTAATCTCTTAAAGGTTGTTTCCGTACGATCCATACCCAGTTCATAGAACAGGGCACGACTTGCCTCATCATTCATCAGTGCATGACATTCCATGTTGGTTTCGCCCATCATATAAATGCCGTATTTGTTGCACAGCCAATAGAGATATTCATCATTGCTGTAATGAGAAGTACGAATTGCATTTAAATTGTACTGCTTCATTAATTTTACGTCTTCAAAGATCGTTTCCTGCGGAACTGCTTTTCCATAGATCGGATCTGTATCATGTCTGTTCGCACCTTTTAAGAGAAGACGTTCCCCATTGATCTTGACTGTTTCCCAGGAAGTTGTTGTAACATTGCAGTTTGCATCTACTTCAGTTCGTGTAAACTCGATTTCACGGAATCCAAGCTGTGTAGAAAGATTTTCTACTACATTGCCGTTTCCATCTTTTAACGTCAGAACCAATGCATACAGATTTGGCTTTTCTGCAGACCAGAGTTTTGGATTCTCTACCTGGAACTCTGCAGCAAATGTACCTGTTTCTGTGGATGCAACTTCACTTACCGGAATCGATGCACCGTTTAAAATATCTTTGCCTGCTTCATCATAAGCCTGCACATCAATGGTCCATCCGCTCTGTGCTTTAGAAGACATATTTCTTACATCTGCACTGACAGATAACACCGCATCTTTATAATCTTCATCCAGATCTGTCGTTACTACATAATCTTCAATTTTTACAAGCGGTTCGCTGGTGAGATAAACATCTCTGAAAATACCGCCGTCATAGATCATATCCTGATTTTCAAACCATGTTCCATCACAGAATTTATGTACTTTGACTGCCAGCAGGTTTTCCCCTTCTGTCAGATAATCTGTGATATCAAAACGATGCGGGCTGTAGGAATCTTCACTGTATCCTACTTCCTTCCCATTCACATAAACATAATATGCAGATTCTACGCCCTGAAAACTGAGATAGATTCTGCGGTTGTCCACTCTCATTTCATCCGATACGGTAAATGTTTTTCGATATAAACCAACCGGATTATAATTTACCGGTGCTTCCGGTGCTGCAACATAGGAATCATACTTTGACTGCCATGGCATCTGAACATTTGTATAGATCGAAAAATCAAAATCCTGACCTTCTCTTGTCCAGCTCATAGGAAGTGTTACATCTTTCCATCCATCTGCAGAATCCTTCGCAAAAGCAGATGTCATAAATCCATCTTCTCCCATGAATTTTTCTGCCTCTGACTGATTCTGTACAACAGTCAGTTCCCAAGCTTCATCTTCCCCCGTTAAAAGGTCGAAATACTCGGATTTTTCCCTTGCATTGTAATCCCATACGCCGCCTACTGCTGATGCAGCATCCTGATATGGAATTCTTGGTACCGATGCATCTTCCCGCTCAATTCCAAATACATCTTCCCCTGTTACTTCATTGCCGTCTACATCTGTGTAGTCGGTTCCTGTCCACTCTTTGTGAGTAAATTTGACCTTATCAACATCTGCTTTTACTTCTTCCGCTGCAACCAATCCCTCCGATGAAGTTGCTGCAAAAGATTCGATGGTACCCATTGGCGAGAGAAGTCCCGCTACCATGAGTGCTGATAAGAACATCGACAGTGCTCTTTTCTTCATTTTTGCATCCTCCTTTACAAAAATTAATCGTTCTCATTGTAACATTGCTCTGTTTTTTTGCATAGGTGATTTTATTAATTTTGTATATTTTTTCAATATTTTAATTGTTTTTTTGTGCATTTTTACTACTCAATTATAAAACAGGAAACTTTCCAGGGAACAAAAAAAGAGGCACTTCCTTTCATGGAAATACCTCATTTTTGAGGGACTACGTTTCGGGGGGGGGGACGTAGTTTTGGCCAAACAGCATGGTTCAGCCTGCTGCCTTACCGAATCCGATCCTGCCAATGTAGGTGAGGGAGGATCATTTGCGGGATCCGATTCTGTAAACTGCATTGATAGTATGAACCTCTGAACCAAAAACTATACAGAAATTTCATTCTAAAATAAAATTTCTACCCCTGATAAACCACCGTTCCATCAATCATTGTATACATAATTTGAGAATCTACTGCAAATGGCGTTCCCTTCATCAATATAAAGTCAGCATCTTTACCTTCTTCAATGCTGCCCACACGTTCTGCAGCTCCGATATGCTTTGCCGCATTGATCGTGATCGCCTTTAAAGCATCAAATTCTTTCATTCCATTGCGGACTGCCAATCCTGCACAAAGTGCCAGATGACGCTGTTCAATCACCGGAGAATCCGTAATAATCGATACCTGACAGCCTGCATCTGCTAAAATTCCCGGTGTTTCAAATCCTTTATTTTTAAGTTCATATTTCGTCGCATGACCTAATGACGGACCTACTGCTACCGGAAATCCTTCTTTTGCCAAATCATCTGCGATCAATGCGCCATCGGTTGTATGGTCAATGCGCAGATCAAGATCAAATTCTTTGGCAATACGGATCGCTGTATAAATATCATCTGCACGATGGGCATGTGCTTTCAAAGGAATTTCCTTGCGGATCACCGGAATCAATGCTTCCAGCTTTTCATCATATGCCGGCAGTTTTTTCAGCAGTTCTTCGTCAAGCTCCGCCAGATTGACAGAAGCAATTCCCTCTGCACAGCCGGCACATTCACATTTCTTTGCATAAATTTTTGCTTTTGTAAGCATATCACGAAGTTTTGCAGCTACCGTCATACGGGAATGCACGGACTTATCCTTATAACAGCGTTTCGGATTCTCTCCAAAAGCAATTTTCATTGCTGACTTTTCCTTCACAACCATATCATCCACGCGTTTTCCGCAGGTCTTGATCACGCAGAAGGTTCCTCCAATGATATTTGAGCTTCCTGGACCCGTAGCCACACAGGTTACACCGCCTTCACGCGCCATCCGAAATGTTTCATCCTGCGGATTGATTCCATCGATTGCGGAAAGCTGGGGAGTGATCGGATCATTTAATTCATTATAATCTTTCCCCTCAAATCCAACAGCATACCCATCCAGTCCAAGATGACAATGTGCCTCCACAAATCCCGGATAAATGTCCATTCCCGCTGCATCGATGACTTCTGCCTCTTTCACGATACTCTCATCCAGCATCGGGGCAATTTTTTTAATTTTGCCGTCTTCTACTAAAATATCTGCCACAAACGGTTCTTCCTGAATCGCATTGTGAATATTCCCCTGTTTTATTAACAAATATGTACTCATACCATCCTCCTATAACTATGCTTTCATTTTCAAAAATGCTTGTTTAAAGCATACACTATTTAGGAGCATAATATCAATCATTTTGACATTTTCTTGAGATGATACTTTGAAGTTCAAAACAGGGCAGATAGTATCATAACTACCTGCCCCGGAATAATATGTATCAAATTTTACCTTTGCCTGTTTGATATTTCTATTTTTCACAAACTGCTTTCACCGAAAACAATTGCATCCATTTCTTTATTCTTCTTCTCCATATCTTCAAGCATTTCTTCATATTCTTTACGCATGCCAGAATCTTTTTCTAACATTTTCAATGCGTTCTCCAATGAAGATTTTGCATCATAAATAGCTTCTAAAGTATTCTTTTTTTCAGTCTCAAAATACGCCTCAATACTTTCATCTGCTCGATTTTTTACCAGACAAAATTCACGATATCGTTCCTTGGCACATTCGTATTTTCCTCTTGTTTCTTTTGCATAATTTAATCTTGTTCCCATTTTTACACTCCTTTATATACATTTTTATTATCTTAACTTTTCACGAAGTTTTGATTTAAGTTTCTTTGAAATTGGATATCTTTCTATCTTTTTCAAAATAGACGCCCTGTTTTCACCACTTTCATATAACTCCTGAACAATTGCACTAAAAACAGCATCGACTCCCCATTCAGTTAACGCTTCTGCAATCACTCCAATCACTCCTAACGTTGCAATGCCAAAAATCATCCCCCCCGGACCAATTGCCGCAAGTGCTGCTGTAATAGCTGCACCACCAGCCAATCCTGTTGCATCAATTGCAACAACCAAAATCAATCCCGGTACTCCCAACGCTGCAATTTTTTCAATAAATTCATCCATTTTCTTTTTATCTCCTTTGTTATTTATTTTTTTGTCACTCTAAGTGGTACCCATTGCTGTCTCTGTCATAGATGAGATAATTGATCATCCCTGTTTCCATTGTTTTTCTATCGAGAAAATCTCGTATGGCTTCAAAATCTCTTTGAATTGTCCGTTCATTTACATTATATTCCACCGACAATTCCTGCTTATTTACTGTTTTACCCCCTAAAAGTTTCGCATAAATTTCTAATACCCGCCTACTTTTATTGGTTGATATTTTCTTGCAATCCGATTCATACATATTTCCAAACATTCCTTATCCTAAATCTTGTATCTTTTCATACAGACATTTCTTATCATTGTAAGAAAATTAAAATCTTTTGTTTCTTCAGAGTCTCTTTATTTAAGAGACTCTGATCTTAACTGTTTACCAGTCTTCATCTGCTGGAGTTTCTGTAGTACAATCTAATTCTCCATCTTCAGTATACCAATCTGTAGTGCCAGTTTCTTCGTCATCATAACCGTAGAAAATTCTTCCATCAGATTCGTTTTCTTCCCATCTGTCGTATCCTGTAGGTTCCATTTGCGTTCTCCTTTCCGTTCTTGATAGTGTAATCATACCGTAGATTCATTGACTTCGCGGTAATCTATTAGTAGACTTTTTATGATTTAAATCATATTTTTCTCACGAGGGAACCAAGCAAAAATCCTGCTGTTTTTATTCAAATACCTTTTCCATAATTTCTGTAAGATCTGTATTTGAATTCAAAAAATATCTCCAAACTGCATCTTCATATTTTTTTACATATAACGTTGCATAACCATTTATTTTCAACAATGTATTTGTTTCATCCACATCTGCACCAATAGAGTAAGCCAGCATTAAAACTTCTCTTCTATTCATATCTGAAGTTTCACAAATACACTCTATAACTTTTTCAAGATTCCCAGGATTCATAAAATAACCGGGGATATGTTTATGAATCAGTTTTTTTATGTATTTTTTTAATGCTCTTTTCTCCATTTCAAATTCTCCTTAAAAATTATAATTTGGTTTTCGATGCAGTCAGTGTACTCTTAAGCATTACATTGCCGCTGTAATCTACCACACATTTCGATAAAGATACATGGCTGTAATTTTGTCTTTCGTCTCAGAATCATCATATGTAAGTACTGTCTTTATTTCATAAAATTCCCTTACTTTCCGAATCACAAGAACCATTTCTGGTTTCTGATTAATTTTATTGTTTATATATAAAGGCATAAACCAAGAAATTTTTTTCTCTTTTGCAGAATAACTTGCCTTCACAAAAGACGAATCTCTCCTCTGCAATTCCAGACCTCTTTCTAACCCTCGTTTCAAATATGAAAACAATTGATCCGGCGATTCTTTTTGAATCGATTCCGGAAAACGATCACGGTTTGTTTCGATTATATGCTCGAGTGTCCGAGGCGTAAAATCAAACTCTTCTAAGGATTCTGCTTCAAAACTCGTTTCATCATCTTCCCTGAAACTAATCGGTTTGATTTTTTTCTTTATATCCATTTTCGAAAATCCCTGATCAATATAATCTTGTTTACTGAATATAATGTCATCCACTACATAGCCTTTCTCTTTTACATGATATTTATAAAGAAGTAAATAATCATTGCCATATGAATCCATTAATCCGCTGTTTACAATCACGGAACGAATCTTGTTTTTGACAAAAAAATCTTGTTTATCTTTTTCGACAAGCTGACCAATCCGCATTCCAATAATTTTTATGTAGCGATCCAATCCGCCGATACTCTGCCAATTAGAAACCAACAAATTATCATAAATTTTCTGCGTTACAGAAGTTAAATTTTGTGGGGCATCTTCTGATGATTCTTTTATTACAGGTTGATTTGCTGCAGATAAACCCTCTTTAGTATTTTGCTCGTTCAAAATCTCAACATCGAAAACTCCATTTCTATTTTTCAGTAAATTTTCCTCACTTCCAATACGATTTCTATTGTACTTTTTGCTTTTATCAATGTACTTTTTTTGAAAGCGTCCGACATTTTTCTTCATCGCATATTTATCTTTTCCAAAGTTTTCAGAAATTGCACCTGCCAGGAAATCTGCCGTTCCAACATAATGCCCACTGAAGATATCATCGTATTTTACAAGTGAAAAAAATACAGGCTTTTCTTCAGAACCATATCCACAGTCTACCCATGCATATTTCACATTTTTTGAATCTGCACTGCTAATTTTAAGATTCTCATCCAAATAAGAAACAGTACCTTCATTGGAACAAACAAAGCTTTTTATTTCATCAAAATCAACCGTTTCTAGTTGCTGAAGATATCCTTTCATTCTTTGTTCTGCAATTTCCATTTCATCAATAATAAGATTTTGAGTAATTTCAAATTCCATTTTCTTTCCTCCTTGTCATTTGGTATGATGCAATTATGTCATAAACAATCATTAAAAAATTCTTCTCTCAGTAGACTTTTTAAAACCCACTTAATAATTCTATCTGCAATTTTATCCCTATATTCCCCATCTAGTTTCCTGCTTTCAAAACTCTTCACAACAAAAATAGGGATGAATTCATAATCGAATTCATCCCTATTTTTATCCATCCATTAAAGTGATTTATTTTAATGAAAATTCTTTAATTGTATAAGTAGCTAAATCATAAATCCAAAGTTTTTTCTCTGCTACACACCAATCCCCAATTTCAACCTGAAAATAATATTTATAATCATCAAGACAGGTAATCATTGATATCCGTTGACCATCAAACCCATAAACATTTTGTTTTCCATCACAGGTACCCATAAAATAAAACATTCTGTCATTTTGATATACAGGTATTTCTCTCAAATCCTGAGTTTCAATATTCTCCGGAATTTGCAATTCTTGAACTATCTCGCCCGAACTGTCTACTTTTTGGATATCCCTATATTGCTCTGCTGATGGATCAAGGCAAATACTATATTCAAAATCATTGATAATGGCATCGTATTCTTCCGAATCACCAACTACCATCCAAGTATTTGTATCAATTAACGGTACATAAGGTGCTATCTTTACAACACCATCCGAATAAAATTGTACACTTCGAAGTCCAAGATTATTTCGTACATCCTCAGTTCCATTATAAGTATATTGAATCGATGGAAGCTGCTCGTAACTCAACTCTTCATCTATCAAATATATCTCTATAAATCCACTGTTCACAGTAAAAAGATACAGCATATCCTGATATCTATTGTACCCTAAGATACTTCGTCCAAAACTCCACGAACCACCAAGCACCTGTTCTTGTCCCAAAGAATCCTTAAGATAACAATGATTTTCATAATTTTCCAAATATACCATCGTACCATCATCTAATACAGCCATCGATTCAAGCGCTCCTGATATTTCAGCGATGGTTGTCATTTTTAATGATACATTTGTATTTTCTTCCCTCGCACTGCTAATTTTTTCTTTCTTTGATTCTTCAATCAATGAATTTTGATTATCTTTTTCTTCCAAATTGTTTTTTGCAGAAAGCACATTTTCCGATTGCTGCACAGTGTTGACTTCACCTGTTTGCTGTTTTTCATTTTCCAACTCCACAATCACAGACAGAAGACCGACTATGAGCAATAAAAACCAAAGAACAGTTACACTAACAAGAACTTTTTTGAATCTGCTTGCAAGATTCTTTTTAAGTGCTTTTTTCAAATCTGCCACCGAAGAAAATCTATTTTTCAAATCAACTTCTGTACATTTTTTTATGATTTTTCTAAGCTTTCCCTTATAAATAATCTTATGCTGGCAATCTAATTGTTCTCCAGTCAGCATCTCATGCATGGTAACGCCCAAAGAATAAATATCCGTTCTAGGTTCAGACTGCTTGTATCCATAATGTTCCGGAGCCGCATATTCTTCCGTTCCAAATAACAGGGTATTTTTTGATACCCCTTCCTTATAGGTACGAGAAATGTCAAAATCAAATATTTTTACAATATTATCATTACGAATGATAATATTAGATGGATTAATATCATTATGCACGATTGGAGATTTCCTTCGATGAAGAACCTCTAAACCATCACATATTTGACACATGATACGAACAGTTTCTTTTTCAGAAAAACATCCATTTTGTACAATCAGCTCTTTAATTGTTAATCCTTCAATATATTCTTCAATAATATACGTATTGTTATCTGCATATAAATAGTCATATACAATTGCAACATTGGGATGCCGAATCGTTTTCAATCCTTCACAAACATCTGAAAGATCACGATTTTTGCAAACTTTAAATATACAAGGTCCCCGAACACCTTCATACATTACTAAACTAATTTTAATCTTTTCATTTTCTTTTATATCTCGAATAAATTCAATCTGAGACATAAAAAAATCGTATTGAAAATTTGACATCACTATTATTCCTTATCAATCAATGTTAGTTTTGATCCACGTCTTTTTAACTCTTCATCGATTTCGTAAATAGTATACTTATTTTTTAATCCAAATAATATGATTGCATCCTCTATATTTTTCGGATACAGTTCTTTATGTCCTGCCAATTTAAGCATTTCATTCAATTCTTCAATACTCACTCCTAAATTAAGCCCTAACATCAAAACGGTTGCCTTACTTGCTTTTTTCTTACCATTTAATATTCCATAAAAATGTGCTTTTGAAATCGGAGTATTCACTTGTAACCGACCCCAAGTTATTTCATATTTATCGCAAAGTTCACTAACAAAATCACCCAAAGTACGTCTTCCAATTTTATTTTCTTTTAAAACATTTTGAAGTTCATTCCACGAAGTCGCTTTATCAATTTCATTCGCTATTTCTATGGTTGTTTTCTGTTCTCCTGACATACTTTCAATCCTCGATTCTTTTAGTTTCAAATGCTGTAATATACATATCAAACACGTTCTTTTTAATAATATTTACTAGCTTTAAGAATATTAAATCCCAAATCTTATGTCAATTAATTACTGATATTTTTACAAACATTATTTCTCTACAATATCAATGAAAATTTTCTCTCTAAAACAAAAAAAGACCGACAACTCCGATTTCTCAAGAGTTGACGGCGCCCCTGCCAAGAATCGATGCGACAGGATTCGAACCTGCGACCTCTGCGTCCCGAACGCAGCGCTCTACCAAGCTGAGCCACGCATCGCTACAAAGCGATTATTATGATAACGCTCTTTTTCAAAAATGTCAAGTGATTTTTTGTTCATTTTACGATTCCACCGCGATTAACATACGCACTGCAAAAAAGTCCTTTTTACAGTACGTATTTTTCCCTCGCGGTTTTTAATAATTTACCCAGGAATAATAAAAAATATGATTTCCGATGATCCAGTACGGCACTCCTGCAGATTCCAGATTCTCAGCCAGCTGCGGTACCGGTGCATGGGTTCTGAAAAACAGACATTCTCCTACATTACTCTCTCCATTGACACATTCCAATGCTGCTTTTCGGCAGGAATCCCATTCACTCTGTCCGATGATCCCAGGAATCTGCTGCCAGTATGCAGTCAGCACGATATCAAAACGACCGCTTCCTGCCGGTTCAAACTGTTTGTTCTGACGAAGCACACTTTCCAGATCATTTGGAAATTTGGTACTTCGGATCCGGTTGGTAATCACATATCCCACAGCCAGCTGCCCTTCATAAGATTCTCCTCTGGATTCACAGTAGATCATGGCTGTCAGCATATCCAGCTCTGTCTGTGTCAGATTCAGCTCTCCGTAAACGATCCCCGAATCTTCCGGCTTGATCAAACCATTGGCAATGGCTTCCTGTAATTTTTTCGCTGCTTCTTCCGCCTGACGACGCTGTTCTGCCGCTTCTTCTTCCTGTGCCTGTTCATATAATTTCTGAAGTGCTTCGGATTTGGCTTCTAACGCATCTTCCGTGTCGTCAATCTGTTCTTCGGTATCCGCAATCTGCTGCAGATATTGCTCAATGCTTTCTCCGGCCTGCTTTTGAAGATCAGAAACCTGCGCCTGTTTTTCTTCCGTTTTTCCGATCAAAGTTTCCAGTTCTTCCTTTGCTGTTTCCAGATACTGTTTCTGTTCTTCGATCTCTTTTGTATTCGTTTCATACTCTTCCAGCTGTTCCCGGTCATATCTCTGAATTCTGATGGTATTGTCAATCCGGTTTAAGATCCTGCCAATGTCAAAATCTTTTAACAGCATGGCAAACAGCGATTCTTCCGGCGTTTCATACAGATAGCGAATCCGCAGTTTCATATTTTCATACTGCTCCTCCTGCTGTCGGACCGACTGCCGAAGCTCCGCTTCTTTTACTAAAATTTCAGTTTCTTTCTTTGTTCTTTCCTGATCCAAGGCTTCCAGATCACTGCTCAATGCGCGATACTGCTGTTTTAAACTTTTCAGCTTTTCTTCTTCACTCTTTTTACTGTCTTCCAGATGCTCTTTTTTCTGTTCCTGTTCTTCCAGCTCATTTTCCAGCTGTTCTTTTTCTTCCTCTGCTTCATCGATCTTTTTCTGTGTCTCTTCACTAACCGCATAAGTTTCAAAGTAAGAACGAGAAAAGAGCCCCATGATCATGGAGCTGCAAACTGTGAAACAGAGTAAGATTTTCAACAATTTTCTTTTCATAAGCCTCTTTCCGTGCTGCATTTTGGCAACGAACTACCAGTCATATTTGGTCAGATGCCCTTCCAGTCTCATATGATCAAAATGATTCTGACGAAGAGCTTCATAAAGAACGATCGCTACCGAATTCGATAAATTCAGGGAGCGAATATCTCCGATCATCGGAATACGGATACAGGTTTCTTTATTTTCCAGCAGGATTTCTTCCGGAATTCCTGCACTTTCTTTTCCAAACATAATATAACAGTCCGGTTCATAAGAAACTTCCGTATACACATTCGGTGCTTTGGTTGTTGCCATATAAATCTTGGCTCCCGGATTTTTTTCCAGAAAATCCTGAAAATTAATATATCTGGTCACGTCTAACTGATCCCAGTAATCCAGTCCTGCCCTTTTAATATCTTTCTCGCCCAGATGGAATCCAAGCGGTTCGATCAGATGAAGGCGTGTGCCTGTTGCCACACAAGTCCTTCCGATATTCCCTGTATTTGCCGGAATTTCCGGCTCAAAAAGTACAATATTAAGTGCCATTATTTTTTCTGCTCCTGACGTAAACGTTCCACAAAATTAGCCATACGGCCTAATGCGATCTTCAGATTTTCCAGAGAATACGCATAAGAAATACGAAGATATCCTTCTCCGCAGTCTCCAAATGCGGTTCCCGGTACCACTGCTACCTTTTCTTCTTCCAGAAATCTGGTGGCAAATTCTTCACTGGTCATTCCAAATTCCTTAATGCAAGGAAATACATAAAATGCACCAAACGGTTCAAAACATTCCAGTCCCATTTCTTTAAAAGCATGCATCAGATATCTTCTTCTCTGATTATATGCTTCTCTCATCTGTGCCACATCCTCATCGCCATTTCTCATCGCTTCCACTGCTGCATACTGGCTTGTGGTCGGTGCACACATGATGGCAAACTGATGGATCTTTAACATCTGTGTAATGATCTCTTTCGGTCCGCAGGCATAGCCCAGTCTCCATCCGGTCATTGCATATGCTTTGGAAAATCCGTTGATCAGGATCGTCCGTTCTTTCATGCCCGGAAGACTGGTAATCGATACATGATCTCCCTTATAGGAAAGTTCTGAATAGATTTCATCACTCAGTACAAAAATATCTTTTTCGATCACAACTTCTGCGATGGCTTCCAGATCTTCTTTTTCCATGATCGCTCCGGTTGGATTGTTCGGGAACGGAAGTACCAGCAGCTTCGTTTTCTCTGTGATCGCATCCAAAAGCTCCTGTTTGGTCAGACGGAACTCATTTTCTGCCTTCAATTCAATGATTACCGGTTTTCCGCCTGCCAAAATACAGCAAGGTTCATAAGATACATAGCTTGGCTGCGGAATGAGCACTTCATCCCCCGGATCCAGCATTGCTCTCATAGCAATGTCGATGCCTTCACTGCCCCCTACGGTAACGATGATCTCGTTTTTCGGATTATAAGAGACATGACAGCGTCGATCCAGATAATTACTGATCTCTTCTTTTAATTCATTCAGACCGGAATTTGAGGTATAAAAAGTACGACCTTTTTCCAGTGAATAGATTCCTTCATCTCTGACATGCCACGGAGTGTCAAAATCCGGTTCACCAACCCCTAAGGAAATGGCATCTTTCATCTCGCTGACAATGTCAAAAAATTTTCGAATGCCCGAAGGCTTAATATTTACGATGGTCTGTGATAATGGGTTTCTCATAATGTCACCAGCTGTCTTTCATCCTGAGTGCTGTGAACCATCACAGTACCGTGATCTTTATATTTTTTCAAAATAAAATGGGTTGCTGTGCTTAACACACATTCCTGCGGAGAAAGTTTATCCGATACAAACTGAGCTACACTTCTCATGGTCTTTCCTTCGATCATAACCATAAAGTCATATCCGCCGGATACCAGATAAACACAGTCTACTTCCGGATAGTTGTAAAGTCTCTCTGCAATCTTATCAAATCCCTGTCCTCTCTGTGGAGTAACCTTCACTTCGATGAGAGCTGTAACCTTTTCTTCTCCCGTCTTATCCCAGTCAATGAGTGTATGATAACCGCAGATAATATGTTCTTTTTCCATTTCTGCGATCTCGTTTGCTACCATCACTTCATCAGTTCCAAGAAGGATCGCCAGATCCTTTAAATTTACACGGCTGTTTTTTTCAATATAGGTTAAAATCTTTTCTCTCATTTCTATCTACTCCTTTACTTACTTGTCATACTTTTAGCAGTTCATCTGCTTTTGGACGTTCCAGATAGGAAACTTCTCCTTCGTTTATCACTGCTTTCGCATGTTCCGAAGTGGTTCTTCCAATGACTGCCGCCGAAATTCCTTCTTTTTCCAGAATTCGTACCAGCTCCTGTCCATGGTCACACACCATCAGCATGCTTCCTCCGGATTTTAAGTAATATGGATTTAATCCTAAGTATTCACAGATTTCCACTGTTTCCTGCTTGATCGGAATCGCCCGCAAATCGATTTCCAGTCCGACGCCAGCCGCTTCTGACAATTCATAGAGAGCACCGTAAATTCCTCCCGATGAAACGTCATGCATTGCACTCACGCCAGACTTAACGGCCAGTGCAGCCTCACGGGCTGTACAGCAGTTTGGCAGCAGTTTCTTCAGATTTTCAATCATTGCTTTCGGAAACCGTTCCAAAAGCTCCTTTTCTTTTGCTGCCACGATTGCCACAGATCCTTCCATGCCGATCCATTTGCTCATAACGATATCCTGATCCGGTTTTGCATAAGATGCACGAAGCAGGTTCTTTTCTTTTGCTTTTCCAACTGCAGTAACGGAAAAGACCGGTTCGCTTACCGCTGCAGTAACTTCTGTATGACCGCCGATCACCTGAATCCGGTGGGCTTCACACACTTCATCAATCTGTTCCGAAAGCTCTTTCAAACGGCTTTCTTTAAACTCTTCCGGCAAAAGTGCCGTGATCATCACCCCGATCGGTTCTGCGCCTGAAGCGGAAAGATTATTCACCGCGGAACAGACCGCCAGAGAACCGAAGACTTTTCCGGAACCGATCACCGGATTGGAAGAAAAGACACTGATTTCTTCCTCGGACAGCTTCATTGCTGCACAATCCTCCCCGATTGCTCCTCCAAACAGGATTTCTTCTCTTTTTTGATTCAGTTGTTTGAATACAGACCGCGACAGCGCAGCTTCTGAAATCTTACCAACTTTCATAAATTCTCCTTTATTTTACCGAAATCAAATACCAAGCAATGCGTTGGCTCCCGCCTCATCTCCGGCTGCAATACACTGCTGCAGCTGAGCGGATACGAAAGGATCTCCATTAATTCCATAATATACTTTTCTGTTGGAAACAGAATAATTACTTTTATTTACCTTTTCACTACTCTGCAGAACCCCATCAATATATACTTCTTTATAAAGCTCTGCTTTGCAGCCGTTATGTCCGCTTTCAACAACACGATAACCGATTCCCTGTGCTCCGTCTGCAATCAATTCTGTTACAGCCGGTGTATTTTCCAGTACTTTATTCGTGTATTTGATCGTTCGGTTGGCCGGACGGGTTTCTTGACCGTAAATCTTAAACACTACCTGTTTATCTGATGTTGTATATCCTTCAATATAGATCGGTGCATCGGTATCATTTTTAAATTTGAAATCTTTATAGGTTCCTGCAATGGCTGCATCTGCCGAAGGCTGTACATACGATACCTGCATGGAATGCGGGGATCTTTCTACCACTTCCAGTTCCGCCTGAAGTACGGTATTATACAGTGTCGAAGATACCTGACAGATTCCTCCGCCAAGGCTGTCTACCACTTTCCCGTTCAGATAAGAACCTGCCATTGCATAACCGTTTTCTACCGTAAATGGATTGACATATTCATAAGTAGAAAAAGTTTCTCCCGGATACAGCACCGTTCCGTCAATATGTCCTACTCCGGTGGCAATGTTCTGGGAACGCTGGGAATTGGAACTTTTATAGGAAGTCTGAAAACTGCCCAGAAGGTCTTTGACTTTTGCCAGTTCCTCTGCACTTCCGATCGGTTCGGAAATTTCTGTAGGAAGCGCAATGCGGGCAGTCATTCCATCAAATTCTTTCTGAATGTAATTCAGGATCATTTCTTCTGCTGCGGATTCATTGATGACTACACCCTGTTCTCCCTGAATGACCTGAAAACCGGATTCTGTCTTTTTCAATCCCATATTAGTCGCTTTTTTATTATATTTGGTGCATTTTTCTTCTACTACCGTTTTGATCATTTCTGCATCTGCCGTATAAGTCATATCAAAGACCTTATTATTGAATTCCAGATCTTTCATTGCCTTATAACGCTTGATCACATTCCCGGCTTTTCCGAGGTCACAGGCTTCTTCGATCACATCACGGTTGCTCCATGCAATTCCCAGATCTCCTCTGGAAACTTCCATTTCATTCTCTTCAATGGTCAGCGTGATCGTTTCCTCTGCCTTTTCTGAAATATATTGATCTACTGCATCTTCTGCTTCTTTTTTTGTCATGCCGGAGACATCCACATCTCCCACAAAAACACCCATGGCAATCTCATTGCTCGTTGTCTTCGCATAAGCAGTCGTTCCCGAAAAAAGCATCACTGTCACAAGTGAAAGCATGAGGCCTGCTAATCGTTTATTTTTCATCATAAAACCTCCTCAAAATGCCCTGCATCCTTCTTACTTTAATTGCTGATTTTATCACAAATCCGTAAATTATTCAACGAAACGGAACATCCGTCCTTCTTATAATGCGTAAGATAACATCGGCACCAGCATACAAAGAATCAAAAGCACAGCAATCACGCCGGCTACTGTACGTTTCGTTTTTGGATTGTTAAAATTCATCATCGTTCCTCCTCTGATCTATTTGATCTTTCTTACTTCTCTGGAATTAAATTCCGATTTTAATAACTCCCAGTAATCTTCACTCTTTTCCGGATGCCTTCTGTCTAAAAAGTCCTTTAAAATATAATATTTTTCTTTTCTGGAATGATTCACAAGATGATATCCTTTTTTTCGGTAATCATCTGCCAGACTTTCAAAAAATCCAAAGGCACTGTCTTCTCCCTCGAATACGGCTTCTAAAGTTTTGTCATATTGGTGACTATTATAATATAGCTCAACCATCTGTTCAATCCCTTTTAAGCGAATCATTTCGTCATAGGAAATCCAGTTTGTGGAAAGCACTTCATAAGGCGGATCACTGCGGTACACCAGGCCATAGGCCTCTCTGTTCTCATACATGTAAGAACCTTTCAGCACTTTTAAAAATCCCAGCTGAAGCTGTTCCGGACGAAGTGCAAATACATCATCAAAAGATCGGCCAAAGCTTTCATAATCTTCATTCGGAAGCCCTGCGATCAAGTCTAGATGCTGATGAATATTTTCCATGTTTTTGATCCGTGTCACCAGATTGGCTACTTTAGAAAAATCCATTTTTCTCCGAATCTCACAAATTGTATCTTCATTGGTAGACTGCACTCCGATCTCTAACTGGATCAGACCTTTTCTCATCGTTGCAAACAACGCCAGCTGCTCTTCTGTGATCAGATCGGCTGCCACTTCAAAATGAAAATTCGTCACTCCATTGTCCTGATCTTTTAAAAACTGCCAGATTTCCATTGCATGGGAAGCTCTGCAGTTAAATGTTCTGTCAATAAATTTTACCTGCGGTACTTTTGCATCGATAAATGTCTGCAGCTCCTTTTTCACCAGATCCATGGAACGAAAACGAACACTTTTATCAATCGAAGAAAGACAATAGCTGCAGGAGAACGGACATCCTCTGCTGCTTTCATAATAAATGATCTTATGCTCAAAATCCTGAAAATCTTCATACGCAAAGGTCAGACTGCTTAAATCTTTCACGAAAGCATAAGATTTTAAAATGATTTCTCCCTGCTCCCGATAAGCAATTCCCGGAACCTGAGACAGATCTTCCAGCTTTCCGTCATAATAACGGCACAGCTCATAAAAACTTTCTTCTCCTTCTCCAACAAGCACCCCGGTCACTTCCGGATACGCTTCCAAAAGGCTTCCGGCATCATAAGAGGCTTCCGGGCCTCCCAGCCAGATCGGCACCTGAGGCAGTACTTTTCGAAGTTCACGCACCAATTCCCTAATATGCCGGATATTCCATATATAACAGGAAAATGCGATCAGATCCGGTTTTTTCTGATAAATATCCTGCAGAATATCTTCTACATATTGATTGATCGTATATTCTCCCAGTGTAATCTGATCCCGGTATTCTTTTGCATTTGAACGAATTGAATAAACTGCCAGATTTGAGTGAATGTATTTCGCATTGACTGCTGTTAATAAAATTTTCATCGCTTCATCTCCATTTATTTTAGAAATATCTCTTAGGAAAACAATTTTTTACCATTCCTATGATAAAATTCTCCAGAAAACAAAAAAATCCTAAACCCTGATGGATTTAGGACATAAAAAGAGCGGGTGATGGGAATCGAACCCACGTATCTAGCTTGGAAGGCTAGTGTTCTACCATTGAACTACACCCGCATGAGAGCGATAGACGGGACTCGAACCCGCGACCCCAACCTTGGCAAGGTTGTACTCCACCAACTGAGCCACTATCGCATATTTAATTTATCGTGCCCAGAGCCGGAATCGAACCAGCGACACGAGGATTTTCAGTCCTCTGCTCTACCAACTGAGCTATCTGGGCATC
>CAZRQV010000032.1:0-19912 GCA_964602445.1 uncultured Lachnoclostridium sp.
CGGCCTCTTCTTTTTATTTTTCTTTATTTTGCCAATGATAATTATACTCTAAGCACATAAATACTTTTTATTTATTTTTACAATCTTTGCAGATTCAAAAATTTCTGTCTGCCTCCTCTTTCAATATCCCTTTTTTCTTTCTTTTCTCTCTTACACTGACACGATGATTGCTGAAAACGGATTCAATGTACAGCGAAGTTTTTCCTGTTCCAGACGACAGATTGTTTCCTGTTCTTTTGTATTTCCGCCAAATTTCTGCCAGTCGCTGCAAAGCAGCACTTCTGCCTTCAACGGATGCTCTATCGAAACTTCATAATCCTGCTGCACCTGATCGCTGAAATTACAGATGATCGCCAGACGTTCTCCCGCACTTCTTCTTAAAAATGCATAGATACAGCGCCCTTCCTGATGACAATCCAGCCAGGAAAATCCTTCTTCCCTGTAATCCCACTGGGACAGCGCCGGATGATTCAGGTAAATATGATTCAGTTCTCTCATAAAACGATAAAAATCATCATGTTTCGGATATTTCCGCAGTTCCCAATCCTGTTCCCGCTTTTCATCCCATTCCCGGAACTGTCCGAATTCATTTCCCATAAAATTCAGTTTCTTGCCCGGATGAGTCATCATATAAAGATACATGGCTCTTCCCTGCGGAAATTTCATTTCGTAATCTCCATTCATCTTCTGGAGGATCGTCGCTTTCCCGTGAACAACTTCATCATGAGACAAGGGCAGGAGATAATTTTCATTTCTAAAATAATACATGGAAAAAGTCAGCTTGTGATAATTCTCACTTCGGTACTGAGGTCCGGTCTGAAAATACTGCAGTGTATCATGCATCCAGCCCATATCCCATTTATAGTCAAACCCCAAACCGCCCTGCTCCGTGCTCAGAGTTACGTTCGGATAATTTGTCGAATCTTCTGCTGCCAGAATACAGCCCGGATTCATCCATTTTAATCCCTGGTTCATATGCTTGATAAATTCTACGGCATTTCCATTCACACCGCGCTTTTCATCGCCCTGCCAGTAGATGATCCTGCTGATGGCATCCATACGAAGTCCGTCAAAATGAAATTCCTTCAGCCAGAAATTCGCTGCGGACTGGAGAAAACTGCGAACCTCCCCTCGGGAATGCATAAAATTACAGCTTCCCCACTCGCTGACCCCTACATCTCCATGAGGATATTCATACAGGCTTGTTCCGTCATATTGGGCAAGTCCGTAAGCATCTACTGCAAAATGGACCGGAACATAATCCAGAATCACACCGATCTCATTCTGATGAAGCTGGTCAATCAGAATTTTCAGCTCATTCATCGTTCCGTAACGGCTGGTTGGAGAGAAAAATCCTGTATTCTGATAGCCCCAGCTTTCATCACATGGATGTTCGCTCAAAGGCATAAATTCCACATAATTGTAGCCTGCTTCTTTTAAATATTGGATCAGCGGTTCCGCCAGTTCATCATAACGATACCATCCTTCCTGATCCTCGCTCTTTTTCTTCCAGGAACCCAGATGAAGCTCATAAATATTTAACGGCTCTTCTTTTCTGTCCCTGCGATTTCTCATCCATCGTTCATCGTGAAACTGATAATCATAGAGACTGCGGATCACCGATTTATGCGCCGGACGCAGTTCCATCCCAAATCCGTAAGGATCACAATGTTCCACCGGAACATCATTCTGTCCGTAGATCCTGTATTCATAAGTATCTCCCGCTTTTGCGTCCTCTACCCATAATTCAAAAAAATTCCCGTCATTGACTTTATGCATCGGAAGTTCCTGACCGTTCCAGAGCAATACCGCACCTCTCGCATTTGGGGCAAACGTACGGAAAACAACTCCTTTTTCTACCACATGGGCACCAAGCCATTCATAAGCATTAAAAATTTTTCCTGTATAAAATCCAAACATATCCATCATCAGCTAACACCTCCACTGTCTGCCGCCTTCCCGTTTTTGACTCTTGATAAATAATTGACCATCGTCTATGATAATGGCACAAGAAGTTTTGGAACTGCTGCATCTGTCCTGTCCATTTTGGAAAGACTTTAAATTTGACGCTATTTTAACACCAAAAATCTGATAACGGCATCTGCAATATTAGATTTTCGTCAATTAATAGACGCTTGTATAAAATTGTTTAGGAAATTACGATGGATTTAAGAGAAAAGAAAACAAAAAGAAATATTAAGAATGCATTTATTGAACTGCGCGCTCACAAAGCATTGGAACGCATTACGATCAAAGAGCTGGCTGAAAAAGCAGAGATCAGCAAAGCCACCTTCTATCTGCACTACCATGATATTTATGATCTGTCAGATCAGCTTCAGAAAGAAGTCATTCAGGATATCTTAAACAGTCTGGATCATCCGGAACTTTTAATGACAGACAGTACTGCGTTTACGGCTGCACTGTTTCACGCCTTTTACGCACAGCAAACGTTGATCGATATTCTGTTTTCCGGCTCGCAGTCTGCGGTTTTACCGTTAAATATTGAAAAAGAACTGAAAAAATATATTTTTGAGAGAACACCGTCCTCCCGCCAAAATCCTCAGCTGAATATTCTTCTGACCTATCAGATTTTAGGCGGATACCACGTATATCAACAATATCACAAACAATATGACCTTGATTTTATTCTGAATGTGATCTCCGAAGGAACCAAAGTTCCGTTCCAGAAGTTTTTTCAGGAAGAAGATCCTGCGGGAGTCTGATGCATATTTATTCTGTGATGACTCCTTTTTGGAGCATCACATTAGCATACTGTGCTTTTTCGCTGGTCGCAATGATACAGTACACTTTTTTCGTTTCATCATAAAACTGAAAGCGTTCTAAGGTTCCCACACATTCAGAGCCTCTCTCATCATACTTGGAAATGATTTCATAATACGTATTCCAGATCGGTGTTTCTACCGGATCGCCCGGAACAACTTCCATGAGATTTACCGGATGCTCGGTATACGTATCCAACGGAAATACCTGCAGGATCGCATCCAGCAATTCCGGAACACCATGTCCGTCGCAGCGGATTACGATGCCGTCTTTTCCCATGGTCTGGGAAGGAAAATTCCCATCTGCAATGACCAGACGATCCCCATGTCCCATTTCACATAATACCTTTAACAATTCCGGAGATAAGATCCTTGGAATTCCTTTTAACATCGCACATTCCCCCTTTTCTTAATGTACCAGCAGACTCTGTGCTTCTTCACTTTCCAGATTGGCTGCATCGATCCACAAATGCGATGCATGAATGCTTGGCGCATTTTCCATTCCTGCCAAAGATCGTGCAGCTGCAACTACGGTTGCATAACCGATTCCATAAGGATCCTGTGCTACAGTTCCTTCCAGCAGTCCGCCGATCTCTCCCAGAATCTTTTCGCTGGAATCAAATCCTACGATTTTAAAGTTTACTTCTTCCATTGTCTTTGCATAATCGATGACCATTTCTGTAGTCTGCAGATCCGAACAAATGATTCCTGCCAGATCCGGATTCTTTTCCAGAAGCTCGTCTAAAATTTCCGTTTCACTTCGATCTTCCTGTGCCAGATATACAATATCTACAAATTGAATATTTTTATCATTATATTTTGCTGCCAGCTGATCGATCGCCGCCTGTTTTCGATCCTGTCCGGTCTGTGTCAAAGAATTGTGAACAATAATCGCTACTTTCCCTTCATATCCGATAGCCTGATAAAGTTGATCCGCTGCTTCCGTAGCCGCTGCTTTATTATCGGTAGCGATCAGCGCCTCTGTCATCCGGCTCTCATCCGGACTATCAAAAGCCAGCAATTTGATTCCGTTATTTTGTGCCATCTGCATCTGTGTTTTCGAAGCTGTGGCATCCATAAATGCAACACAAAGAGCATCTGGTGCTTTATCCAGAAACTGATCGATGATATTGATCTGCTCGATCATGTCTCCGTTTTTCGGAGCATCAAAAGAAAGTGTCAGCTTGTTTTTTCCGGTAAAACCTAAGGCTGTATTCAGATCAGCCACTGCCTGATTCGCCCCTGCCTTCAGATCATTCCAGAATTTGGTTCCGGAATTTGCTGCAACCATAGCAATTTCCATTCCCGGCTCCAGAGCAATCCCTTCTGTGTTCAGGTAATCAATATTTTCTTCTACAATCGGATGAAATTCCTTTTCTTTTTCGATTTCAGAAACTTCTTCTTCAGAATCATTTTCTTCGGAAACTTCCGGTTCTTCTTTTGTTTCTGCCGGCTGCTCTGCTGCATCGGAAACAACTTCTTCCTTCTGCACCGTCTCCTGTGTCTGACCGCATCCGGTCATCAGCATCACTGTACAAATCGCTGTTATATAAAATTTGGATAATCTTATCATATTTGATCCTTTCCTGTACCTCGTACATTATCCGTCTAATTGTAATCTTGCGGTTATGGAAATCAAAGAAGCCATAACCTTCACGTCTCAAACACTAACGATTATACACGAATTTTCCGAAAATTCTATGGTCATTTCTAACCAAAAACCTTAATATTTCATGAATTTTCCCGCTTTCTTTCTTACTTTAGAAAATTCTTCCTATTTCTGCGGGTCCTGCGCAGAGTGCTTTTTATTTCATGAGAATGTTATTCACTTTCCTACCATAACTTCACAGGGTCTTTCCTGAAAATCAAAAAAAGACCACTGCTCTGTGAAATTCACAAAACAATGATCTTTTCGTAATCAATGATTAATCATAAAGATTTGGCTTAATGTCATCGTTGTTCATCGTTTCTGCAGTATACCAGTAACCATCCATTGGTACGTCTTCTACTGCTTCTCCATTGCACACTGCATTCAGTGTCTGGATACAAGTGTAACCCATCATTAATGGAGACTGTGTTACAGAACCGATCAGCTGACCTGCTAAGATTGCTTCTTTCTGTGGTGTACCTGCATCAAAACCTGCTGCAATAATGGAAGTTTCCGGATCTGTTCCTAATTTGTTTAATGTTCCGTTTGCTGTGATCACACCTTCTACAGTTGTCTGGTTCGAACCAAACATTGCCACAGTATCACCTTTTGCCATGATCTTCTGTGCTTCTGCTGCAGATAATTCTACAGTTGTCTGCGCCGGAACTGCTACTTCAATGATTACAGATGCTTCTGACATCGCAGATGCACCTTCTGCTGCATTGACATACAGTTCATTTCCTTCTACTGCAACTTTGATTCCATCTGCGGCACAAAGTTCAATCATTTTATTGATAAAACCAAGACCGCGCTGCTGAATATTTAATGCAGTTGCATCCTGATTCACTTCACCGATACGAACTTTTTCATCCGTTGTTGCTGCTGCAAGAACCTTTTTGATCACCGGATACATATTTTCTGCAGCGCAGGCACCTGCTGCCACATTGTCTGTTGCTACGGTTGCTGCTACAGAACCTTCCGGAGCTTCTTCAATTCCTGTGTCAAAGCAAACTACCGGAATATTGGCATCCAATGCCTTCTGAAGAGAACTGAGTACTGAATTTGTATCACATGCTGCTAAAGCAATTCCGTCCGGATTTTTTGCAATGGCAGCTTCAAACATCTGAATCTGATCTGCAATGTCGGATTCACTTGCAGGACCATTACAGTTTGCATCTACACCGAGTTCTTTACATGCCTGGTCTACTCCTTTTACGGCTGCCTGCCAGTAAGTAGACTGGAATGATTTTACGATTACTTCAAAATGATAAGAATCATCCTGAGCATCTGCTGTTCCCTGATTATTTTCAGAGACAGTACTGTCATTACCTCCGCATGCTGTCATAGAAAGTGCCATCACTGCACATAAAAAGACAGCTAAAAATCTTTTTTTCATAATTCTTTTCTCCTTAGAATCTTCATGACCAAACCTTGTCCAGCCATGCTTCTCATTAACATAAACACTGCAATCTGCAACATTATATCACTATTTTTTCTTTTTTACAATGTCTATTAATACTGCTGCCAATAAAACCAATCCTGTAAAAATCTGCTGAAGATTTGCCTGAAGACCGATAAACGGCAGTCCGATCTTCATCAGAGAAATTACCATTACTCCAAGGAATGCTCCAAAGATCGTTCCGGATCCGCCGGATGCTGCCACACCGCCAACGATCGCTCCGCCGATGGCATCCATTTCAAATCCCGCACCGGCTCCCGGATAAATGGTCGTATAAGTTGCTGCATAAGCAACTCCTGCAAGTCCCGCAAACAGACCGCAGATGGCATACGCAGTAATATGATAAAATTTTACATTGACACCGGCAAGTTTTGCAGCTTCTGCATTTGAACCGATAGCAATGGCATAACGTCCTGCTTTCGTATGTTTTAAAACAAAGGTCATGATCACTACCAGCAGCAGGATCCACACAATTCCGATGGGAATTACAGTTCCGTTTGCAGAAGTGAATTTAAAGAGTTTTCGGAACCAGCCGTTGTCAGATAATGCAGACGGCCAGGAAATTCCCATTCCGCCGCACAGCGCAGGTCCCAATCCACGAGTGATCATACAAGTACAAAGTGTTGCCAAAAACGGCGGCAGTTCCATCAATGCCACCAGACATCCATTGACGATTCCCATCAGAACTCCCATCAGGACCGTTACCAGAATCGCAACCGGAACCGGAACTCCCATCTGTACCACCAGATATCCTCCGACCAGAGAATAACATACCAGTCCGGTTCCGATGGAAAGATCTACTCCCCCGGTGATCAACGGAAAGGTAACTCCGATTGCCATCAAGGACACATAATAAGCACTGTCCAGCACTGATACCAGTGTAGGATAGGTTCGAAACGTGGGACTGAGCATGCAGAATACGATACACATCACTGCAATGATCCCCAGAACCATCAGTTCACGTCCATTTAACAAAGCTTTTGATTTTTTCTTAGACATGTTTTCCCTCCTGGTTACTTTCATGCATTGCCAGATGCATGATCTTTTCCTGTGTCGCTTCTTCGATCGTAAGCTCACCGGTCTTCTTTCCTTCACACATTACAATAATGCGGTCACTCATACGAAGAATCTCTGTCATTTCTGAAGAGATCATAATGATTGATTTTCCCTCTGATGCCAGTCGGTTCATTAGTTTATAAATTTCATTCTTTGCCCCTACATCAATTCCACGAGTCGGTTCATCAAAGATCAGAATCTCGCAGTCCTGGGTCAGCCACTTGGCGATAACCACCTTCTGCTGGTTTCCTCCTGACAAATTGATGACCAGCTGTTCCACATCCGGCGTTTTGGTAGCCAGTGTTTCCACATATTCTTTTGCGGTTTCCTTTTCCTTTTTCTTATTGATAAAAAGCCCCTTCATAAATTTATGAAGTGCTGCCATTGTCGTATTTTCTGTCACGGATTTCTGAATTACGATTCCATAACGCTTTCTGTCTTCCGAAAGATAACCGATGCCATGTTTTACCGCATCTTCCGGATTTCTGATCAGAACTTTACGTCCATTGACGTAAATATCTCCTCCCTCTTTTGGATCCGCACCGAAAAGAGCTCTTGCAGTTTCTGTACGTCCTGCTCCCATCAGCCCCGAGAATCCCAGAATTTCTCCTTTGTGAAGTTCAAAACTGATGTCCTGTACCATTTTTCCGGCAGTTAAATGTTCTACCTTCAGCACTACCGGTGCATCCTGCGGAACAGTACTGTGGGTTTTCGGTTCTTCATAGATCACACGACCCACCATCATATGAATAATATCTTCTTTCGTACATTCTTCTGTACGTACAGTTCCCACATAGGCACCGTCGCGCATAACAGTAACCCGGTCCGTGATCATTTTGATCTCATCCATACGGTGGGAAATGTATACCATGGCAATCCCTTTCTGTTTCAGATCCCGAATAATTTGGAAAAGTGCCTCGATTTCTGTTTCGGTAAGCGCAGCCGAAGGTTCGTCAAAAATGATTACTTTCGCATCAAAGGAAACTGCTTTGGCAATCTCACACATCTGCTGTTTTCCAACCGTCAGATCTGACATACGCTCTGTCGGATCAATATCTACATGTAATTTATCAAACAGTTTCCGGGCTTCCTCATTCATCTTCTTATCATCGATCCGAAATCCTTTTTTAAATTCACGACCAATGAACAGATTCTGGGCTACCGTCAGATGTCCCAGCATATTCAGTTCCTGATGCACGATCACAATTCCTGCATCCTGAGCTGCTTTTGTATTTTTAAACTCTACTTCTTTCCCTTCATAAGTGATCGTTCCGGAATCTTTTTTATAAATTCCGGTCAATACTTTCATTAACGTGGACTTTCCTGCACCATTTTCTCCCATCAGTGCATGAACTTCACCTTTTCTCAGTTCCAGATTCACATGATCCAAGGCATGAACACCAGGGAAGGATTTATCAATATTTTTCATTGTCAGGATTATATCACCCATTTTCTTGTCCTCCTGTGTCCTTCCTAATTCTTTCTCCGTCTTGCAAAAACATCTGCAAAAACTGCTGCAATTACAATCAGACCGGTAATAATATACTGATATTCTTTCGTAAATCCAAGCGCAAGAATTCCCTGCTGCAGCAATGCAATAATAAATACGCCGATCACCGTACCGCCAATCGATGCTGCACCGCCTGCCATCGAAGTTCCTCCCATGACACAGCCTGCGATTGCTTCATTGTTATACTGATCTCCATATCCCGGCTGTACGGTTGTAAATGCTGCTACAAAGAACAGTGCTGCAATCCCAACCAAAGTTCCGCAGATCACATAAGCCATCATTTTCCATTTTTTTGTATTAACACCGGACAATCGTACCGCTTCTTCATTGCTTCCAAGGCATACCATATAACGTCCTGCTTTTGTTTTATTTAAGATGATCGCGCAAATCACTGCTACTGCCAGAAAAATAAATAATCCGACCGGAACAGAACCTACGCTGACAATCTTCCGGTACCATCCATTCACCGGATCCGTTGCCTGCGGCCAGCTGACAGACTGGGATTTTGTAAAAACTGCTGCAATTCCCTTTGCAATATTCATACTTGCCATCGACACGATAAACGGCGGAACTTTACAATAAGATGCCAGAAAACCATTAAAACATCCAAAGAGTGTTCCGATCAAAATACTCATCAGCATACACACCGGAAGGGAAACGCCATAAGAAGTCAGGCAGAACCCGGATACCAGTGCACAGCAAAACATCATCGGCCCTATGGAGAAATCGATTCCTCCCGTAGCGATTACAAATGTAACTCCCAAAGAGAGAAACCCGAGAAAATATGCATAATTTAACGTATTTAAAATACGTGTCATACCAAAAAATGATCCGCCGGTCAAAATTCCGAATGCCGCATACAGCAGCACCAGCACACCAACCAGTATGATCCTGTTGAAACCAATTTTTTTAATGAATGGATTCTGTCTTATCTTTTCCACTTCTACTATCCCTTCCTGGTATTTTACTTGCAGTTTTTCATTTTCGTACATAAAAACCGCATTTTAGGTAAACTTTATCCTTTATTATACAATACTCTATTTGTAAATGCACGCAAAAAAACGTCGAAATCTGGATTTTTGACCGTAGTTTCGACATTTTTTTCTTTAACTATTTTCAGATCGGAGCAGTTTCCACATGGTATGTTTCACCGCATCGTCACAAAATGCGGTATCAATCGCATAGAGCTGATATTCTCTTAACTCCTCTTCGGTAATACCAAAATTTTCATGCAGGAAATTCATTTCTTTCCTGATCGTTGTATTGCTTACCAGACGATTGTCTGTATTAATGGTTACCGGAATGCCGGCTGCTGCAAATTCCCGAATAGGATAGGTGGTTCCCGGCTGCAGAGCCTTCGTCTGATAATTGCTGATCGGACACATCTCTACACCAATCCGCTTTTTCGCAATGACTTTCTGAACTTCCGGACAGCCCATCATCGCAATTCCATGCCCGATCCGGCTGGCTCCCCATTCCGCTGCCATTAAAATATGATCTGCATTACCGCATTCTCCGGAATGAATGGTAAATGGATAATCCATCCTTTTTGCCGTTTCAAACAACGGATAAAACTTTTTCCGCGGAAACGCAGATTCGTCTCCGGCCAGATCTACCGCACACAAGCCTTCTCCCAAAAATTCTCTGCATTCCTTCAGCATCTGAAGATTTGTTTCTTCTTCATGATGTGTCATCATGCAGGCGATCACTTCATAAAAGATCCCACACTGTTCTTTTGCCGCTTCCAAACCGTCCAGCACCGCTTCCATTACTTTTTTACAGCTGAGTCCCGGATGTGCAGAAAGCTGCGGTGCAAAACGCACCTCCACATATTTAATCTGATCTTTCTGCAGATCCATCAAAAAATCAAATGCCGCTTTTTTTAATCCTTCCTGGGTCTGAAGACATTCTACCGGAAGATCAAATTTCTGAAGATATTCACCAAGGCTTGCACAATCCTCTTTTACCTGAACGTCCGTTAATTTTATCTCTTTCCCTAAAATTTCCGACATGCCTTTTAATGTCATCGATCCATCCAAATGACAATGCAGATCGATCTTTGGCCGGTTTAAAAAATTCTCACTTAACATTTTGTTTCTGAACCCGTTTTCCTCTCTTTGTTTCTGATTTAAACGCACTTAAAACGACCACTATGTTGTATTTCCTACTCTATAGTGGTCGCCCTAATGAACTTCAATATCCAATGGTTCTTTTCCTTTCATTTTTTTAGAATATTTATGATTTCATCTATATTTAATTTTGATTTTTATTCCCGACTCGTAACCCCGATTTTTACTTAGAAAGCTTTATATATAAATTCTTATGTCGATTTTTATAATTTAAAGTGTTTCCTCTTTCTCCGAAACTAATAAAAACGAATTTCTTTACACTCTTTTTACCCTTAAATTATAACGGTAAGTATTCAATATGAGCACCAGCTATCTTATATCCCTTTTCTCTTTGCCATTCTACCATGTTAAGATTGACATCTTCTTACGATTCTATGATTTTTAATTGGCTCTTATGCACATTCTGCGATGAAAAGGTCTCTCACGTCAGGAACTGCTTAGGTGTTACCATTCTCATATTGAGATGAATTGTCGATTGGTCCCATCGGAATTTACCTCCAATCCTCCTCTTTATGGTTCTGATCGCTTCACCGATTCTCTACCTATCTTAATCAAATGTTTTTCTTTTCCTCCGGCTTTCTCGTCACCGGATTCCCTCTCAATCTCCTCATTTGATATTCTTAGGATTTTCTTGTTTGGTTCTGTGATCAGTGTTGTTTTTTGTTGTCTTTATACTAGCACGGCGTTTACTTTTTGTCAATCTATTTTTCGACATTTTTCTTGTTTTTTGATAATTATTTTAATGCCGCTTAATTGTATATACAATTAAGCGGCATTATTTATTTCATATAAATAGTTTCTTTTCAGAATACAGAATTATTTTACGATTAATTCTGTTTCCGCATCCATTCCAAAGATTTCTCTGGCCGTCAAATCTGTAATCAATCGTTCTCCTCCCAGGACTGCCCCGGAACAGATTTCCTTCTGCTGCATATAATCTGCAGCTGCTTCATATCCATTTACGGATTCACTGTTTGCCAGAATCAATGGTGCATGCTTACTGAATGCCAAAGCACCTCCTGCCAGACCGTCCGGATAGTTCTTTCCATAGGCAACAACTGCATAATCTACCTGATCTCCAAAGAATGTTTCCGCGATCAGTACAGAAGTCTCATATCTGGTTGATCCTTTGATTCGTTCCGATGCACTGCAGATCTTTTTCACTTCTTTTTCAATCTGCTCATTCACTGCTGCGGTTCCGCCCAGAATATACATCTGATTGTCTTTATGTTCTTCTAAAAATGCTTTCTGTTCTGCAGTCAATGTGTTTCCGGTTAACAGAATTGCTTTTCCTGTGGCAGAAGCGGATAAACTATCTGCAAAGTTTTTTCCGGTACAGATCAGAATCTCTTCCGTAGTCACACCTGCTGTTTTCAGAATTTCCAAATTGGTTTCATAACGTGTTTTTCCCTGAAGTCTCTGTACATCCAGTCCTGCCAGTCCCTTTTCAAATGCTTCGGATACCGCACTGTTGCCTCCAAGAATATACACTTTTCCACCTTCCGACAGATTTTCTCTAATATAATTCTGAACTTTTCCCATAGCTGTATCATTGGTCATCAGGATTGGAGCAGCCTTCTTTGATGCCAGATAACTTCCTGCCAATGCATCTGCAAAGTTTTTGCCGCTGGCTACAATGATCGTATCGAATGTTTCCGCACCAGTTTCTTCTTTAAAAACATCTGCAATCTTCATAGCAGTTTCATAGCGGTCTTTTCCGCTGATACGTACCACTTCATCACTCTTCATGCTTTCCGTATACGCTTTTGCAATTTCTGTAACAGTTGCATAAACTCTGTCAGTTTCAGAATGTACCAGCATTCTCTGTTCTTCACTTGCTGCTACTGCACTTCCATGATAGGTTGTTTTCTTTGGTTTCTGCATTCCTGCCATCAGTTCACTGATCTGTGTCTGGAATTCTTCGCTCTGCTGCATCAGATATTTTGCTTTTGCCACATCGCGAATTCCCTGTTTGAACATTTCATATCTAGGTGTGCTGTAGAATCCGGCATGATAATCTTCATCGATTTCTGTACGTTCTACCGGATAGATAAACCAGCCATCTCCCGGTTCCCAATAACGATATGTAATATCTCCATGCATATCATATACAAAGTTATCCCATGCCCAGCGCATGAAACCGTCGGTTCCTAATGTCATGGAATACCAGATCGTCCAGTAATTGTCGCCCGGATCACTGATCGTATAGTTACTTGGATAATCACCGGTACAGCTGTAATAGGTTGTGTTTAAGCCAAGCGCACGTCTGTGTTCTGACAGTGCATTCATCTGTTTCTGATCGTTACAATTTCCCAGATTGATGGAAATATCATCAATTCTGTCTGTAAAATCATAATATTCCGGTGCAGCATAATTTAAAGCTGAAGAAATTTTAAAATGTTCCCCGTCTTCATTTGTCACTTCTTCGATCAGATCAACTGCCGGTCTTAACTGATCTAAAGAACGCTCATCCATAGAAATATAAGTAATATCAAACCAGCCTTTTTCTTCTGAATGTGCAGCAAAATCTGTTAAAAATGCGGTCCAGATTTCTTTCCAATCCTGTGCACCCGGTGCATAGGATTTTTTCACGGTCTGTCCGCTTGCTTCATCATAATAAGCGATCTGATTGTTCCATGGAACAATGCTGTAACATTTAATCTGTCCAAGATCGCTTTCCGGATCGATCACACCACATTCAATCCCAAATTCTACCCAGGCATCATACCATGTATAATCAAATGTCCAGGTACCATCTGCATTTTTCGTCCACTTCACCATTGATGGATCACTGTAGTAAGACTGATGATTCCATGCTTCTTCCACGATATTCGCTACCAGATCATGTCCTCCGATGGAAGCGTATTCTTCCATCGTTTCACGCATCAGATTAAAATGTTTTTCTGTAAAATAAAAATCATTGTCTACATCGTAAGAAATCCCCCATGTCGGAGTTTTTCCCAGCCCCAGATAATAATTTGCTACAGAAAACGGATGCTGCCAGATCTGAATCTCTGTTGCTTCCGTTTCCGGCTGAACCAAATCCAGAACTTCAATGCTGTATGTCAATTCCATCGGAGCGCGAAGCTCGTCTGCGTCTACACTGATCGTTCCTGTATAAATGCCCGGTTTGGTATCTTCCGGTACAGATATGCTGACCCATGCAAATTTTACCGTTTCAGCTTCCAGATTTGCTGAACCGCCTTTGTAGATCACATCCGGATAAGCATTTACAACGCCGCCCATATTACGGCCGTCATTTGCATTGATCTCTTTCAGCCATTTAATACTGATATTTTCTTCCGAAAGGACTGCCCCGCTGCTGTTTTTAAAATCAGATGCCGTAACAGTGACCTGGTGCAGATCTTCCGCTTTGGAAAGAACCTGAATCTTAGAGTTCAGAACATCTCCTCTCCATGCAGTACCTTCCCATGTATCCTGCTGTTCAGCACTGATCAGCGCTTCATAATCATTCTGTGTATCCAGAATCTTTTCATTTCCAACACTGACAGCTGCCGGCTGAATCGTTGGATCTACCGTTACTTTTACCGTTGCTGATACGTTGCTTCCCTTTACCTGCGCTGTAATTGTCGTTTCTGCCGCTGCGTCCAGATCGTCTGCTGCTGCGATCAGACCCTTTTCATCTACTGTTGCAACTGTTTCATCTGCACTGCTCCACTGAATCTGCGGAGCTGCAGCTACCCACGGTGTCGCCGTTACACTTAACTGTTTTGTTTCTCCCAGACCTAAACGAACCGTCTGCGGAGTTACCGTAATTGCATTCGTGTTCAGTTCTTCATAATATACCCGGATCTTGTCCACCTGCAAAGCTCTGGTATCTCCAGACTGTCGGACTACTTTTAATACGTGTGCTTCATCTTCCAGATCATGAATTTCAAAAACCAGCTGCTTATGCTGTGTTGCCCCGGATTCCAGATTGGACATGGATACTCCGGCTTTTTCTCCGTCAATGTAAACATCCGCATTGGCATGAGCAACATTTTTACTTCCATAAATTTCAATACCGGTACCTGTAAAATTCATAGTATAAAAATCTTCCTCAGATCCGGTGGCACTGTAATGATCTGTACCATCATAAAACAGATTCGGATATCCGGCTTCCCCATACCATCTGTCTTCTGATTCGTACTGAATCTTAAATGCTTCTCCTGTCACTGTCGTAACAGAATCATCAATATCAATATAATTCTCCCCTGATGATCCCTCTCTGGCATTCACTGCCGCAGAAGGCGTTCCTGAAAATATGACACCCAATGCCAGCGTGGCAGCCAAAAGTCTTTTTGCAATCCCCCTTAACATTTTTTATCCTCCTTATTTTTTGTTTCATGCAGTTTCATTGTCTATTTCTTTCCCTCTTTTGTCAACATCAATCCAGAACAAAAGTGTGATTCACATACTCGCGCGCTCAACTTTTTGACATAGCACAGCAATTCTTTCCTATAAAACAAAAAACTGCTGTCCGGCACGCTTGCCAACAGCAGTTTTCTGCTTCTTTGATTTTCCGATGTTCTGACGCTTCTATCTTAATTTCTTTCCTGTAATCTTCGAATTTCTAACAATTTTCTGCTATTTTCGAATTTCCAACAGCTTCTGTTTTAATTCTGTCTCCATACGCTGCATTTCTGCTTCTGCTTCTTTACGCTTTACACGGCCTTCCTGCTGAATCTTCATCACCTCATCTAATGTACTGATCAGGGATTCATTTGTCGCTTTCAGCGTTTCCATATCTACAATACCACGTTCTGCTTCCTTCGCAGTTTCCACGGAAGCCATTTTCAATTTTTCTGCATTCTTTTTCAGCAGTTCATTGGTCAGATCCGTCACCTGACGCTGAGCTTCTGCCGCCTGCAACGAATGCTCTACGCCTAACGCAATCACCATCTGGCTTTTCCACAGCGGAATCGTATTTACCACCGTAGACTGAATCTTTTCTACCATAACCGTATCATTGCTCTGAACCATACGGATCTGCGGTGCTGTCTGCATCGAAATTGCTCTGGTCAGTTCCAGATCATGCAGTTTCTTTTCGAAGCGGTCGCACATATCTGCCTGATCTTTGGCCGCCTGTGCGTCTTCTGCCAATCCTGTAATCTTAGCTCGTTCCTGCAGCTGCCGCAATTCTCCTTCACGGGTTTCCTGCAGTTTTTTCTTTCCTGCCAAAATATACATTGTCAGTTCTTTATAATAAGTAAGATTCAATTCATACATTTTATCCAGAACTGCAACATCCTTTAAAAGCTGTACCTGATGATTTTCCAAAGCTTCGCAGATTGCACTTACATTGGTTTCCGCTTTTGCATATTTTGCTTTCATGGATTCTAATTTGTTGGATGACTTTTTAAAGATTCCTAAAAATCCTTTACTTTCTTCTTCATCAAAGGATTTCAGTTCTGTTACTACACCGGAAAGCAGCTCTCCCACTTCTCCCAAATCTTTTGTTTTCACATTTTCTAATGCAGTTTCAGAAAAATCTGCCATTTTTTTCTGCGTCCCCGCTCCATACTGCAGGATTACAGCTGAATTTTTCAAATCGATCTGTTTGGAAAATGCTTCCACCATTTCCTTTTCTTCCGCCGTCAGCATACTATCGTCCAAAACCGCTTTCTCTTCTTCTTTTACAACCGGTTTTTCCGCTGTTTCTCCAAAAGGATCCAATGTCAAAGTCGGTGCTGCCTGCATTGTTCCGTTTTCAAAATCCAGTGCCATATGATTTTCCTCCTAATTTCCTCTCTTTAAACCATCTTCTTTTAAACCTTCCTGGGCAAGAATCGTATTCAATACGGAAATATCCGACGACACATCCCAAGCAGTCTCTTGAAACAGACTGTCCAAAAGCTTTTCAAAGGCAACATTTAATGTATCCAGCGTTGCTTCGATCTCTTTTTTGGATGCCTGTATATTTTCTCCTCCGATTGGCTGTGCATCCATTTCTGCATACGCTTCCAGAAGCTTTACCGTCGTAGGAAGATAATAATCCATCAATTTTTTAATATCTGAAACATATTTTGGCTCTTTTTCCACACGATCAAAAATCTTGTCCACCAGTAGTTCAATACGATCAATTTTTTCGGAAATTTCCTGTCCCGGAATTGCATCATTACATGCTCTGATTTTCCGGATATATTCGTCTCCCTGATCGATTACTTTCTGTATTTCCGGAGACAATGTTTTTTTCTCTTCTGACGGGTTGCTTTCTTTTATCGTTTTTTCAGTTATGTTCTTTTCTTCCAAAATTCTTTGCTGTTCCAGACGACAATATTGATCATAAAGATCATCTGTCAGGATCAAGCAAGTCTCCTGTCGGTCCAGATGCCCTTGAAAAAACCATTTCTTTCGAAGCATATAGGTTAAATCTTTTCGAATCGTTTTTTCCGGCAGTCCGGTCTGGGAAATCAGATCCGAAATATTACAATATTCCTTTTTCCCGATTGCCTTCATATAAGCATTTAAATGTTTGATCCTTGCCAATTTTTTTGTCTGGACAAATCCAATACCCAATCCGCTTCCTACCAATATCATAGATAAAACTCTTAGCGTTCCGGTCAAAGCCGCCACCCGGATCCCTAAAATCCCATTCAGCAGCCATGCTGCAATGCTGATCAGCAGAAAACCGGCAATTCCGATTCCTCCCAGAATATATCCCAATACCGACCAGGCTGCAGCCGCTTTTCGGGACGGAATTCGAACCCATTGTTTCTGCTTTACTGTATCTGTTTCATTGTTCACATTTGTGTAATGTATTTTGGAATCAGTTCTTTGAAACTTAATTCCACTAGTTACTGCATCAGCAGCCTGTTCAATCGTGTCTGAAATCACTTGATTTAATTTATCATAATCCTGATTGTCTACCGCTTCCTGTACCGTCCTGCGGATTTTTTCTCCAAACTCTTCCCAATTGCCGCTCATTCCCGCTGCCTCTTTTCATTATTTCTAAGCTTTCTTATCACTGTTTGACGTTCCTCGTTGCTGACAGAAAATACTTTTCTGCACCCCCTGCTGCGTGCAACTATTTTGATTGCACATGACTAACGTCTATTATAACACGATTCCAATTTTATGCTTGATGATTTCTTCAAAATCTTTTGAATTCACCACTTACCGTAAAATGCGGAACTTACTTAAGCTTAGCCGTGTTCATTATAACATATCCTAATTTTCTATGCATCCGACTCTTCCTCTATTATGCTATTATCAAGGAATTTGGGGCAAATCTTTTTTCTATACAGATTTCTGCCGCTGTCATTCAAAAATGATTCCACCGACAAACCTTTGCCTTTTCGTAAGTTTGACAACTCTATATGGAAAACAAAATGACCTACAAATGAAACGGAATATTTGATAAAAAGCTGTATTATATGGTAAAATCAATAAAAGATCCGCCGGCTACCGAGATAACGGCTAGGATAATATTTAAAAATAGAGTCTATAAATTTTACATACAAAGGAGAGAACACCATGCCGGTATTTGATTTTAATCATACAGCCGATGCCAAAAATCCATCGGTATGTACCTACAGTACATTTCGTTCCAATCGTTCTGAACCAGATGCAGAACATCCAATTCTTGTAATTGAACACAAAGACCAGATCTGGGAAGAGCATTCCACAGGCGTTTTTACCAATCCGGTCAAGCGCACCGCATTTGAATTTTCTACCACAGATGGTACGGTCAGTGCCGATATTTTAAAAATCGATTCCCGTTTTGTCAGCCTTCACAAATGGCTGGGAGAAAACCATATCAATGTGCAGCTTTCCGGTACAAACACGGAAGAAGGTTATGCCGTTTATAAAATCAGTGAAATTGCTTATGGCGGCGGCACAAAACTTTCTGCTGAAAATGGATTTCTGCAGTTTATGATCGAACGTCTTTTAGCAAGCCCGGCTCCGGAATCTTTAGACGAAAATGAGGAAGCGGATGAAAGCGGAGATCATATGAAACTGACCAGTTTACAGAGTATTACTGATTTTATGACCTGCGCCGGAAAAACATTACCTGACAATATCCGTTTATGGGCACGCCGAAATCTGGCTGTTGCACGATCCCATGAAGTGACTCAGGAAGAACGAAGACATGCCCAACGTGCTCTTTCCATTATGATGAACATCCAATGGAAAAATAACTATTTCGAAGCTATCGACCCTGTGGAAGCACGAAGAATTCTGGACGAAGAACTTTATGGAATGGAACGGGTCAAACAAAGAATTATTGAAACGATTATACAGATCAACCGAACACATACACTTCCTGCATACGGACTTCTTTTATCCGGTCCTGCCGGTACCGGAAAATCCCAGATTGCCTACGCAGTTGCACGAATTCTGAAACTTCCGTGGACAACTTTAGATATGAGTTCGATCAACGATCCGGAACAGCTTACCGGAAGTTCCCGAATTTATTCCAACGCCAAACCTGGAATCATCATGGAAGCCTTTTCCATGGCTGGTGAATCAAATCTCGTATTTATCATCAATGAATTAGATAAAGCATGCAGCGGAAAAGGAAATGGGAATCCGGCAGATGTACTTTTAACTTTGCTGGATAACCTTGGATTCACTGATAACTATATGGAATGTATGATTCCAACTGCAGGAGTCTATCCAATTGCTACTGCCAATGACAATGATAAGATCAGTGCACCTCTTATGTCACGTTTTGCTGTCATTGAAATTCCTGACTACACACCGGAAGAGAAAAAGATTATTTTTTCTAAATTTTCACTTCCAAAAGTATTAAAACGTATGAGTCTCTGCGAAAATGAGTGTATCGTAACCGAAGAAGCCTTAGATGCTGTCATCCAAAAATATGAACATACAACCGGAATTCGTGATTTGGAGCAGGCTGCTGAACATATCGCAGCTCATGCCCTTTACCAGATTGAAGTCAACCATGTAACACAAATGACCTTTACTGCAGATATGATCCGGGAATTATTGGCATAATCTGATTTTTCAAATTAATAACACTGCAATATATCAAAAAGAGGACGAAACAGGAACATAGTTCCTGTTTCGTCCTCTTGACTACATATGAGAGTAAATTCTCTCATTTTTTACATTCCTTTGATGCTCCATCCCATTGAACAGGAACTCATTGCACTTAAAGCCTATGCATCTCGCAATTTATTGCAATAAAAAACCCCAAAAGCCTTGATTTTCAAGGTTTTTAGGGTGATTTTGACTAAGGCGACAACCAGATTTGAACTGGTGATCAGGGTGTTGCAGACCCATGCCTTACCGCTTGGCTATGTCGCCGTATGACTCCTACGGGAATCGAACCCGTGTTACCGCCGTGAAAGGGCGATGTCTTAA
>CAZRQV010000033.1:0-19477 GCA_964602445.1 uncultured Lachnoclostridium sp.
ATGCATTTCTTTTGCTATTCAAAACAGGATTGCGTGTTAGCGAATTTTGCGGATTAACAGTTCGAGATTTGGATTTTGAAAATGAGGTTATCCATGTAAATCATCAGCTACAGAGAACCAGAAATATGAACTATGTGATTGAGACAACAAAAACGACCAGTGGAACTCGAATGATTCCTATGACAGAGGAAGTCAAAGAGATTTGTATGCGGATCGTTGCGAATCGTCCAAAACCAAAGAAAGAGCCAATCATCAGTGGTTATGGCGGATTTTTGTATCTGGATAAAAATGGAAAGCCGATGGTGGCACTGCATTGGGAAAAGTATATGCAGCACGCCAGAGATAAATATAATCGGAATCATCCGATTCAGTTGCCGCCAATCACACCTCATGTGTGCCGTCATACTTATTGCACCAATATGGCAAGGATAGGAATGAATCCGAAAACACTGCAATATTTAATGGGACATTCGGATGTGGGTGTTACACTGAACATTTATACACATCTTGGTTTGGACAGTGCCAGAGAAGAACTTGAACGATTAAAACAAGAACAATTAAAAATAGCGAAAAAAATAACCCAATTGGATGCAAAAAAGACTCCGATTTTCCAGATTTCATAAGGGTTTGAGGTAGCCCGAATTTATCCCAGTTGCCCGAAAAAACACGGGAAATTATGGTAAAATATGAGAAAATCATGTTACGGAGGTCAAAATGCACAAAGTGGCAAAAAGCCAGGAAATACAAGGGTTTGAGAAGATAAAAGGAGATAAAAATACGATGATTAAAGTGCTTTTTTTGTGCCACGGCAACATCTGCCGTTCCCCTATGGCAGAATTCATTCTAAAAGATCTTATTTCCCGCCGCAACCAATCCGACCACTTCTTTATTTCTTCTGCCGCGACCAGCACGGAAGAAATCTGGAACGGCATCGGCAATCCGGTCTATCCGCCTGCCCGTAAAATCCTTGCTGCCCACGGTATTTCCTGCAAGGGAAAACATGCGGTTCAGGTGAAAAAGAGCGATTATGATGATTATGATTATCTGATCTGCATGGACAGCAACAATCTTCACAACTTAAGCAGGATCATCGGGGCAGATACGGAAGGAAAAGTGAGTTTACTTTTGGACTATACTTCCCGACCGGGAGCTTCCATTGCGGATCCTTGGTATACCGGCAATTTTACTCTCACTTATGAAGATATTGTTGATGGGTGTACTGGATTTTTGGAATATTTAGAAAAAGAAGGAAAAATTTAAGAAACTATAGAAAGCAGATGCTGTTTTCGGGGGGAAGGGCCAGTACATTTGTAATAAAATGTACCGGCCCTTTTATCATATAGAGAGTTATGAATACCGATCCGCTTTGTTCTTATAGGAACTATGAAAGGGAGGAGGGGGATATTCCTACGAACAAAGGGGAGTCATAAAATCGAGTAATTCTTGTTTGGAAGGAATTGCCGGAATTCCACCCCGCTTTTGTACGCACAGTGCGGCAGTAGCGTTTCCGTAAACGGCACATTCCTTTAATTCTGTCCAAGTCAGCTGTTCCAGCGGCTTTTCAAAAGATAAAAAGTGGCTTAGAAAACCGCCCCAAAAGGAGTCTCCGGCACCGGTCGTATCCACAGCATTTACGGAAAATCCGGAAATCCGTTCTTTGTGAGTGTTGTCTGCAAGTAATACGCCGCTGCTTCCAAGAGTGATTGCCACTAATTTTGGTCCGACTGCCAGCAGCTGATCTGCGGCCGACTCATAATTGGAACATCCGGTGATCAGAAGAGCTTCTTCATCGGAGACCTTCATCACATCAGCATAAGGGAGCATAGATTTTATTTGTTGCACTGCCAGTGTACGATTTTTCCATAAAGATTCCCGATAGTTAGGATCATAGGAAATGAGTGCACCGGATTTTTTAGCGGTGGTTACCGCTTCCATGGTAGCAGTGCGGACCGGTTCATCGGTCAGGGAAAGAGAACCAAAATGGAAGATTTTGCAGCTGGAAAGCAGTGGGAGATGTAATTCTTCTGCCTGCAGCTGGGTATCTGCGCCTGGTTTTCGGGCGAAAGAAAACTGCCGTTCCCCATCGGGATTGATGGATACAAAGGCCAGTGTAGTAAAACAGCCGGCATCTTCTAAAAGATTTGAAGTTCCGATACCTTCTGCCTGCAAGGTCTGTTTCAGATAAGTACCGTGCATATCAGAACCGACTTTTCCGATAAATTCTGTGCGGTAACCCATGTGACTTGCTACGGTCAGCAGATTTGCCGGCGCACCGCCGGGATTTTGTTCAAATAATCGTTTTCCGTTTTCGCTTTTTCCGGCTTCGGTAAAATCAATCAGCAGTTCGCCTAAGGCAGCGATATCAACCTCTTTTTCCATTTTTTAAGTCCTCCATAATTTCATTATAACGTTTTTTGTTTAAACGATAGAAAAACAGCACAATGGCGGTAACAACCCAGAGAACACCCGGAATTGTAGTAAATGCATGTTTCATGATAGAAAGTACGGTTGAATTCTGCTGCTGGTTTGCAACATAACCGTAATTGCCAAGCAATGCGGCAAGCAGGGCAGTACCGATGGCCATTCCCACCTTATTTCCGAGGGAGATAAATGCATACTGGAATCCGTCATTTCGAAGTCCGGTTTTCCATTCCCCGTATTCAACGCAATCCGGAATGATCGCATAGATCGCAGTGTTGAACCCTGAGAAGAAAAACTGTGTGATTCCTGCCAGTGCGTAAAAGATCATTGGGGATTCCTTTACATTAAAGAAAAACATAGCGATCATAAAAATTCCTGTAAAGAGAGCGAACACAGAGGCAGTATGTCCTTTGTTGTTCAGCTTTTTAAATACCGGCTGGAAGCATGCAGCACCGATGATGGAAGGAATGATAATGCACATGGAGTAAGTTGTATAATAAGAAGCATTTCCTTCTACATAAGTAAAATAATATAAAATGTCAGCGTTTCTTCCATATAAGGTGAAACCAAACAGAATCTGACCAATGAGTGCTAATAAATACGGACGATTCTGCAGAACCGCTTTTAACTGAACTTTCAGGCTAATCTTTTCTTTTTCCGGAATGGTTACCTGTTCTTTTGTTTTTGCAAAGCAGAAGAAATGACAGGCAGTGAAAATGCATCCATAGATGACAGCGACCAGAAGATAGCCGGCTTTTACGTTTTGATTTCCCAGTCGGTTGATCAGTGGAACGGTAATGATGTTGATGATGCCGATGGCGATCATAGCAGCTACAGATCGGGATGTGTTGATCTGGGCACGTTCATCAATATCCTGTGTCATTGCACCGCAAAGTGTGCCGTAAGGAATGTTAACACAAGTATAACCTAATACAAGCAGGCAGTAAGTAATGGTCATATAGAGGATTTTTCCGGTATTTGACCAGTCAGGGTGTGCCCAGAAGCAAAGGATCAGAAGCAGCGAAGTGATCGGTGCAGCGATCAGAAGCCATGGACGGTAACGTCCCCACTTGGATTTTGTTTTATCGGTCAGTCCGCCTACAATCGGATCGTTGATGGCATCCCAGAATCTGGAAAAGAGCATCAGTGCCGAGACGGCAGACATACTGATTCCGAATACGTCGGTATAAAAGATCATAAGAAAGTTGCTGACAAACATCCAGCTGAAATTACAGCCGACATCCCCAAAGCCGTAAGCAATTTTGCTAATCAACGGCACTTTTCCATTGGTAGTTTTTTGTTCCATAGTGTTTCCTTCTCCTATTTTATAAACATTATTTTTCCTGAACGTTAATGATAACTTTCATGGTTGTTTCACGATGAGCATCAATGTATTCATAAGCCTTCAGATAATCCTGAAATGCAAATGTCTTAGAAATCAATGGTTTTAAATGAACTTTGTTTTCGTTCACCAATGCAATGGCATCTACATAATCATCGTGGCGGTACATCATGGTACTTTTAATGTCCAGTTCATGGTCGTTGGCTACCGCAAGATCGATTTCCGCCATACCTGCAAAAACAGCGACCAGTACAATGATGCTTCCTTTTCTTGCATATTTGATTGCCTGTCCCATGGTAATGTTATTGCCGGCACAGTCATAGATCACATCTGCTTTATCCGGACCAAAGGCTTCGATCATAGCTTCACCGAAATCTTTTTCTTTGGTATTGACACAGACATCGATTCCGCATTCGGCTGCCTTTTCCAGTCGGAGATCGCTGACATCAGTGATCATAACTTTGGCAGCCCCCATTCCTTTGGCGGTCTGTGCGACCAGATTTCCGATCGGACCTGCACCAAGCACTGCAATGTTCATGCCTGTTACATCTCCGACCTGTTTTACTCCGTGAACGGCAACCGCCAGCGGTTCGATCATGGCGCCTTCTTCATAAGACATTTCTTCCGGAATTGGTGTCACTTTTGATGCATCTACTGCGAAATATTCTGAAGCAGTTCCGGTCGTCTGGAATCCCATGACTTTCAGTTCTTCGCAGAGATTGTATTTTCCGTGTCTGCAAGGGTAGCAGTGACCGCAGTAAACCTGTGGTTCGATGGTTACTTTCTGTCCTTTGAAAAATCCGGTTACATTTTTGCCAAGTTCTGTGATTTCACCGGAAACTTCGTGTCCCTGAGTGACCGGATATTTGGTAAATGGGTGTTTTCCGTGATAAACATGAATGTCTGAACCACAGATACCGATATTCATGATCTTAATCAGTACCTGATCGTCTTTTAATTCCGGTACAGGAACTTCTCTAAAAATAATTTCGCCTGGGTTTGTCATTAATTGCTGTAACATTTGATCTACCTCCAAAATACTTTTATTAAATGTTTTATTAAAGTAATTACATTATTGCGGTAAAATTAAAAAAAGTCAATAGGGTTTGGTTGATTTCTTCCTATTTCACAAAAATTCGATTTGATATTTGTGCAAACAACACAAAAAGCAGTGGAAAACAGAAAAAAAGAACTGTCACCATGGAAAGTGACAGTTCTATGAGAAAATATGAAAGTTTAAGACAGGGTGTTGATGAATTCATAGAGAAAATGTTTGGCTGCACCTACGGCAGATGCCTCCCGTCGGTAGGAGCAGTTTTTCAGATATCGTACATCGTGATCAAATCCGTTGTAAGATAATACTTTTTCAGACAAGGCCATCATATGTTCCGATAGATAACCACCGGCTTCTCCGCCAAGAATGAGATCTGTATCATAGGCCATACGCAGATTGGAGATCAGGATTGCCAGATAGTTCAGATATTCATCTAGTTTCTTCAGGATCGCAGGATCTCCCTGAGCCGCTTTTTGCATAAATTGTTCCACGGAATCTACAGCTGCATCCGTTAAGACACTGGCAGCACAGTAAGCATCGGCACAGCCGGCTTTTCCGCAGTAGCATTTTTTTCCGCCTGGAACCAGAATCATATGGCCAAATTCTCCTGCTTTCTGATTTTGTCCGGAAACCAGCTGTCCGTTGATACAGAACGCACCACCCAATGTGTTGTTTAAAGAAAGATAGACCGCATTGGGATATTTGTTCAGATCTTCTGCTAACATTGCTGCATTGGCATCGTTTTCGAAATAGACTGGCAGGGAAAATGCCTGTTCCAGAAAACTTAAACTATAATTTTCCAGATTCAGCGCATGAGATTTGCTGACCAGATGGCTGTCACGGTTAATGATTCCCGGAATTGAAATTCCGATTCCGAGAATTTTTTTCGGTTCTACAGTATCTTTTAAGAAAGAATCTGTAAGTTCTGCCACTGTTTGACAATAAGACAGATCCGGAGAAAATTTCAGGCGAACCCGTTCCGTTTTTTCGATTTCACACTTAAGATTGATCAGAGACATTCCTACATGATTTGCTGTGATCATAATTCCTACGGCATATCGGTAGGATGGATTCATGCTGAGACGTTTGGCTTTGCGTCCGCCGGTAGACTCATATTCCCCGGATTCCAGGATAATCCCGGAGGAGATCAGGTCGTTTACATTTGAGAGAACGGTAGGCATGCTCAGATTCAGCATTTTTGAAAGTTCAGCTTTTGAAGTCGTTTGACTGTTTATGATATAATTTAAAATCCTTGATTTGGTAAGTTGTTTTTTTTCTGTTCCTGCCATGAGTTGGCTCCTTTGATAAAATGTTTGATAAAAGAATAGTAACGGTTCGGAGCCAATTTGTAAAGAGCAGATTCCTGTTTTTATGAAATTTGAAATGCGAAAGGCAGGAAAAAATAAGATACGGAAAAAGAATAATTTGAAAATCTATACAAAAACAGTAGCTAATTTCCTATAAAATGCGGTATGATATAAGAGGATTATTTTGAGCAAATGAAACAAGATTGAATGAAGAGAGGACTTTTGCATATGAGACTGGGAGTACACAAGACACAAAAAGGATATCGATTCGCATTCGCAAGTACAGAGAACGTGCCGGAACTGCTTCTTTTTAGAAAAGGAGAAGAATTGCCGGAATTCGTAATTCCAATGGTACAGTTCATGGGAGATGTTTATACGGCAGAAATCGAAAAAATTCGGGCAAAAGATTACGAATACGTTTATCGGATCGGAGAAAAAACAGTTTTGGATCCGTATGCAAAAGGGATTTCTGGTAAAAAATCCTTTGGAGAGCAGGTAAAATCCGAAGAACTTCGATGCAGCTTTGACTGCAGTGCTTATGATTGGGAAGAAGATCGTCATCCGGAAATTCCGTTTTCGGAGTCCGTGATCTATTGCACTCATCTGAGAGGATATACTATGGACAAATCTTCCAAAGTACGTGCAAAAGGAACTTTTAAGGGAATGATCGAAAAGATTCCGTATCTTGTTTCTTTAGGAGTAAAACAGCTGGAACTGATGCCTGTTTATGAATTTGAAGAATTTCCGCATCCAAAGAAAAAAAATCATTTGTATGAGCAGGAGACAGCACCGGAAAATTTGAAATTGAATTACTGGGGATATACCTCCGGTTTTTATTTTGCACCAAAAAGCAGTTATGCTTACGGGAAAGATGCATCGAAAGAGTTAAAAGATCTTGTAAAAGCACTTCATAAAGAAGATATGGAGCTGATTTTGGAATTTTATTTTGATGAAACAGCACCGCCTCATATGATCATGGATTGCCTGAGATTTTGGGTGGAAGAATATCATATCGATGGAATTCACATCAATCGAAGTGCGATTTCGATGAAAAATATCATTATGGATCCGGCATTGCATAGAACAAAGATCTTTACAGAATATTTTGATCCGGCAGAACTTTCGGAAGAACCGAAAAATCCGCTGAAAAAGCATTTGGCAGAATATCACGATGGATTTCTTATTGATGCCAGACGGCTTTTGAAGGGAGATGAGGATGCTCTTCGGGCATTTGCGGAAAAGACAAAGAAAAATCCGGAAGGTACCGGAGTGGTAAATTACATGGCAAATCATAATGGATTTACCATGATGGATATGGTTTCTTATGATGAAAAGCATAATGAAGCCAATGGAGAAAATAACAGAGATGGCAGTGATTATAATTTCAGCTGGAATTGCGGAGAAGAAGGTGTAGTAAAGAAAAAAGCAGTACTGCAGCTTCGTCAAAGACAGCTTCGCAATGCGTTTGCAATGGTCATGTTGTCCCAAGGGATTCCATTGATCTATGGCGGTGATGAATTCGGAAATTCCCAGCAGGGAAATAATAATGTTTACGGTCAGGATAATGAATTATCTTGGATACAGTGGAACCGTTCCAAAAGTTCTTTGGAATTATTGGCGTATGTAAAAGAATTGATCCGTTTTAGAAAAGCGCATGGTGCATTTCATATGGAGAAAGAACCGACTCAGTCTGATTACCGGTCTACCGGGATTCCGGAATTGTCATTTCATGGAGAAAATGCGTGGTATGGCGGGTTTGAAGCGTATCGCAGACACTTAGGGATGATGTACGGAAGTGGTTACGGCGAAAAAAATACCATTTATGCAGCGTATAATCTGCATCAGTCGGATCATGAATTAGGACTTCCGAATCTGCCGAAAGGGAAAAAATGGAAACTGATCTTCAGCACAGCGGAAACAGAGCGGCAGTTTTGGAGGGAAGGAATTGAACTTCCGGATCAAAAGATCTTTAAAATAGAGGGAAGAACGATTTGTGTGTTGGAAGGAACAGAAGATGAATAAAGTATTTGGTCATTTCAAGACGATCACAACCCATAAGATGGTCGTGATGAAAGAATGTTTCAAAATCGGACTGTATAAACAGGGATTGCTTCATGATCTTTCGAAATATGGTCCCACAGAGTTTATTCAGGGATGCAGAAATTATCAGGGAACAGCCAGTCCTCATCTGAAAGAAAGAGAACAAAAAGGGTATTCTTCTGCATGGCTGCATCATAAAGGACGAAATAAACATCATTTTGAATATTGGATTGATTACAGTCCGGACAATAAAAACGGGATGGTGGGCTGTAAAATGCCGCCGAATTATGTGGCAGAAATGATGATGGATCGAATTGCAGCTTCCAAAGTATATAACAAGGGCAGTTATGATCAGCATTTTCCGCTGCAGTATTATGAGAGAGGAAAACATGCTTACATGATGCATCCCGAAACGAGAGCACTTTTAGAATATCTGCTTCATCTGTTGGATGAGCAGGGAGAAGAAGTGACATTTGATTACATTCGAAAAAATCTGGTAGGAAAGAAGGAATATCCGGATATTACAAAATAGATTCGGAGGAAGAGTATGAAATATATTAAGCAGTTTGCATTGATTGCACTGATCACATTTTTAGGTGAGTGCATGAATTTTTTAATTCCGCTGCCGGTACCGGCAAGTATTTATGGAATGGTGTTATTGTTTCTCGGCCTTTTGACAGGAATCTTAAAATTAGAACAGATTGAGGAAACTGCAGATCTGTTGTTGGGAGTCATGCCAATCTTTTTTATTTCCCCGACAGTCAGCCTTATGAGCAGCATTACGATGATTCAGGACAGTCTGGTTGGTGTGATCGTGATCTGTCTTGTGTCTACCGTTGTTGTCATGGCAGTGACCGGACTTGTATCTCAGGCAGTGATCCGTCATGATCAGAGGAGGAAAAACAAATGAATGAATTTTTATTAAATTCTGCTTATTTTGGAATTGTATTAAGTCTTTTATGCTATTGGGCAGCATTAAAAATATCTGAAAAAGTAAAAAGTACCTTATGTAATCCGCTGTTAGTGGCATCAGTGATGATCATTGCACTGCTGGTGTTCTTTCAGGTGGATTATGAAACCTTTGATCGAGGGGCATCTTATCTGACATATTTTTTAAATCCGGCGACGGTTTGTCTGGCTGTGCCGTTATATCGACAGTTTCAGGTGCTGAAAACCAATCTGAAAGCAATCTTGTTAGGAATTACAGCAGGATGTATTGCGTGCATGATCACGATTGCAGGTCTGGCAGCTGTTTTTGCACTTTCTCAGGAAGTAACGATTTCAGTGCTTCCAAAATCAATCACTACAGCCATTGCGATCGGACTTTCCCAGGAAATGGGAGGGATTTCTTCGATTACGGTTGCCTGTGTGGTAGTGACCGGAATTTTTGGTGCATGTATTGCTTCTGTGTTGTTCAAAGTGCTTAAGATTGAAGAACCGGTTGCCCAGGGACTTGCAGCAGGAACGTCAGCTCATGCCATCGGTACATCAAGAGCGTTAGAGCTTGGAGAGATTCAGGGGGCGATGAGCAGTCTTGCCATTGCAGTAACCGGATTGATGACGGTTATCCTGGTACCAATCGTGGCAGGAATTTTATATTAAAGAAAAAATAAAAAAGGAAATTTGCGAAAAACGCAGAATATTTAATTTAGAAGTACCTTTTTATTTCCACCGACAGTTCGAAAAAACGGAGATTTTGTACGGATTTGTCAAAGATTGTAAGAGCATCAGAGTATCTGCCGATGGCAGAGACTAGCCGGGAATGAGGTGTGGCTATGAACATTCGCGAAAAACAGGAATTGTGGGAATCACAGTATTTATGTCCCTATGCAGCACTGAGTAAAAATTCCAAAGGAAGAGATTTTTATGAAGAACAGTGCGATATCCGTCCGGTATATCAAAGAGACAGGGATCGGATTTTACATAGCAAGTCATTTCGTCGAATGAAGCATAAGACACAGGTATTTCTGACTCCGAAAGGAGATCATTATCGTACGCGTCTGACCCATACATTAGAAGTTTCTCAAAATGCACGAACCATAGCTAAGGCACTTCGGCTTAATGAAGATTTGGCAGAGGCAATCGCATTGGGACATGATCTGGGACATACACCATTTGGTCATGCAGGAGAACGGGCATTGAATACGCTTTGCAGAAAGGGATTTAGTCACTGTGAGCAAAGTGTGCGTGTGGTGGAGAAATTAGAAAATGGCGGAAAGGGTCTGAATCTGACTTATGAAGTGCGGGACGGCATCAGAAATCATCGTACCGCAGGCAGACCGTGTACACTGGAAGGAAAGATTGTCCGTTTGTCGGACAAGATTGCATATATTAATCACGATATTGACGATGCCATTCGTGCAGGGATTCTTGTAGCAGAAGATATTCCGAAAGAATATACGGAAGTTCTGGGATATACTACAAGTCAACGGTTAAATCGTTTGATTCATGACATTGTCAAAAACAGTGAAGGAAAGCAGGAAATCATGATGTCTGCCCGGATCGAGCAGGCTATGGCAGGACTGCGTAAATTTATGTTCGCTAACGTGTATACCAATCCCCGGGCAAAAGCGGAAGAACAAAAGGCACAGGACATGTTGGAGCATCTTTTTACATTTTATAAAGACCATCCGGAAAATATGTCTGAAGAATATATAGATATGCTGGAAAATCGGGGAGAATCGCTGGAAGATGTGGTCTGTGACTATATCTCCGGAATGACAGATCAGTATGCGATTCAGAAATTCCAGGAATATTTTGTGCCAAGATCATGGAGCTGATGAGGAGAGAATATGTACTATTCTGATGAGCTGGTAGAAGAAATCAGGGAAAAAAATGACATCGTCAGTGTTGTCGGAGAGTATGTGAAGCTGACAAGAAAGGGAGGAAGCTATTTTGGGCTTTGTCCGTTTCATACGGAAAAGACCGGTTCTTTTTCGGTATCGCCCCAAAAACAGATGTATTACTGCTTTGGATGTCATAAGGGTGGTAATGTGTTCAGCTTTTTAATGGACTATGAAAATTATACGTTCCCGGAAGCTGTAAAAGTTTTAGGAGAACGGGTTGGTGTGGAACTTCCTGAAATCGAATATTCGGAAAGTGCAAGACAGCAGAAAGATGAAAAGACGAAAATGCTGGAAATGTATAAGCATGCAGCGACGTTTTACTACCGGATGCTTCGTACTCCGCAGGGACAGATCGGATACGATTATCTGAGAAAACGTCAGTTGACAGAGGATACGATCAAACATTTCGGTCTTGGATATTCCACCAAATTTGGAAAAGATTTATATCAATATTTGAAAAAACAGGGTTTTTCGGATGAGATGATGATTGAAGGCGGTCTGATTTCTTATAGTGAAAGAGCAGGAACTTATGACCGCTTCTGGAACAGGGTAATGTTCCCGATCATGGATGCCAATCACAAAGTGATCGGTTTCGGCGGTCGTGTCATGGGCGAGGGAGAACCAAAATATCTGAACTCACCGGAAACAAAGATTTTTGATAAGAGCAGGAATCTGTATGGTCTGAATTTTGCGAGAGCAAGCCGGAAAGACCGTATGATCATTTGTGAAGGGTATATGGATGTCATTGCACTTCACCAGGCAGGATTTACAGAAGCAGTTGCTTCTTTGGGAACTGCCTTAACAGAGAATCAGTGCAGACTTCTTGCCAGATATACGAAAAAAGTACTGCTGACCTATGACAGTGATACAGCAGGTACAAATGCAGCACTGCGGGCAATTCCAATGCTGAAAGAGGCGGGATTGAGTGTCAGTGTCATTAATGTGAAGCCTTATAAAGACCCGGACGAATTTATCAAAGCGTTAGGTGCAGAGGCTTTTGAAGAACGAATCAACCAGGCAGTGAACAGCTTCCTGTTTGAGATAGAGGTAATCGAACGGCGTTATGATTTTAAGGATCCGGAATCTAAAACAGCTTTTTTTAAGGAAGCAGCCAGAAAACTTTTGGGATTTACGGAAGAAATCGAGCGCAATACGTATGTGGAGGCGGTGGCAGACCGTTATCATCTGCCGTATGAAAAACTTAAAAAAATGGTAGATACCATGGGAGAATCGGCATCTATGACCGGCGTAAGAAATATTCCTCGTTCCGGAATCAAAAAGCAGCCGAAGGAAGATGGTATCACAAAAGCGCAAAAGCTTTTGATCACATGGATGATTTCAGATGACAAAATGTATAATGAGATCAATAAACATGTGGAACTAAGTGATTTCACCAATGATTTATACCGTACGGTAGTGGAGATGCTTCGAGAGCAGAAGGCACAGGGCAGGATCAAACCTGCAGAGATTATGAGCCGCTTCGCAGACAGTGAAAATCAAGGAGAAGTCGCATCGCTGTTTCATGCAGAGCTGAAACAGATCGAAAAAAAAGAAGAATTGGAAAAGGCATTAACAGAAACGATCATCAAAGTAAAAGAACACAGTTGCAATGTGCAGATTGAAACGATGGATAAAAACGATATTGTTGCCTGGCAGAAGATTCTTCAGGAAAAGAGCAGATTACAGAAACTGCATATTTCTCTTTAGGTGAGGATATGCTAAAGAATAGGTGTAGAGGTGGACAACATGGATGAAAAAGAAAACATGCTGAAAGTGGCCGAAAAGATCAAAGAACTTCAGGCAACGGCAAAGAAAAAGAAAAACGTACTGGAATACCAGGAAGTGATCGAGTGTTTGCGCGAAACAGATCTGAAGAAAGAAGATATAGAAAAAATTTGTGATTTTCTGGAACAGAATGGTGTAGATATCTTGCGTGTGACAGAAGAAACAGATGATGATGAGCTTCTTTTAACAGAAGAAGATGAAGTGGATGTGGAAAATATTGATCTTTCTGTTCCGGAAGGTGTCAGCATTGAAGATCCGGTTCGTATGTATTTAAAAGAGATCGGTAAAGTACCGCTTCTGAGTGCAGAAGAAGAAATTGAACTTGCCCAGCGTATGGAAGAAGGCGATGAAGAAGCAAAGAAAAAACTTGCAGAAGCAAACCTTCGACTGGTAGTCAGCATTGCCAAACGTTATGTGGGACGCGGAATGCTTTTCCTGGATCTGATTCAGGAAGGAAATCTGGGTCTGATCAAGGCAGTAGAAAAGTTTGATTATAGAAAAGGATATAAATTCAGTACCTATGCAACATGGTGGATTCGTCAGGCGATCACAAGAGCCATTGCCGATCAGGCGAGAACGATCCGTATTCCGGTTCATATGGTAGAAACGATCAATAAACTGATCCGTGTATCCAGACAGCTCCTTCAGGAACTGGGACGTGAACCGTCTCCAGAAGAAATTGCTGCAGAAATGAACATGCCAGTAGAACGTGTTCGTGAAATTTTAAAGATTTCTCAGGAACCGGTTTCTTTGGAAACTCCGATTGGTGAGGAAGAAGATTCTCATTTAGGAGATTTTATTCAGGATGATCATGTACCGGTGCCAGCAGAAGCAGCAACATTTACATTGCTGAAAGAACAGCTGGGAGAAGTACTTGGAACATTGACGGAAAGAGAACAGAAAGTTCTTCGTCTCCGTTTTGGATTGGATGATGGACGTGCCCGTACATTGGAAGAAGTTGGGAAAGAATTCAACGTTACCCGTGAACGTATTCGTCAGATTGAAGCAAAAGCGCTCAGAAAACTTCGTCATCCGAGCAGAAGCAGAAAGTTAAAGGATTATTTAGATTAAGATGCAGTTATCAAAACGATTATCAACAGTTGCGTCGATGGTTACTGCAGGAAATCGCTTAGCAGATGTGGGAACAGATCATGGATATGTTCCCATTTATCTTTATGAGAGAAAAATGATTTCCGGTGCCATCGCGATGGATGTAAATAAAGGCCCTTTGGAACGTGCAGATTTACATATTGCAGAAGCAGGGCTGAAACAAAAGATTTTTACAAGATTGTCGGACGGGCTGGCAGCATTAGAACCGGGAGAAGCGGACAGTGTGATCATTGCCGGAATGGGAGGTCCTTTGATGATCCGTATTTTAAGCAGCTATCCGGAAACGACGGCTTCTCTGAAAGAATTGATTTTGCAGCCCCAGTCGGAAGTGGCAGAGGTTAGATCCTGGCTGGATCAGCAGTGCTATGAGATTGTAGAAGAACATATGGTATATGAAGATGGAAAATATTATCCGATGTTCAAAGCGGTGAAAAATCCGGAACGTTTCAGATTAAGTGAGCAGGAATGCCGTTTCGGGCGTTTGGATGTGCTGAAAGAGCCGGAAGTTTTGATTGCTTTTCTGGAAAAAGAGATTGCAGGAAAGAATGCAATTTTAGAAAAATTATCGGAAGAAATGACAGAAAAGAGCAAAAACAGAGCAGAAGAAATGAAAAAAATAGTCAGTGAATTTGAAGAAATGCTCTTGAAAGTAAAACAGCATCGGGATTGAAAGGAAGGATCTGGGTCATGAAATGTAAAGAACTGATTACATTGTTAGAACAGGAATTTCCTGTGAAATATGCAGTGCCGGGAGATAGGACCGGATTTCAGGTAGGAGATCGGGAAAAAGAGATTCATCATGTATTTGTAGCATTGGATGCAACGGAAGAAAACATTGATCAGGCGATTCAAAATGGTGCGGATATGATTCTGACTCATCATCCGATGATTTTTGCACCAATGGCAACGGTGACAACAGATACGTTCAATGGACGCAGAGTGATGAAAATGCTTCAGCATGGACTCTGTTATATGTCTACCCATACGAATTATGACAGCAGCCGTATGGCAGATCTTGCGGCGGAACGTCTTGGAATGAACGAATGCCGTGTGCTGGAAGAGGTGTCCGACGGAATCGGCATAGGAAAAGTCGGAAAACTTCCAAGAGAAATGACGGTAAGGGAATGTGCACTTTGGGTGAAAGAAAGATTTCAGATTCCTTCGGTCCGATTTTTTGGAGACGGGGAAAGAAAGGTTAAGATGGCTGGAATTTGTCCGGGTTCAGGAAGAAGTGTGATCGGAAACTGTCATGTGCTTGGTGCAGAAGTTTTGATCACGGGAGATATTGATCACCATACAGGAATCGATCAGGCGGATGATTGTTTGCCGATCATTGATGCAGGGCATTATGGGATTGAACATATTTATATAGAAGATATGTGTCGTTTTCTTCAAGAGAAGTGCCCGCAGCTTCAGGTCAGCAGAGCGCAGATCAGACATCCATTTGAAGTTGTATAAAACAGATAGATCCGGCAGGAACTACTGCGGTGGATGAACACTGCTTTGGACTGCCGATGGTCACAAAGCAGTTGGATCGAGAGGTGGAACCATGAGAAATGTGACGATTGGGAATGTGGTAAAAACTTATGAAAAAGGGACTGTTTATGAAAATATCATAAGGGAAAATTATCCGGAAACAGCAGATCAGATCATTCTTGTAAAAGTAGATGGAAAGCTGGAAGAACTGGCGAAAAAACTGAAAAAAGACTGTGCTCTAGAGCCGGTATATGTATATGAAAATCCGGGGTATAATTCTTATCGGCGAAGTACCACGTTTGTGATGCTGAAGGCGATTTATGAGCTGTATGAACGAGAAGAGATTGGAAAGGTACGCGTGGAATTTTCAGCAGGAAGCGGTTATTTCTGTACTCTGAGCGGAACATTAAAAACGGATTTGGAATTTACGAAGCGCGTAGAAGCACAGATGAGACAGTACGTGGAGGCGGAAATTCCGATTCGAAAAGAAGTGGTAAATACACAGGAGGCCATTTCAAGATTTGCAGAATATGGAATGATGGATAAGGCGGCGCTGTTTCACTATCGACGAGCTTCGAAAGTAAATATTTACAGTATCGGTGGCTTTCAGGACTATTATTATGGCTATATGGTTCCGAATACTTCGTATTTAAAATGGTTTGCCTTGGAACCTTTCGAAGATGGATTTATTCTGCAGTTTCCGAAGATGGAGGAACCGGGAATCGTAAAAATGCCTTCCTTTAGTAAAAAAGTGTTTGATGTTTTGAGACAAACAGAAGAATGGGGAAGAAAACTGGAACTTTCTACGGTAGGAGAATTAAATGATCTGGTATCGAAAGGGAATCTTTCGGAAATGATTCTTGTTCAGGAAGCAATTCAGGAAAAGCAGATTGGAGATATTGCAGGAAAGATTGCAGCAGATCCGTCAAAACGAATCGTTATGATCGCAGGTCCGTCGTCTTCTGGAAAAACGACGTTTTCCCATCGGTTGTCGGTACAGCTGCGTGCTCGTGGGCTGAAACCGCATCCGATTGCCTGTGATAACTATTTTGTTGAAAGGGAACAGACCCCGAAAGATGCTGATGGAAAATACAATTTTGAATGTCTGGAAGCAGTAGATGTGGCATTATTCAATGATCATATGAATCGCCTGCTGTCCGGAGAAACTGTAGAAATTCCGGAATTTAATTTTATAACCGGGAAGAAAGAATATAAGGGGAATCAGATTCTTACGTTGGGCAAGGAAGATGTGCTGGTAATCGAAGGAATTCATTGTCTGAATGATGCTTTGTCTGACCGGCTTCCGGCAGAAAGTAAGTTTAAAATCTATATCAGTGCTTTGACCATGCTGAATATTGATGAACATAACCGGATTCCGACCACAGATGGACGGTTGATCCGAAGAATGATCCGAGATGCGAGGACCAGAGGCTCTTCGGCAAAAAATACCATTGATATGTGGCAGTCTGTTCGAAGAGGAGAAGAAGAGAATATTTTTCCATATCAGGATTCTGCAGATGTTGTCTTTAATTCGGCATTGATCTATGAACTTGCTGTGTTAAAACAGTATGCAGAACCGCTGTTGTTTGGAATTTCTCCGGAAGAACCGGAATATGTAGAGGCGAAAAGATTGCTGAAGTTTTTGGATTATTTTGTAGGTGTAGACAGCAATCTGATTCCGAATAATTCGATTTTAAGAGAATTTATCGGTGGCAGTTGTTTTAGAGTTTAAAATGTGTTAAAATGTGGGTTGTTCGAAAAATGAACAGTCTAAATATAATATTTTTACAAAACAGATAAATTGAATATGAGTAGGACAAATGTTCGCGGCTTGTCACGTGTGACGAGGTGAGGAAAGTCCGGGCTTCACAGGGCAGGATGCCGGATAACGTCCGGTGGAGGCGACTCCAAGGCTAGTGCAACAGAAATATACCGCCAGCGATGCTGGTAAGGGTGGAAAGGTGGCTTAAGAGACCACCGCCTGTAAGGTAACTTACGGGGCAGATGTAAACCCCATTCGAAGCAAGACCAAAAAGAAACATATGGCGGCCCGTCAGTTTCAGGTAGGTCGCTTGAGCCTGTTGGTAACAGCAGGACTAGATAGATGAACATTCAACGACATAACCCGGCTTATCGTCCTGCTCATATTGATTTCATAAATGAAGAGGAGAGCGTTATGAGCAAAGTTAGAACACGATTTGCACCAAGCCCGACAGGCAGAATGCATGTTGGAAATTTAAGAACCGCACTTTATGCTTATCTGATCACAAAACATGAAGGCGGTGATTTCCTTCTCCGTATTGAAGATACAGATCAGGAACGTTATGTAGAAGGTGCTGTAGACATTATTTATCGCACACTTGAAAAAACAGGGTTGATTCATGATGAAGGTCCGGACAAAGACGGCGGTGTAGGCCCTTATGTTCAGAGTGAACGTCAGGCAGCAGGAATCTACCTTGAATATGCAAAAAAACTGGTAGAAAAAGGAGAAGCATACTATTGCTTCTGTGATAAAGAGCGTTTGGAAAGTCTGAAACAGGAAGTTGCAGGAAAAGAGATCATGATTTATGACAAACATTGTCTCTCTTTAAGCAAAGAAGAAGTGGAAGCAAATCTTGCAGCAGGCAAACCATATGTAATCAGACAGAACAATCCGCAGACCGGAACAACAACATTTCATGATGAAATTTATGGAGATATTACGGTAGATAATTCAGAATTAGATGATATGATCCTGATCAAATCCGACGGATATCCAACTTACAATTTTGCCAATGTTGTAGATGACCATTTGATGGGAATCACTCATGTAGTACGTGGTAATGAATACCTGTCTTCCTCTCCGAAATACAACCGTTTGTATGAAGCATTTGGCTGGGAAGTACCGGTTTATGTTCATTGTCCGCTGATCACAGATGAAACACACAAAAAACTTTCAAAACGCTGTGGTCATTCTTCTTATGAAGATTTATTAGAGCAGGGATTTTTAACAGAAGCGATCGTGAACTTTGTCGCACTTCTTGGCTGGAGTCCGGAAGATGACAGAGAAATCTTTTCTTTAGATGAATTGATCGAAGCCTTTGATTATCGTCATATGGGAAAAGCTCCGTCTGTTTTTGATTATACAAAATTAAAATGGATGAATGGCGAATACATTAAGGCAATGGATTTTGATAAATTCTATGAAATGGCATTGCCATATATCAAAGAAGTCATCACAAAAGATTATGATCTGAAAAAGATTGCGGAAATGGTGAAAACACGTATTGAAGTGTTCCCGGACATCAAAGATTTGATCGATTTCTTTGAAGAACTGCCGGAATATGATACAGCAATGTACTGCCATAAGAAAATGAAAACAAATGAAGAAACATCATTAGAGGTATTAAAAGAACTCCTTCCGATTTTGGAAGTACAGGAAGAATATACCAATGATGCGCTTTATGAAATGCTTATGAAGTACGTGGCTGAAAAAGGCTGCAAGAATGGTTATGCATTATGGCCGATCAGAACTGCAGTTTCCGGAAAACAGATGACTCCGGCTGGAGCAACTGAAATTATGGAAATCATTGGTAAAGAAGAAACTATTCATAGAGTAAAAGTTGCCATTGAAAAATTAACAAAATAATTTTTATATACAGAAATTATGGAGATAAAAAAGATGCTGTGTATTTGCGGTGTGCTGATAAGGCAGTAATTTGAGAAAATTATAAAATCGGCAACTGCAAACAGGATTGGAGAATAAAACAGGCAACATTCAACGAACGTTGAGTGTTGCCTGTTTTTGTGATTTCATAGGAAAGACCTTGTTGTATTAATGTATGAAAGCTGTGAGCTTTCCTATGGAGTAAAGGCATTCCGTGCGGGGATACCCAATTCGCGGTGAGGTATGAGTGAAAGTTCGCGGAGGTGAAATTGATAAGTATAGCAAATAAGTATTGTGAAAAGTTACCAATAAAAAGGAAAAAAGATGTATATTTTGTATAAAATGTCATTTCGTAAAAAAAGTAAAAAAACAGGTTGACTTTTGTCGATGGGAAGTGGTATATTAACTGAGCTGTCGCGAACGGCAACAACAAAACTTCAAAGATGAGTC
>CAZRQV010000034.1:0-18535 GCA_964602445.1 uncultured Lachnoclostridium sp.
GCAAAAGAAGAAGCAAATACTGTTTTTCCTGATGCTGCCAGACCTGCTGCAACAGACATCATATTGCCTTCTGCGATACCGCAGTTAATGTGTCTTTCCGGAAATGCTTTTGCAAAAACACCTGTTTTTGTAGAACCTGCAAGGTCAGCATCTAATACAACGATATTTGGATTTTCAGCACCAAGTTCTGCCAGAGTCTTACCATAACTTTCTCTGGTTGCGATATTTTTTACTTCTGACATAATGCTTCACCTGCTTTCTCTAATTCTGCCATTGCCTGTGCATACTGTTCATCATTTGGAGCTACTCCGTGCCATCCAGCCTGATTTTCCATGAAGGATACGCCTTTTCCTTTGACAGTTTTTGCAATGATCGCTGCCGGTTTTCCAACCACTGCTTTTGCTTTTTTCACTGCTTCGGCTACCTGAGCCATATCGTTACCATCTTCCAGATGGATCACTTCAAAATTAAATGCTTCGAATTTTTTGTCGATTGGATATGGACTGCAGACATCTGCAATATTTCCATCGATCTGTAAACCGTTATTATCAACGATTACAACTAAATTATCCAGTTTTCTGTGGCCTGCCAGCATTGCTGCTTCCCATACCTGGCCTTCCTGGATTTCACCGTCACCAAGCAATGCATATACGGTATAATCTTTCTGATCTAATTTTCCTGCGATTGCCATACCAACCGCTGCTGAAACGCCCTGTCCTAACGAACCTGTAGACATATCAACGCCCGGAATATTTTTCATATCCGGATGTCCCTGCAGATAAGAGCCGATATGACGAAGTGTCACCAGATCTTCTACCGGGAAATAGCCTCTGTGAGCCAGTACACTGTATAATGCCGGTGCCGCATGACCCTTTGATAAAACGAATCTGTCTCTGTCCGGATTTTTTCCATCCTGTGGATCCACATTCATTCCCTCAAAATAAAGGTAAGTCAAAATATCTGCTGCTGATAACGATCCGCCCGGATGACCAGCCTTTGCAGAATGTGTTGAAGTCACGATACCTTTGCGGACTTCGTTCGCGATTTTCTGTAATTCTAAAATCTCCATACGTCTTTCCTTCCTATATCTTAAGCTCTTTCTCTAGCCTGAGCTCATCTACATGATCATTAAGCGTTCTGAACTGCTTCCTAATCATCACACACTAACATAGTCCTATAGATTATAACAAACTATAGGACTATTGTCAAAACGTGTCTATAAAATTCCTAAAAATATCATTTTTACTGCTGCTGCACAGATCCATGCAATGGCACACTGTTCGATCACAACCCCGACAGCCCACTTTGTACCAAGTTCTTTTTTGATAGCTGCAATGGCTGCAACACATGGAGTATATAACAAGCAGAATACCAAAAGTGCTGCTGCGGAAGACGGTGTTATGGATGCCTGAAGCACTGCTGCTGTGCCAAACAGAACAGTCAATGTCGAAACAACACTTTCTTTTGCCATAAATCCTGTAACCAGTGCAGTGCAGACTCTCCAGTCTCCAAAGCCCAACGGTGCAAAGATCGGTGCAATCACTCCGGAAACCACTGCCAGAATACTTTCTTCTGCATCTGTCACCATGCTGAAATGCAGGTTAAAGTTCTGTAAGAACCAGATAACGATGGTGGCTATAAAAATAACAGTAAAGGCTCTCTGCAGGAAATCTTTTGCTTTTTCCCACAAAAGCTGAATTACATTTTTCGCTCCCGGCATACGGTAATTCGGAAGCTCCATAACAAACGGAACTGCTTCTCCTTTAAACATCGTCCCTTTAAAGATCAACGCTGTCAGGATTCCTACTACGATTCCTAAGAAATACAGCCCTACCATGATGATTCCGCTGTATTCCGGGAAAAATGCCTGTGTAAAAAATCCATAGATTGGAAGTTTTGCAGAACAGCTCATAAATGGAGTCAGCAGAATCGTCATCTTTCTGTCTCGCTCTGACGGCAGGGTACGGCTTGCCATCACCCCCGGCACCGTACATCCGAACCCAATGAGCATCGGTACAATGCTTCGTCCGGAAAGACCGATCTTACGCAGCAGTTTATCCATGACAAAGGCAACTCTTGCCATATATCCGGTATCTTCCAGTAACGATAAAAAGAAGAACAATACCACAATGATCGGAAGGAAACTAAGTACGCTTCCCACTCCGGCAAAGATTCCATCCATTACAAGAGACTGCAGGGCACTGTTTACTCCTGCCGATACCAACAGATTTCCCACTGCTGCCGTCACAGCTTCTACTCCAAGTTCTACCAGCCCCTGAAGCCATGCACCGATCACGTTAAATGTCAGATAGAAAATGGCTGCCATAATCAGCACAAACATTGGAATTGCCGTATATTTTCCGGTCAATACCTGATCGATTCTGCGGCTTCTGGCATGTTCTTTGCTTTCCTGCGGTTTGACCACCGTTTGATCTACCAGCTTCTGGATAAACGAAAATCTCATATCTGCAATGGCTGCAGCTCGATCCAGTCCGCGTTCTTCTTCCATCTGGCAGATAATGTGTTCCAGCATTTCTGTTTCATTTTGTGACAGATTTAAGGCTGATTCGATTCTCGGATCTCCTTCTACCAGCTTGGTAGCTGCAAATCTGACCGGAATTCCTGCTGCCTGGGCATGATCCTCGATCAGATGAATGATTCCGTGGAGACAGCGGTGAACTGCACCTCCGCCTTCTTCTTTATCGCAAAAGTCTGTTCTCTGAGGCCGTTCCTGATAAGCTGCTACGTGAAGTGCATGTTTAACCAGTTCGTCTACCCCTTCATTTTTTGCCGCTGAAATCGGGATGACCGGAATCCCCAGAAGTTTTTCCATTTCATTAATATGTACCGAACCGCCGTTGCCTCTGACTTCATCCATCATATTCAGGGCAAGCACCATCGGTACGTCCAGCTCCATCAGCTGCATGGTCAGGTACAGATTTCGCTCAATATTCGTCGCATCTACGATATTGATGATCCCTGTCGGTTTTTCATTGATGATAAACTGTCTCGTTACAATTTCCTCACTGCTGTAAGGAGACATGGAATAAATTCCCGGAAGATCCGTTACCAAAGTGTTTCCATGGCCTCGGATCGGACCGCTTTTCTGATCCACTGTAACTCCCGGAAAATTTCCCACGTGCTGATTTGCTCCGGTCAGCTGGTTAAACAGTGTCGTTTTTCCACAGTTTTGGTTTCCTGCCAGTGCAAACGTCAGTGTCTGATCCTTTGGCAGCGGATTTTCCGTAGATTTCTCATGAAATCTTCCGCCTTCTCCTAAGCCCGGATGCTCACTTCTCTGTTTTTTGGTCTTTTCTTCTGCTTTTGCCTTCTCTTTTTCTGCTGCTGCCAAAGGCTCTATGGCAATCTTTTCTGCATCATCTAATCGAAGGGTCAGTTCATATCCATGGATTCGAAGCTCCATCGGATCTCCCATCGGTGCATATTTTACCAAAGTCACTTCCGCTCCCGGTATCACACCCATATCCAGAAAATGCTGTCTTAACTGTTTCTCACCGCCGACTGCAGTGACCACAGCACTTTTTCCAATCTCTAACTCTTTTAATGTCATTCTTTTACTTCCTTGTAATAATTCTCTGATTACATATGCCTTGGTACGATCGTAAGTTCCTTACGATCCGCATTTACCGCTCATAAAAATCTTTCTTTCAAGATTTTGAGCACTAATAATATACACCTATCTTCTATTTGTTGCAACTTACAATCAAAGAAAAAAGAAGACAGCAGAAATCTCTGCTGCCCTGCTTTCTTAGGAACATTCAAATTTGTATCCCATTCCCCAGATGGTTTTTATATATTCGCTGCCTTTTTCCCCCAGCTTACTTCGCAATTTTTTCACATGGGTGTCGATGGTTCGTGCATCACCGAAATAATCGTAATTCCATACATGATTCAGTATTTTTTCACGGGATAACGCAATCCCCTGATTTTCTGCAAAATAAGTTAAAAGCTCGAATTCTTTATAACTAAGCTCTATACTCTTTCCGCCTACTTTTACTTCATGGGCAGACTTATCAATGACAATGTCTCCCACACTGATCAGTTCTTCCGTGGCTGCGGTATTAGAACGACGAAGCACTGCTTCTACTCTTGCGACAAGGATCTTGGGACTGAATGGCTTGGAAATGTATTCGTCTACACCCAGTTCAAATCCTTTTAATTCATCAGATTCGCTGGATTTTGCCGTCAGCATGATGATCGGTACTTTGGAATTTTTACGAATTTCCCGGCATACCTGCCAGCCGTCCATCTTCGGCATCATTACATCCAGAATGATCAGCGCAATCTCTTTCACTTCCATAAAAAGATCTACTGCCTGTTCTCCATTTTCCGCTTCCAGCACTTCATATCCGCTTCTGACCAAAAAATCACGGATCAGCTTTCTCATTCTGCTTTCATCATCTACTACCAGTACTTTTAAGCCTTCCATCCTGCACCTCACATTTTATACGTACATCTTTTTGTTTTCTTTTCATGAAACCGGCACTTACCGTTTCAATCCCAGGTCAGCATTTCCTATAAAATCCATAGGATTTCTGCCTACACAATAGCAGGGACAAACTCTTGACCCTGCTACCATGTTTTTTCCAAATATATCACAAAAATATGTCTTTTATGTGAATTTTATCATTTTTATGATCTTGTCAGCCAGTCATACATTTCTTCGTATTTTCCTGCTGAAACCTTCCATGAAAAATCTGCATTCATCGCACGCTCTGCCATCTTATTCCATTCTCTTTTTTTGTTCTGGAACAGATTCTGGGCATAACGAATGATATTCAGCATTTCATGTGCATTATAATTTCTGAAACTAAAACCGGTTCCGGTCTTTTCGTATTCATTATATGGTTCTACGGTATCCTTCAGTCCGCCTGTTTCCCGAACGATCGGAAGTGTTCCGTAACGAAGACTCATCAGCTGACTGAGTCCGCATGGTTCAAAGGCTGACGGCATCAAAAACGCATCACATCCTGCATAGATTTTATGGGAAAGTGCTTCCGAATAAAAAATATTTGCCGCAACTCTTCCTTCGTATTTCCATGCAAAATGACGGAACATATTTTCATAGCGTTCTTCACCTGTACCTAAAACGACCAGCTCTACATTTTCATCTGCGCAAAGTTCATCCATCACATATGCGATCAGATCCAATCCTTTCTGATCCGTCAGACGGGAAACAATACCGATCAGGAATTTTCTATCTCCGCTTTCTAATCCCAGCTCTTTTTGAAGCGCTCTTTTATTTTTAATCTTGTTCTTTCTAAAGTTAGAAACATTATATTTTGCTGTAATCTGTGGATCTGTTTCCGGATCATAGGCTTCATAATCGATTCCATTGACAATGCCCCGCAGATCTCCTGATTTTGCACTGAGCAGTCCATGCAACCCTTCCCCATACTCCATCGTCTTGATCTCTTCTGCATAGGTATTGCTGACTGTCGTGATCGCATCTGCGTACACCAGCCCGCCTTTTAATAAACTTCCATCCCCGTACAGTTCCAACTTATCCGGTGTAAAGTACTCATCACCCAGACCAGTCACATCTTTGATCTCTGACATGATCCATCGACCCTGAAACTTCAGATTGTGAATGCTCATCACGGACTTGATATTTCTGTAAAACTCATTCCCTGCATAATCAGTTTTCAGATAAACAGGAATCAAACCTGTCTGCCAGTCATGGCAATGAATGATATCCGGCTGAAATCCGATGACCGGAAGTGCATCCAGTACTGCTCTTGAAAAATATGCAAATTTTTCGCAATCCTGATACATTTCTCCATACGGTGCCGGACCTGCAAAATAAAACTCGTTATCTACAAAATAATATTTTACACCGTCGTATTCCATTTCATCAATACCGGCATACTGGGTACGCCAGTTCATCTTTACGTAGAATTTGTTTACAAAGTTCATTTTTCCACGCAGATCTTGTCGAATACATAAATATTTCGGAATCATAACTCTGACATCATATTTTTCTTTGTCAAAATATTTTGGCAGCGACCCAACCACATCAGCCAGTCCTCCTGTTTTTATAAAAGGTACCGCTTCTGACGCTGCAAATAATATTTTCTTCATATGCTTTCTCCCTAAATCTCCATAAGTCCCCTGCATGATCTTATGTTTTTTCTGACGTATTCTGCCAGTCAGCGAACTTTATTCTGTAACCGGATCTTATCTGCGATCAGCGCAATAAACTCTGAATTCGTAGGTTTTCCTTTTCCGGTACTTACCGTATAACTGAACAGTGAATTTATAATATCCATATTTCCCCGGCTCCATGCAACCTCGATCGCATGTCTGATCGCACGTTCTACACGGCTTGGAGTCGTCTGGTTTCTTTTTGCGATTGTCGGATACAGAATCTTCGTAATGGAATTTAACATTTCCGGCTCTTCGATCACCATCATGATCGCATCCCGCAGATACTGATATCCCTTAATGTGTGCAGGCACACCCACTTCATGAATCATGTCTGTCACTTGATTTTCCAAATTTTCGATGACTCTTTTCTCATTGCCATTTCCGGAAAGATGACTGAACTTTCCGTCTGTAATACAGTTTTTAATCGATTTTACCCGATTTAAGACCATCTCATTATCGAAAGGTTTCATTATGTAGTAATGAGCACCCAGATTAAATGCATCTTCTGTGATCCCCTCCTGCCCAATTGCGGAGATCACAATAAATTTCGGATGTTTTTTGATCGTACGATCCTGATTGATTCGCTCCATAACAGAAAGTCCGTCAAGTTTTGGCATGATCAAATCCAACAGCACCACATCCGGTTCTTTCTCCTTGATCATGCGATATACTTCTTCACCATTATTCGCCTTGCCAACGATACGGATTTCGTTATCTTTTTTCACGATATCATTTAATATTTCCACCATTCTTTCATTATCATCAGCAATCGCTACACTCATAACTGCCATACTTCTTCCTCCTTCTCTTCGTTCAGCATGTACCCCAAAATTTGTAAGTGCTTTTGCAATTCCAGTATAAACAAATAAAAGAGAAGAAAAATTTCGAAATATGCGGCTATCCCTAAAAACTCATTTTCAGAATTCGTCAACTTTTGTTTTATTGTACCATTTTTTGTGCAAAGATGCTACTAAAATTAGCTTACAAAGTTGTTGCATTTCAAAAAGTTTGTGATACACTAGAGAAGATTTTTAAATAAAAGAGGTATCATTATGGATCATGACATACGGAGAAACAGCTGGTTTATCAAAGCCGTCTCTTTCTATTTTTCGGCTTGCTTTCTGGCAGCCTCACTTGCAGCAACAATTTATTTAAATCTATGGGGACATGTTTGGCAGGATCTGATTACGATCATGACCCGGCCGGGACCTTTGGTCACAGACTACTTTATGCTGGGGAATCTCGCCTCTGCACTTTTAAATGCCGGCATCTGCGGTATGAGTGTGACGATTTTAATGATTTTGTTAAAGGTAGAATGCCGCCCAAGTTATCTTGCCGGTTATTTTTTGGTGGTAGCCCACTGTTTTTACGGATTGAATTTTCTCAATATGTGGCCGCCGGTACTTGGAATCCTTCTTTTTACAAAAATTTTCAAGATTGGGTTCCGACACAATCTGGATATGGCAATGTTCTCCACTGCATTCGGACCGTTCATCAGTGAACTGCTCTTTCGCTACCATGTTTGGGATTATTATCTTGCCCACGAAATCCAGATCAGCATTCTCGGATTTGTCTATGTGATCATTTTCAGTATCTTTTTAGGCTTTACGATTCCTGCCATGCTGCCGGGTGCTTTAAAACTGCATAAGGGATTTAATCTTTACAACGGCGGATTGGCCTTCGGTCTTTTAGGTCTTTTTATCTATGCATTTATGTATAAGACCATGGGTATCGAAGCACCTCACGCAACGCCGGTACCAAATGTCACCTATGCGGCACATACGAATTCTTACGGGAATTTTGTCGTAAGCTTTTTCCTGATTGTCTTTTTTTCGTTTATTTTCTGGGGATGGAAATTGAATGGAAAAAGCTTCCGGGGATATGGAGAGCTTCTGCATTCTACCGGACATGCAGCAGACTTTTTTACAGAATACGGCTCTGCAAAAGTACTGATGAATATTGGATTTTACGGACTTCTTATTTTGACTTATTTTGTTCTGGTCGTTACCTGCACCGACGGTGCCGGATTTACCGGCCCGACCATGGGAGTCATTCTGGCAGCATTGACTTTTTCCTCTCAGGGACAGCACCCTGCCAATGTATGGCCAATTTTTGTAGGTTATATTACTTTATCCCTGTTTGTTATGCTGATCTGCGGAATTTCCGGACTTGAGATTCCATGGACATTATCTACCCAAGGGTATCTTAACGGTGCCGCATTCTCTACCGGACTTTGTCCGATCGCAGGGCGTTACGGACGACGCTATGGCGTGATTGCCGGATTTATGGCCGCTGTCATCTGTACTTCCACCAGCTCCATGCATGGAGGACTGATGCTCTATAACGGCGGACTGACCAGCGGAATCACCGCACTGATCATGGTTCCGTGTCTGGAATATTACTGGAAAGGGAAAACCAAACATTAAAAATAAAAATGAAACAAAAAACGAGGGCTGCTTCCGATCGGAAACAGCCCTGTTTTTCATTTCATCTATCCACAAATCAATTCAATTAAGCAAAAAACAATTTAGATAATGTCATTGGATCAATGTATTCACCGTCTTTGTAAACACGCATATTGCCGGAAGCAACTTCGTCGATGAGCATTACATTACCGTCTGCATCATAGCCGAATTCAAATTTGATATCATATAATACCATTCCTTTTTCTTTCATATCATCAGCTACGATCTGTGTGATCTTCTGTGTCATGTCTTTCATGTCTTCATACTGTTTTTCTGTCATAACACCAAGAACTACCAATCCGTCTTTTGTTACAAGAGGATCGCCTAAAGCATCATTTTTGAATGTCATTTCAACATATGCCGGAAGATCTGCACCTTCTTCAACATACTGATTATAACGGCGATAGAAGCTGCCTACTGCTTTATGACGGCAGATTACTTCAAGACCCTTTCCGAAAACTTTTGCTGGAAGAACTTCCATTGTAGTATCATCCATGTTTGCGCTTACATAATGTGTCTTAATGCCTGCTGCATTGATCTTTTCAAAGAAATAGATGGACATACGAAGATTTACATCACCTACACCATCGATTGTAAGACCTACTGCATTTTCACCCGGATCAAATACTCCATCTTTTCCAGTACAGTCATCTTTGAATTTTAAAAGATAGTTTCCATTATCCAGTGCAAAAACATCTTTTGTCTTTCCAGTATATACAAGTTTCTTTTCCATAACCATTACCTCCTGGCTGCTTTATCGCTTTTAAATTGTCTAGGTCTTTCAAAGACTTTTTTATTATAATGCAGCAATTTTGATTTTGCAATATATCCAGAATTTCTAATTTCTTATGAATTCTCTTAATTCTGGTTTATAACTGATTCCTGTTTTTGCACATTTTAAAGTCTATTTTGTCATTTTTTCCTGTTTGATTTTATGATCAATGACGCTTCTGGAAGCAAGTTCCCGGTGAATATCCTCCAGAGAAATGTTCTGCTGCACCATCAGTACCATCACATGATAACAAAGATCTGCAATCTCATAAATCGTCTCTTTTCGATCCTCTGCTTTTGCTGCAATGATCACTTCTGTGCACTCTTCTCCTACCTTTTTCAGAATCTTATCCAAACCTTTTTCAAATAAATAAGTCGTATAAGAACCTTCTTTTTTCTCTTTCTGTCTGCCAAGAAGCAGGTCCATTAACAGAGAAAGAGAAAATTCTGTCATCTCATCACTGGCATAAACCGGATTGGTAAAACAGCTTTCGGTTCCCATGTGACATGCCGGTCCATCTTTTTCTACTACTACCGTCAATGCATCATAATCACAGTCTGCATAAATCGATACGATATGCTGGTAATTTCCGCTGGTCTCCCCTTTCAGCCATAGCTGCTGTCTGGAACGGCTGTAAAAACAGGTCAGCCCTTTTTCCAGAGAAATTGCAAGGCTTTCCCGATTCATATAAGCAAGGGTAAGCACCTCTTTTGTCACACTGTCCACAACAATGGCAGGAATCAGCCCGTCTTTATCAAACTTTAACTTTTCTATGTTCAGATCATATTTCATCTCTTTATCTCCTTACCAAAATCCCATTTTCTGCAAGTGTATTTTTCAAATCCGGAATTTCCACCTCTTTAAAGTGAAAGATTGAGGCTGCAAGGCCGGCATCTGTCTTTGGAAGTTTCCGGAACAATTCCACAAAATCTTCTTTTTTCCCAGCACCACCGGACGCAATGACCGGCACATTGACTGCGTCGCATACTTTTTCAAGCATTTCCAGATCAAATCCGTTTTTTACCCCATCGGTATCGATGGAATTTAATACGACTTCTCCGGCACCGAGTTCTACACAATGCCGGATCCATTCTACGGCTTCCAGATCAGTCTTCTCACGGCCGCCTTTGGAATACACACAGAACTGTCCCTGATCCCGTTTGGCATCCACAGAGATTACCACACACTGGCTTCCGTATTTTTGGGCTGCTTCATAGATCAGCTGTGGATTTTTAATGGCTCCGGAATTGACACTGACTTTGTCTGCTCCGCATTTCAGCACCCGGTCAAAATCTTCGATGGTATTGATTCCCCCGCCAACCGTCAAAGGAATAAACACCTGCCTGGCAACTTCTTTTAAAATATCGGTAAAAAGACCTCTGTTTTCACAGGAGGCAGTAATATCATAAAAAACCAGCTCATCTGCGCCGTTTTCGCTGTAATATTTTGCCAATTCCACCGGGGAAGAAACATCGGAAAGCCCCTGAAAATTCACCCCTTTGACCACTCTTCCGTTCTTTACATCCAGACATGGGATGATTCGTTTTGTAATCATTTCTTTGTCACCTCAACTGCTTCTTTGATTGAAACTGCACCGGTATAATAAGCCTTTCCAATAATCGCTCCGTAAATTCCCAGTGTGTTTAACTTTCGAATGTCATCCATGCTGCAGACTCCCCCGGAAGCGATGATATTTACGTCAAACCGGCGGGATAACTGTTCGTACAGTGTTACATTGGTTCCCTTCATCGCTCCATCTTTGGAAATGTCAGTACAGATGATGGTCTTCACGCCCATTCTGCACATTTTTTCAAATAATTCAAAACAATCATATTCACTGACACTGGTCCAGCCTCGAATGGCTGCCAGCCCATCTTTGATGTCAATCCCAACTGCAATCTTTTCTCCAAAACGTTCGATGGCTTCTTTCAAAAACTCCGGTTCTGTCACTGCTGCAGTTCCGAGGATAACCCGATCCACACCGATTTCCATATATTTTTCTATAGTTTCTAAGGATCGGATGCCGCCACCCACTTCCGTAAACAATCCCGTACTTTTTACGATTGTTTCTACGGTCTTTAAATTGGGCGTTTCTCCTGTTTTTGCCCCTTCCAGATCTACCATATGGAGAAATTTTGCACCGGATCTTTCGAAATCTTCTGCAATCTCCACCGGATTTTCACTGTAAATGGTCATTTTTTCATAATCACCTTTGAAAAGACGGACTGCCTTTCCTTCATATAAGTCAATTGCCGGAAAAATGTTCATGTGTTCTCCTCCTCACAAAATCCACGCAAAATCTGAAGTCCGGTATTTCCGCTTTTTTCCGGATGGAACTGACAGCCATACACATTTCCTTGTTCCACAGCTGCGGTCAGAAGTGCGCCGTACTCTGTTTTTGCGATGACACTTTCTTCACAGTTTGTACCATAATAAGAATGGACAAAATAGACATAGTCCCCATTCCTGATATATCGGAACAATCTGCTGGATTTTTCTGTAAATTCCAAGCGATTCCATCCGATATGAGGAATTTTCAAAGGTTCTGTAAGTGCATCTTCGATGGGACAAATCTCTCCTTGGATCAGTCCCAGACCTTCATGTTCTCCAAATTCATAACTTTTTTCAAACAGCAGCTGCATTCCGAGACAAATGCCCAGAATCGGTTTTCCATGATTGGCTTCCTCGATGAGTACCTGATCCAGTCCTGTACTTTTCAGCTTGTCCATGGCGTCTCCAAATGCACCTACTCCCGGAAGAATGATCCGGTCTGCTTTTCTCAATTCTTCTGCCTCTCCTGTTACACAGGAACGAACACCGATCTTATTTAACGAACTTTTCAGGGAAAACAGATTCCCTACCCCATAATCAACAATTCCAATCATCAGAGCACTCCTTTGGTCGATAAGATTTCTCCCTGAAACTCCGGTACCAGTCTGACTGCCTGACACATCGTATGTCCAAAAGACTTAAATGCTCCTTCGATGATGTGGTGAGAATTCTGACCGGAGATTTTCTTGATGTGAAGCGTACACTGGGCGTTCCTTACAAATCCATAGAAAAATTCTTCTGTAAGCTCGGTATCGAACGTGCCTACTTTTTCTGTCGGAACTTCCAGATCATAGGACAAATGACTTCTGCCGGACAGATCTGCCGCCGTTAAGATCAGGGCTTCATCCATGGGAAGGATCATATTTCCATAACGGGAAATCCCAGCTTTGTCTCCCAGTGCCTGTGCAAATGCACTTCCCAGTGCGATTCCCACATCTTCTACCGTGTGATGATCATCAACATAGGTATCTCCAACGCAGGAAACACTCAGATCAAAACGTCCATGTCTGGCAAACAGTGTCAGCATATGATCCAAAAATCCGCATCCTGTATGAATCTGGGCTTTTCCCGTACCGTCCAGCTGCAGCTGCAGCTGAATGTCTGTTTCGTTGGTTTTTCTTAGGATTTCTGCACTTCTCATGACAATTCCTCCGCTAAAATTTCTTTGATTTTACAAACCAGAATTTCCATCTGTTCTATACTTCCGATGGTGATCCTGTTATATTCCCTGATCCGTTCTCCGCCAAAATGTCTTACCAGCACTCCTTTTTCCTTCAAACGTGTATAAATCTTCTCTCCGTCAATCTTCGGATGTTTCGCAAAAACAAAATTGGCGCTGGAATCTGTCAGTTCAAACCCCAGCCCTTTCAGCTGGTCAGCAGTAAATGCTCTTGCCTGCATAATCTTTTGACAATTTTCCTGCACATACGCTTCCTCCTCTAACGTTCCGATTCCGGCTGCCAAAGTCATTCTGTTGATACTGTAAGGATTCGTAGAATATTTCAGCGTATTTAAGTCATTAATCAAAGAAGCACATCCCACACCAAATCCCAGTCTTGCACCAGCCATGGATCTGGATTTTGAAAAGGTCTGTGTTACTAACAGATTGTCGTATTTGTGGATCAGGCTGACTGCACTTTCTGCTCCAAAATCCACATAAGCTTCGTCGATTACTACCACATGATCCAGATTGTTTTTCACAATTCTCTCGATTTCTTCTAATGTTAATGCAATTCCCGTAGGTGCGTTTGGATTGGCGATAAAAATGGTTCCTTCAGCACGATCATACGCTTCCGGATCGATCGTAAAATCCTGCCGCAGCGGTATGGTTCTGTATGGAATCCTGTTCAAATCCGCAAACACAGAATAAAATCCATATGTAATATCCGGAAATACTGCCGGTGTATCTTCATCACAGAATGCAGAAAATGCAAAATTTAATATATCATCTGATCCATTGGTTACAAGAATCTCATTTTCTGTAACTCTCAGCCTGTCTGCCAATGCCCGGTTCAGCTCTCTGCAGTCGGGATCCGGATAAAGCATCAGCATTTTTGCTGCTTTTCCTGCTGCCTCCACCGCCTTTTCTGATGGCGGATACGGGGATTCATTGGTATTTAATTTAATATATTTTTGATCCCGCGGCTGTTCCCCTGGTGTATACGGCTTCAATTTTTGAAACTTTTTTGAAAAAAATCTGCTCATTGGTCTTCCTCCAGTCTGATCACTGCACTTTTGGCATGTGCCGTCAATCCTTCCTGTTCTGCAAAATATGCCACATCATAAGCGCATTCTTTCAAAGCTGCACCGGTATAGTAGGTATACTGCATTTTTTTTACAAAATCATCTACAGAAAGCGGACTGGAAAATCTGGCCGTTCCGCTGGTCGGAAGGGTATGATTTGGACCGGCAAAATAATCACCCAAAGCTTCCGGACAATTTTTTCCTAAAAATACGGAACCGGCATGACGGATTTCATTCAGATAATCAAACGGCTGGTCTACACAAAGTTCTAAATGTTCCGGTGCAATCTCATTGGCAACTGCAATAGCTGCTTCGATGGTTTGTGCAATGATGATCTTTCCGTGATCATCGATGGAAGCTCTTGCAATCTCTGCCCGTTTCAGCTGCGGAAGCTGAACTTCGATCTCAGCCTGCACCTTTTTCGCCAGTGTTTCTGAAGTGGTTACTAAAACTGCACTGGCCATCTTATCATGTTCTGCCTGGGACAAAAGATCTGCTGCTGCATATCTCGGATTTACCGTTTCATCTGCAATGATCAGAATCTCACTTGGCCCTGCGATCATATCAATCGAAACTTTTCCGAATACCTGCTTTTTTGCTTCTGCTACATATGCATTGCCCGGTCCTACGATCTTATCCACTTTCGGAACACTTTCTGTACCATAGGCAAGTGCTGCGATTGCCTGGGCTCCTCCGACTTTAAAGATCTTATCAATTCCTGCAATCTGTGCCGCTGCCAGGATAACCGGATTCACTTTTCCGTCTTTCTGAGGCGGCGTTACCATGACCAGCTCTTTTACCCCTGCGATCTTTGCCGGAATGGAATCCATCAATACCGTGGATGGATACGCAGCCGTCCCGCCCGGAACATAGATGCCTGCACGATCTATCGGAATGATTTTCTGCCCGGTGACGATTCCATGGGATTCATTGAGGATAAAACTTGTCCGAAGCTGTTTTTCATGAAATTTTCGGATATTGGACGCTGCCTTTTTCAAAATTTCAATAAATTTTCCATCTACCGAAGCATAAGCTTCTTCTATTTCCTCTTTGCTGACCAAAAGATCCGCCAGATCTGCACCATCAAATTTCTTTCCATATTCAAACAGTGCCTGATCTCCGTTTTTTCTTACCTGTTCAATGATTTCTGAAACGGTCTGTTCCACATCATTTTTCTGTTCTTTACGTGCGAAAATCTCTTTATTTTCCACTTCTCCATAATTAAAAATTTTAATCATTCCAAACCTCCAGATGCTTTACCACATCTTCTATGACATCCGTTTTAAACTTAAAACTTGCTTTATTTGCGATCAGATAAGCACTGACCGGAAAAATCTTATCGATGACTTCCAGATTATTTTCTTTTAAGGTAGTTCCTGTTTCTACGATATCTACGATCACATCCGAAAGTTCTAAAATCGGTGCGATCTCAATCGAACCATTTAGATGAATAATGTCAATCTCTCTCCCTTTGGCATGGTAATAACGCTTTGCACAATTAGAAAATTTCGTCGCTACCCGAAGTGTTTTCCGCCGATCATCATAAAATCCTGTTTTCGCTGCCACACACATATGACATTTCCCAATATTCAGGTCACATAGTTCATAAACATCCGGCTCATATTCCAAAAGAATGTCCCGTCCTGCTACTCCGATATCTGCCGCTCCCCGTTCTACGTAAATCGAAACATCGGATGGCTTTACCCAAAAATACCGCAGCTTTTTTTCTTCATTTTCAAAGATCAGCTTTCGCGAACCATCCATTACGGAAGGGCATTCAAAACCGGCTTTTTCAAACATTTGATATACTTTTTCTCCAAGCCTTCCTTTCGGAAGCGCTACATTTAAAAAATCATCCACGGAATTCTGCACCTCCCTCACTGAGTCTGTATAATGTTTTGTATCTTAAATTTTTCGGAATCTCTTTCTGCACCGATACACTCCTGTTCTGAGCCGTAAAACTCTGAACCACCGTTTTAATGGTATTGATACCACATTGGTCATCATATAACACCACTGCATCTACATCATATTCCTGTTCCTCATCACCCAGCCGTTCCAGCAGATCCAGATAAACTGCAAATCCGATGGCACGGGAGCTTCTGTTCATTTTCTCCATCAGACGGTCATACTGTCCTCCCGAAAGCACCCCTGCCGGAATATGATTGATGAATCCTTTGAACACGATCCCGTTATAATAATGAATATCGTGGATCACAGAAAAATCAAAATGGATTCTGTCTGAAAGATTGGTTCCATGGAAGAAAGATTCGATGGTTTCTAACGTCCGGATATAAGGCTGAATCTTGTCATAGTTTAATTCTTTTAACTGGCGGATCACTTTTCCCATGCTGCCATAAGACGATGCAATGATCATCATCAGGTTCGTCTTTTCTTCCGACGCACCTTCCGCACTGCAGATTCTGAAAATGCCGCTGAGATTCTTTTCTCCGATACATTTCAAAACTTCCTTTTCTCCCGAAGAAGACAGGTGCAACTCTGACAGCACTGCTGAAATCAGATTCATATGGGAAATGTCCAGAATAAAATCTTCTGATATTTCAAACAAACTCTGCGCTGCCAGATATAACGTCTCACAAATGAGATATTCATCGATTTCTCCGATACATTCCAGACCTGCCTGCATGATTTCTTTAAAATCCTGTGCATTTTTCGGTACACGGTAAACATTTTCGTTGTAATAAACCTTTTTCACAGAACCGTCCACATCCGCACTGTCTTTTATGATGGAAAGCGTTACATCCGGCTTCAATGCCATCAAAGTACCGTTGGTATCGTTAAATGTGATGATACTGTCCGATACTAAAAAGTCTTTATTTCTGGTATAAAGATCGTATTCCTCAAATTTGCTCATCTTGAACTGGTGATATCCGTATTTTTCGTATAACTGCCGTAATTTCAAAACTGCTTTTTCATCATTCCTCATCGAAAAATTCATACCGTATTCTCCTCTTCTATGTTGCAAAGTCCTTCAAATCTTCGGTTTCCATTTTTTTTATTTCCTTCTTTGCTTTATTAATTTAGCATATTATCACGTTACTATAATAAAATCAATATTTTTTATGAGAAATTTCATACAGAGACTCCATGATTACTTTATATTTCTAAATCCACACCATATTTCACAGAACAGACCAATCGCTTGCAAATAGCTCTCTGCGAGCTGCGCATTCTGCACTGAGTGCTTTTATTTCATAGGAAAACGCGCGGATTTCCTACATTAATGTGATCCGGCCTTTCCTATGAAACAAAAAAACGCTGATCCTTGATAATTTTTGCTACCTGATGGATAAACAAAAGCCCCTGAATTCCGTCGATCACCAAAGCAATTCCCACATAGATCATCAAAGTTACCGTTCCCTGAAATGGATTCTGGATCAGGAATCCTGCCATTCCTCTAATTTTTCTTATGGTAAGCAGCTCTCTCATCTCCCAGAAAGAACACCGCAACGGTTCCCGGTCCGCAATGAGAAGCTATGATCGTTCCAATTTCATAAATGCGGATTTCCGGATCAATCTTTGGAAATTCTTGTAAGATTGCTGTTTTTACTTCTTCTGCATCCGCATAGCAATCCGCATGACAAATACAGCATTTTCCTGCATAATCCTCTTTCCCAACCGCATGCTCTGCCATCGTCTGTACGGTTCGTTCCACGGCTTTTTTCTTTCCTCGCACCTTATCATAAGCAATGATCTTTCCCTGATCATCCAAATGCATGATCGGACAAATATTCAATACATTTCCAAGCATCGCTGCAGGACCGGAAATTCGTCCGCTGTGGCGAAAATATGTCAGATCCGTTGAAAAGAACTGGTGATGGATGCATTGGCGATGCTCCAGAACCCAACTTCGGATTTCTTCAATCGAAGCTCCCTGATTCCGAAGATCTGCAGCCATGTTCACCAGCATTCCATAACCGGAAGAACTGCATAAAGAATCGATCACAATAATTTTTCGTTCCGGATATCGTTCTTTCAATTCCTCCGCAGCTCTTTCTGCATTATATACCGATCCCGTCATGCCGGAACCAAACGCAATGTGCAGAATATCTCCCTTTTTCAACTGTTCTTCAAAAAACTCTTCATATTGGAATTCATTCAACTGGGAAGTGGAAGGAATCTTTCCCTCTCTTAAAAACTGATAAAACTGCGGCAGTGCTTTAGGATTTCTTCCCATGTCGTCGGTGTATACCTGTCCATCTACCGTGTAGGTATAAAACAGTACCGGAATTTCACGGGAAACAACCTCATCATATGGCAAGTCTACCGTAGATTCACAAGATAAAACAAATTTTTCGGCCATTTCTGATTCTCCTTTTTTACACTCTTTTTTGTATTCCTATTATAATTTTCCTCAAAAAATTCTCAATAAACATAAAAAGCTCTCTGATAAAATTTTTATCAAAGAGCCTCTTTTGTATAATTTTTTATTAAATTGCAACATTTGATACTTTTTTGCAACATATATTTTTAAAATTCACGCCGTAGGATGGAGACTGTCACGCCCGGCAGGTTCCTTCCTCCTCAGCTAATC
>CAZRQV010000035.1:0-18195 GCA_964602445.1 uncultured Lachnoclostridium sp.
TTCTTTCTCGTCAGGTAGGTGTTCCTTACATCGTAGTATTCATGAACAAATGTGATATGGTAGACGATGAAGAACTTCTTGAATTAGTAGAAATGGAAATCACAGAACAGCTTGAAGAATATGGCTTCAATGACAGCCCAATCGTTAAAGGTTCTGCTTTAAAAGCTCTTGAAGATCCAATGGGAGAATGGGGCGATAAGATTATGGAACTTATGGATACAGTTGATAGCTATATCCCAGATCCAGAACGTGATACAGACAAACCATTCCTTATGCCAGTAGAAGACGTATTCACAATCACAGGTCGTGGTACAGTTGCTACAGGTAGAGTAGAACGTGGTACACTTCACTTAAACGATGAAGTTGAAATCGTTGGTATCAAAGAAGATACAAGAAAAACTGTTGTAACAGGTATCGAAATGTTCCGTAAACTCCTTGATGAAGCTCAGGCTGGTGATAACATCGGTGCTCTTCTTCGTGGTGTTCAGAGAACAGACATCGTTCGTGGACAGGTTCTTGTTAAACCAGGTTCAGTAACATGCCATACAAAATTCACAGCTCAGGTTTACGTTTTAACAAAAGATGAAGGTGGACGTCATACTCCATTCTTCAACAACTATCGTCCACAGTTCTACTTCAGAACAACAGACGTAACAGGTGTATGTAACTTACCAGAAGGTACAGAAATGTGCATGCCAGGTGACAACGTAGAAATGACAATCGAACTGATCCATCCAGTAGCTATGGAACAGGGTCTTACATTCGCTATCCGTGAAGGTGGACGTACTGTAGGTTCAGGCCGTGTTGCTACAATCATCGAATAATTTGTGCGAAAGCGTTGAAATAAGCGCATGAACGTGCGTAATGAACAGCCACTGCAAGTTTGCTTGCATGTGGCTGTTTTTGCGTGCTTACAGGCATTTGGCAAATACCCCGGAAACCAAAATTTCTGGGGTTATTTTGTTGCAGAAATGCGGATAGAAGTTTTAATAAAAGGAAATCAGATCATTGAAAGCGATTATGAAGATGCTTGTAATCTTTTTCGGTATTCTTATCCTTAGAATTTAAATTTGATGATTGTATTTTTATAACAGGAAGTCTAAAATAATGATATAAATATTCAGAAAATTTGCATACCTTTGAATATTAGAAGCTGAACTAGATCAGTTTTGTAATATAATATTGCTGATTTTTAATTTATTTTTCGTTTTAAAACGGTTAGCAGAAAAAGGTGGTATTTGAAGTGGTTGAAAATATGAGCAGATTTGGAAAATATGACAGTATCAATCAGAAAAAGCAGCAGATGATTAATCGTGCACTCGTGATTGATTTATTACGTCAGGAAAAATTATGTTCCAGAGCAGATTTGGCAAAATTATCAGGTCTTAAGCGAGCAACGATCACTTATATTGTTAACGAATTTATGGAATATGATTTGATCGTAGAGGATGGATTTCTCAATGGAAAAAAGGGAAGAAGATCGATCGGTATTCGGATTAACGGAGAAAAATATCGGACAATCGGTGTAATGATAACCAGAGAGCATTATAGCATCAGTATGATGGGGCTTTCCGGTGAAGTATTTCTTATTGAATCCTATGCAGTCAATAAAACAATGCATGTGGAAAAAGTGATTGAAGAAATTAAAGAAAAGATTCGTGAGATGATAAACAGAGAAAAAGAATGTCAGGTACTTGCGGTTTGTGTTGCAGTACCGGGACCGTATAAAAAGCATGGAGATCGTCTCGCATATGTAACAAATCTTTTTGGTTGGGAAAATATTGAGATTAATCGATGTATGCAAGAAGGAATCGGTATACCGGTATTTGTTGAAAATGATGCAAATGCAGGGGTTTTTGCCCAGCAGTGGTTTCGTAAGAAAAAGAAAGAACAACAGAATATCGTTTATATTGTGGCCGGTCAGGGGATCGGTTGTGGCATTATTTCGAATGGAGAACTGCAGAGAGGAAGTATGGGGGTTGCAGGTGAAATAGGTCATACATCGATCAATTATAAAGGACTTCGATGTGAATGCGGTAATTATGGTTGTCTGGAAACATATTGCTCCAGCATTGCAGTGATGAAAAATGTGAAAAAAAGGCTTGAGCAAGGGGAGGCATCCGTATTAAACGTAAATTCCCATTTTAGTGATTTTGCAAAAGCCGTTAGGGCAGGAGATCAACTTGCTTTAGAAGAGTACCGTAAAGCATGCGAATATCTTGCGATTGGTATTATTAATTTAATTAATCAGATTAATCCGGATGATATCATCATCGGTGATATTTTAATGGAGATCAATCCGAAAATGATGTTGGAAATCATACAAAAAAAGGTAAGTGAAAGTATTCCGCTCTTTGTTCAGGAAATGCTGACCATTGATTGTAATCAGCTGGAATATAATCCAATCTTAATTGGTGCAGGAGCGATTGCTGCGCAAAATGTTTTGGAAAATCCATTAAAATATTTGCAGAAAGTTGAAAGATAAATTAAAAAAGAGACTGTCACACTGCCATGTGATATGTTTTCTTCTAGGGAGACGAGTGAAATGATAAAACTTGTTACAGGAGGGGCATATCAATCAGTTAGTGTGACAGTCTCTTTTTGTTTAGTTAATGAAGAAATGCAGCAATATGCAGTTGAAAATTGTTGTTCAGATAAAACTAGCAGAGCATATTTTCAGTAGGTATAATCTTATGGAGCGTTTTTGCTAAAAAGTAATTCGTATAGAGAAAGAATATTGTAGAAAACTGAGATGAATATTTGTGCAAATAGCTGAAAGGATAATAAGAAGTCTGAAAAATATTGACGATATGAATGGAAGTAAGATAATATAAGTATATGTTAAATGAATTAACAAGAACGAAACAGGGGGTGTGTCTTGTTAGTTTAAGGTGCGAAATGAAAAAGGAGGAAAGGAGAAATTTTATGAAGAAAAAATTTCAACGAATCATGGGATTGATGTTATCAGCAGTGATGGTTACGGCATCTGTCCCGAATTTCCAAGCGACAGTTGAAGCTGCAGTTCCGCAGGAACATATTGATCTGACCAGACAGGCAGCGTCAGAAGGTATGGTTCTAATGGAAAATAATGTAATGGATCAGGAATCAGGTCAGAAAGCATTACCGTTGGCAGAAGGTGAAACGGTAGCGATGTTTGGACGTGCAATGATCGATTATGTTACCGGCGGCGGCGGCAGCGGCAGTACTAATGTAGATTATCGGAGAAACATTCTGCAAGGCATGCAGATAAAAGAAAACGAAGATAAGATTTCTCTTGTACCTGAGCTGGTAGATTTTTATACAGAGCAGGTTACAACGAATGGAATTACAAATGATACCAATATTACAATTCCGGAAGATGTATGGAACGCGGCAGCAAATGCGACAGAGACTGCGATTGTAACGATTGGTAGATATTCGTCAGAAGGATCTGACCGTTCAGCAAGCAAAGGCGATTATTATTTATCTGATGCGGAAGAAGAACTGATTAAAAAAGTAGCAGCAGAATTTGATAAAACGATTGTTGTTCTCAATGTAGGTGCTGTTCTTGATACTAGCTGGATCAAAGGAGATTCTGCAATTCAGGGGATTGATGCAGTTCTTATGGCATGGCAGGCAGGGATGGAAGGCGGACTTGCAACTGCAGATGTATTAGTAGGAGACGTAAATCCGTCAGGAAAATTGGTTGATACATTTGCAAAAGCTTATACGGATTATCCAAGTTCTTCTACATTTTATGAAAGCAATTCCTATGTGAATTACGAAGAAGACATTTATGTAGGATATCGTTATTTCGAAACGATTCCAGGAGCAGCTGAAAAAGTTAATTACGAATTTGGATATGGTCTGTCTTATACAGATTTTACAACTGTAATTGATAAAGTGCAGGTAGTGGATGATGAAATTGAAGTAACAGCTACAGTAACGAATATCGGAGATGTGGCTGGTAAACAGGTTGTTCAGGTATATTTTGGAGCACCTCGTGGCGATCTTGACAAACCTGCAAAAGAATTGGCGGCATTTGATAAAACAAATCTGCTGGAACCTGGAAAATCTGAAACATTAGTAATGAGTTTTCCAATCACGGATATGTCCAGTTATGATGATACCGGTATTATTCAGAAGTCGGCATACATAATGGAAGCTGGAGAATACAATATTTATGTTGGAAATTCGATTAAAGATGCCGGACAAAGGGGAAGTCAGTTTGTATACACTGTTCTGGAAGATACCATTACAGAACAGCTTACAGAATTATGTGCACCAGTTCAATTAACCAAAAGACTGCGGGAAGACGGTACCTATGTAGATGGTGTAACATCGGATGCATTTGATCCGCATTATACAATTTCAGCAGAAGGAAAAACAAAAGTTGAAATGGAAAACTATATTGATGGATCCTCTAGACTTACAATAGAATCCTTCTATGATGCAGATTTCAATCGAAAGAGCTGTCTTGCGTTTTTAAATACCGCTGGCTATTACGTAGAATATGAATTAACTGCAGAAACAGCAGGTCGTTACTCTGTAATCATGAGTATAGCAAACGGTTATGCTGCTATTGAGAATTGTTTTACAGTAACAGTCAATGGAGAACCTCAAACAGGTATTTGTTTTGATGCACCTCAGACAGGGGATGGAAACGGCGCTTCCGAATGGTACAATTTCGTTGAATGTGAACCGTTTTACATTAACTTAAATGAAGGAAAAAATATAGTTCGTTTCACAGCAAATCGAAATAATCCGAACTATGATTACATGATTCTTGAAAGAGTTGGAGAATACGACAATTCTTATGATCGAAAGATCAGTGCTGCAGGAGAAAATGTGTTTGAAGCAGAAAGCTTTGATGAAAGCGGTGTTGGTATCGGTAATACAAGTAATGCTCCTGTTGTTGAAACAGCACCGGATGGAACAAAAGCACTTGCATATATGAACCATAAAGGTAATTATGTTAAATACTATATGTATGTCGAAGAAGCCGGTACTTATGAGATGGTTTTCAGTGCAGCAAATGGACGTGCAGATTTTACGTTTGATCCGGGAGTTCGTGTTGGAACATGGGCAAATCCAGTCAAAATTACAGTACCTCAGACTGGAGACGGAGACGGTGCTTCTGAATGGTATAATTTTGAAGAGTTAGAAGCGTTTCATATTCAGCTTCCTCAGGGAAATTGTGTACTGCAGTTAACCGCACTGGCTTCCTCATATCCAAACATAGATTATATTAAATTAACAAAAGTAGGTGAGCCGGAAGATACTTATACTACAGTCAGTGCATCTGAACAGACCAGAATTGAAGCAGAAGACTATGATGAAGCAGACTGGCCGCTGGCAAATAGTCCGGTAACTACAGAAAATTTTGATATTGGCAACGGTACAGAAAGCTGTATAGCATTCATGAATTATCCGGGCAACAATGTAAGTTATCATTTGAATGCAGAAGAAGCAGGTGAATACGATATTACAATGTATGTTTCCAACGGTTATGATCCTTATGAATTTAAGCCTGAGGTTACAGTAAACGGCGTTGCTTATCCGGTTGATATTATGGTAGACACAACTTCTGTCGAAGATAATAGATGGTATAATTTTGTAAAACTTGATCCGATAACAGTAACTTTGGAAGAAGGAAAAAATATTCTTACGTTCAAATGTACAGAACTGGATCAGTTCCCTAATTTGGATTATTTCGTAATCGAGAAGAAAGAAGAAGTTTCCGCACCTGTAAGTTTGGCTGCAGTGACTCCAAGTTTAACAGCAGCATCTGCAGAAACAGGTAAGAAAATTATGCTGCTTGATGTCTATAATAATCCGGATCTTATGGACGAATTTTTAGCTCAGATTTCTGATGATCAGCTGATCGCAATGCTTGGAGGTCAGCCGAGCCGTGACGGCGGAAATACCGGAGGTATGGGAAATCTGATGGAATTTGGAATTCCGAATATTATGACAGCAGATGGTCCTCAGGGTATCCGTATTGGCACAACTTGTACCGCATGGCCTATTTCTACACTTCTTGCATGTACATGGGATGTAGATTTGGTTGAAAAGGTTGGCAAGGCAGCAGCTGAAGAAGCACATGATAACAATATGGATATTTGGCTTGCTCCTGGTATGAATATTCACAGAGATCCTCTTTGCGGACGTAATTTTGAGTATTATTCAGAAGATCCGTTATTAACAGGAAAACTTGCAGCTGCCATTACAAAGGGATGTCAGGGTGAAGGTGTTGCGATCTCTCTGAAACATTTTGCAGCAAATAATAAAGAAACAAACAGAAGCAGTTCAGATTCCCGCTTAAGTGAAAGAGCGCTTCGTGAGATTTATTTAAAAGGCTTTGAAATTGCGGTAAAAGAAGCGGATCCGTGGACGATCATGAGTTCTTATAACTACATTAATGGAATTGAAACGTCCGAAAATAAAGAACTTCTCACAGGTATCGCACGTGGAGAATGGGGATATGAAGGTCTTTTTGAAACTGACTGGGGTAATAATTCTAACCATGCAAGAGAACTTCTTGCTGGTAATGATGTGAAAATGCCTACAGGCAATACAGCAGTCCTTTCAGCAGCGCTTGCAAATGGAACGATTACACGTGATCATTTATTAACTTCGGCAGAACGTTTAATGAACCTGATCATGAAAGTAAATTATTTCCAGGAAAAAATCGTAAATCCACCAATCGTTGAAATTGGAACTGATACAAAGCTTAAAGCTGCTGAGAATATCATTTGGAGTAAAACAGTGAATAGTGAAACGACAGGTGATAGCGATGGCGGAAAAAATCTTGGTTACTGTGATGCAGGAGCCTGGGCACAATATGAAATCAATGTATTAGAAACTGGTGATTATAATTTAACTGCACGATGTGCTTCCAATGCAGGCTCCGGAGAATTTGATGTCGTTGTCGATGGTGAAACGATCGCTCATTATGACGTACCGAGAACAGGTGCATGGCAGAATTGGACAACTTTAGAGGCACAGATTGTTAAGTTGGAAGCAGGCAGACATACACTTCGAATTGAGTTTACAGAAAGTGGTTCAAATTTGAACTGGCTGCATTTTGAATTGATTGAAAAAGAAGTGCTGGCAATTGTTACACAGCCGGAAAATAGTTCTGCATGTGAAGGTGAGACTGTTTCTGTATCCGTAGAAGCAACAGGGGAAGGGCTTACTTATACATGGTATTATAAGAATCCTGGTAATCATAAATTCTATGCATCCGGCAACCAGTTTGTAAGTGATGACGGTGCAACATACAGTATTTCAATGCAGAAATGGCGTGATGGTCAGGAAGTTTACTGTGTAGTAACTGACGAAACAGGTGCAGCAGTTCAGTCTGATACGGTTGTACTCACAATGTCAGAAGGACCTATCGTGATTACGAAACAACCTGAAAATGTTGTAGTAGAAACAAAAGATGATATTGCAAAGGTCAGCGTAGAAGCAACAGGAGAAGAACTTACTTATACATGGTATTATAAGAATCCTGGCAATATAAAATTCTATGTATCAGGTGAAGCATTTGTAGATGAAAATACATATACGATCGCTGTATCAAAATGGAGAAATGGACAGCAGGTATATTGTGTGATTACAGATGCAAATGGTAACACCGTGAAGTCTGACACAGTAACACTGAGTATTCAGCAGTAAATAAAAATAAGGTTCTGGAACAGAACTAGTTAAGAGTCGCCGCATTGTGATTGATATCATGATGCGGCGATTTTTTTAGTAGATTTTAGTCATTTCAGAATTTTCCGAAAATGTTTTTTGCTATGGAAAAACCCGCGGAAGAGTGCTATGTTATATTTATCAGAAAATATCAACAAACCTGAATTAGAGTTTTATTTAGAATACCAGTCAGGAGAATAAAATGAATCGGATCATTACTTGTTTTTGTTGTTTTTTATGTGCATTTCCATTCTTTATCATCGCATCAGATCGTAAAAATGGTGGAGATCCCATCGGATTTTGGACGGGTGATACCAGTTTGAAAGGAAAAGTACAGAATGTGGAACAGTATAATGGAGAAATGTCTCTGCTTTATAAAAAATGGGCTTTTTCTTTTATGCTTGTAGGGATTTTGTCAATGTTTCATATATGGATTGGAATTGTGCTGATCACAGCAGAATGTACCCTGGGAATTTATCTTGTATGGAGAAGTTACAAAAAAATTTTAAGAAAATACAGTCAATAAAAGCAAGGAAATTGTGATTGATCTGTTTGAGGAGAACATAGATGAGGGTTAGATTAAGTACCGTGTGCTATATAGAAAAAGATCATCAATATCTGATGCTGCATAGAGTGGTGAAGAAAAATGATGTCAATAAAGATAAATGGATTGGTGTAGGCGGGCATTTTGAAGATGGAGAAAGTCCGGAAGAGTGTGTGCTGCGGGAAGTCAAGGAAGAAACAGGGTATACGCTGACTTCTTATCGTTACCGGGGGATGGTCACATTTGTATTTGCAGACATTGAAATGGAATATATGTCGTTGTTTACGGCCGATGGTTTTGAAGGTGAGTCGATTCCTTGCAATGAAGGGGTACTGGAATGGGTTGAGATAGAAAAAGTCTGGAAATTAAATCTGTGGGAAGGAGATAAGATCTTTTTTCGATTGCTGGATGAAGAAATTCCATTTTTCTCATTAAAACTGGTTTATGATGCAGACGGAAAGCTACAGCAGGCAGCTTTAAATGGTAAGCCAATGGAAATGTTTGATATTATTGATGAAAACGGAGAAAAGACCGGAGTGATAAAAGAGCGTGGTGTGGTTCACAGAGAAGGTGCGCTTCATGGGACGGCTCATATCTGGATTACCCGAAAGAATGAAAAGAGTGGATATGACATTCTATTGCAGAAACGGAGCAGCTGTAAGGATTCTTATCCGGGATGTTACGACATTTCATCTGCAGGACATATCTGTGCCGGGGATGAACCGTTGGAATCCGCACTGCGGGAACTGGAAGAAGAACTGGGGATCAAAGCAAATCCGGAAGAACTGCAGGAATTCGGCGTGCAATGGAAACGTTTTGAAGGGGAATTTTATGGAAAACCTTTCAAAGATTATCAGAAAAGCACGTTATATTTGTATCAGGAACCAATCGCATCGGAAGAATTGAAATTACAGGAATCGGAAATCGAATCTGTAATGTGGATAGATTATGAAGAGGCATTGCAGGCAATTCGTGAAAATACAATTCCGCATTGTATTTATGAAGATGAGTTTCTGAAAGTCGGAAAGGCATTGGAAATCAATACAGATAAGTAAGACGAGATAAATTTCAGAACAATTGACGGATGGAATCCGGCAAAAAAGGAAGTAAAAGAAGGAAACTATATAGTTATAGCAAAAGAACTGATCGATTTGTATCAGAAATTTGGGGATTAATCATGTTTGTTGAAAGTTTGAAAAAAAGTAACTGGAAATGCTGTGCTCTCATGTGCATCGGCAATCTTCTCATCGGAATCGGGGTAGCGGTATTTAAAATATCAGGACTGGGAAATGATCCATTTAATGGAATGAGTATGGCGGTATCAGAACTTGCGGGAATTTCCTATGCCAATATAATGGTTATGTTTAACGTATTTCTGTTTTTAGTGGAATTCATTTTCGGAAAAAAATATATTGGTCTGGGCACTGTGGTCAATGGATTACTGATCGGTTATATTGCCTCATTTTCTTACGAATTCTTTGTAGGATATTTGGGAAAACCTTCCGGAATGGCAGAGAAAATGCTGATCATGTGCTGCGGCGTCATCGTGATGAGTCTTGGAATCTCCATGTATCAGATGCCGGAGATTGGTGTTGCACCATATGACAGCTTATCGCTGATGATGGCAGAACGAATGAAAAAGATTCCATATCTTTGGTGCAGAATCTTTACAGATGCACTGTGCGTAGTGATTTGTTGGATCTGCGGCGGACTGGTTGGAATCGGAACAGTGGTCAGTGCATTCGGTCTTGGAACGGTAGTTCAATTTTTCAACACTCATGTAACAGGAAAAATATTTGAACATATAAAACCCGGAGCGTAAGATGGGTTGCGCAAATGAAATAAGCATTTCTACAATGTCATTAAGTTCATAAAAACTTTAAAAACAGGATGCAAGCAGAGAAAATCTTACTTGTATCTTGTTTTTTTGAAATTATGGATAAAATTTGCGTCAAAAATAGATTTTACGGAAATCCTATGGTAAAATGAAAGTAATATTGTGGACAGAGGAGGATTCATTTATGGACGAAAATAAGACAATGGCGGATTATGCGGAAGAATTAGAAGCATCATTTCGTAAAATTTACGAAGGGGATATTTTAACAGGTACTGTGATTGGTATCAGTGAAACAGAGATTACGCTGGATCTTGGTTATTATACGGATGGAATCGTAAGATTAGAAGATATTACGGAGGATCCGGCTTTTTCTATCAAAAATGATATGGAGATCGGACAGGAGGTTTCTGCAACTGTTATAAAAAGAGATGATGGTGCAGGACACATTTTACTTTCCATGAAAGAAGCGGCATCGGTTCTGGCATGGGATCAGCTGAAAGCGCTGATGGATCAAAAGGAAAATGTTTCTGTTAAGATCACGGAGATTACCAAAGGCGGTGCAGTCGCATACTTAAAAGGAATCCGCGGCTTTATTCCGGCATCTAAACTTTCTCTGGAATATGTAGAAGAAGCAGAATTAGAAAATTATTTAAATAAAACATTAGAAGTACGGGTCATTAATGTCGAAGAAGAAAATAAGCGTCTGATTCTGTCTGCCAGAGAAATCTTAAAAGAAGCGGCAGATGCAGAACGTGCAAAGAAAATTTCCAATGTAGAAGTAGGATTGGTAACAGAAGGAATTGTAGAAACACTGATGCCTTACGGTGCGTTCGTGAATCTTGGAAATGGATTATCCGGTCTGCTTCATATTTCACAGATCTGTAACAATCGTATCAAACATCCGGGAGTCGTATTGACAGAAGGTCAGACAGTGAAAGTAAAGATTACGGCGATTAAAGACGGAAAACTCAGTTTGAGTATGAAGGCTTTGGAAGACGTAGCAGCAAAAGAAATTGAAGAAGAAACATTTGAAATTCCGGAAGCGGAAGAAGTAACCACTTCTTTAGGAGCACTTCTTGGAAAGATTAAATTATCTTAATCTTATGAAAAAATGGTCTAAAAGCGGAAAAATTAGCTTTTAGACCATTTTTTATTTCGTAGGAAAGACGTTGTTAGGTTCTTGCGGCTTCCCAGCTTTGGTTTTACAAATGTCGTTTCAAAACAGGACTGATATGTTTATAAGTCAGTGCTGTGATTCCGGAAACTACGATTCCCTTGAGAAGATTAAATGGTGCAACTGCAATCAGGACGAATGTTTTGATGTCATGAATGCCGCCATTAACAGCTGTACCGAAGTCCACGATTTGATCCAGTGACATTCCAAAAGCGGTACTGTAAGCCGGAAGCAGAAGATAGGCATTGATAAAACATCCGACCAAGGTCATGAAAAGGGTTCCGATACTCATGGCAATCAGAGCGTTTCGTTTGGATTTGTGCTTTTTATAGATCCATGCCGCAGGAATGATAAAGGAGCAGCCGATCATATAATTCCCAATCTCACCTACAAAAGCAGTCTGTGTTCCGTTGAGCAGAAGGTTGATGAAGATTTTGATCAGTTCAATCAGTGCACCGGCAGAAGGTCCAAGAGCAAATGCACCAATGAGAACCGCAGTTTCACTGATGTCAATTTTGTAAAATGGAGGTGCAATAAACGGAAGGGGAAGTTCAAAAACCATGAGCAGTCCGGCTACTGACCCTAACATGCCGATTTCAACAAGTTTTCGTGTTCTTTTTGAGGTATTGTCCATAAAATCCTTCTTTCCGAAAGTTCATCGCAGAAGATTGTTTAAAAACAGAGGTTTCAATCAAAAAAGACCCTCGAAATAATCGGGGGTCTTTTCAATGCAATGAAAACAGATCTAGTAATCGATGCAAAGCATCTATATTTCTTCTCTCATCCAGACTGTACTGTCGGTTTTGGAATTTCTGCACTTGCAGATCACCAAATCAGCCGCATGAAGCGGGTCGCGGACTTTACCGCCGGTAGGGAATTCCTTGTGGTCACCCTGCCCCGAAGAACTTTCTTTCTTTTTTTCTAAAACTATCGTACAATAGACGTACACAGATGTCAACAGAAATCATTTTGGTTGATAAAGAGAAGGATAACGTGCTATACTTAACATTTAGAAAAGAAGCGGTTCGGTACTGGAAAATGTCTGACCAATACTACAGAAACGGGTTGGAAATTTTGAAAAAATCAGGAGACGAACAGAAAAACAGGAGGACATTTCATGAGATATGAATTTGATTTTCAGATGGATGAAAAAACATTAGGCGATTTTTATAAGAGCCATAATATGGGAGGAATTTCCGGTTTTATGTGGCCGATGATCGGTGTGTTTGCAATCATACTTGCCATCGTTTCCGGAGGAACTACGCCGACGGCATACAGAATCGTTTACGTGCTTTTTGGACTGATGTTTATTTTCTATATTCCATGGGATCTAAAACGAAAAGCCAAAAAACAGGTGAAAGTCAATCCGTATTATACACAGCCGATTCATTATATTATGGATGAAGAAGGAATTACCAGCATTCAGGGAGAAAGCGAAGCAAAAGTATCCTGGGATAAATTTTCCAAAGTGAAACTTACAAAGAAAAGCATGTTTATCTATATGAGAAATAAAAGTGCATGTGTTCTTTCTCTGGATGTTTTCGGAAAAGATTTAGATAACGCATATGACTGGATCAAATCAAAAGTAGGACAGAAAAAGTAATGAAGATCATAGAAACAAATACACCAAAAGAAACCTTTGAGTTTGGGAAAAGTATTGGAGCAGCAGCAAAACCGGGACAGGTTTATACGCTGATCGGAGATTTAGGCGTTGGAAAAACGGTATTTACCCAAGGGCTTGCAGAAGGATTGGAAATCACAGAACCAATCAGCAGTCCTACGTTTACCATTGTACAGGTATACGAGGAAGGAAAACTTCCGCTGTACCATTTTGACGTATATCGAATCGGTGATGTAGAAGAGATGGAGGAGATTGGTTATGAGGATTATTTCTATGGAGAAGGGGTTTCGCTGATCGAATGGGCGAATCTCATCGAAGAGATCCTTCCGGAACAGTACACCGAGATCAAAATAGAAAAAGATTTGGAAAAAGGCTTTGATTATCGAAAGATCACAGTCACACCGATAGGAGAATAAAAATATGAAAATCTTAGCATTGGATAGTTCCGGCTTGGTAGCTTCTGTAGCAGTGATGGAAGGAAATACCATGCTGGCTGAATATACCATGAATTATAAGAAGACTCATTCTCAGACCCTGCTTCCTATGTTGGAAGAAATGGCAAAGATGATAGAGCTGGATCTAAACACATTAGATGCCATTGCAGTCGCAGGCGGTCCAGGATCTTTTACAGGTCTTAGAATCGGTTCTGCCACGGCAAAAGGATTAGGATTGGCTTTAAAGAAACCGATCATTTCGATTCCGACGGTAGATGGCCTGGCATATAATCTTTGCGGAACAGACAAAATCGTATGTCCGTTAATGGATGCCAGAAGAAATCAGGTTTATACTGGAATTTATGAATTTGACGGAAATACATTAAAGATCATAGAGCCGCAGATGGCAGTAGATCTTACGGAAATTGCAGAAAAATTAAATGCTTTAGGCAGAGAAGTCATCTTTTTAGGAGATGGCTGTCCTGTGTATGCAGAAAAACTGGCGGAACTTATGAAGATTCCATATGGGTATGCACAGGCACATATGAGCCGTCAGCGCGCAGGAGCTTTGGCTGCACTGGCAATGTGTTATGCAGAAGAAGGCCGTATGGAAACAGCGACAGAACATCAGCCGGATTATTTAAGACTTTCTCAGGCAGAAAGAGAACGTGCTGAGAAAGAAAAGGCAGTCAACGGATGAGTGAGATTCTGATTCGAAAGATGCAGCCGGAGGATCTGGAAGTGATCTGTCGGATTGAAAAAGAAAATTTTTCCATGCCTTGGTCTGAACAATCTTTTTTGGACAGTATGGCACGGGAAGATACCGTATTTTTGACTGCGTTGGCAGAAAAAATTCCGGTAGGATATCTGGGGTGCTACTGTATCGCAGGGGTAGGAGAGATTACCAATGTTGCTGTCAGCGGTGAAGCGCGCAGACAGGGAATTGGCACCAAACTTTTGGAACAGCTTTTCGTAGAAGGAGCAAAGCTGGAAACAGAAGAATTTTTTCTGGAAGTTCGCGAAAGTAATGAAAATGCGATCAGATTGTATTCACGTATGGGATTTGTAAGAGAAGGGATTCGTAAGAATTTTTATGAAAGACCGACGGAAAATGCACTGATCATGTGGAAACATGAACCAGCCAGTAATTCCCGCTAGGAAAGAAATGATAAAACAAGTATGATGAAGATATTCTGTAGAACACAGAGGGAGGAATCATATGCGTTTTTATAAAGATCAAGAAAAAGAGCAGCTGAAAAAAGTTTTGTGTAATTGCTGCGGAAGAGAGCTTGCTATGACGGAAGGTCATGTATCAGAAGGCGTGATGTATGTCAGAAAAGACTGGGGATTTTTTTCGAAAAAAGACCTGGTACGTCATGAATTTGATATGTGCGAGCAATGTTACGATAAAATGACTGCAGAATTTCAGATTCCGGTTACGGAGAGTGAGGTTCTGGAAATATAGGAGAATATATGTTAGATGTCTGTTTGTTAGGCTGCGGCGGAATGATGCCGCTGCCTTATCGCTGGCTGACCTCTCTGATGGTTCGGTTTAATGGGAGCAGTCTGCTCATTGACTGTGGAGAAGGAACCCAGGTAGCGATCAGGGAAAAAGGCTGGAGTTTTAAACCAATTGATACGATCTGTTTCACCCATTATCACGGGGATCATATTGGAGGTCTTCCAGGGTTATTGCTGACCATGGGAAATTCTGATCGTACAGAACCGTTGACTTTGATTGGCCCGCCAGGACTGGAAAAAGTGGTGAATGCACTGCGGATCATTGCACCGGGACTGCCGTTTCCAATCGTGTATAAAGAAATTACAGAAGCGGAGCAGACGTTTGAATTAAATGGGTATCGTCTGAAAGCATTCAAAGTAAATCATAATGTCACCTGCTATGGCTATACGATGGAAATCGATCGTGCCGGAAAATTTGATGCGGACAGAGCCCGTGCGGCTGAAATTCCGTTGCATTATTGGAGTAAATTACAAAAAGGTGAGATCATCACAGAAGGCGGTGCAACATATACACCGGACATGGTAATGGGACCGCCGCGAAAAGGAATCAAATTAACATACTGCACCGATACAAGACCAACCAATTCGATTGTAGAAAATGCAAAGAAATCGGATCTGTTTATCTGCGAGGGAATGTATGGAGATCCGGAAAAAATACCGGATGCGAAAAGTAAAAAGCATATGATGTTTCAGGAAGCTGCGAAGCTTGCAGCTCAGGCAGAGGTAGGCGAATTATGGCTGACTCATTACAGCCCGTCCATGCCGAGAGCAGAATATTATATGGAGGAAGTACAGAAGATATTTGCAAATGCGTCTCCAGGGAAAGATGGTAAATCGGTAGAACTGGGTTTTGAAGGAGAATAATCGTGGAAAAAGATGTATATATTTTAGCAATCGAAAGCTCCTGTGATGAAACAGCAGCAGCGGTAGTGAAAAACGGAAGAACCGTTTTGTCAAATGTGATCTCGTCTCAGATAGAGCTGCACAAGCTTTATGGTGGAGTAGTGCCGGAAATTGCATCAAGAAAACATATTGAAAAGATTAATCAGGTAATTGAAGAAGCACTGGAAGAGGCTGGAATGTCATTAGAAGAAATGGATGCCATTGGAGTTACGTACGGACCGGGACTTGTGGGTGCATTGTTAGTGGGAGTAGCAGAAGCGAAAGCCATTGCTTATGCTGCGCAAAAACCTTTGGTCGGTGTGCATCATATTGAAGGTCATATCAGTGCCAATTATATTGAAAATCTGGATTTAGAGCCGCCGTTCGTATGTCTGGTCGTTTCAGGAGGACATACCCATCTGGTGGTTGTAAATGATTACGGAAAATATCAGATCATCGGAAGAACCCGGGATGATGCCGCAGGAGAGGCTTTTGATAAAGTAGCTCGTGCCATCGGACTTGGTTATCCGGGAGGTCCGAAGATTGATAAATTATCAAAAGAAGGAAATGCAGATGCGATTAAATTCCCGAAGGCACACGTAGAGGGCGCACCTTATGATTTTAGTTTCAGCGGTGTAAAATCAGCGGTATTGAATTATATCAATGGTGCCAATATGAAAGGGGAAACGGTTGTAGAAGCGGATATTGCAGCATCGTTCCAGAAAGCAGTTACCGATGTTTTAGTGGAGCATGCCATGAAGGCAGTGAAAGACTTTGGAATGGATAAATTTGCCATTGCAGGCGGGGTGGCATCTAATTCTACATTACGTGCGGCGATGAAAGAAGCCTGTGAAAAAAACGGGGTGAAATTTTATCATCCGTCACCGATTTTCTGTACAGACAATGCAGCGATGATCGGTGCAGCAGCTTATTATGAATATATGGCGGGAGTGCGTCATGGCTGGGATTTGAATGCAGTACCGAATTTAAAACTGGGAGAAAAGATCTGATGAAAAATGTAGCAATTATCCTGGCAGCCGGTCAGGGGAAAAGAATGCAGAGTAAAATACAGAAGCAGTATCTTTTGATTCATGAATATCCGGTGTTGTATTATACACTGCAGGTTTTTGAGAAAAGTCCGCTGATTTCGGAAATCATTCTTGTAACAGGACAGGAAGAAATCGAATATTGTAAAAAAGAAATCGTAGATCAATACGGTTTTTCTAAGGTACATAAAATCGTAGCAGGCGGAAAAGAACGTTATCACTCAGTTTTTGAAGGGATAAAAGCAATTGATCAGGCGGATTATGTTTATATTCATGATGGAGCACGTCCATTTGTGGATGATGGAATCTTAGAGCGGGCGAATACAGCTGTGCAGAAATATAAAGCATGTGTAGTAGGAATGCCGGTAAAAGATACGATAAAAATTGCAGATCCGAAAGGATTTGCAGCAGTGACTCCGGACAGAAAAACGGTATGGCAGATTCAGACACCACAGGTATTTGAATACGGTCTGATCAGTACAGCTTATGGAAAATTGATGGAAAAGGTACCGGAAGGGATTACAGATGATGCCATGGTTGTAGAAACTATGACAGAAGAAAAAGTAAAGCTGGTAGAAGGATCCTATCGTAATATTAAAATTACGACACCGGAAGATTTGGAAATCGCGAAAATGTTTTGTAACGCCTGATGTGAGAGTGGTTGTGAAAGAAATTTGCCATAAAGGGTGAAGTTTGATAGCAAAATTCTTTGAGTAAATAAAAAAACGAGGCTCAAAAGAAAGCTAAAAATGCTGAATTCTCGGGGAAAACCGGATTTTCGGAAAAAAGTTTAAAAAAAGTTAAAAAAATGTAAAAAAGGTGTTGACAGAACGAAAAGTTAATGGTATTATTTCACTTGCGTTGAGGCAAACGCCTCTAACAAACAAGTGAATATGCAGAGGTATCGAAGTGGTCATAACGAGGCGGTCTTGAAAACCGTTTGTCCGCAAGGGCGCGTGGGTTCGAATCCCACCCTCTGCGTTTACAACCTGGATTGATTGCAAAGCAATCGATGTTCTCGGAAAAAGCGTTTGGGTTTATTCTGAGTTAGAACAACCGAGTAGGTTGTTTTTCTATGAGAAGAAGTTGTAAAAGAGTCGTTGACTCAGACTTTGGAGAAATACCCAAGAGGCTGAAGGGGCTCCCCTGGAAAGGGAGTAGGTCGTTAATAGCGGCGCGAGGGTTCAAATCCCTCTTTCTCCGCTTCGATTTTTGAGATTCGAAAGAAAATGAAAAAAATCGAAAAAAAGTTGTTGACAAAAAACGCAAAGCATGGTAATCTAACAAAGCTGATGCGGAACACGGTCGGCAAGAAAATGAACATTGATAACTAAACAGTAAAACATGCAAAGTTCTTTAAAGAACATATGCAAACCTTGAAATTCTTTAATGAGTAAAGTCTGGAAAGACAGTTCATAGAACAGAAATTCAAAACACAGTGAAACGGAAAAATAGCCAA
>CAZRQV010000036.1:0-17971 GCA_964602445.1 uncultured Lachnoclostridium sp.
TTTTTAGACTTTCATGCAGACATTGCGAACGCATGCTGACTACTCATCTCTTGATCATTTTTAGATTTTCATGCAGACGTTCTGGAATTTCTGCCTGCTCATCTTTTGATTATTTTTCAAAGTTTTCAATATAAACTTTCAGTAATTCTTCTACCAGCTCATCTCTTTCCACTTTAGAAATCAAACTTCTGGCATTCTTGTGACTTGTAATATAAGTAGGATCTCCAGACATAATATATCCGACAATCTGATTTACCGGATCATATCCTTTCTCGGCCATCGCCTGATAAACAGTCCTTAAAATATCCCCTACTTTTAATTCCTGTTCTGTCTGAATCTTAAAATATTGTGTGTTTTCAAGTCCACTCATCTTGTCCGTCCCCCTCTTTGAAATCATCCTAAAATGATGATTTCATACTTTGCCTAATTATCTTTACTATAATACAGATTTACATAAAACACAAGCTTTTCTGTCCTTCCTTTCCCTGTTTGCGGAAGTCTTTTTCTTCTTAATGTTTCAGAAAATTCCGGTCAAATTTTAAGTTTCGCATCTGTTTATTCTGCCTCTGTTTTCAGATTTTTATAAAATGAAAACAAAAACGGAGCACATGCAAATGCTGTCAAAACGTCCGATACCGCCTGTGCCGCTACCACCCCATTTAACTTCAGCAGTAACGGCAGCAGATAGATCAGAGGAATAAAAAAGATTCCCTGACGCATCGCTGCCATAAAGGTAGCACGCCATGATTTTCCCACGGACTGGAATGTCATATTTGCCACTGTTCCCATAGGAATAAACGGCATACTAAATGCCTGGGCACGAAGTGCTGCAGTTCCGATTTCTACTACTTGAACATCTTCAGCGATAAACAGCTGCATCAGATTCGGCGCTGCCAGATATAATCCTGCTGCTGCCGCACTCATACCGATGGTTCCTACCACCAATGTAAATTTCATTGCTTTTTTCACACGGGTCTGTTTTCCTGCACCGTAGTTATATCCAGCGACCGGCTGATAGCCCTGTCCAAAACCGATCATCACAGAAAAAATAAGCATAAATACTTTCGAAACGATCGCCATTGCTGCCACAGCCGCATCTCCATATACCACCGCCTGTCTGTTCAATAAGATGGATGCAATACTGGAAAGTCCCTGTCTGGAAAATGACGGAAGCCCGTTTTTGATGATCTGCAGATAAGTTCCTGCATGTCTGGAAATCCGGCCAAAGCCCAGTCTGGTGGTCGTCTTTCCCAATACAAAATAAGAAAGCAGGATCAGAAAACTGATCAGCTGGCTTAACGCAGTTGCTGCCGCTGCTCCCATAATTCCCATATCAAACGTAAAGATAAACAGCGGATCCAGCACCATATTCAAAATACCGCCTGCTGCAATCCCGATCATCGCAAATTTAGCATGTCCTTCGGAACGCAGAATATTGTTCATCACAAAAGAAGATGCCATGATCGGAGCTGCCAGTAAAATAAAAAGCGCATAATCCTTCGCATAGGGAAGAATCGTTTTCGATGCACCAAGAAGAAGCATCAGTTCATCTAATTTCCACTCTCCAAGAACTGTAATCACAATTCCCAGAAATACAGCACTGTAAAATCCTGTGGCTGCAACTTCCGAAGATTTTTCCGTTTCTTTTGCACCGAGAAGTCTGGAAATCCAGCTTCCGCTGCCCATGCCGAAAGTAAAACCAACTGCCTGAATGATTGCCATCAGCGAAAATACGATTCCAACTGCACCTGATGCACCTGTACCTAATTTAGATACAAAAAACGTATCTGCCATATTATAGACAGAAGTGACCAGCATGCTGATGATCGTCGGAACAGACAGCGTTGTGATCAGTTTTCCTACCGGTGTGTGTATCATTTTTTGAAATTGCTGATTTTGTTCCATAGTACCCCTCTTTTCTATCTGCTTGGAATGATCACCATTCTTTTTTTATCGTTCGCCTAACAGGATCAGATCCTTCAAAATACTCTTTGCTGTCACTGTTACAAACTGATTGGTCAGATTTTCTTCGGTTCTGACTGCAACCTTAATATATTCCTTCGTATGTCCTACAAAATAAGCAGTTCCGTCAAGGATCATCTGTTCTTCCATCAGAACCTCAACTTCTTTTCCCATATGTCTCTGCAGATACTGTTCCGAATTTTTGGCATTTAATTCCAAAAGAGTATTGCTGCGGGCATGTTTAATCTGATCCGGGATCTGATGGTCCATTTTCGCCGCTCTGGTTCCTTTTCTGATCGAAAATTTAAAGATATGAGTTTCGAAAAATGCGATTTTTTCCAAAAACGCCTTACATTCTTCAAATTCTTCTTCTGTCTCTCCCGCAAATCCTACAATCACATCTGTAGTCAGTGCCGGATCATCAAAATATTTTCGAAGTCTCTTACACACTTCATAATATTCCTCTGCCGTATACTTTCTATTCATTCGCTTTAAAGTAGCGTCACAACCGCTCTGCAACGACAAATGAAAATGCGGGCACACCTTCGAAAGATCTGCAAGACTCTTTACAAAATCTTCTGTCATAATCCTTGGTTCTAAAGAACCCAGACGGATTCTCTTGATTCCTTCGATTCCATGAAGCAGCTGGATCAGTGTCAGCAGATTTTCCTCTTCCAGATCCACTCCATAAGAACTCAGATGGATTCCAGTCAGTACCACTTCCTGATAACCAGCTTCTGCTAAACGCTGTACTTCTTCATACACATCCTTGGACTGACGGCTTCGTACCCTTCCTCTGGTATACGGAATGATACAATAGCTGCAAAACTGATTACAGCCATCCTGTACTTTCACATAAGCTCTGGTGTGCTCTGCTGTTTTATTCAGATTCAGTTCTTCATACTCTTTGGTATGATTGATGTCAATGACCGCTTCCGAACGTTTTCCTTCTTCGTAAGCCTCTAAAATTTCCACAAGATCTTTTTTACAATTATTTCCAATGACAATATCGATGGCTTCATCCACTTTTCCGCCGGAATATTTTTCACTTTCCACATAGCAGCCTGCTGCTACCACAATCGCATCCGGATTCATCTTTTTCGCTTTATGAAGCATCTGTCTTGACTTTCTGTCCGCAATATTCGTTACGGTACAAGTATTAATGATATAAATATCAGCTCCCGGAGCAAATGGTACGATCTCGTATCCTGCCTGCTCCAGCATCTGCTGCATGCTTTCTGTTTCGTAAGCATTTACCTTACATCCAAGGTTATGCAATGCTGCTTTTTTTGCCATTTTTTTCATTCCTTCCATAGTTCAGCTGCTGGATTATTTTGTAAGTTTTATTATTGACTTTTGCTTTAGTTATGTTAATATTATCTCATAATTATCGGATGAATCTAATTTTGAATGTATGATCATCTTAGCTTATTAGGAGGGCATTATGAAAATGAAAACCGTTAAAATTTCTTTGAATTCTATCGATAAAGTAAAATCTTTCGTAAATGAAATCACAAAGTTTAGTAATGACTTCGATTTAGTATCCGGAAGATACGTTATTGATGCAAAATCCATTATGGGTATCTTCAGTCTGGATTTATCCAAGCCGATCGATTTGACCATTCATGCTGATGATAATTTACCGGCGATCATGGAAGTGATCAAACCATATATTATTGAATAATTAAATAATCTTTTTATTTTTAGTTTTCATTAACAATTTTACGCTGGAAATACATTTCGTATTTCCAGCGTTTTTATTTGCGCTTCATCAGTTCTTTTCTCTCTGTCGAGAGAGCAAAAGAATTATTCTACCTAGATCATTTCAAGTTTCAACATTCTCTGTGAAAATCAAAAAACTATTCTACATAGATTGTTTCAATGCTTTCCATTGCTTCTTTATAAAGCTCTGCGATTTTTTCTTCCAAATGTGTTTCAGAACGCTTGATAATATTGATATTTGGCTTTGTTACCGGATGTTTTGCTACAAAGATCGTACAGCAGTCTTCATACGGTAAGATTGATGTTTCATACGTATCGATATTCTTTGCGATCGTTACGATATCTTCTTTATCAAATGCGATCAGAGGACGGAATACCGGAAGTGTACAAACTTCATTGGTTGCCGCAAGACTCTGTACCGTCTGGCTGGCTACCTGTCCGATGCTTTCTCCTGTGATCAATGCCATGCTTCCGTTTTCTTTTGCGATATCTTCTGCAATCTTCATCATATAACGGCGCATGATGATCGTCAGTTCTTCATGAGGACACTGGTCGTAGATATAAAGCTGGATATCTGTAAAGTTAACGATGTTCAGCCGGATCGGGCCTGTATATTTTGCAACTTTTTTCGCAAGGTCGATTACTTTCTGTTTTGCACGTTCGCTGGTATATGGCGGTGCATGGAAATAAGTCGCATCAATACGTACCCCGCGTTTTGCGATCATATATCCTGCAACCGGACTGTCAATACCGCCGGAAAGAAGAAGCATTGCTCTGCCGTTGGTTCCAATCGGCATACCGCCTGGTCCCGGAATCACTTCTGAATAAATATAAACGTGCTTACGTACTTCGATCACCAGATTGATGTCCGGATGATGCACATCTACTTTCATTTCCGGATAGGCATCCAGAATTCTTCCGCCCATTTCCATGTTGATTTCTACAGAATCCAGCGGATATCCTTTGTTTGCACGGCGTGCATTCACCTTAAATGTCTTATTTTTATCCGGATATACATCGTCGATATATTTTAATACCTGTGCAGATACATTTTCAAATTCTGTATCTTCCACAATCACAACCGGACAGATTCCTACGATTCCAAACACACGTTTTAACGCTGTGATGGTCTCATCATAATCATAGGATTCTGATCTGACAAATACGTAGATACGTCCCATTTCTTTTGTGACTTCAAACTCACCTTCTACGTCTGTCAATGCATGTTTCATACTTGTAACCAATGCATCTTCAAACATATAACGGTTTTTTCCTTTGATGGCAATTTCACCATATTTAATTAAAAATGCCCGAAACATTGTCTTTTCCATGGTATTTCCCCTTTTCTAATGTCTTGCATATCTGCGGAGCATCGGGAGCAGTCCTCCCAATACTTCCATACAGTAATCTATTTCTTCTTTTGTAGTATGAACGCTGAAACTAAATCGCAGTGTACTGTCCAAATGTTCCTTCGGTACATTGATGGCTTTCAATGTAGCACTGACTGCCGGCTTATTAGACGAGCAGGCACTTCCTGCGGAAGCATACACTTCTTTATCTTCCAGTGCATGAAGAAGTACTTCACTTCGTACCCCCGGAAAGCTGACACTGACAACATGAGGTGCTGAATCCCTGCCTGTCAGTCCGTTGATCTTTGTACCTTCCAGTTTTAAGATTTCACTGACAAAATGTTCCTTCACTTCATATAAGTGTGCCGTTTTAGCATCAAATTCTGTATAAATTTCTTTCGCTGCCTCTGCAAGTCCTGCGATTCCCGGAACATTTTCCGTACCGGAACGCAGATCCCACTGCTGACCGCCTCCGAAAACGATCGGTTTGATCTTAATCTTGGAATCATGATACAAAAATCCAATCCCTTTTGGTCCGTGAATCTTGTGAGCACTGACAGACAGCAGATCGATTCCCATCTTTTTCGGTAAAATGCGATATTTTCCATAGCTTTGGATCGCATCTACATGAAAGATCGTGGCCGGATTGTTGGCCTTAATGATTTTTGAAATTTCTTCTATCGGCTGAACTGCACCAATCTCATTATTAACGTGCATCACTGATACCAGCATGGTATCCGGACGCAGCGCTTCTTTCAACTTGTCCAAACGAACGATTCCATTTTCATCTACCGGAAGATAAGTCACTTCATATCCTTCTTCTTCCATATGTTTCATTACATTTCCAACAGACGGATGTTCAATCTTTGTTGTGATCAGATGTTTTCCCATACGATGATTCGCTGCTGCACAGCCCATGATCGCCAGATTGTTGCTCTCGGTACCGCCGGATGTAAAAATAATCTCTTTTTCCTGTACTTTTAATGTTTTTGCAATGATTTCTCTTGCTTCTTTTACGTAATTTTCAGCTTCTACCCCTTTGTTATGCATTGCGGAAGGATTTCCGTAGCAGATGCTCATCATCTGAACCACCTTTTCTACGACTCCCGGCTCACAGACTGTAGTAGCTGAATTATCTAAATATGCCTGCATCTGTTTCCTCTTCCAACATTACTGTTTCCGTAACTACTGTTCTCTTTTTAACTCAAATATTTATGACTTCCATTTTCTCGTAATTTTAATCGAAATTACAGTTTTCCTGCTTCCTGCACCTTTTCAAGATAACCAATCAAGCTCTCCTGTAATTTATGCTTCTTCCAGCAGATACATCAGAATGGATAAGGTTGTCAATCCTGCGGTTTCCGTCCGAAGGATTCTGCGTCCTAAAGTAACCGGCTTTACGTCCAGCTTCTTTGCCTCTTCGACTTCTGATTCTTCAAATCCGCCTTCCGGTCCGATAAAGATTCCGATGCTCATTCCCGGTTTGATATTTCCGAAAATTTCTCTCGTTTCTTCCATTCCTCTGGCGCATTCATAAGGGATCACATTCACATCCAGCTCTTGCGCCATCTGCAATGCCTCCGGAAAGCTCTTTACTTCCATAATCTGAGGAATCAGCATTCTGCCGGACTGTTTTGCCGCACCTTCTGCAATACTCTGCCAGCGTTTTCGCTTAGATGCTTCTTTCTTTGCATCTAATTTAACAATCGCACGTTTGGTAGATACCGGAACAACGGCATAAACACCAAGCTCTACTGCTTTCTGTATGATCAGCTCCATTTTATCAGATTTCGGAAGTCCCTGAAACAGATAGATTTTGGAAGCCAACTCACTGGTTCCCTGTTCTTTCCACAGAATCTTTGCTGTTACTTCCTGTTTATCCAGAACATCCACTTCACAATGATAAAAGATTCCATTCTCATCTGCCGCAGTAAACGCCTCACCGGCTCTCATACGAAGCACATTTTTCATATGATTCACATCATCTCCGATGATCCGGATCTCCTGTTCTGAAACCTGATCCGATGTTATAAAAAAATGACTCATAATCTTACCCGTTTTTTCTGGCAGTTACAGATACCCATTCGCCCTGATAAGTAACTTCCAGAACTTCCAAACCTGCTGCTTTTACTGCCTCTACAACTGTTTCTTCCTTATCATCAATGATACCTGAAGTAATATAAAGACCGCCTGTTTTCATCTGATTTACGATCACCGGTGTCAAAGGAACCAGTACATCTGCCAGAATATTTGCTACTACAATATCATATTTTTCATAGCCCACCCGATCCTGAATCTCTTTATCATCAATGATATTTCCGATCATCACTTCGAATTTGTCTTTTGAAATTCCATTCACTTCTGTATTTTCTTCGGTAGCAGTGATGGCACATGGATCCAAATCGGTTCCAACTGCAGATGCTGCCCCAAGTTTTAATGCAACAATCGAAAGGATACCGCTTCCGCATCCTACATCCAGCAGTTTTGTTTCCGGTGTCACATATTTTTTGATCTGACGGATGCAAAGCTGTGTTGTTTCATGCATTCCCGTACCGAATGCAGTTCCCGGATCGATCTGAATCAAAAGTTTTTCTCTATCTTCCGGCTTTACTTCCTCCCACGACGGTTTGATCAAAATGTCATCTACATAGAACTGATGGAAATATTCTTTCCAGTTATTGATCCAGTCTTTATCTTCGGTTTCTGATGCTTCGATGGTAGCTTCTCCAATATCCATCCACTGAGCGATTTCTTCTAACCCTTCACGTACTTTACGGAGCATTTCTTCCTGATCCTGTTCCGGCTCCAGATAAAAACTAATGTAGGCAGTACCATCATCTTCTCCAACGATCGGCATGATGTCTACAAACATCTGTGCCTTATCCTGTTCTGTCAAAGGTACTTTATCTTCGATCTCGATGCCTTCCACACCTACCTCCATCATCATGCTGCTGATGATATCTTCCGCGTCTGTGCGGGTCTTTAATGTATATTTATTCCACTTCATAAATTCCACACTCTTTCTGTAAATATTCTTATTACATGAACGAAAATGCCCTTTCATCCGGACATTTTCATAGTTATCCGTTTAAAACTATACCACAAAGAGGCTATGCTTTCAAGCCACGTCTTACAGCGGCTACATGATTATTTCAGTTTAATAAAAGTTCAAACTGCCCTGCCCGATTCTGAAGAAAACTCCTGCTTTTCGACAGTTTCTTCGATAAAGTAATATAACAAAAATGGATCGTGTAAGGGAATTACAAAAGAGAGGGATTTCTGCTGAGATAAAAAATAAAAAGACAGCCGTCGATCTGCTGTCTTTTCGGAGAAGGTATTTAATTAAATATTTTTTTGGGGGGATGTAAAAACTTTTGTATTGGGGGGTTGTTTTTACGATTTGTAGTATAGCAAATGTTTCCGCGAAAGTGTGTACAAACTTCATAAAATTGCAAATTATTTTTTGTTACTTTTGCACAATCCCATGTTTTTTCTCCGCTCATTTGCGAATCCTGATTTTTTTCTGTATTACTGAATTTTGTCTTTTTGATAAAGTAAAAAGACAGCCGTCGATCTGCTGTCTTTTTGGAGAAGGTATTTTATTAAATAATTTTGGGGGTATGTAAAAACATTGTATTGGGGGGTTGTTTTTACGATTTGTAGTATAGCAAAATTATTTTAAAAAGTGTAGACAAACTTCGCCAAAATGTCATTATTTTTTTGGTATTTTTGCACAATCTCCAGTAAAAAAGCGCGCTTCACACACTCACATTCTCTACCTTCTGACATAACACAGCTCTTCCCATGAAATAAAAACTCCCAACAGGACATCCGTTTTTTAAACTTTAATGCCCCGTCGGGAGATTCTATTTTTCAAAAAGATCTCTTATTTTACAACAATATTAATGATCTTACCTTTTACATAGATTTCTTTTACAACAGTCTTTCCATTCATCGCTTTTTGGATTTCCGGCACTTCTTTCGCTTTTGCTAATGCAGAGTCATTGTCTTCGTCTACAGACAGTACCACTTTTCCTTTTACTTTTCCGTTGATCTGTACTGCGATTTCTACGGTATCTTCTTTCACTGCTTCCGGATCAAATACCGGCCAGCTTTCAAAGGCGATGGTTGTATCATGTCCCATCAGATTCCAGATTTCTTCTCCGATATGAGGACAGATACAAGAGAACATCTTGATAAATCCTTCTGCGTATTCTCTTGGGCAGGTACCTGCTTTATATACTGCATTTACAAAGATCATCATCTGACTGATGGCAGTATTGAAACCTAACTGTTCGTAATCGTCTGTTACTTTCTTTACTGTCTGGTGATAGATCTTCTTTAATTCTTCATTGCCTTCTTCGGTCAGTTTTTCTTCATTGGTAAAGAAATTCCATACACGGTTGATGAATCTTCTTGCACCATCAACCCCCTGTGGGTTCCATGGTTTGGAAACTTCCAAAGGTCCCATGAACATTTCGTATAAACGAAGAGTATCTGCACCGTATTCACGAACAACATCACTTGGATTCACCACGAATTCCGGGAAACGTTTTCCCATTTTGATTCCGTTGGCACCAAGGATCATTCCCTGATGAACCAGTTTCTGGAATGGTTCTTTTACCGGAGATAAGCCCTTGTCATACAGGAAACGATTCCAGATTCTGGAATACATCAAATGTCCTACTGCATGTTCCGGACCACCGATATAAAGGTCAACCGGAAGCCAGTGTTTTAATAATTCCTGATTTGCAAATTCTTCTGTATTGTGCGGATCAATATATCTCATGTAATACCAGCTGGATCCTGCACTTCCCGGCATTGTAGAAGTTTCACGCACTCCTTTTACGCCGTTGTGGTCATACTGTTTCCACTCTGTCGCATTTTCCAATGGAGCTTTTCCGTTTTTGCCTTTGTAATCTTCCAGTTCCGGTAAGATCAGAGGAAGTTCTTCATCATCTAACACATGAATGTTTCCGTCTTCAGTATAAACCACCGGAACCGGTTCGCCCCAGTAACGCTGTCTTGCAAAGATCCATTCACGGAAATGATAATTTACCGTTCTTCTTGCAACGCCCTGTGCTTCTAATTTCTTCGTAATCGCTTCTTTTGCTTCTTCTACCGTCAGACCTGTGAATTCCTCAGAATTCATCAGTTTGCAGCCTTTTCCAAGATAAGATCCTTTTTCAAACGCACATTCAGATACATCTGCACCTTCAATAACCTGAATCATTGGAATGTTATGTGCGATCGCATATTCAAAGTCACGCTGATCATGGCTTGGAACTGCCATAACTGCACCTGTACCATAGCTTGCCAGTACGAAATCACCGATAAATAACGGTACTTCTTTTCCATTGACCGGGTTGATCGCATAGAGACCTTTTAAGATACAGCCTGATTTTGTCTTATTCAGCTGGGTACGATCCATATCGTTTTTCTTTGCAGTTTCATCGATATAAGCCTGTACTTCTTCCGGATTTTCCACACGCGGCATTAAATCTTTCACGATCTTTCCGTCCGGTGCAAGCACCATAAAGGTAATACCGTAGATTGTTTCGATACAGGTTGTATAGATAGAGAATTCGCCGCCTCCAACGATCTTAAAATCTACTTCCACACCTTCTGATTTGCCGATCCAGTTTCTCTGGATTTCTTTGGTAGATTCCGGCCAATCAATCTCATTTAATCCTTCCAGCAGTTTTTCTGCAAATGCCGGCTGATTGATTACCCACTGTTTCATATTTTTACGAACGACCGGATAACCGCCACGTTCTGATTTTCCATCGATTACTTCATCATTGGATAATACAGTTCCTAATTCTTCACACCAGTTTACCGGCATATCCACATATTTTGCATATCCGTCTAAATAAAGCTGTTTGAAGATCCACTGAGTCCATTTGTAAAATTCAGGATCACTGGTTGCGATCACTTTTGACCAGTCATAATCAAAGCCAAGCTCTTTTAACTGATTCGAAAATGTTTCGATATTCTGCTGTGTAAATCCATTTGGATGATTTCCTGTACTAACTGCATACTGTTCTGCCGGCAGACCGAAGGAATCATATCCCATTGGATGCAGTACATTATAACCCTGCATACGTTTCATACGGGACATAATGTCTGTTGCTGTATATCCTTCCGGATGTCCTGCATGAAGACCTACCCCTGATGGATATGGGAACATATCTAATGCATAATATTTTGGTTTGCTGAAATCCCACACATCTGTTTTAAAAGTTTCATGTTCAGCCCAGTAATTTTGCCATTTTCTTTCGATTTCGGCATGATTGTAAACTCTTTCCATCTCTTTCCTCTTTCTACTTTCTACGTTTAATTGCTAACATTTCTGCAAATGCAGGACGCTGTTCCAACATCACAAATGCGGTCTCTTTCTCGCTGCCTGAACAAAAAAATCCCTTCGTCTCTTCTTATCAAAAGAGACGAAAGGATATAAATCACTACCGCGGTACCACTCTTATTCAGGATCATTCCTGCACTCAGATTCTATAACGGGAATACCCGCCGAAACCTACTCTTTTTCAGCTCCGGAGCTTCCAGACGAGTTCAAAGGAACATGTATTGCCTCACACCAGCCGGCAACTCTCTGAAACACGCTTTACTTCTACTACTTCTGTTCACAGCCTTTTTCTTTATTCCTAGTTATCTTACCTTGTAAAATGTGAAATGTCAATGCATTTTCTCGGGATTCTGCTCAAGCACTAACTGCCGAAAAATTATTTGTACGGTTTCTTCTTTTAATGCACTTTCTCCACCCAGAACATACCCTGATAAGATTTCATTTGCAGCAGCATAAGTTTCTGCCGCATCAGTTTTACCGTCAACAGTCAGTAGCAGCGGCACCTCCAATACTGCCGCCAGCGGGCCTCCGCACAGACCATCCGGGAAGTTCTTTCCATTAGCAACAATCATCAGATCTTCTTTTCCAAAGAATTTTTCTGCAATGGCAGAGGAAGTTTCATATCTGTCACTGCCGCTGATTCTTTCCACCGTTCCAAAAGCTTCTAATGCAGCTTCATAAGCTGTACTGACTGCATTTTCTCCACCTACGATATAGATGGTTTCCGTTCCTTTTAACAGTTCTTTCTGTTCTTTTGTCAAAGTTCCTTCCGGTTTTACCAACATGATTGGCAGATTTACTGCCGATGCTGACAAACTATCCGCAAAGGTTTTTCCTGTGGCTATGATGATTTCACTGCCATCAAGTCCTGCTTCTTTTAAAATCTGCAGATTGGTCTCATATCTGGAAGCACCTTTCAGACGTTTTACATGATAACCGGCAGATTGAATTCTTTCGACAGATTCCGGAACTGCCGTCGTCCCACCGAGAAGATAAACGGTTCCTCCCGGAGTTACATTCTTTTCCACATACTCCAGAAGCTGTGTTACCTGATTATTTTTTCCATCCGTCAAAAGGATTGGTGCATTTTTCTTTGCTGCCAAATAACTTCCGGAAAGAGCATCTGCAAAATTTTTACCGGTTGCTACCACAACAGTATCAAATTTTTCCACATTTCGTATTTTCTTTAAAATATCTGCTGCCGCGAATCCGGTTTCATATCGGTTTTTCCCATAAATCCTTTCCACCGTTCCCGTTGTTTCTGCTGCTGAAACTGTGATCATTTGTTTTGCAAAAGTTACTTTTTTCGCCGCATTTGTCAGATAAACTGTTACTTCTGCTTCGTATTCTCCTGTCGGAAGATTTTTAACAACCGCCGTTTCTGTGCCTGCTTTTACAGTTACAGCATAATTCTGTTCTTTTCCTGAAACAATTAGAGAGACTGATCCGATACTGTATTTGCTATCACTTTTCAGTCGTTCTACGTCCAGTGCAACCGAACCTTCCCCAGCCGTAAGTATCGGTTTGACTGATGATGTTTCTTCAACAAATGGTGACTGATAATACAAATTCGTAATGGCACTGTCCTCTGTCCAAAGACCGCAGGCTTTGATCAGCTGTTTTGCCATCACGATCTGACCGTTGATTCCCGGATGCAGCCAGTTTCCTAAAAAAAGCTGTCCATTATCATCCAGCCATTCATATGTCTGCAGTGCTTCATTTACTTCCGTATACTGATCTACATAGATCAGCTGCGGATCTTCCACCGCAACTTTTTTCATTCGTTCAAGATTTACCAGAACCCCTGCCTTTCTTCCATCGTCTGCCGTCATTGGGGTTGGACTGCGCAGAATGATCACTGACTCCGAATTGATTTCTCTGATACGTGCAATGATCGTCTTTAAATTTGTTTCATATTGATCTGCACTTATCGGAAGTGCCGCATCGATATCCTTCGGATCCGGATACGGATCGTTCGTTCCCAACATGATCGTCACTACATCCGGTATATATTTTTCCATTCGCTGTTCTATATGATTTAATGTACTGACTGTATGTGCTCCTGAAACTGCAGTATTGATCACTACATCTTCTGTTCTTCCCAGATCATCTTTTAAAAATTTTTCAAACAGCTGAGGTGTCCCTGCATAACCATAGGTATAAACCAATCCATGCGTGATTGAATCCCCCAGAAACAGCCATGTAAGAGAATCTTTTTCTTCCATCAGGTCTGCCAGTCTCTGCTGATTCTCATTTCGTTCCTGTTGATCTTTCAACGCTTTTCTTCCCGGCTTTATGACACCTTTTACCGTAGTAAGCTGAATTTTTCCATCTGTACTTTGAATTTTTAATACATATTCCTGTTCTGCACACAGACCGCTGATCTTAAATGGATTCCCCGATGCAGTTCCGCTTACCGTCACTCCTTCGATCTCTACCTTATAATTCCACTGTGTTTCTGCAGTATCCGGAATCCTGACCTTCAGCGAATCTATGCCTGCCGTCACATTTGGCATAATCTTTACATACTGCTCCGGTGCTTTTTCCGCAGTTTGTCCCATACGAACTCCCTGCTGACACGGATATTGATCCTGCTGATTCATCACTGCTGCCACAAACTGTCTGCCGATTTCCAGATGTCCCAGTTCATTCAAACTTCCATCTTCATTTAATTTTTGAGTTTGAAATTCGGTATTGTTTTTTGTTTGTGTATAATGGTCGATCACTACGATCGTTTCATATTTTTCTGCATCTTCTGCGTATTCCTCAGTTACTTCATCCACCGCAGCACAATATGCTTCAATCAGTTCATTTATTTCCGAATCTTGTACCGCAAACGGTTTCTGGATTACGGCAAAACTTCCATGATTGGCTTTTTCAGCCAACGCAAGATCAATAAATGCCCGCAGACTTTCCTTAAATTCTTCCAAATGTTCCAATCCCTGGCAATAATCTTCCATACCCACCAGATAGGAAACTGCTCTCGGATCAAATTTCGTAACTTTTTCTTCCCAATTTCCGATTATCTCTGACAGCTGCTGACCCCGGACTCCAGTATTGATCACATATCTTTGACGGGTCAGATCATCTCCTGCACTTTTCTGATTTCTTGCATATTCTTCAAAATGACCGATATAATTTCTTGCACCGCCCAGCTGTTCAAATGTTCCCTGTACCGCTTCACCTCCGACAAAGACCCAGCTGTTATTTCCCGGATCGGTCTGATTTTGGAACATTCTGGAAATTTCACTCCCCATAGATGCCCTGCTGTGTTCTGAATAAACAATAACCTCCGCTGCATCAATCGCAAGATTTCCTTTTCCTGACGGATTTCTCTCTCCGGTGGCTTCTGCTCTGAACGTATGGATTCCTTCTTTTAATCCGGAAATAGTCGTAATCCATGTGGAATTTATATTGCTTCCATGATAGAGGTCAAAAATACCATAGGAAGTTCCATCTACGAAATATTCCACGTTCCCCATCATATAATTTTTCCCGGAATACACATCGATCTGATTTCCCGTAAATGTGACCTCATACCATGTACTTCTCGGATCAGCACTGTCCACTACATTGGACCATGTATGACTGTCACTTCCTGCGGTCCATTTTCCCTCTGCAAATGTGAAATAGTTGGTACTGCCGGAAGTCTGTGTATGCGGAATTCTGACATAACCTGCCTTAGACGGCTTTTCTCCTGTAACCGCTTCATACATGCATTCTGCAACATAGGAATATCCCGCATCTGTAAAATGCAGCTGATCTTTATGATAAAAATCTTCTCTGTCAGCCGTCAACGCATACAGATCAATCGATTCCCATCCCTGTTCTTCGATCAGCTCCATCTGCACTTCATGCATCTTATCCACTGTTTCTTTGGTAATGTCCGTGCCGGAAGTCTGATAACATTGAGGAGATGCAGCAAAGATCACTTCCGGTTCACTTTCCAGTGTTTCATAAGATTCTACTAACGCAACCGCATCTTTTTTAAACTGTTCCTCATTCCAATATTTGGCTTTAGAATCATTGGTCCCCAGCATAATGATCACTACATCCGCATCATACGCTTTACTATTTTGATACTCGGCACAATTCCAGTAAGATCTGTCCGTTCCCTTCATCAATGTAAAACTTGTCTTACCAAAATTTCCCACTTCGTAAGCATCTCCCAGCAGATTCTGCAAAATTGCCGGATATGCCGTGGAACCTTTCAGTCCCCCAGAGGAAGTATATCCTTCGGTAAGGCTGTCCCCCACACATGCAACCTTAATTACTGATTTTCCTTTTTCTGCTGCATTTCCCGACATTGAAACTGCCAGCAGACAGCTGCAGAACATGATTACTGAAACCATGCATGAAATAACATGTTTCCGAAATTTTTTCTGATCCTTCATCGTTTCCCCCTATCTTTCTTTTTACAAAATCATTTCTGTTGTTTTTTTGTTCTTTCAAAATTGTTTAAATTCTATTTCGATCCTTCCCTCATGATTTTTCCATAATACCCATGTATAATAATCCATCCATTGTTCCAAATCATCGATATTTTTGCTCTCTCTCCATTCTTTTTCAAAGATTTCTGATTTTGCCATAGGAATCAGCCATCCTGAAAGTTCTTCTCCTTCCATCGTTTCCAAATAAAATTCATTTCCTTCTCCGCAAAATCCATAAAAAATTTCTCCGGTCTCGGCAGCTTTTCTTTGAACCAATTCAAAAAAACGAAGAAAACTACTGCTTTCCTGTGTTTTTAAACCTTTCATTTTTTCCTTCCCCATAATACAAAAAGACTTTTCAAATTCAATCCTCAAACTCAGAAGTTTCGATACAGTCTCCTAACGAAATGATCGCATGATACAATAATACTTCTTTGTCTGATACCGTCAAATCTCCATGATAATGTCCAAAATACCATTTTTTGAACTCACACTTACTTCTGACTATATCAAAAAAGTCAGTTAATGAATCCGAAGCATATTTTTCCTCTGAAACAATGATTTTTTGACATTCTGTAGAACAACAGTGAGAGAGAATATAATCCACTTCAAAATTTCTGCTTTCTAAATTTTTCAAAGCCTCTACATATTCTGCTGCGGAAGGCAGTTCTTCTTCCCACCAGGAGCGATGCTTGATCCGATAGGGTTCCCAGCCTCTCTCTGCTGCTTTCTTTTTCTGTGCAAAATTTGGATCTTCCGGATCCAAGATTCCACCTGAAACATCATGACTGCTTGCACCGCCGAATGTAAAAATTGTCTTTCCCGCAAGCTCATATATCTGCCCCCGCATTAAGTGAAGAACCGATGGTCTGATTTCATGAACCATTCCACCATGCCACATTTTCATCGGATAAGCATTGAGACGATCAAAATTTTCATGATTTCCATCGATAAACAACGTTGTGAAATTTTTTTCTTCCAGCCATCTCAACCAATACTTTTCCCACTTGCTTTCTCCTGCTGTTTCCCAAATACCTCCAAAGTCACCGCAAATGATCACATAATCTTCCTTCGTAAGATTCGATTGTTCCGGAAAATTTTCCGTATTGAACTTTTTAAATTCGCTGTGACAATCTCCTGTAACAAATATTTTTCCTGCCATATCTCTCCCGTACCATTCCATTATCCTCTTTTAAGGGTAATGAATTTTCTCCTCTCAATATGATGATCCCTTTCTGTTTGATTTCTCATACCATATAATAAACAGGGCGATTGTTTCCAATCGCCCTCCCTTTTTGCCTGATTAAATTTTACTGTATCCGTATGCATTTACAATTGCATCTAATTTTTGTTTGTTTTTACAATATGGACAGTCTTTCATTTTATAGGTTCCATATCCCGGAACATCTTCTGCTGTAAACACAGAATTGATTTCATGTTTTCCTACTTTCGGTGTCGCACTGAAGATTGCACTGATGCCTGCAATGGTTCCACCATAATATTCTACACATTCTGCACTCTGGAAAATCGTTCCGCCGGTAGATGCAGAAGATACTAATAAGAGTACATTTTTTCCGCGGATCATAAATTCTGTATTATCACGGAATACCATCTGTCCGCCGGTTCCAAGTTCCGGAGATACGACATAGATCGTATTGTGTGCATTCATAGACATGATTCCGTTTCTTGTCAGCTTATCTGCCAGATAAGCTCCGATCACTTCTGTTCCTTCCATACAGAGGATCGTATCTACGATGGTGGTATTTACATATTTATCTGCTAAGATGTTTGCAACCGCCATAGCTTCGCTTCTTCTCGCTTTTAATGTAGAAAAATCGATATACTTTGTAATGTGGGAATGTACCGTAGCAAAATGCCCTTCATATACTTTCAATACTACGTTCGAATCAAGTTTCGATGGATATTTTACCATTTTTTCTTCAAATGCTGCCATAAGATTCTCCCTTCTGTCATTTGATTTTTAAGACCTTTTGTAAAAAAATGCTCTACCACGAATGTCTCTGACAGAACTTTTGTAAATTGTAACATATTTTTTTGATTTTTAATAGGGTTTTTAGCATTTTTGCATAATTTCGTTACTGTCAAGTAATCGTTGGCAAATTTTTCCATACAGATTTTTATAT
>CAZRQV010000037.1:0-16998 GCA_964602445.1 uncultured Lachnoclostridium sp.
TCCCTTCTTATGTAAAATAGTCCGCAACAAAAATGTAGGATAACTGCTTATTATCATTCAGAAGTAGGCGTTCGTTTGTTAGAAATCTAGAAGCATACCATATTATGTCGTGCTACCTACCATTCTATGACGTAAAAAGATTTCTTCTTGTGTCGTATTATAAAAACGTGCTTGAAAGACACAGCCGGCAAAATCTTTCGACAAATAAAAGAAAGTATAGGTACATGATATGTGTTATTTAGAAAGTTTGTTATTTAGAGAAAATATGCCATCTGCAATTATGTTCATGAACTCCAATAAATCAGGACGTAATATTAGTAAAAAGGTGGAAAAAGCAAGAGAGAAGTGTTTCTTTCGTGGCATCAATGTAGGACATGAGTTCGTAGTTAGCAAAGGACCGAACAGAGATATTGATAGACCTGCTATTAATGCATTGATTTCACTGGTTTTAAGACATGGATATAAGGTTGTGGTAGTCGATAAATTAACAGATATTACAATGGATATCTATGATTTGGAGGCGTTCTTGGATGATGCTGCATATGCAGGAGTAAAAGTGTTTGAACTTTCCACCATGAAGTATAGAAGATGTGTAAATGTGACAGATATGCTCTTTTTTGAGTTCTTCAGAAAATGGTAACAGTGCATATGGAATATAACAATATGATAATCGGAGACGCCATTCGCGAGTTAAGAAAAGCACATCATATGACACAAATGGAACTGGCAGAGAAATTAGATATAAGTTTTACGCATTGCTCTCAACTTGAGCAAGGACGTCATAAAATGAGTGTTGATTTGCTCTTTCGTATGATGACATTGTTTCAGGTGGATGCAAATACAATTTTAGGCATTACGGAAACGGAAGAAGAACGAAATGCGAAGCTGTTTTCTGGGATTCAAGATAAGATAGATGGACTTGAGCCTAAACAACGAGAGCAGTTTCTTAATTCTTGTAAATTAATGTTGGATGGTTTTTCTGCAAGAAAAGAAAGTATGGTTAGATAGGATGAGAAGAAATAGAAAAAAGAAGAAAGTATCAAAATATCCAGTTCGATGTATTGTCCTGTTGTCCGTAGAGCCACAGGAAGGAATTGATTATGTTGAGAAAAAGGAGAATAAGCAGCTCAGATATATTGAGGAGTATGCAAAAGCGAACAACCTAGTTCCTATGAAAATACTTCGAAAGGGAATTCTAGGTGCGAATGGAAAAAGAGCACTCCTTGGAAACGCTGTTAAATTATTGGAAAAAGGTGTTGCTGAAGCAATACTTGTAGCAAACATGGAAGCGATATCTTACGGAATTGCAGATGCATATATGCGGGTTGGCATTGTAAAAGAACATGGGTATAGAGTGTTTTCTGTTGATGAAGGGGAACTAGGTTTAAATCTGTATCAACAGACTGTTAATACAAGTGCGGAGGAAGTAAGTTATGGATAAGATTGTACGTGGTGATGTTATATGGGCAGATTTAGGTGAACATCCAGGGTTACATTTGCAGTCAGGTCGTAGACCATGTGTAGTTATTAGTACAGATAAGGCAAATCAATCATCGAATACTTATAATGTGATTCCGGGTACAACAAAGCAAAATGAGGATGATTTTCCAGTTCATCAGAAACTAATGCCAAGAGATATAAGTGGATATCTAGGAAAGCCAACTATTTTCCTTGCGGAGCAAATCTGTACGATTGATAAAAAACAGGTGCTTTGTAAAGTGGGACACGTTGATAAGAAAAGCGAAGCAATTAGCAAGATAAATCAGATAATTGTTCGTCAACTAGCATTAGATATGTAAAAAATAAATGAGAGATGTTCATGCTGAGGGAAAATGAGTAATACTGATAATAAGAAAATTTTAAAACAAACTGATTTGTATGAAATCCTACCTTTTAGAAAAACTAAAATATTACAATTGCTGCGTTCGGGAGAACTGCCCGTTGTAAAAGTGGGAAAGGATTATATAACAACTTATGAGTTGCTGGAGAAATGGATAAAAGAAAATGTGGGAGGTGAGATATTCTACGATTGATGAAAAAATAGATAGATGTTATAATGCAAGAATGAACTTCATTTTATTGCCAGATTTGAGGTGATAGAATGAGAGAGATAAATTATAAACTGAATAAAATGCAAATTGTGTTCCGACAAGATGGACGGTATTTTGGGAGAATTACTGTAAAAGGAAAGCGAAAAGATTTTTATGGTGCTACAAAAGCAGAAGTGAAGCAAAAAGCTAGAGAATATCTTCTTAAAGTGGAAAATGGATTCACAGATGCGAAACGTATTCGATTTGACGATTACATGATTTATTGGTTGGAAAATTTCAAATGGAACTATATTGAACCATCATCTTATACCAGATTATATAGGACTTATCAATGCCAGATTAAACCAGTTCTTGGAAATGTAATGATAGGAGACATAACAAGAGAGATGGTTCAGAATATGATTGATGAACATGCAAATCCGACGAAAGCAAGTACAACGCCATTGGCGAGATCTGGATTGAAAAAACTTGCGCAACAGATGAATGCAGTAATGCGAAAGGCTGTTGAACAAGGTGTAATTAGTAGTAATCCATGCGATGGTTTATTAATCCCTGTGGAAAGTTGTATTCAAGTGGAAACCAAACATCAAATTACTATGGATGATGAGCAAATTGAGGAGTTCAAAGAAGCATGTTTGTCTAGGTATAAGTCTTCAGGAGAATATAAAAGTAGAGATTACTTTATTTTGTTGCTAATATTAAATCTTGGATTGCGTGTAGGAGAAGCACTCGCTCTTGAATGGAGTGATATTGATTTGTCTAAAAAACTTGTATATATTCGTAAGACGATACAAAGCAATATCATGACAGATAAGAATAATATTTCTAACGTTTCTTCAAGGGTAAAATATTCTACAAAAACGTCTGCTGGTGTTCGTGTGATTAAGTTAAATGAAAAGGTTTTGTATTATATAAGGGAACTTAAGCTTTTTGACGAAAGAAACAAAATCGATTCTGTTTATGTATGCAGTACGAGAGTCGGGACAAGAAACTCTGCCAGAAATTTACAGCGAAGCTTAGATAGACTTGTTGCAAATACAACTATCAAAGATAGGATTACACTTCATACGTTAAGGCATACGTTTGGTTCAACAATGCTAAGACGTGGTGTGTCAATTGAAGTAGTGAGTAAGTTGATGGGACATGCAAATATCACAATTACATATACCAAGTATATTCATATACTGCAAGAGCAACAGGCTTTGGCGATGGATATGGTACAAATATGTTAAAAGTGGTGTCAAAATGGTGTCAGAGAGAAAACAGAGTAAAGAAAACTCAGTAGATAGTAGGGGTGGAGAGGTTCGGACACGGGTTCGATTCCCCTCAGGTCCACTCGAAAGTGTCGTTTTACGGCACTTTTTTTAATGCCAAAGTGTTCGTAAAAGTTGAAAAAACTTGCATATAACGAAATAAGTGGTATAATAAAGCGAAATTGTGTTTTTTTAAAGCAATGCCGCATCCGGAACAGCAGGGAAATCCCGAAATTTTTTTGTCCCAAACACTTTAATGTGATACAGAGATACACTGTTCTAGTGATGCAAACAAAAAACGTGAGGAGAGGAACAATGAAAAAGTTAGTTGCCATGATGACAATTGCTCTTGCTGTAACATCGGCAGGATTTCCTGTTTCAGCAGCAGAAGAAAAGTCAGTGTGGATCAATACCAGTGAAGCAGTACTGGAAAATGATCAGCTGAAAGTTTCCGTTCAGTCTAACGGCGAAGTGACAGACGGTCTGCTGGAACTTAAATACGATGCAGATGTTTTGTCCATTACGGAATCAGAGATTGCAATGAATGAAAATGTTGCGATGTATTCCGTCAATGTGGAAAATGAAACGGTAAAAATTGCATTTCTGTCAGAAGATGCGATGGAAGAAGGAGCATTTGTAACTCTGAATTTTATTCTGAATTCAGAAACAACGCTGGAAGATGCAAAAAAAGCGTTGGAAAACTTAACAGGAACCAACTACAAAGAGGATGGAAGCGTTATTCCGGAATCAGAAGTAGGAATTATCAGTTCTGCAAATGATAATGGAACAGATGGTGGAGACAAAGAGGATCCATCGAAACCGGATGAGGGAGATAAAGACGATACCTCCAAACCGGGAACCGGAGATAAGGAGGATAAAGATGATACCTCCAAACCGGGAACAGGGGATAAAAATGATAAGAATGATTCCTCTGATCAGGGAAAAAATGACAGCAGTACATCAAAACCATCCGGTGGTTCCGGCAACCAGACAAATAACAGTACCTCCAAAACAGAGAGTGCGTCCGGCAGCCAGAATACAGCAACTGCCGGTACCAGTGCAAAAACAGGAGATCACAGTCAGATTTTGATTCCGGTTGTATTGGCAGCAGCGGCAGCAGGTGTGTTTGGTGTAACCAGATATTGGAAGAAGGGAGAAGAAAAAAATGAAATTTAAACGTGTTTTTGCAGCATTTTTAGCAGTATTCATGATGACCTCTTCTCTTGGAAACATGGGTACTGTTCAGGCGGCAGAAAAAACAGCGGCAGAAGAAACTGCAGAAACAGAAGAAGCTGCCACAGTGGAAACCGTAGGTGATGTAACCTTAAAGGAAGTGGATACAGCGATTAAAAATACAGATCTGTATGCACTGCACACAGGAAAAGAAGAAGCATTGGAAGTGCTTCCGGAAGAAGATGAACTGGTTCGTGTCCTGATCATGGTAGAAGGTGATTCTGTCATTGAGAATAACGCGAAAGCAGATCTGAATCTTTATACAGAACTTCAGATGCATACGATCGAATCCAAACAGGATCGTGTCATTTCTAAAATCGAAAGAAATGTACTGGCAGGGGAAGATCTGAATGTCAGATACCAGTACAGCTGGCTGTTAAACGGAATTGCAGCGGAAGTAGAATACGGCATGATCGATGAGATTGAAAAGATCAGCGGTGTTGAAAAAGTCATTCTTCAGCCAATGTATGAACTGGAAGATGAAATAGTAAACAGCAGCTCCAGAACGATCGCAGACGGTGGAATGATCGGCCGTGAAGATACCTGGACAAGCGGATATACAGGAAAAGGAATTAAAATTGCGATCATTGATACCGGTCTTGATGATGATCATCAGAATTTCCAGGCAATGTCAGAAGAAAAATTGACAGAAGATTCTGCAACAAAAGAATCGGTTGCGGCAGTTCTGGATCAGTTAAATGCAAGCACATTGTACCCGAATCTGACCGTAGATCAGGTGTACTATAACAATAAAGTTGCCTTTGGGTTTAACTACGTAGACAAGAGCACTGTGATCAACCATTCTACAGACTCTATGGGTGACCATGGAACACACGTAGCAGGAATCGCAGCTGCTAACGATCTGGGCAATGGAGAAGCCGTTGGTGTTGCTCCGGATGCACAGTTATATGTAATGAAGATCTTTGGTGCAAACGGCGGAGCTTATGCAGAAGATATCCTTGCCTCTATCGAAGATGCATTGATGCTTGATGCAGATGTGATCAACATGAGCCTTGGATCTAATGCCGGATTTACTTCCGGTGGGGAAGAAGTAGATGCGATCTATGCCCGTGTAGGAGAAACGAATACCATTCTTGCAGTAGCAGCAGGAAACTCTACTACCGCAGGACTTGGAAATATGTGGGGAACAGATACAAACCTGACCTCAAATCCGGATAACAGTATCATCAGTTCTCCGGCAACTTATCAGAATGTTACTTCTGTAGCAAGTGTTGAAAACGTTGCAATCAAGAGTGACTATATTGAGGCTGCAGGAAGCAAATTCGGATATATCGAAGGAACGGATGGAATGAATGAATCCGTTGCTATTCTTGCAGGAAAAGAATATGACTATGCAATGGTTGGAAATTACGGACAGACATTAGAAGATTTCACCAGTGCAGATGTAGCTGGAAAGATTGCTGTAGTACAGCGTGGTATTTCAAACTTTACTTCAAAACATGAACTTGCACAGGAAGCAGGTGCGGTTGCATGTATCGTTTACAATAACACCGTGGGAAGTTTAAATATGGGTCTGACAGACGGTACAGGAACCATCCCTTGCTTCTCTATTACATTAGCAGCAGGAGAATGTCTTGCAGCTGCAAAAGAAGAAAATGCAGATGCGAAGATCTTAATCGCAAAAGAAAAAGCACTGCTTCCAAATGACGATGCAGGAAAAATGAGTGATTTCTCTTCTTGGGGAGCATCACCGGATTTAAGTCTGGAACCGGATATCACAGGACCGGGTGGAAATATTTATTCTACTCGAGACGGCGGAAGTTATGGTCTTATGAGCGGTACTTCCATGGCAACTCCAAACGTTGCAGGTATTTCTGCATTGGTAATGCAGTATGCAAAAGCGATGAATCCGCAGATGGCAGACGATGAACTCCATGATTATGTGAATTCATTGCTGATCAGTACTTCGACTCCGGTTGTTTATGAGGAAGAAACAGGGCTGACTTATTCTCCGAGACTTCAGGGTTCCGGTCTGGCAAATGCTTACAGTGCCACAAAAACAAAAGCATATCTGTCTGTAGATGGCAACGAAATGCCGGAAGCAGAACTTTTTGATGATGTGGACAGAACCGGAAATTACAATTTTACATATCATGTAAATAACTTCGGAGAACATGCAATCTATTATGTGCTGTCTACCAATGCGCAGACAGAAGATGTGATCACAGATGAACTTGGCAATTTCATGTCTCTGACTCCAAAGGCATTAAGCGCAGCAACTGCTGAAAGTAGCGACAGCTTTGTGTTTACATATGACTACGATGAAAATGGAGCAACAGATACCCATGATGCAAGAGAATTGTATCTGGCATCTGTAAGCGGCACAAAAGAAAAAGAAGCTGGTGCAGAATTCAGATATGAAGTGGATACTGTGGAAGGCTCTGACCGTGCAGACGTACAGGCATATCTGGATGCACTGACAGGAAAAGAAAGCGAAGCTGATCTTGCAGATCAGGTACTGAAAGTAGAAGCAGGAAAAACTGCAGATGTTAATGTGTCTGTTTCTTTATCCGCAGCAGATAAAGAATATATGGATACTTATTATGAAAATGGTGCTTATGTAGAAGGATTTACTAATTTAACTGCAAGAAGTACCGGAGATGTGGATCTTTCTATGCCATATCTGGGATTCTATGGAGACTGGACAGAAGCTCCGATCATCGATTACGGTTATTATTGGGATGATTCAGAAACTTCAAATGTAAACCAGTATTGGAACATTATCTGGACAACCATTCAGGGAACAGACTGGATGCCGGGTCTGAATCCATATCTGGAAGATGAACCATTCGATCAGAAGAATATGACCATGTCACCAAATGATGACGGAATCACAGACAGCATCGAAGATATTTATATTTCATTATTGAGAAATGCCAATACCGTAGAAATCAGTTTTGAAAATGCGGAAAATGGCGAAGTATATTATGATGAAACCTATGATAAGGTTCAGAAAACTTATTATTACAGCAGCGGCGGTACAATGCTTCCATTTATTCAGGCACAGTATGCAGAAGAAATGTATGCATTTACAGATCAGAATGGAGAACCGCTTCCAAATGATACCGTTGTTCTGATGAAAGCAAAAGCAACTCTGGATTATGACAAACATGAATCCAACAACGACCACGATGTATGGGAAGTGGAATTTATCGTAGATACTGAAGCTCCAAAAGTATTAAAAGCAGAAGTAATCAAGGAAGACGGAAGACAGTATTTAGATCTGACATTCCAGGATAACCAGAAAGTGGCAGCTGTATGTTTCATGAACAAATCAGGTGCAGTAGTAAAAGAAAAATATGCAGTAGATTCAAAACCGGGTGAAACGGTTACAGAAAGATATGATATCACAGGTTACGGCAATGAATTTATGCTGATCATTGGTGATTATTCTGTAAACGAAACTTATTATGAAGTAGAAACAACGGATAATATTCCGGAAGTAAATACGGAACTTCTGTATGGCTATCGTGTTGCAACAGATACGATTTATGACGACAGTTTATATGGCTGGGTAGCAGTTGAGCCGGATAACAGAAGTGATGATGATAAGATCATCGTAAAAGAACAGACCAGTGAATATTATGTAGATTATTCTTTACAGGCTGCAGAATACATCGACGGTTATGTATTGGCAGTCAATGCCGGCGGACAGTTAGTATCCCTGACTCCGGGTGTATGGGATGACAGAACTGTGATCACAGAGTATGGTTTTGAAATCAAAGATATTACTTATGATCCGACAGAAAAAGTTCTGTATGGATATAAGGGCGGTACAGACGGTACTTATGAAATCGTAAAGATTGACATTCTGACAGGAGAGTTAACCGGACTTGGTGAATTATATACATGGTATGATCCAAGACCATATGCTCTGGCATGTGATGCAGAAGGTACATTGTATGGTATCGACAGCAATGGTCAGTTCAGAACAATGAACAAAACGACCGGAGAATGGAATGACGAAGTTCTGGTAGATACAAAATTGACACCGCTGAACGTACAGTCTATGACTTATAATCAGAAAGAAAACTGCATTTACTGGGCAGCTCATCTGATGGATGAAACTTCTTATATTTATAAGTTTGATTTAAATAACAACTATGAATTTACATTAGTTGGAGAATTGTATGACAGTCCGGAATTAAATGGATTGATTTTCTTAGAAGATAAGGGATTTGATATTCCGGAAGAAAATGCAAAAGCACTGAAAATGCCATATGAATCAGCAACGGTTCTTTCAGGAACAACAAAAGACCTGAGTGCAGCACCGGATCCATGGTATGCAAGTACAGGTTCCCTGATCTGGAGCAGCTCTGATGAAAGTGTAGCCAGCGTAGATATTAAAGGAACAGTTACCGGCAAAAAAGAAGGTACTGCGACAATCACAGTAACAAGCAAAGAACTTCCGGAACTGACCGCTTCCTGCGAAATTCACGTTGTACAGCCAAAATCAGATCTGTATGGATTTGTAATTGGATCAGGTGCAGGTTATGCAAATCAGTGGCTCCACGTAAACACAGGACGTTTGAAAGCTGCGGAAGCTATGAGCGATCTTAGCTGGGTAACTTATGCAGCCGCAGAATATTATGATGGATTTATCTATGCATTTAATGATTCTACAGAATTTTATAAGATCGATCCGTCAAATTATATTGAAACAAAGATTACCAATGCAAATAATATGTGGAGTATGAAAGATATGGCTTACGATTACTCTACAGGCTATATGTTTGGTATTGCAACAAAAGTGGGCGAAGATGGTATGACTTATCTGGTACATATCGATCTTCAGACCGGTTTGATCGAACAGGTTGGTAATTTCGCACTGTTAGACAACAGAGATGGTCAGCCGATCACACTTGCGATCTCTACAGAAGGAACCATCTATATCGTAACAGATACCGGTTATCTGTGTGAATGTGTCGGCGATAAGACTGCCGTTGGCGGAAACAATGGTGATGACGGAATCGGCGGCGGATGGCCGTTAAGTGCAGAGCCGGCAGACGATTTCGGAATCGACGGAGATGATTTCTTTGTGGGTGAAGAAGAAGGTTCTGAATTATCATTAGAAGTCATTGGTGTAACCGGTGTGACTCATTTTGCGGGTCTGACCAGTATGGCATATGACCATAATACAGGCGATATGTACTATACCTATGCAAATGGTGTGGAAGCAGAACAGCTTGCACTGGTAGATCAGGAAAATGGTACGGCACTGCCAGTCGGAAAAGTGGCAGGCGGTGCGCAGATCGTTGGTCTTTATACAGTGCCGGAAGAAGGCAATGTTCCGGAAAGACCATATGTAGAAGTTACAGAAATTAGTGCGACAGAAGATACGTTAAATCTGGTAACGGGAATGCAGATTGCAGCTCCGATCAATGTACAGCCGTTTAATGCGACAAACAGAGACGTTCAGTGGAGCGTATCCGAAGAAGGCGTGATCGCCATTGAAAACAATGTGATCACAGCACTGAACAAAGGAACTGTTACCGTAACAGCACAGATCGGAGATCTTTCCGCAGAATTTACCGTACGTGTTTATGGTGCTGCAGGTATTATGAAAGGATTTGTTGTATATGACTTTATGTACGAAGAAACCAATATCTGGGCAACCTTCAAAGACAGTGATCTGACCACAGGTACAGGTCTTGCAAACGCAGAAGAATATGTAATCGATGCGGCAGAATATTATAACGGCAAAGTTTATGCATATGATAATACCAATGCACAGTATCTGGTATTAAATTCCAAATCTACCAAATACGAAGTAGAAAAGAGAATTAAACTCAATCATCCGGATATGGCAGATATGGCATTTGATTATTCCGAAGGTGTAATGTATGCATTAAGCTGTATCAGAAACGTAGATACCAATACCTCTTTATATGCAGTGAATATCGAAGACGGAAGCTACTATAAGATTGGTGAGCAGGGCGTTACATTGAAGGCAATGACATGCTCTACGGATGGTACTCTTTACGGTGTAGATGCTTACGGCGGATTCTATAAGATCGATAAGAGAACTGGTGCAGAAGAGTATCTGTTTAATACCGGATACAGTGCAAACGTATACCAGTCCATGGCATATGACCATAACACAGGCAATCTGTACTGGGCACAGTGCTATTGGGATCTTGATTTCGGTTCAGAAGCAAATCTGATCCTGATCGATGTGGAAAATCAGGTGTCTGTAGAATTAGGACAGATTGGTTCTTCCGGTTGTCAGGTAACTGGTTTATACATTGATCCGAAGGGAGAAATGACCGTAGGAACACCGGAAATCGAAGCGGTGAAACTGGCATTTACCAATGAAATGATGTCCGTAGGAGATAGCAAGAAACTTTCTGCATTTGCAGAACCGTTAAGTGCATCTCTGAAAAATGTAGTATTTGCCTATGCTTCCACCGATGAAAATGTAGTAACAGTAGATGCGGAAGGTAATATCACAGCAGTCGGTGTTGGAACTGCAAACATTCTGGTCTCTTATGCCGGAAAAGAAGCGGTATGCAAGGTTACGGTAATGGATGATCAGACGGAATTCTATATTCTGAATCCAAACGGTTATGAAACTTCACCGGTTCTGAAACCAACAAAGATCAACAATAAAATGCTGTTGTCTGATCATACAGATTCTTTCAGAATTGAAAAAGCAACGTTAGGTACTGATGGATATTTCTATGCAGTAGGAAGAGATGGATACCTGTGGAAATTTACCGCAGATATGGAAATGATCGAAAAGATTGGGGAAAAATCGATCGTAGATCAGCTGAACAACATGGATGAATTCCAGTGGTATGAAGAAATGCCGACCTTTGAAGTGAAAGCGCTGGCAACCAACGTATTTAATGATAAGGTATATGCACTGGTACGTGCTACAGATCTGTACGGAAACTACATGAGTTATCTGTATGAAGTAGATCTTACCTCAGGTGCAGCCGCTGTCGTAATGCAGGTACCGTGGGATGTAACACTTCCGACAACTATGACCTTCGATGGCGCAGATTCGATGCTTGTATATGATGGAAATATGGATTATATTTATCGTGTATCATTAACAGATGGTTCCGTAGAAGCGGTTGTCTGGACACAGGGAACTGTCGTTGCAACAGAAGATATTGCAATGTATTACAGCAGAGATCTTAACAGAGTGTTCCTGACAACCACAGATGACAGTCCGTTTAATGATGTTCATACCATCGGTCTGTATATACTGAATCTGGAAAACAATTCTTTTGAAAGATACAGTCAGGCTTCTTATAATCAGGAAGTAAAAGGCTTTGTAATGCTGGAAGGAATTGAACTTGCGCAAGCACAGGAACAGGATGCAGAAGCAGAAGAAATGACAGCTGTGGAAGCGGAAGAAGTAGTAGAAGCAGACGCGACTGAATCTGAGAAAACAGAAATTGTTGAATCTGAGGCAGAGGATTCTGCAGAAGAATCTGAAGAAACAACTGCACCGGAAGAAACAGTAACTGTACCGGAAGACTCTGAAAACGCAGGAGAAACCTTACCGGAAGTTCCTGAAACACCGGAAGTGCCGGGAGAAACGGTGCCGGAAACACCGGAAGGCACAGAAACAGAAATGCCGGAAATGACAGAAGGAACTGAAACGGAAGAAGCGGAAGCTCCTGAAACTGTAGTTTCAGAAGAATAAAACAGGAAAACTCTCATGGTAAACATGCAGTGAGATTATTAAAAAAGATTTTTGGCGCAGCAGTTTTTATAACTGCTGCGCTTTTTGTTTTGTAGGAGAAATTTTGTTGTATTAACATATGAAAGTCATGGAATTTTCCTACTAAAAAGCACTCCGTGCTTGCTGTGCAGCTCGCAGAGTGGGATGATGCCATAAATGGCACGGATCGCTTTGGGGCATATTGACAAATACCCCATGGGGGTATATGATGGCGTTAGATTGAAAGGAAGGAGAAGAAATATGTCAGAGAATCGATGCGAATGCTGCTCTCAAAAGAGCAAAGAACGTTCGGAAAAGGAATATAAAGATCTGATCAATCGTCTCAGCCGGATCGAAGGGCAGGTTCGTGGAGTGAAATCCATGGTAGAGAGAGATGCCTATTGTACAGATATTATTACGCAGGTAGCTGCGATCAATGCAGCGTTAAATAGTTTTAATAAAGTGCTTTTGGCCAATCATATTAAAAGCTGTGTGACTCGGGATATCAAAGATGGAAAAGAAGAAACTGTAGATGAACTGGTAACGCTTTTACAGAAATTGATGAAATAAAAGAAAGAAGGGATAAGATGAAACAATACATTGTTACAGGGATGAGCTGTGCGGCCTGCAGTGCGAGAGTGGAAAAAGCAGTGAATCAGGTTCCCGGAGTAACCGCTTGCTCTGTCAGTCTTTTGACTAATTCCATGGGGGTGGAAGGAACGGCTTCTCCGGAAGAGGTAATTCGGGCTGTTACGGATGCGGGATATAGTGCGCAGCTAAAAGATGCAGCTGTGCAAAAGCGGAGTATGGATTATGCTGCACAGGAAGAAATGTTAAAAGACAAAGAAACGCCGGTGTTAAAACGTCGTTTGATCACTTCGCTGGGATTTTTGATCGTTTTGATGTATTTTTCCATGGGACATACGATGTGGAACTGGCCGGTTCCGGCATTTTTTGAAAACAATCATGTGGCGATCGGGCTGTTGCAGCTTCTTTTGGCGGCAATCGTTATGATCATTAATCAGAAGTTTTTTATCAGTGGAGTGAAAAGTCTGCTGAAAGGTGCGCCGAATATGGATACATTGGTAGCACTTGGTTCCGGCGCAGCATTTGTATACAGTACCGCGGCATTATTTGCCATGACCGATGCACAGATGCAGGGGAATGAAACACTGGTCATGTCGTATATGCATGAGTTTTATTTTGAATCGGCAGCGATGATCCTGACACTTATTACGGTAGGAAAAATGCTGGAAGCGCGTTCCAAAGGAAAAACTACAGATGCATTGAAAGGTTTGATGAAGCTTGCACCGAAAACAGCAGTTCTGCTGAGGGATGGCGTGGAAGTAGAAACAGCGATCGATGATGTGAAACGGGGCGACATCTTTGTCGTCAGACCGGGAGAAAATATTCCGGTAGATGGAATCGTACTGGAAGGAACGACGGCAGTCAACGAATCTGCACTGACCGGAGAAAGTATCCCGGTAGATAAAAATGCAGGCGATCTGGTTTCAGCAGCGACTCTGAATCAGTCTGGATATATCAAATGTGAAGCAAGACGTGTTGGTGAAGATACGACATTAAGTCAGATCATTCAGATGGTCAGTGATGCGGCGGCGACCAAAGCACCGATTGCAAAAGTGGCAGATAAAGTGTCCGGAATTTTTGTTCCGACGGTAATCACACTGGCTGTAGTGACGATGATTGCATGGCTTTTCACCGGACATTCCATAGGATATGCTCTGGCAAGAGGAATTTCGGTGCTTGTAATCAGTTGTCCGTGTGCACTGGGGCTTGCAACACCGGTAGCGATCATGGTGGGCAATGGCGTTGGTGCAAAAAACGGAATTATGTTTAAAACCGCAGCGTCTCTGGAAGAAACCGGAAAGATGAACATCGTTGCACTGGACAAGACCGGAACGATTACCAATGGGGAACCGAAAGTGACAGAAATCTGTCCGGCGGAAGGTGTTTCTGAACAGGAACTGCTGGCGTATGCCTATGCACTGGAAGAAAAGAGCGAGCATCCGCTGGCCAAAGCAATCACTGATCATGTGGCAGAAAACAATATAAAAACAGAATGGAAGACCGGATATTTCAAGATTCTTCCGGGAAATGGTCTGGAAGGCGAAATCAACGGAAAGAAAGTGGTGGGTGGAAGCTTTTCTTATATACAGAAGCTGATCCCTGTTACAGAAACGATGAAAAAGCAGTACCAGACCTTGGCAGAAGCAGGAAAAACACCGTTATTTTTTGCAGAAGAAGGACGATTCCTTGGAATCATAGCTGTGGCAGATGTGATCAAAAAAGACAGTGCAGAAGCCATTTCCCAGTTGAAAAATATGGGAATCCGTGTGGTTATGCTTACCGGGGATAATGAAAAAACAGCCGGTGCCATCGGAGCACAGGCAGGAGTAGATGAAGTGATCGCTCAGGTGCTGCCAAATGAAAAAGAGTCTGTGATCCGACGTTTGAAAGAACAGGGAAAAGTGGCTATGGTAGGAGACGGAATCAATGATGCACCGGCACTGACAAGAGCGGATATCGGAATTGCCATTGGAGCAGGTACGGATGTTGCCATTGATGCAGCGGATGTGGTTTTGATGAAGAGCAGTCTGATGGATGTTCCTGCGGCGCTTCGTCTGAGCCGGGCAACCCTTCGCAACATTCACGAGAATCTGTTTTGGGCATTTTTCTATAACAGTATCGGAATCCCGCTGGCAGCAGGATTGTTTATTCCGCTGTTCCACTGGGAATTAAATCCGATGTTCGGAGCAATGGCGATGAGTCTGTCCAGCTTTTGCGTTGTAAGTAATGCGCTGAGATTGAATTTTGTAAAGATTTATGATACAACGAAAGATAGAAAACAAAAAAATAAAACCTGCAGAAATGCAGGAGCCATGAAGGAGGAAAAAAACATGGAAAAAGTAATGAAAATTGAAGGAATGATGTGCCCGCACTGTGAAGCAAGAGTGAAGAAAACTCTGGAAGACATGCCGGCAGTAGCTGAGGCTGTGGTTAGTCATACAGAAGGAACTGCAGTTGTTAAATTAACAGAAGTAGTAGAAAATGACACATTGAAAAAAGCGATCGAAGATCAGGGCTATCAGGTGCTGGATATTCAGTAAGCTGTTTCAGAGGAAAATATTATGAAAAAATCTTTTCGCAGACAGATGACACTGATCTTTACGGCTGTTATGGCGGGAACGCTGCTTTTAATCTTTGGAAGCGGGATGATATTTTTGGAAGATTATTATATCAGCCATAAGCAGAAGCAGGTTCTGGGAGCTTATGAAAAGTTTAATTCAGCAGCCAATGATGGAGAACTGGACAGCGAAGAATTTAAAGAAAGTATTCAGAATTTCAGTATGACAGACAATATTTCCGTACTGGTCATGGGAACAGACAGCAGTCTGCGGCTTTATGCTACCCGTGACGGAGAGCGGCTGAAATTTCAGCTTTGGAATTATATTCTGGACAGAGAATCTGTAGAAATGACCAAAATACTGAAAAAAACGCCGAATTATATTATGCGTCAGAGCCGTGACCGGGTTACTGGAATGGAATATCTGGAAATGCTAGGAAATCTGGATCATGGTGATTATTTTATCATGAGAACGCCGCTGGAAAGTATTCGTGACAGTGTGATGCTTTCTAATCGGTTTTATGTAGGGATTGGTTTGGTAACGATCATTATCAGTGCGGTGATCATTTACTTTTTCAGCCGCAGGATTACAAAACCGGTATTAGAACTGGCGGAAATCTCTCAAAAAATGACAGATCTGGATTTTGATGCGAAATTTGTATCCAAAGGAGAGAATGAAATCGATCTTTTGGGGGAACATATGAATCAGCTGTCGGAAGCGTTAGAAAAAACGATTTCAGAACTGAAAACAGCGAATAATGAGCTGCGCAGAGATATAGAGAAGAAAGAAAAGATTGACGAAATGCGTAAAGAATTTCTGTCCAATGTTTCTCATGAGCTGAAAACACCGCTTGCCTTGGTCCAGGGGTACGCAGAAGGCCTGCGTGACGGAATGGGAGAAGATGCAGAGAGCAGAGATTTTTACTGTGATGTGATTGTAGATGAAGCGCAGAAAATGAATGTCATGGTTAAAAAACTGCTGACATTAAATGAAGTGGAATTTGGTCAGGAAAAGGTACAGTTGGAACGGTTTGATGCGGCGGAGCTGATTGAGGGAATTGCACAGTCCTGCGGTCTTTTAGTTGAGCAGAAAGGCGGAAAACTGAAAATGCAGGTGGAAAAACCGCTTTATGTATGGAGTGATGAACTGAAAATAGAAGAAGTTCTTACTAATTATATCAGTAATGCCTGCAATCATCTGGATCATGAAAAAATTGTAGAGATCAAAGCTTTGAAAAAAGGCGATAAAGTCTGGATCAGTGTATTTAACACCGGAAAGACGATTCCGGAAGAAGATATGGATCGAATCTGGGAAAAATTCTATAAAGTGGATAAAGCACATACGAGAGAGTATGGCGGAAGCGGAATCGGACTGTCGATCGTAAAAGCGATCATGGAATCTGTAAATGGTAATTATGGAGTAATGAATTATACCAATGGAGTGGAATTCTGGATAGAGCTTTAATGAAAATTACCAGAAAAGAAAGAAAAAGGACAAGGTTTTTGGTGACTTTGTCCTTTTTGCAATTTTTGTAAAAAACAGGTTGACTTTTGTCGATAGGAAATGGTATATTAACTGAGCTGTCGCGAACGGCAACAACAAAACTTCAAAGATGAGTC
>CAZRQV010000038.1:0-16890 GCA_964602445.1 uncultured Lachnoclostridium sp.
GCAGCGTGTCACGTGAAGCGATCTTTGACTGACAGCGGATATAAAAATCTGTATGGAAAAATTTGCCAACGATTACTTGACAGTAACGAAGATTTCATACTTGAAAAACAGGAGTTTCAAAATATCCGGATTATGTTATAATGTACCTAAGTGAGCTGGAGCAGGTGCCGTTAATCCAAAGCGGGCAGCGAATGGCGAACATGATGGCTTCCGAAATTCGATCCATATGACGAAGTGGATCAGGGATGAAGGAATCGATCAAATGCTATTGGAAAAGGAGAAAGTCATGCAGACAGTTGAATTGACAACCCTTGTGGAAAAATTAAAATTAAAGAATCTGACACCGGAAATCGATATGACGCATATTCTGATCACTTCCCCGGATATTAACCGTCCGGCATTGCAGATGGCAGGATATTTTGATCATTTTGCATCAGAACGTGTGCAGATTATCGGATATGTAGAATATACGTATCTGAAACATTTGACAAAAGAAGAACGGATTCCGATTTACGAACGATTTTTATCCAGTGAGATCCCATGTGTTATTTTTTCATCACTGACAGAGCCGGATGATGAATTTATGGAGCTGGCATTAAAATATCAAAAACCGCTGCTGGCTTCTGAAAAAGGAACTTCTCAGTTTATGGCAGACATTATCCGTGTATTAAGTTCTCTGCTGGCACCATGTATTTCGATTCATGGCGTTTTGGTGGACGTATATGGCGAAGGTGTGCTGATCATGGGGGAAAGCGGGATCGGTAAGAGTGAAGCTGCATTGGAACTGGTGAAACGTGGTCATCGACTGGTTACAGATGATGTGGTAGAAATGCGTAAGATCGATGATGAAACCTTGATCGGACGTTCTCCGGCAGTGACCAGACATTTTATCGAGCTTCGTGGAATCGGTATCGTGGATGTGAAGGAGCTGTTTGGTGTATCCAGCGTTAAGGAATCCCAGCAGATCGATATGGTCATTCGTCTGGAAGAGTGGGACAAAGATAAAGAATATGACCGCTTAGGGCTGACAGAAGAGTATACAGAATTTCTGGGATGCAAAGTGGTATGTCATTCCCTTCCGGTCAGACCGGGACGAAATCTGGCTGTGATCGTAGAAACGGCAGCAGCAAATAACCGTCAGAAGAAACTGGGTTATAATGCAGCACAGGAATTGTACAGAAGAGTACAGGAAAGTATTGAAGGAAAGGGAAAAGGTACCTTATGATGAAAAAATATGTATTTGGCGTTGATGTAGGCGGTACAACCGTAAAAATGGGACTGTTCACAGTTGCCGGTGAAGTTTTAGATAAATGGGAGATCAAAACCCATACAGAAAACGGCGGAGAAGCGATTCTTCCGGATATTGCAGCTTCCGTTCTTGAAAAATTAGCAGAAAAAGAGATCGCAAAAGAAGAAGTTGCAGGAATCGGAATCGGAATTCCGGGACCGATTGATGAAGAGGGAGTGGTTCCTCATACTGCAAATTTAGGCTGGGGATATAAAGAAGTGACCAAAGAATTGTCTGATCTGACCGGTCTTGTATGTAAAGGCGGCAATGATGCCAACGTGGCGGCACTTGGAGAAATGTGGAAAGGCGGTGCAGCCGGATATTCTAACGTGGTAATGGTTACACTGGGAACAGGTGTCGGCGGCGGCATTATCATCGGCGGAAAGATTCTGACCGGTTCCAACGGTGCCGGTGGAGAAATCGGACATCTTCATGTGGATGATGATATTCCGGGACAGTGCGGCTGTGGAAATCATGGTTGTCTGGAACAGGTTGCTTCTGCGACAGGTATTACCAATCTGGCAAATCGTGCATTGGCAGAAAGTGACAAACCATCCGTGCTCCGTGAAGGTGAAGTATCTGCAAAGACCGTATTTGATGCAGTAAAAGCAGGAGATGAGCTGGCAAAAGAAGTGGCAGAACAGTTTGGAAAATATCTGGGTACGGCTCTTGCAAACATTACTGCAGTGGTAGATCCGCAGGCCATCGTAATCGGCGGCGGTGTATCGAAAGCAGGTCCGATCCTTCTGGAATATGTGGAAAAATATTATCAGAAATATTGTTTTAAATCCTGTAGAAATGTAAAATTTGCACTGGCAACGCTGGGCAATGACGCAGGAATTTACGGAACTGCAAAATTAGTGATCTAAAAGAAATGATTCGAAAATGATTTTTTGCAAAATTTGATTGCAAAAAGTATGGTTATACTATATATATGTGTAGTAACATTAGAATTTAAAAGGAGATTTATATTTATGAAAAAACTGGTTGCTTTGATGCTGATGATGACTCTTTCCATGGGGCTGACTGCCTGCGGAGGAGAACAGAGTACCGAAACGACAAAAAATGACACAGAAGGAAAGACAGCAGTAGAAATCTTTACCGATGTATGGGCAGCTTATGGTGAAGAGGAAAAATTTGCATTATCCGGCGGAGACTATGACAATATGGTCAGCGATGCACCAGGAGCAGTGGATGTGACAAAAGCAGATGCATTAAATACCCTGTTTGGATTTCCGACAGAAAGTGCAGAACTGATCGATGATGCAGCTTCTATGATGCATATGATGAATCAGAATAATTTTACAGCCGCAGTCTATCATGTGACCAATGCAGAAGATGTACAGGCGGTTGCAGATGCGTTGAAAGAAAACATCATGAACAGACAGTGGATGTGCGGTTTTCCGGATGATCTGGTAATTTATTCCGTTGGGGATGATTATGTAACTGCAGCCTTTGGTCTGGAAGAAAATATTGACAGTTTTCAGAGTCATTTAGAAGAAGTATATCAGAGCAGTGAACTTCTTTATGATGAAGATCTTACTTTTTAAGGAAGGATCTTATGTTATTTTCTAGCATACCATTTTTATATTATTTTTTACCATGTGTTCTGATCCTTTATACGATTGTTCCGAACAGATTAAAAAACCTGGCTCTCCTTTTGGTGAGCCTTGTTTTTTATGCCTGGGGCGAGCCGAAATACGTATTTTTAATGATTGCGATGATCCTTCTGTGCTATCCGACCGGAAGGCTGATCCAAACCTATGAAGGATGCAAAAAAGGAAGGGCAGTGCTTTGGGGAACGACAGGCATCTGTCTGGGAACGCTGGCATTTTTTAAGTTTTCTGATGTGGCATGGCCGATCGGGATCAGTTTCTATACGTTTCAGCTGATCAGTTATCTGGTGGATGTGTCCCGGGGAACGCCGGCGCAAAAAAGTCTGGTAAATCTGGGAGCCTATGTGACCATGTTTCCCCAGCTGATCGCAGGTCCCATCGTTCGTTATGGGGATATTCAGCGGCAGTTAAAAGAGAGAGTCTGCAGCTATGAAAAGACGTTAGATGGAATCTTTCGTTTTTTGATCGGACTTGGGAAGAAGATTCTGATTTCCAATGCGTTGGGAGAGCTTTGTGAAATCTTTCAAAGTTCTGACGATCAGGCAGTTCTTTATTTCTGGCTTTATGCAGTCAGCTATACGTTGCAGATCTATTTTGATTTTTCCGGCTACAGTGATATGGCTATCGGGTTGGGAAAACTCTTTGGGTTTGAATTTATGGAAAATTTCAATTATCCGTATATTTCCAAAAGCATCACAGAATTTTGGAGAAGATGGCATATTTCTTTGGGAAGCTGGTTTCGGGATTATGTCTATATTCCGCTGGGCGGAAACCGGGTATCCAGACCGAGATGGTATCTGAATCTTCTGGTCGTCTGGTTCCTGACCGGACTTTGGCATGGAGCAGCATGGAATTTTATCGTCTGGGGTCTGATGTTTGCAGTGCTTCTCGTTTTGGAAAAGCAGTGGAAACTGACTTTTGGAATGAAGACGGAGCAGAAAAAAGAGTCGGTTGTCCAGTCAGTTCTGAAACACGGATATGTCTTATTTTTCGTGATTCTGAGTTTTGTGATCTTTCATGCATCGAATCTTGAGGAAGCGATGTTCTATCTTCGTGCCATGTTTGGGGCAGGAGGATTTCCGATGGTAAGTCAGGAATGTATTTATTATCTGAAAAGTTATGGAGTACTTTTGACAGCAGCGATGATCGGAGCAACACCGCTGCCAAAACGGCTGGCGGAAAAAGCGGTGCATACCAAAGTGGGAAATTATGGCTGGAGGGTCTTGCGCCCGGTGGCAGCAATCCTGATTTTTGGGATCTGTACTGCGTATCTGGTGGACAGCTCCTTTAATCCGTTTTTATATTTTCGATTTTAAGCCTGCAGACGGTTGTACCGGTCTTTGGCAACATAGAAAAAAGTATGATGAAACAGGGAGCATGGAATATGAAAAAAGAAGCAAGAGTGACCGTATGGATCTTAGCGATACTCTTTTTTGGATTTTCGCTCCTTTGCTGGCTGAAACCGGCAGGGGAATATTCGGCTGCGGAACGGCGGAAATTAGGACAATTTCCGGAACTGACCGTTTCTTCTGTGACAGATGGGACGTTTATGGAACGGTTTGAATCTTATACACTGGATCAGATTCCTTTTCGGGATGGTTTCCGGCGTCTGAAAGCATGGGTGTCGGAAAAGGTGTTTCGCAAAGCTGACAACAATGAGATTTATATCGCAGACGGATATGCGGTCAAGATGGAATATCCTTTGAAGGAGGAGTCGCTGGATTATGCGGCAGACCGATTTGAGCATCTTTATGAAACTTATCTGAAAGACTCTGCCGATGCCATTTATCTGTCTGTGATTCCGGATAAAAATTATTTTCTGGCAGAAAAAAGCGGTCATTTGTCCGTGGATTATGAGCGGATTTTTGAAAAAATGCAGCAGCGGATGCCGTATGCACAGTATATTGATGTGACAGATACGCTGGAACTTACGGATTATTATACTTCGGATATCCACTGGAGACAGGAAAAACTTGTGGATACTGCAAGAAAAATCGGCAGCGGTATGGGGATTACACTGGATGCAGAGTATGAGAGGAAAAGGTTGGAACGACCGTTTTACGGCGTTTATTTCGGGCAGTCTGCATTGAACCTTCCGGGGGAAACCATGGAGTATCTGACCAATGAAATGATGGATCAATGTACGGTCTATCATTATGAGGATGGAACGACAAGCGGGGTATACGATCTGGAAAAAGCGGAAGGAAACGATCCTTATGAGCTGTTTTTGTCTGGATCCGAGTCTTTGCTGGAACTTGAAAATCCCAATGCGGATACAGACAGGGAGCTGCTTGTTTTTCGGGATTCTTTTGGAAGCAGCCTGATCCCGCTGCTGGCGGAAGGATATCAAAAGATCACGCTGGCAGATATCCGTTATATCCAAAGTGACCTTCTGGAACGATGGATTGATTTTGAACACAAAGACGTTCTGTTTTTATACAGTACTTCAGTGCTGATGAATAGTGAAACGCTAAAATAGAAGAAAAACAGCAGGTATGACCATGGGAGAAATGCCCGAAAAACTTGACATGACAGGGCTTGCTGTTATATATTTGTTAGATAATGAAATGCGTTTAGAATTGAGGAAAAAACTATGACACTTTATGACGAACTGGTTGCCAGAGGACTGATTGCTCAGGTAACAAACGAAGAAGAGATCAAAGAAATGATCAATAACGGTAAAGCCGTTTTCTATATTGGATTTGACCCGACAGCGGACAGTCTTCATGTAGGACATTTCATGGCACTGTGCCTGATGAAACGTCTTCAGATGGCAGGAAACAAACCAATCGCACTGATCGGCGGCGGTACAGCCATGATCGGAGATCCGTCAGGACGTTCCGATATGAGAAGCATGATGACAGTAGAAACGATTCAGCATAACTGTGACTGCTTCAAAAAACAGATGGAAAGATTCATCGATTTCTCTGATGGAAAAGCATTGATGGTAAACAATGCAGACTGGCTCATGGGATTAAACTATATTGAAGTACTCCGTGAAGTTGGTGCTCATTTCTCAGTGAACCGTATGCTGACAGCAGAATGCTACAAACAGCGTATGGAAAAAGGTCTGAGCTTCTTAGAATTTAACTATATGATCATGCAGAGCTATGATTTCTATATGTTATTCCAGAAATACGGTTGCAACATGCAGTTCGGCGGTGATGACCAGTGGAGCAATATGCTTGGCGGTACAGAGCTGATCAGAAGAAAACTGCACAAAGATGCACATGCCATGACCATTACACTTCTTCTGAACTCAGAAGGAAAGAAGATGGGTAAAACACAGAAAGGTGCGGTATGGCTGGATCCAAACAAAACATCACCATTCGAATTTTACCAGTATTGGAGAAACGTAGCAGATGCTGACGTATTAAAATGCATCCGTATGCTGACTTTCCTTCCGATGGAAGAAATTGATGCGATGAATGACTGGGAAGGAAGCCAGTTAAACAAAGCAAAAGAAATCCTTGCATACGAGCTGACAAAACTCGTACATGGGGAAGAAGAAGCTGTCAAAGCACAGGAAGCTGCAAAAGCACTGTTCTCTACAGGAGATGCAGCAAATATGCCGACCGCAGAAATCACAGCAGATGATTTTACAGAAGGAAGTATCGACATTATCTCCCTTCTTCAGAAATCCGGTCTGGTACCTTCCAGAAGTGAAGGAAGACGTGCAGTAGAACAGGGCGGTGTTTCCGTAGACGGCGAAAAAGTAACTGAGATCGGAAAAGCGTATACTGTGGAAGAAATCGGTGACGGCATCGTATTAAAACGTGGTAAGAAAAATTTCAGAAAAGTGATTGTAAAATAAACAATTGATCATAAGGGAATGGGAAACCATTCCCTTTTTTACAGAATCCGAGGAAATGAGTATGAAGCTGCAGTTTATTGTAAATCCGGCATCCAGAACCGGAAGAGGAAAAGAAATCTGGCAGGAAACGGAGCAGGTATTAAAAGGTTCGGAAATCGAATATGAGGTATATTTTACCAAGAGACAGGGGCACGGAACAGAGCTTGCTAAAATGCTGACTGAAGGAGAGGGAGAACATCGGATCGTCGTTTTGGGCGGTGACGGAACGGTCAATGAAGTTGTCAACGGAATCGTCCATATTCAGGATACGATCTTAGGCTATATTCCGACCGGTTCAGGAAATGATCTGGCTGGCGGTCTGGGACTTCCATCGGATCCCATGACTGCGGTAGAGCATATCTTAGAAAATAAAAATCATCTGAGAGTCAATGTGGGCGTGGTAGAAGTTGAAGGAATGAAACGCCGGTTTGCCGTCAGCAGCGGCATGGGCTGGGATGCAGCCGTATGCCATGAAGTGGCAGTGTCTAAACTGAAAAAGTTTTTGAATAAGATCAAACTGGGAAAATTCAGTTATGTAGTCATTGCGCTGAAGCAGATTGCAGCCTTTCGAACCTGTTTGGTGGAAGTGCAGATCGATGAAAAACCACCGGTAGTTTATCCGAAAAATTTCTTTAATGCGGTCATGAATACGCCTTATGAAGGAGGCAGGGTCATGATGTGTCCTTCGGCAGACTGGGGAGATGATCTTCTGGATATTTGTGTGGTAGACCGTGTTTCCAAACTGAAAGTCCTGCTGGTTCTTCCGCTGGCATACAAAGGCTGGCACCGATTTGTGAAAGGGGTTACGATCAAACGGGGAGAACGGATTCGGTTAAGATCAGAAAAACCGCTGGCAATGCATGTGGATGGAGAAAACTTCGGCTATCATAAAGAAGCCGTGATGTATCTGGAAAAAGAAAAACTTCGTGTGATTCGATGAGTATAGTCAGGAAAATAGGACAATTACGAAAAGATGCTCAAGAAAATAGAGAATGTTTTGTTGACATGTACCAAAAAAAGAATTACCATAAAAAGTGGTAAAATGAGCCTTGCGAACTGCGGAAAATGAAAAAATGAAGGTTGCAGGGCAGAAAAGACGCTGAAATGAATGTCAGTGGAAAAAGAAAACGGGGGTATAGAATCATGATTACAGAAAATTTAAAAGAATTGTTTGCCAGCGGAGCGAAAGATGAGCTTTTGATGGATATCTATTTAGATGAAGCAAAGCTTGCTTATCAGAGAGAACGTTACGTGGCAGCCATCGAACAGTTTGAAAAGCTGTTTGGAGCAGCTGATGTTTCTATTTATAGTGCACCGGGACGCAGTGAGATCGGTGGAAATCATACCGATCACCAGAACGGAGAAGTTTTAGCAGCATCTGTGAATCTGGATGCCATTGCGATTGTACAGCCGGTAGAAGAAGCAGTGGTACAGGTTGTTTCTGGTGATTATCCATTGATCACAGTAGATTTAAATGATCTGGAAAAGAAAGACGAAGAAGAAGGCACGACGCTTTCTCTGATCAAAGGTGTATTGGCAGGAATCAAAGAACATGGCGGAAAACTGGGCGGTTTCAATACCTATATTACAAGTGATGTACTGATCGGTGCAGGACTTTCTTCTTCCGCAGCATTCGAAACAATCATCGGAACCATCGTTTCCGGTTTATATAATGAAATGTCAATTTCAGCAGTAGATATTGCAATCATTGGTCAGTATGCAGAAAACGTATATTTTGGAAAACCATGCGGACTGTTGGATCAGACAGCAAGTGCAGTTGGTAATTTAGTATATATTAATTTTGCAGATAAGAAAAATCCGGTTATTGAAGGTGTCAGCTGTGACCTTGGAAAATACGGCTACAGCTTATGTATTACAGATACCAAAGGATCTCATGCAGATCTGACTCCGGATTATGCAGCAGTTCCGGCAGAAATGAGAGCAGCAGCAGCAGTATTCGGCAAAGAAGTGCTTCATGGTGTTACTATGGAAGAACTGCTGGAAAAAGCAAATGAAGTTCGTGAAAAAGCAGGAGACCGTGCGTTGCTTCGTGCCATCCATTTTGTAAATGAAAATGTTAGAGTACAGCAGGAAGTAGCAGCACTGAGAGCAGAAGATTTTGAAGGATTTTTACGTACTGTAAAAGCATCCGGAGATTCTTCTTATAAATTCTTACAGAACGTATATACCAGCCATGATGTTCAGCACCAGAATATGTCTATTGCACTGGCGATCAGTGAAACAATTCTTGGCAGCAATGGCGTATGCCGTGTACATGGAGGTGGTTTTGCAGGAACGATCCAGGCATTTGTAAAAAATGAAGCAGTTGAAGAATATAAAGCAGCAATGGATCACGTATTTGGCAAAGATGCATGTAACGTTTTAATGATCCGTAAATACGGCAGCATGAAAGTATTATAATAAAAGTTTCATAAGAGCCGCGGATTTTGTTTTTAAAGCAAAGAACGTATCGTGTTGAAATAAAGTAAATAATGTTTGAAAAAGGTTGCTGGGGATAAAACAGTAACTGAAAAAGCAATATTTTAATATAACCTTAGGAGGACTTGAAAAAATGAGTATTTTAGTAGCAGGTGGTGCCGGTTTTATCGGAAGCCACACATGTGTAGAGCTTCTGGATGCAGGATATGATGTTGTCGTAGTGGACAACCTTTACAATGCAAGCCCGGAAGCGCTCAAAAGAGTGGAAAAGATTACAGGAAAAAAAGTGACTTTCTATGAAGCAGACATTCTGGATCGTGATGCATTAAACAAAATCTTTGATGCACACGACATTGAAGCTGTTATCCATTTTGCAGGATATAAAGCAGTGGGTGAATCTGTACAGAAACCGATTGAATATTACCACAACAACATGACAGGTACTCTGGTTCTTTGTGATGTGATGAGAAATCACGGAGTAAAAAATATCGTATTCAGTTCTTCTGCAACTGTTTATGGTGATCCGGCGCAGATTCCGATCACAGAAAACTGCCCGAAAGGACAGCCAACAAATCCATATGGCTGGACAAAGAGTATGCTGGAACAGGTTCTGACAGATATTCATACTTCTGATCCTGAATGGAACGTGATCCTGCTTCGTTACTTCAATCCAATCGGTGCACATAAGAGCGGCCTGATCGGAGAAGATCCAAAAGGAATTCCAAACAATCTGGTTCCATATGTAGCACAGGTAGCTGTTGGAAAGAGAGAAGCACTGGGCGTGTTCGGTAATGATTATGATACACCGGACGGAACAGGCGTAAGAGATTACATTCACGTAGTTGACCTTGCAGCAGGACACGTAAAAGCCATCGAAAAACTTCGTCAGAATCCGGGCGTAGAAATCTACAATCTGGGAACAGGCAACGGTTATAGTGTACTTCAGGTGGTTGCAGCATTTGAAAAAGCATGCGGACATGCAATCCCATATGAAATCAAACCTCGTCGTGAAGGCGATATCGCAACCTGCTACTGTGATCCTGAAAAAGCAAAAAATGACCTTGGATGGGTTGCAAAATACGGCATTGACGAAATGTGTGAAGATTCCTGGAGATGGCAGAGCACCAATCCGGACGGATATGCTACAAAATAGGGAGAGAGAGAATGATTAACAGATTGATTGATGAACTGGTCTGCTACGGCATGAACAGCGGACTGGTAGATCCGGTAGATGAAGTATATACAAGAAACCGTTTGCTGGAACTGTATCAATTAGATACATATGAAAAGTCAGATTTTACAGGAGAACCAAGACCGGTTCATGAAATTTTAGAAGATCTGATGGCGATTGCCCATGAAAAAGGTATTATGGAAGAAGATACCATTACTATGAAGGATTTATTTGATACAAAGATCATGGGACTTCTGACACCGCCGCCATCGGTAGTACAGCGCACCTTCGAGGAAAAATATAAAAATTCTCCAAAGGAAGCAACCGATTATTACTATGCACTCAGTAAGGCAACCAACTACATCCGTACGGATCGTGTAGTAAAAGATGAAAAATGGGTGACAGATACAGAATACGGTCAGATTGATATCAGTATCAACTTATCAAAACCGGAAAAAGATCCAAGAGATATTGCAAAAGCCGGAAAAGCAAAAGCATCAGGCTATCCAAGCTGTCTGCTTTGCCGTGAAAACGAAGGTTATGCAGGTCATTTCTCTCATCCGGCAAGACAGAATCACCGTATTGCGCCGATGACTTTAGGCGGAGAAGATTATTATTTACAGTATTCTCCATATGTGTATTACAATGAGCACTGTATTATCTTCAATAAAAAACATACACCAATGAAGATTGACCGTGCCGTGTTCGAAAAACTTCTGGAATTTGTAGGAAAGTTCCCGCATTATACCGCAGGTTCCAATGCAGATCTTCCGATCGTAGGCGGTTCTATTTTAAGCCACGATCACTTCCAGGGCGGAAACTATACATTTGCCATGGCAAAAGCACCGTATGAAAAAATGTTTACGATGAACAAATGGCCAAATGTTACTGCCGGAATCGTAAAATGGCCAATGTCCGTAATCCGACTTCAGGGAAAAGATGCAAAAGAGATCGCAGAAGCAGCAGATCACATCTTAACAACCTGGAGAGGCTATACAGATGAAGCAGCATTTGTATTCAGTGAAACAGACGGAACACCGCACAATACCATTACTCCGATCGCAAGAATGCGAGGAGAACTTCTGGAACTGGATCTTGTTCTTCGTAACAATATTACGACAGAAGAGCATCCAATGGGTGTTTATCATCCGCACAGCCAGTATCACCACATCAAAAAGGAAAATATTGGTCTGATCGAAGTTATGGGTCTTGCAATCCTGCCGGCAAGATTAAAGAAAGAAATGGCTCAGTTAGAAGAAGCTGTTTTAGCAGGAAAAGATCTTCGTGCCGATGAAGTGCTGGAAAAACATGCAGACTGGGCTGAAAAGTGGCAGTCAGAAAATGAAGTGACAGCAGAAAACATTCACGGAATCGTACAGGCGGAAATCGGTAAAGTATTTGCGAAAGTACTGGAATGTGCCGGTGTTTACAAACGTACCGAAGAAGGTATGGCAGCATTTGAACGATTTACCGATGTGATCTCACAGTAGATGAAGGTAGTTTTTAGTGTCAGTCATCCGAGCATTCAAAGATGGCAGCACAGATAGGAAAGACCGGAGAATAGCAAGGGGAATTACTGTTCTCCGGTATCGTGTCTGTGGGGATACTGAAAATTTATCATAAAATATTTTTTTGAAGGGAGAAAAATATGAAGAGTAAGAAAGCGAAACGTTTGTTGGCGCTTGCCTGCGCAGCTTTGATGGTAACATCAACTGTACAGACTCCGATGGCTGCAAACGCAGCAGAAACAAAGGCGGAAACTTCAGCAGAAAAAGAACTGAAACTCCGTTATGATGAACCAGCCGGAATTACCAGTTATTCAGATTGGGAAAAATGGTCCCTGCCAATTGGTAACAGTGGTATTGGTGCCAGTGTATTTGGCGGTGTTACAAGAGAAAGAATTCAGTTAAATGAAAAATCTCTTTGGTCAGGCGGTCCGTCTGACAGCAGACCAAATTACAATGGCGGTAACATTGAAAGCAGAGGTCAGAACGGCGCTGCAATGAAACAGATCCAGGATTATTTTATCGCTGGAAACAGTGCAGCAGCAACCAGCTGGTGCAACAGTTACCTGGTTGGTGTCAGTGATGATGCCGGAACACAGGGTTATGGCTACTATTTAAGCTATGGTAACATGTATCTGGACTTCAATTATGGATCCAGCAGCAAGTATACAAATTACGAAAGAACTTTAGATCTTCGTACTGCAGTTGCAGGCGTAGAATACGATGTGAACGATGTTCATTATACAAGAGAGAACTTTATCAGCTATCCTGACAATGTTCTCGTAACACGAATTACCGCAGACAGCCCATCCATCAATGTGGATGTTGCGGTAGAACCGGATAATCAGAAAGGCGGCGGAAGCAACAGCCCATCTTCCAGCTCTTATACAAGAGAATGGACTACCAATGTAAAAGATGGTCTCATCTCTATTTCCGGCGATCTGGATGATAACCAGATGAAATTTGCATCTCATACAAAAGTTATCGCAGATGGTAAAGTATCTGACAATAACGTAGGAAAGAAAGTTTCTGTATCAGGTGCATCTACAGTTACAATCATCACTTCCATCGGTACGGATTATAAAAATGAGTATCCGGAATACCGTACAGGAGAAACCGATGATGAAGTTTCTGCAAGAGTTTTAGAATATGTAACAAAAGCATCCAAAAAAGACTATGAAACATTAAAAGCAGATCATGTAGAAGATTATGATAACATTTTCGGCCGTGTGGAATTAGATCTTGGAATGGAAGTTTCTTCTAAAACAACAGATGAACTTCTGAATGCTTACAAAGCCGGTACAGCCAGCGAAACAGAAAAACGTTATCTGGAAGTAATGCTGTTCCAGTTCGGACGTTTCCTGACCATTGAATCTTCCAGAGAAACACCGACAGATGAAAATGGAAATGAAATCGAAACAAGAGCAACCCTTCCATCAAACTTACAGGGAATCTGGGTTGGCGCCAATAACTCTGCATGGCATTCAGATTATCATATGAATGTTAACCTTCAGATGAACTATTGGCCTGCATATTCTACAAACATGACAGAATGTGCGGAACCATTGATCGCTTATGTAGATTCTTTAAGAGAACCGGGACGTGTAACTGCAAAGATCTATGCAGGTATTGAAAGCACAGAAGAAAATCCGGAAAACGGATTCATGGCTCATACACAGAACAACCCATTTGGATGGACTTGTCCGGGATGGGCATTCTCCTGGGGATGGTCTCCGGCTGCTGTTCCATGGATCTTACAGAACTGCTGGGAATATTATGAATACACCGGCGATCTGGATTACATGAAAGAAAACATCTATCCAATGATGAAAGAAGAAGCAGTTCTTTATGATCAGCTTCTGATTGATGAAAAAGGAAAAGAGTATGTAAATGCAGACGGTACATTAGTAGATTCTGATGATATCGTATTGGTTTCTTCTCCAAGTTATTCACCGGAACAGGGACCTTACACTGCAGGAAATACTTATGAACAGACTCTGATCTGGCAGTTATATGAAGACGTGATCACTGCGGCAGAACTGGTTGGAGAAACAGACACAGATCTGATCGAAGGCTGGAAATACAGACAGGATCACTTAAAAGGACCAATCGAGATCGGTACAGACGGACAGATCAAAGAATGGTATGAAGAAACAACTTTAAACAGTGTTGCAGCCGGTGCAACTTCTCACAGACATATGTCTCACCTGCTGGGACTGTTCCCTGGAGATCTGATCTCCTTTGAAACACCGGAACTGTTAGAAGCAGCAAAAGTATCTCTGGCAAACCGTATGGATAAGACCACTGGATGGGGAATGGGTCAGAGAATCAACTCCTGGGCTCGTGTTGGTGATGGAAATCACGCATACAAACTCATTGGCGATCTGTTTGACAGCGGTATTATGACCAACCTTTGGGATACTCATCCACCATTCCAGATCGATGGTAACTTTGGTTATACATCAGGTGTAGCTGAAATGCTTCTTCAGAGCAATGTAGGATATATCAATCTTCTTCCGGCACTTCCGGATGCATGGCCGGCTGGTACCGTAGAAGGGCTGAAAGCTCGCGGAAACTTTGAAGTAGCTATGTCATGGGAAGAAATGAACTTAACAGAAGTATCTGTTCTTTCTGACAACGGAGAAGAATGTGTAATCGAATATCCTTCTATCGCTGATGATGCTGTGAAAGTAACTGCTTCCAACGGCGAAAAGGTAACTGTGAAAAAGGTAAGCGATACACGTATCAGCTTCCCAACGACAGAAGGTGTAACTTATACACTGACAGAAATTCCGGAAAGACCATTAGATGCACCGGAAAATGGAAAAGTTGTAAGCTGTGTTGATGAAGCAATTCTTGATTTTGAAGCTGTTTCAGGTGCAGAATCTTACAATGTATATGTTTCAGAAGACGGCGAAAGCTTTGAATTACTGAAAAATATCAAAGATACTATGCTGAAACTGGACGATCATGCAGACGGCAAGACCTATAAAGTTGCAGCAGTAAAAACTTACGAAGACGGCGTAGAACGTGAAGGTTTACGTTCGAAAGAGATTGTTCCGGCAGAACTGGCATTGGCACAGAAGATCGATGATCGTGATTCCAGAATTAAATACTCTTCTGATTGGGGTGACTGGTCTGACGGCGGTCAGTATCTTGGAACAGAAAAATATTCTACAGCATCCGGTGCGACAGCAGAATTCTATTTCTATGGAAATACAGTTCGTGTCATCGGTATGAAGAATACAGACTGTAAGACATTTGACTTCTACATCGACGGAGAACTGGTAGGTGAAGACGTACGTACCACAGCATCTTCCTGCCAGCGTCAGGTAACTCTGTTTGAGAAAGAAGTAGAAGAAGGACTTCATAAAGCAACACTCGTAGTAAAACAGAGTAAAATTTCTCTGGATGCATTTGAGTTTGAACATTCCGTAAAAGCAAGCGGTCTGAAGATCGTTGGTGAAGACGTAATGAACCTGAATGCTTCCGATACATTAACATTAACTGCTTCCTATGTACCGGAAGGCACAGCAGGTGCAGGTGTTACTTGGTCTGTAGATAATACAGAAATTGCAACCATTGATGAAAATGGTGTATTAACAGGCTTGAAAGAAGGAACTGTTGTTGTTACAGCAACAGATAAAGAAAATGCTGCGATGAAAGCAACATTTAAAGTTTCTATCGTAAGAGATGCGTTAGAAATGCAGAAATTTGATTCTGCTGTATTAGCAGAAAATGCCATCGCAAACTCAGAAATGAATCCGGCAAGTGATGCAGATGGTCCTGCTTCATGGGCATTTGATGATCAGAATCACTGGTGGCATTCACGTTGGGGCAACTGGAATCAGTTACAGGATTATGAAACAGTTACTCAGGCAATGACAGGAAAACCATCTGCAACAAACCCAATCTGGATCCAGACTGGATTTGACAGAGTGTTCTATATCGATCATATTGATTATACTCCAAGAGGCAGCATGGGTATCTTCAAAGATTATACAGTTTCTGTAGCAAATCTTGCAGATCCTACAGCAACTCCGACAGACGAGGACTTTGAAGTCATTAAAACAGGTACTTTAGAAGGTGTTACTTCAACACAGACCATTCAGTTAGATGAAATCGTAGCAGCAACTCATGTTCGTATTACAGTAACTTCTGTAACATGCTCCGGTGACGGACACGTGGCAGCGAAAAAACTGGAAGTATACGGATATGTAGCAGATCCTACAGATGATGGTTCACCATTTACAGAAGCAAAACCATACAAATTCCCAAGTAAGTTAAATGAAAGCAATACTCTGGAAGCAGAACGTATGGAACTTCATAACAGCGGTGAAAATGAAGAATGGCCATTAGAAGTAGCAGACGGTTCTTGGGCAAGCGGCGGAAAATTCGTAAATTCCATGAATGAAGGAGATACCGTGGTTCTTTACTACAACGCTCCGGCAGCAGGAACTTATGAAGCAGTCGTAACATACCGCAGCGGTGATTCTAACAACGGATTCTCATGGACAGAAGCTGACGGAAAGGTCAAAGAAGGCAGCGTGATCATGGGAGCTACAGATGCAGCTCAGGGTATCATTCATACCGGAAAAGTTACGTTTGAAGTTGTAACTGCAGGAAAAGGTAAATTAACATTTGCAACAGGTTCTGCAGGTGCACCACAGCTTGATAAATTTGAAATTACAATGATCAAGGAAGCTGGAACAGAAACAACACCAGCGGACAAAGCGGAATTAGAAGCAGTAATCGAAGCAGCAAAAGAACTGAAAGAAGAAGATTACACCGCAGAAAGCTGGAAAGCAGCAGATCTTGCTAACGTGATCAAAGATGCTGAAAAAGTTGTAAAAGACGAAAAAGCAGATCAGGAAGCAGTGAATGCCGCAGTTGAAGCTTTGGAAAAAGCAGTTGCAAAACTAGTTGAAAAAGAAGAGACTCCGGCACCGGAAGAAAAAGTAGAAAGACTTTCCGGAGCAACCAGATACGAAACAGGTATGGCAGTTGCAGATGAATTA
>CAZRQV010000039.1:0-16868 GCA_964602445.1 uncultured Lachnoclostridium sp.
ATATAAAAATCTGTATGGAAAAATTTGCCAACGATTACTTGACAGTAACGAAATTTCAGGAAAGCAGGGCTTGCCTTGAAAATAAAATAGGACTGGGGTATACTTGGAAAAGAAATCAGAGAAAAAGGAGCAGATCATGGAACAGCTATTGCAGGATTTAAAACAGGGGACTTATAAAAACATTTATCTTCTCTGCGGAGAAGAGGCGTATCTGCGAAATCAGTATAAAAAAAGACTGAAAGATGCCCTGACGACAGAAGGAGATACCATGAATTACTCCTATTTTGAAGGCAAAGACATCAATCCCCGAGGAGTGATCGATCTGGCAGAAACGCTGCCATTCTTTGCTGACCGCAGAGTGATCATGATGGAAAACAGCGGTTTTTTCAAAAATAAATGTGACGAACTGGCAGATTACATGTCAGAAATTTCGGAAACCACTTGTTTTATTTTTGTGGAAACGGAAATTGATAAAAGAAATCGTCTTTATAAAGAAGTCAAAAAATACGGGTGGATCGTGGAATTCGGTGTTCAGAAAGAAGATACATTGATGAAATGGATTCTGGGTATTTTGAAAAAAGAAGGAAAAAATATTACAAGGGAAACTTTGCAAACCTTCCTTACGAAAACAGGAAGTGATATGCAGATCATTAAAAATGAGCTGGATAAGCTGACTGCTTATACGGAAGGCAGAGAAGTGATCACGACAGAGGATGTAGAGCAGGTATGCATTACCCAGACGACCAATGAAATCTTTGATATGATCAATGCCATTGCAGAAGGAAAACAGAAGCGGGCATTGGAGCTGTACGAAGATCTGTTGGCACTGAAGGAGCCGCCGATGAGAATCCTGTTTTTGATCGCCAGACAGTTTCATCAGTTATATCAGCTCAAACTTTTGGAAAGAGAAGGGATCCCGTCCGGGGAAATTGCAAAAAAGGCAGGAATCATGCCGTTTGCGATGCGTAAATATCAGGCGCAGGCAAGAAGCTTTTCGAAAGAAGAGCTAAGGGCTGCAGTGGAAACATGCGTAGCGGCAGAAGAAGCAGTGAAGACCGGCCGGATGGGAGATCGTCTGGCGGTAGAACTTGTGATCATGAAATATTCTAAAAGAGCTTAGAACGACAAAAGAAACAGTGCAGAATACGCTTTTGCGAAGTCTGTCGCTGTTTCTTTTTCGATAAGAAGTCATGATCCAAACAAAAAAACCGTATCTGACTGACGGGATCAGATACGGTTTATCATTTTCATTTTTAAATCAGCAGAAATTAAGCGATTCCGTTGATTGCTTTCTGTAAACGAGAAGCTTTACGAGAAACTGTTTTTTTGTGGTATACGCCTTTAGAAGCTGCGCTGTCCATTACAGAAACTGCTGCTCTGTAAGCTGTTTTTGCTGCTTCAACATCTTTAGCTGCAACTGCTGCATCAACTTTTTTGATTGCTGTTTTCACTTCAGATTTGATAGACTTATTTCTCATAGCGTTTCTTTCAGCTACTAATACACGTTTTTTTGCGGATTTGATATTTGCCATTGTAATTTCCTCCAAACAATGTGATGTTATAATTTATTTTATGATTCGTTCAATTTCGTTTTGTTCGATGAGACACGGTTATCGAATCTAAAACGTACCCATTTATAATAAATGAGTTGACCGCTTCTGTCAATACATAAATCAGCAATTTTTGTAAAAAATACATAGGGAAATCGGAAGTAAGTAAAAAGACAGGAGTGAATGCAGATGGAACATTTTCCAATCAGAACAGATCTTGCGTTGGAGTCGAAAGAACGTCTGGAAAAAGACAGAGATGAAATGCGGGGTGTGGTATTTGAAGAGCAGTTTGATGAGAAACGAAATGTAACGATCACCAGAGTGAAGATTGAAACAGAAAATGGAGCAAAGGCGGTAGGAAAGCCGGTCGGAACTTATTTGACGCTGGAAGCTCCGGACATGGCAATGGCTGATGAGGGCAGTCATCGGGAAGTTTCGGAAGTATTGGCAGAACAGCTGCAGCTGCTTTTGGGACAATCCATAGAATCAGTACTGGTTGTAGGTCTGGGAAACCGGGAAGTGACACCGGATGCCTTGGGGCCGGAGGTGATCGGCAATCTGTATATTACAAGACATATTTTAAGGGAGTACGGGCATTATGCGTTTCCAAAGAGAAAGGTGGCATCCATCAGCGGAATCGTGCCGGGGGTCATGGCACAGACAGGCATGGAAACACTGGAGATCGTAAAAGGAATCATAAAAGAGACACAGCCCCAGTGTGTGATCGCAATCGATGCACTGGCAGCAAGAAGTGTGAAACGCCTTGGGAAAACCATTCAGCTGGCAGATACAGGGATCAATCCGGGATCCGGAGTCGGCAATCACAGGAAAGGCTTGAATCAGGAAACGCTGGGGGTTCCGGTCATTGCCATTGGGGTGCCGACGGTAGTGGATGCGGCAACGATTGTCTATGATGTTTGTCAGGATGTGGATAAGATTCCCAATGGGATTGCAGGAATGTTTGTAACTCCGAAAAATATTGATGAAACTGTGAAAAATCTAAGCTATACCATTTCGGAAGCATTAAATATGACGTTTGAAATGGAATTTTAGTGGCATTTTCCGGAACGTTTTTGAATATATTAGGTAGAAAGGCGGTTGGCAGGGGGGATTTCATGGGAAAGATCGAAAAATTCGGATGCCTTTGTGCAGGCGTATTATTGATATTGTGCATCGGCAGACGGGTAGATTTTGGTCAGCTTTCTGTGGGAATTCTCTTTCCCAATCTGGCAGAGCAGATGGAATGGGATTCTCTGGAATTACCCATTACCTCTGAAATAGAAGCTGCATCAAGGGAAGTTCAGCAGAAATCCCTGCCCAGTGTGGAAGAAGAGATTCGGTTAAGAGAGCAGCTGGCAGAAGAAAATGAACTTTCCTTTTATACGCTGCTGGAGGAGGAAGAAAACAGTCAGGCAGAGACAGCAGAAGAGCCATTGGCTGTAGCATATACGAAAGAACAGCTTCATGATTATGAATTTCTGGTCAGTCATCTGTATAATGTAGATGCAGGGACGAAGATCACCAGAGAACAGCTGAATGCGGATAAATTGTTGTCTTATAAATTTCAGATAGAAAAGAATTCGGAACAGCCTCAGATCTTAATCTATCATACCCATTCTCAGGAGGCTTTTGCGGACAGTGTTCCGGGAGAGGAAAGTACCACCATCGTAGGGATGGGATCGTATCTGACCACACTTTTGCAGCAGCAGGGAATCCGGGTGATCCATCATAAGGAAAGCTTTGATATGATCGACGGAGAGATTGACCGTAATAAAGCATATACGAGGGCGGAGCCGGTAATCTCACAGATCATTCAGGAAAATCCGTCCATTCAGATCGTCATAGACCTTCATCGCGACGGTGTCGGAGACAATGTACATCTGGTAAAAGAGATTCACGGAAAACAGACGGCTCAGATTATGTTTTTCAATGGGCTGAGCTATTCTGCAAAAAACGGAGCGATTTCTTATCTTCCGAATCCATATATTGAAAACAACCTGGCACTGACCATGCAGATGAAAATGGCCAGCGATACGTTGGTGCCGGGATTTGCAAGAAAAGTATACTTAAAAAGCCTGCGGTTTAATCTGCATCTTCATCCGGGAGCCATGCTGATTGAGGCCGGTGCACAGACCAATACAGTAGAAGAAATGCGCAATGCAATGGAACTGCTTGCACAGATTCTGATGGATGTGTTATACTAAAGTGCTATGATAGGGCAAAAAAGATGCACTCTTTACGGCAGAAAAACTGACAAAACCGTAAAGATGATAAAGAAGATCAAATAGATTGACAGGAAAACAGACTTAGGAGGAAACTTCATGACAAAAATAGATCAGAGTAAGATCAGAAATTTCTGTATCATTGCACACATCGATCACGGAAAATCTACCTTGGCAGACCGTCTGATTGAACGAACCGGTCTTTTGACCAGCCGTGAGATGCAGGAACAGGTGCTTGACAATATGGATCTGGAAAGAGAACGTGGAATCACGATCAAAGCACAGACGGTTCGTACTGTTTATAAAGCACAGGATGGAGAAGAATATATTTTTAACTTAATTGATACACCGGGACATGTTGACTTTAACTATGAGGTTTCCAGAGCACTGGCAGCCTGTGATGGTGCGATTCTTGTCGTAGATGCAGCACAGGGAATCGAAGCACAGACTCTTGCCAATGTGTATCTGGCACTGGATCACGATCTGGACGTATTTCCAGTCATCAATAAGATCGATCTGCCAAGTGCGGAACCACAGCGTGTAATCGATGAGATCGAAGATGTGATTGGTCTGGAAGCACAGGATGCACCTCAGATCTCAGCAAAGACAGGCCTGAATATCGATCAGGTTTTGGAAGCGATCGTAGAAAAGATTCCGGCACCGCAGGGAGATCCGGAAGCACCGCTTCAGGCGTTGATCTTTGACTCTATTTACGATTCTTATAAAGGGGTTATCATTTTCTGTCGTGTAAAAGAAGGTACGGTGAAAAAAGGAACTCCGATCAAAATGATGGCGACCGGCGCTTCTGCAGATGTTGTCGAAGTGGGATACTTTGGTGCAGGTCAGTTTATTCCTTGTGAAGAGCTTTCTGCCGGTATGGTAGGTTATATTACTGCAAGTATTAAAAACGTAAAAGATACCCGTGTAGGTGATACCGTTACCAATCGTCTGAACCCGTGTGCAGAACCGCTTCCGGGATATAAAAAGGTACTTCCGATGGTATACTGCGGAATGTATCCGGCAGACGGAGCTAAATATCCGGATCTGAGAGATGCCTTGGAAAAATTGCAGTTAAATGATGCTGCCCTGCAGTTTGAACCGGAAACTTCCCTGGCTCTTGGCTTTGGTTTTCGCTGTGGTTTCTTAGGACTGTTGCATCTGGAAATCATTCAGGAACGTTTGGAGAGAGAATATAATCTGGATCTGGTAACCACTGCTCCGGGTGTTATCTATCATGTAAAGAAAACCAATGGAGAGATGATCGAACTGACCAATCCGTCCAATCTGCCGGATCCGTCAGAAATCGAATATATGGAAGAACCGATGGTCAGTGCAGAAATCATGGTAACGACAGAATTTATCGGCTCGATCATGGAACTTTGTCAGGAACGCCGCGGTGTTTATCTTGGCATGGAATATATGGAAACAACCCGTGCATTATTAAAATATGAGCTTCCGTTAAATGAGATTATTTATGATTTCTTTGATGCATTGAAATCCCGTTCCAAAGGATATGCATCTTTCGACTATGACCTGAAAGGTTATGTACAGTCAGAGCTTGTGAAGCTGGATATTCTGGTCAACAGAGAAGAAGTGGATGCTCTTTCCTTTATCGTACACAAAGATTCCGCATACGAACGAGGCAGAAGAATGTGTGAAAAATTAAAAGAAGAAATTCCAAGACATCTGTTTGAAATCCCGATTCAGGCGGCAGTGGGCGGAAAGATCATTGCCAGAGAAACCGTAAAAGCGATGCGTAAAGACGTATTGGCAAAATGTTACGGCGGTGATATTTCCCGTAAGAGAAAACTTCTGGAAAAACAGAAGGAAGGTAAGAAACGAATGCGTCAGATCGGAAATGTAGAAATTCCGCAGCAGGCATTTATGAGTGTCTTAAAATTAGATGAAAATTAAATAAAAGAATTTAAAAGTAAGAAAGAGAACCAGTTGTGAAATTTCAACGGTTCTCTTTTTTGATACTTGCATGATGAAAAAGTGAAAATGCAATAAAAATTACAAAATCATCACAAAAATTATAACAAATGTAACAAAAAGTCAATTTACTTTGTTTTTTTTTAAAGGTAGAATTTAAATAACAGAAAAAAAGCTTTTGTAATATGAATACAAAAAGAAAAGGGGGATGAATTTTTTATGAAAAAAGCTTTTAAAAGTGCGTTGGCATTTACCTTGGCCTTCAGCATGATGGCAGGAACTGCCGGATCTTATGTCCAGGCAGAAGAATCTACTGCAGCAAAAGTATCAATTGGTACAGATAAGGTATCCATTGGCAATGATTATATTGCCAGAGAATTTGCAATTGAAAACGGAAAAATCAAGACCAGTGCTGTTTTAAACAAACGGATTAATACAGAACTGGTGCCTCAGGAAGGTTCTCAGGACTTTTTGATCAGTACGATCAGTTCTGGTTCAGGGGCAGGAACTGAAGAAGATGTGATCAAGAATGATCCGCAGTGGATCTATCCGTCCTATGCTCCGCTTACGACAGAAGGCTGGACTGCAACACTGACCAATGGGGCGGGTGCCCAGTTTTCACAGGATTCTGTGAATTCTCTGTTTGACGGAAACAAAAATACCTATATTGATGAATACCAGAACAGCGGACTACCGTTTACGCTGGATATTGATTTTGGTTCTGAACAAACAATTTCTTCCATGTCCGTAGATAAACGTCCGGGATATACGGTTCAGGCATATGGAATCAACGGTACGATGGGAGATTATGAAATCTGGACAAGTGCCGATGGAGAAACTTATACCAAGATCAAAGAAGGTGCTTTCACAGAAGAAGATTACAATCTTCATGAAGAAGGCAGCTTATACAATGTGGGTGACACCGTTTATACAACCTTTGATAAAGTAACAACCCGTTACGTCAGAGTGGTACAGAAAGGGGTTGCTTTAGGAAGTGCAGAAGAATTTTCCAGCGCAGAAATCGACTTTTATGCAGAAGCAATGGAAAAGAATCAGAAGGTAGTAGAACCGTCTGCAGTACTTGACAGAAGCAACTGGAATGTAACGATCAAAAACAGTGCAGGAACTGCATTTGATGAAAAAAATACGGCTTATCTGACCGATGGTGATCTTTCTACTTATCCGGATACTTATACGATCACAGGAATGCCGTTTACAGTAGAAATCAATTTGGGAGAAGAAAAAACAGTACGTTCTTTCTCAATCGATAAACGTCCCGGATATCAGGATCCGGCGTATGGAATCAACGGAACGATGGGTTCTTTCCAGCTCTATGTAAGTAAAGATGGAAAAGAATATACATTGGCAGGTGCAGGTGAATTTACAGAAGAAGCATACAACCTTCATGAAGATGGCGGTTTATACAATGTAGGTGACCGTGTTTATGCAAACTTCCATAAACCATACACAGCACAGTACATCCGTCTGGTACAGACAGGGGTTGCGCTTGGAACTGCGCAGGAATTCAGCAGTGCGGAACTGAATCTTTATGAAGATCAGTATGTGGGACCAAACTGGAACAAGGAACTTGTTCTGACAAAGCAGAATGAAATCGCATCCAGTGTTCTGACTTATGAAGGTGCAGCAGAAGAAGATGTAGAAGGCGGCAAAAAGCTGACAATCAACTATGCACCATATCAAGTAGACGGTGTAACTTATGATATTGCTCAGGTATTGGTATTAAAAGACAATGATCCATATATGCGTTCTTTCCTGGAAATCAGCGTATCAGATATGGATAAAGCACAGATCGATTACATTGATACGGATCGTTTCGTACTTCCGGAAGATGTAGAAGGCTTATGGTCTCATCCGGAAGAATCCAAGATTTCTTCCATGTGGATCGGTCGTCATGAACTGATGCTTGGACAGCCAATTTATGCAAACGGATTTTTTATGGGTTCTGAGTTCCCGGCTGCAGATACTGTAGTAGAAGATCAGACAACACAGATCCGTTACTATTCAGGAAAAACATTTACAAAATTAAAAGAAGACAAGCAGCTGACAACAGATGATAAATTTGTAAGCTGGCAGAACGTGATCGGTGCAGCACAGGGAACAGAAACAGCAGTTGTGCGGACAGCTTTATTTGCTTATATTGAAGAAATCGCAACACCGACTGAATTCCGTAAACAGTACAATTCATGGTATGACAACATGATGAACATTACGGATGAAAGTATCGCAGCTTCCTTCAGCGGTGCAGAAGCAGGTCTGGCACAGAGAGGAATCGAACCGCTGGATGCATACGTTGTAGATGATGGCTGGAATAACTATTATTCTGTAATTGGTGATCAGACTTATGTAGCAGCAGGAAGTTCTGCAGGTACAGAAACACCAAACCAGACAGGATTCTGGGAGTTTAATAACAAATTCCCGAATGAACTTTATACTTCCAGTGCATTATCTGAAAAATTCCAGTCAGCATTCGGTCTTTGGGTAGGTCCTCAGGGCGGATATAACTATTTCAGCGGATTTGCACAGTATCTGGAAGCAATGGGAACCGGTTATGCACAGAACGATTACTGGACAAACGTATGTGTAGGTTCTGACCGTTACGTAAAAAATCTGACGAATTTATTTGTTGATTACGAAACAAGATTTAACATTGACTATTGGAAATGGGACGGTTTCGCTCTTCGTCCATGTACCAATGCAAACCACGATCATATGACCGGCGGCGAAGACAATATGTATTTCACAACAGATCTCTGGGAAAAATGGACAGATCTGTTTGAAGCAGCAAGAGCGGCAAGAGCAGCCGAAGGCAAAGGATTATTCATTAATGCAACATGCTATGTAAACTTAAGTCCATGGCTGTTACAGTGGGTAAATACCATCTGGGTACAGGATTCCGGCGATACAGGACAGCTTGGTACCGGTGAAAGACATGAACAGAAAATCTACTATCGTGATCAGGTTTATTATCAGCTTTTCCAGCAGAATCAGATACAGTTCCCATTAAAGAACATCTATAACCATGATCCGATCTACGGTGTATCAGACGGCAGCAATGCAACTACAGAAGTATTCAGAGAATTCCTGTTTGCCAATGCAGTACGCGGTACCGCATTTTGGGAATTATATTTCTCACCATCCATCATGGATGATGCAAAATGGGATGCGGTTGTTGATGCCATGACATGGGCAGAAGAAAATCATGAAGTATTAAAGAATGCAAAAATGTTCGGAAATCAGCCGAAAAATGGTGTTTATGGCTATTCCAGCTGGAAAGGAAATGAAGGAATCGTTTCCTTTACGAACCCACTGGATATTGAACAGGTATATGAACTGAAGATGGATGCAGACGCAGGTGTATCAAAGACTGCGAAAGATCTGACCGGTGTTCAGGTAGAACCATATGCAGAAGGTATTCTGGAAGAAACGTTATCTTATGGAGAAACTTTAACAGTTACATTACAGCCTCATGAAACATTGATCTATCAGTTTGGTCATGAAGACAACGAAGCACCGGAACTTGTATCCGTAAAAACATCCGGTAAAAATGAAATTACGTTAAAATTCAGTGAACGTATTCAGAATGGTGCGTTTACTGTAAATGGAAACGAAGTTAGTGCAGAACTGAAAGACGATTACAGAACTGTTGTTTTAACTTCACAGAATGCTCTGAAAGAAGTAAACAGTGTTACAGCAGCAGTATCTGATTTCTATGGAAATGATCTTCAGAAAGAAACTGATGTGGTATATTACGAAAACTATGTAATTGCAGAAGCAGTAAAAGCAGAGGATCTGAAAAATGCAGCAGATGTTGCAGTTATCGTAGACAAAGAAACAGAAACTACATGGTTAAACCTTGAAAAAGAATACGCAATCAATACAAAGAAGGAATTAAGCGGAACAGAAGACTTTACACTTTCCGTTGATGTGAAGACAGAAAGTACTGATGCAGAGCTGTTGAATGCAGGAGAAAATGTATCTCTTTCTATTGATAAAGACGGTTTTGCAGTATTAAAAGTAAACGGACTGACACTTTCTTCAAAAGAAGAAGTAACAACTGTAGTAGAAAAAGCACACGGAACCTTTGGAACAGATGCTTATGTTCCTACAACAACAAAAACAGAAATTGTTGGTCAGATCAATGATGGCGAAAAACATTCTGTTACAGCAGTGCGTGATGCAAACGGAATGCTGAAACTGTATGTTGACGGTGGATTAAAATCTTCTTTTTACGATGAAGCTCATCTGAATGAACAGGTGAAAGGCGGAGAAATCACTGTCGGAAGTGAAAACTTCAGCGGAGCTGTTGCAAAAGTTCAGATTCTGAACAGAGCAAAAGCTTATGATGAATTGATTGAAAAATCAAAAGAAGAATCTGACAGCAGAGATATTCCGGTGGAAGTGATCACTGCAACCGCAGCCAGCGAAGATAAAGGAACGGTTGGAAGTCAGTATGGTCCTGCAGAATATGTACTGGACGGAAAAGAAAATACTGCTTGGATGACTGACTGGAACGGATATGCAACAACGATCGCAGCAGGAGAAGGATGGATCGATCTTGCATTCTCAGAACCATATACGGTAGACGGACTTCGTTATCTTCCATGTGCAGATGCAGTGGGCGGAAGCTTTACTTCCATCACAGGATATGAAATTTATGTAAAAACAGCAGACTCTGATCAGTATGAGTTAGCAGCAACAGGTAACTGGGACAATACAACAGGATGGAAGATGGCAAGCTTTGATGCTGTTGAAAATGTAACAAACGTAAAATTACTTGCAACAGAAGCAAACCCAACACAGTGGTGGGCAATCGCATCAGAACTTCGTGTCACAGGTATGAAATATGAAGTACCGACAGAAGAAGATGAAGTAGCTAGACTTTCCGGTACAGACAGATATCAGACAGGAATCGCAGTTGCAGAAGAATTAAAAGCAGTGCTCGGAGTAGAAAAATTCGAAACAGCCATCATCGCAACAGGAAGCAACTTTGCAGATGCTCTTTCCGGAAGCTATCTTGCAGCAGTGAAAGATGCACCGATCCTTCTGACTAACGGCAAAGCAGCAAACGTAGCAGCATTACATGAATACATCAAAGCAAATGTAACTGCTGGCGGAACCATCTATGTACTGGGTGGTGAAGGTGCAGTTTCTAACGCAGCAGCAGACATCGACGGATACAACGTAGAAAGACTTTCCGGTGTAGACAGATATGAAACCAACCTTGCAATCCTTGCGGAAGCAGGACTGGAAGGAGACGATCTGATCGTAGCAACAGGAAAAACCTTTGCAGACAGCTTATCCGCATCTGCAGCAGGAAAACCAATCCTTCTTGCTAAAAAGAACGCAGCTCTGAACGATGCACAGAAAGCAGTTGCAGCAAACTTCAAGAACATTTATGTGGTTGGAGGAGAAGGAGCAGTTGCAGAATCTACAGTAGCAGAACTGGCAGTATACGGTAAAGTAACCAGATTATCAGGCGCAAGCAGATATGAAACATCCGTAGCAATCGCAAATGCATTCTTCACAGACGCTGATCAGGTTGTACTTGCCAGCGGCAAGAACTTCCCGGACGGATTATGCGGCGGCGCATTGGCAGCAGCGTTAAACGCACCACTGGTATTAACAAAAGACGGCAGTGAAGCAGCTGCAGCAGATTATGTGGCAGCAAATGAAATCGCATCCGGTTATGTCCTTGGCGGCGAAGGAGCTCTTTCTAATGAAACAGTAGTAACTGTATTCGGACTGGAAAGCGCAGATGAGATCATTGCAAGATAATCGAAACAAACATAAAAAATGAGAATTTCTCATCATAATTAAGTAAGAATAGAAATTATTCCATCTTATGAAGAAAGAAAATCCCGTAGGGATCAGATCATGAAGATTCGTTCTCCAAGTCAGAGAAAAATCGAACTTGGAGAACGGCATCATGAAAGATCCGGCGGGATTTTTTGTTAGGGATATAAGGAAAATACAGGATGTTTCAGGAAAAGAATATCAGTGACAAACTTACAGAGTGCGTTTGGAAGGGGAATAACAATAGAAAGAAAAACGGATGTTTATCAAGGAATGCCAGCAAAATGACAAAAAACATTGTGCATAGTGCATAAAAATCGGGGGGTAGTTGACACTAAAATCTACAAAAAGTACAATAGATGTTGTTGGAGTGTCTGAAAAAGACAGAAATGGTACAACGACAGAAAAGGAGAAAGGTATATGAAAAAGAGAAAGCGAATCTTATCGCTGGTTCTTGCAGCGTGTCTTGCATTTTCCGGAATCGTTCCTGGAATAGGGGGACAGGAAGCTGCAGCAGCGGAAGAAAAAACGACTGTAATCGATGTGACAGATTACGGCGTATATCCTGACAGCGGACAGGATTGTGCGGAAGGAATTCAGGAGGCAGTGCAGGCTGCAAAAGAAGCATCTGAAACGGGAGCTGATGTTACGATCAGTTTTCCGGAAGGACGATATGATATTTATCCGGATAAAGCAGTAGAACGGGAATTATACATATCAAACACAGTAGGAGCGGATCAAGGGTATAAAAACAAAAAGATCGGTATCTTTTTAGAAGATATGGATCATGTGACAGTAGACGGAAATGATTCTTTATTCATGTTCCATGGAAAAATGATGACATTTGCAGCCATTGATTGTGAAGATGTGGAATTTAAAAATTTCAAAGTAGATTTTCAGGTTCCGACAGTCATTGATGTGACAGTAGAACGTACGGAAGGCAATACAGCAGTGCTGTATATTCCGGAATGTTATCAGTATCAGATTACAGGAAATAATGTGACCTGGTTAAGTGATGTAAGTCCATATACAGGAGAATACTATTGGACAGCATCTAACCTCAGCCACGTGCAGAGATTCGATACAGTGACAGGGTTAAAACCAAGTATTGTCACAGGAATTCCGGCACTTCAGAATGTGGCATCTATTGAAGATTTAGGAAATCACCGTTTAAAGATTACTTATACAAGCAAACCGAATACAGTAACCACCGGTATGTGCTTTGAAGCAAGACCGACAGTCAGAGATCATGCAGGAACTTTTTTCTGGAAATGTAAAGATCTCAAACTGACTTCGTTGGATATTCAGTTCCTTCATGGTTTCGGTATGGTAGGACAGCATTCGGAAAATATTACACTGGATGATGTAGATTTCCAGACACCGGCAGAAACAGGACGTGCAAGTGCAAGTTATGCGGATTTTGTGCAGATGTCAGGATGCAAAGGGGAAATCAATATTACCAACTGTACATTTGTCAACCCACATGATGACCCGATTAATATTCACGGTACATTTAATAAAATCGTCGAGATCAGTTCGGACAGAAAAACAATTACTGTACAGTATATGCATAACGAAACAGCAGGATTTCCAAACTTCTTTGAAGGGGATGAAATCGAGATCATGACTGCAGGAAATATGATCACCGTAGAAGATTCTGTACGTAAAGTAGTTAAAGTAGACGGCCCGGACGGAATGGGCGGCAGCATGGGCGATGGAACCGGAAGTCTGACAAGAATCCGCTTAACATTGAATGAAGCTGTTCCGGCAGGCGTTGCAGTAAACAGCCATGTGGTTGAAAATATTACTTACACACCAACCGTAAACATTACCAATTGTGTATTTAAAGAAATAACGACCCGAGGAATTCTGGTAACAACAAGACAGCCAATTCTGATCGAAAATAATATTTTTGACGGAACAAGAATGGCATCTATCTATATTTCGAATGATGCGCAGGGCTGGTATGAATCCGGTCCGGTCAGAGATGTTACAATTCGTGGAAATGTGTTCATGAGAGGAAAAGCACAGGCAATCTGGATTGAACCGACAAATCCAACGGTATCAACAGAAAAAACAGTGCATTCCAATATTACGATCGAAGACAACCTCTTCTTTATGGAAAACCAGAAAGTTTTGGATGCGAAGAGTGTAAAGGATCTGACATTTAAAAACAATACCATCTACAGACAGGATCCGATCAATGGAAATGGTTCTCTGAGTCTTTCTGTAAAAAATGGAACTTCTGCAAATCTGAAAATTTCTGAAACAGCAGAATTAAAGGTAAGCGGAAGCGGCAACACATTATCAAACAGATTGTACAATTTTAACGGCTGTAAAAATGTAGTCATTGAAAATAATACATATGACGGCGGTCTGAACGTAGGAAGCAGTCTCAGCAATATGTCTGCTTCAGATGTGACAGTGAAAGAAGATCTGATGAAAGTCAGTGCTGATAATATGACTGCTGCCAACGGAACCGTTTCTTATGAATCCAGCAATGAAAAGGTTGTGAAGGTTTCAGCATCCGGTGTAGTAACAGCGGTAGGTGCAGGAAGTGCAGAAGTAACTGCATTTATGACGGTTGGCGGAAGAAAATTCCCTACCAATGCAGTGGCATTTACTGTAGAAGGAAAAACAGAGGGAAATCTTCCGACAGGAATTGAGATTACAGCAAAAGGAAATGCAGAAAATCTTTCCGTTGGAGATACGCTTGAATTTGCAGCAGAACAAACATGGTCCGAAGAAGCCGGAGATGCAGAAGTAACTTGGAAAGTAACCGATGCACAGACGGGTGCAGAGACAGAAAAAGCAGAAATTTCAGACAATGGAACATTGACTGCTGTAAAAACAGGTGCAGTTGTCGTAACAGCGACAACGGTCAATGGACTTGAAGCATCAAAACTTGTTTCTATCTGGCAGGGCGGAAAAACAATCGCATCAGATATTACAGTAGAATATCCGTCCGGTTCTGATAAATATCGTGCAAGCAGTACGGTGGAAGGCGGACTGGAGCTTGATTTTACGAATCAGGGACTCTTTAACAGTCAGTCTCCAAGCAATGTTTTAGTAAAACCACTTCCGGCAGAAACAGACAGAGAAAATCTGACGGTAATCTTTTTACTGACCGGAGCAACACCGAATCGTACCTGGGCAGATGCAGGAATTTATCTGTATGATGATGCAGATAATTATGTAGCATTGCAGAAAAAACATCGTGACGGCACAACCAGTGCAGTTGCACTCGTAAGAGAACAGAACGCAAGCGGTTCAGAAGCAGAATACAATAGCTGGGCAAATGTAGCCATCAATCCAATCTGGTTAAAGCTGGAAAAGACAGGTGCAAAAGTAACAGCATACTTTAGTGAAGATAAAACAACATGGACAACCGTTGGCTCTAAAGATAATTGTGATTTCTTAAGCGATAATTTTAAACTTGCAATCGCAAGTCAGGGAACCACAGAAGGAACCATGACTTATTCAGATGTAACTGTAAATGATCAGAAAATCGCATTGGTAGAAGAGGCGCAGAAGCCGGCAGCTGCAAATGTGAAAGCGGTTTATGATAAATCTGAAAATCGTTTGACAGCATCCGCAGAAAATGCAGATACCATGATCGTTAAATGGGCAGTTTCTGAGAAAGAAAACGGAAACTATTCCGTAATTAGTACATTAGAAGGTGCTTCGGTAACTACAACAGAAGCAATGAAAGGAAAATACGTAAAAGCAGCGGTAATTCCGATGACCAATGATGGAAGAACCGGAGATATCGTATGGTCAAATGCGGTTCTGGTAACAGGTGCAGGATCCGGAACATCCGGAGCTTTAAAATCAGCAAATGCAGCACTTGCATCCGCTTCCCTTACAGGAATTGGAGAAGGAGAAATCTTCTCTTATGTAAAGGGAACAAATTTCTATCAGACAACTGCCGGAGTAGATGATCGTGAAATCACCTATTCTTTTGCAGCAGAAGATAAGAATGCATCTGTAAAAGTGATCATAAATGATCAGGAAGTTGAGGGAACGGAAGGAACAGCCACCCTTCATAATGCACGAAATCTGATTGAAGTTCTGGTAACAGCAGAAGATGGAGTAACATTTGGTTACTATCGATTTACAATCAGTCGTACGGGCGACAGCAATGCAGCACTGAAAGAATTAAAGGTTGGAAATCAAACATTAACACTGACCGAAGGAACTTATGACTATTCTTATGTACTTGAAAAAGATACAGAAAAAGTAAAAGTTTCTGCAACAGCAGAAAGTGAAACAGCAGTTGTTTCTATTTTCAACGAAAATGTAAAAGCAGCATCAGATGTACAGATGGCAAGCGGTAATGTTGCACTTCATGAAAGAACCAATGAAGTGGTCGTAAAAGTAGAAACGGAAACCAGTGCAGAACCGGCTTACTATCATCTGAAACTGAAAGTACCGGATGCTTCCAATGCAAATATGGAAAGCATCGGATTCGATGAAAAAGTAACGATAAAAGAAGAATTTTCTGCATCAAAACTGAATTACACAGTCAATACGGCTCTTACAACAGTTACATTCCATGCAACGGCAGAAGAAACCAGTGCACAGCTGCAGGTAATCCGTGGCAAAAAAGTGATTGGAGAGGGTACGGGAAATGTAACGGCAGTAATCGATCAGATCGTTGACGGAGAAAAGATCAAAGTTAAGGTAATTTCACCGGATAAAACAGAAAAAGTTTATACACTGACCATTGCAATCGTATTACTTCCAACAGATGACAGCAGAGATATTCCGGTAGAAAATCTGACAGCTATTTCTGACAGCCAGTATTTACCTGGAACATCAAATGAAGGTCCGGATGATTTTATTCTGGATCAGAATGAAGGAACACACTGGCATACCAACTGGGCGACTTCAGAAGCACAGGATGTAGCAAAACGCTGGATCGGTGTAAGTTTAAAAGAAGCAGCAGAAGTTGATGGTATCCGTTATCTTCCAAGAACAGGAAACAGCAAAAACGGTGCAGTTACGGAATATAAAGTTCAGTATCGTGAATCTGATGACGGGGAATGGCTGGATATTGAAGGTGCAGCAGGAAACTGGAGCAAAGATGACCAAAGCTGGAAACTGATCACATTTGATGCAGTGACGGTAAAACAGATCCGTGTCATTGGTGTTCATACTTATGCAGACAGCGGAAATGATGCACATATGAGTACTGCAGAATTCCGTGTCGTGAAAGCACAGGAAAAATCAGAAGTACCGACAGAAAAAGAAAACGAGGTAATCAGACTTTCCGGTACAGACAGATATCAGACCGGTATGGCAGTTGCAGAAGAATTAAAAGCAGTGCTCGGAGTAGAAAAATTCGAAA
>CAZRQV010000040.1:0-16518 GCA_964602445.1 uncultured Lachnoclostridium sp.
TATCAAGTTCAATCTCAATATGCTGTCGATTTTGAAGTTTGGACAAAAGACATACTGTCTCAACATGGGTCGTATGCGGGAACTGATCCACCACCGTTCCTTTTTCTACCTGATATCCTTCCCCGGCCAGATATTTCAGATCTCTTGCCAGCGTTGCACTGTCACAGCTTACATACACTACCCGTTTCGGCTGCATCTGTGCAATGGTCTGGAGCAGTGCTTCGTCACAGCCTTTTCGCGGCGGATCCACCACGATCACATCGGCTTTCACGCCTTCTTCCCGATACTTGTTCGGAAGGATCTCTTCTGCTTTTCCTACATAGAATTCCGCATTGTGAAATCCGTTTAAGGCTGCATTGCGTTTGGCGTCTTCGATTGCCTGCGGCACGATCTCTACGCCGTAAACCTGCTGTGCTTTCTGTGCCAGAAACAGGGAAATCGTTCCGATTCCACAGTACAGATCCCAAACTGTTTCGCCGCTCTCTACCTGCGCATATTCCAGTGCACGTTCATAGAGTTTTTTCGTCTGTACCGGATTTACCTGGAAGAATGACAGCGGTGAAATCTGATATTTTACATTTCCGATATAGTCTGTTATATAATCCTGTCCCCAGGCAGAGATCATTTCCTGACCCATGATCACATTGGTCTGCTTTTTGTTGACATTGATGGTAATGCTTGTCATTCCCGGAATTTCAGTCAGTTTTTTGACCAGTTCCTGCATCTGTGGCATCTGGGTTCCATTTAAGATCAGACATACCATCAGTTCTCCGGTGGTAAATCCTTTTCGGATCAGTACATGGCGGAGCAGCCCTTTTCCGGTCTGTTCCTCATAAGCAGGGATATGATATTTCTTCAAATGTTCCAAGATTATCTGAAGAATCTGTTCATTTTCATCCACACCCAGATAACATTTCGTATTGGAAATGATACTGTGCGTTCTTCCTGCATAAAATCCTGTAACGATATCTCCGTTTTTATCCGTTCCAAATGGGAACTGGGCTTTATTGCGGTAATGGTATGGCTCATCCATGCCGATGAGATCGAATTCCGGCAACTCTGTCAGCCCTCCGATACGCGACAGATTATTCAATACTTTATTTTTCTTATATTCTAACTGTTTTTCATAGGAAAGCGCCTGAATTTGGCAGCCGCCGCATTGTTTATGATACGGACATTTCGGTTCGGTACGATCCGGTGACGGTGTAATAATATCCATCATACGGGCATAACCGTAATTTTTTTTCATTTTCATTACCTTTGCATGGATCACATCTCCGATCAGTGCATCCTTTACAAAGAGCGTATATCCTTCCGCATGACCGATTCCTTCTCCGTCCACACCCATATCTTCAATTGTTAATGTTACTAAATCGTCTTTTTTCATAGATTCTCCCTGTATAAAAACGGTACTTCCATGGCAGCCATGAACTTCCGGTTATGATCTGCTTACGAAACTCCGCTCCTTATATTTCCTGACTTTCTGTTTGACATTCCCATTGTGAAATCTAAGGAATGTTATGACACATTGGATAAACAACGACGCCTGTAGTTGATTACAGACGCCATCTATGTTCTTTTATTTACTTGTCTTTCTGATATTAGATTCCAGCAGACGGTTATAACCCAGCCAGTCACTATTATCTCCTGCTGCTCTGAAAATTTCTTTCAATGTTTCCATTTTTGCATCGGTATTGTCTGCAAAATTCAGTGCAACCGCTTCTACCAGCGCCGGTTTTTTCGGGGAACCGAATTCCAGCTCTCCATGATGTGCTAAAATACAATGTTTTAATTCATTGGCCAGCTTTTTCGGAAATCCTTCGATCTGACGAATCTGATCCCCTACCATTTCACAGCCCATTACAATATGTCCCAGCAGCTGTCCATCATCTGTATAATCATTTTCCGGGAAAGAAGAAAGTTCGTAAACTTTTCCGATATCATGGCAAAGTGCTGCTGTGTATAACAGATCTTCGTTTAAGATGGAATACTGTTTTACATAAAACCGGCACAGTCTGCAAACACTTAATGTATGTTCCAGAAGACCGCCTACAAATCCATGATGTACACTTTTTGCTGCACTGCTGAATTTGAATCGTTTTACAAATTCGGTATCTTCGATAAAGAAATGTGCTGCAAGTTTAGAAAGATACGGATTTTTAATGCCGTTTACGATACCAAGCAGTTCCTGATACATTTCTTCGATGTCATATTCACTGACCGGAAGATAGTTTGCCGGTTCATATTCTCCTTCACGAACCTTACGAACCCGCTTAATGCTGACCTGTAATGTCCCCTGAAAACTGGTCACATCTCCCATAACTGCTACATAATCCAGAGATTCAAAATCATCAATTCCCATGGAATTCGGATCCCAGATTTTCGCATCGATGGTTCCTGTTTTGTCCTGCAGGATCACATTTTCATACGGTTTTCCGTTTTTTGTCACTGCGGACTGCTTATACTTGCAAAGATACACATCATTGATGCGTTCCCCTTCACGTAATGTTTCAATAAATTTCATAAATACTCCTATTCTAATACGCTTAAGGATGTTTGATAACTGATCTTTTTGTACCCATCCTTGGTAATTCTCTGGCCTTCCAGAGAAATGTTTTGTTTATTGGAAAGTCTCTGAAGAACTTTCGAAAATTCCTTCATGGAACTTACTTCCTGTCCATTGATCGAAGAGATCACATCTCCGCTTTGAATGCCTCCAAGCATTGCCGGAGAATCCATCTGAACCTCGGTTACATAAATACCTTCCGGCACACCGGTCTTTTTCGCTTCTTCCGTTACTGCGATTCCTTTGATTCCAAAATACGTAATATCCTGATTATTCGATAAATGTTCGATCAGATTTTTGATATCGGAAATTCCATAGGCAAACAGCACATTCTGTGTCGGACCGGTCGAATCCGGTTCCCGGATCACTCCGATCACCTCTCCTTTTAAATTGACCAAAACACCATTGGTTCCTACATTTTTAACCATATCCGTGATCAGCATGGTATATTCTGCATCTATCATGCTCTGACTGTGATCTGCCACGGTCAAAGCCCCCAGTTTCATAAATTCTTCACTGCCGTCTGCAAGACCGACCGCCACAACCGGCGTTCCTGCCTTCAGTCTGACCGAATTTCCAAGAGCTGCTTTTGTGATCACTTCATTGGTCTTTTCGGAAATATCACTGAGATTCACGCTCAGCACTGCAAATCCCGTGGTAATATCATATTTTTTCAATACTGCAGATACATCCGTATCATCGACAAAGGTCACCCGGATTCCGTCACATTGTTTTACCACATCATACTGTGTCAGGATCAGAAGCTCTACGCCATTATCTCCTATGATCATACCGGAAGTCTGCCCTCTGCTTTGATAATCTTCCTGAAACCAGTCGATATCTCTGTGAAGCGCCGTCACCATAACGATTCCTTTGCGGACTTCCTCTGCCAGATCCTGAAACTCCTCAAATAACTGTCCGTAATCTTCCAGTGTCAGTTCCTGTTCGATCACCACCGGATCTGTCAGCGGTTCTGACGGTGCCGGTTCTGTTAATTCCGGATTCTGCAGATCTTCCTGCGTATCTTCCGGAATCTCGATATTCTGAATTGCCTGCTCTTTCTGCTGCTTCTCTATCCAGGAACACATTTTCATAAATACCATGCCGGAGATCACACCAAACAATACTGCCGCTCCCACAACAGCAGCCGTGATCTTTACCCATTTTTTCTTATAAAATGGTTTGTTCTTAATCTTTTCATTGAGAAAGGAAAATTCTTGACTCATGGGAATTCCTCCGAAGACTCTTTTCGTTCAGTATACTATTTTTTAAATTTCATGTCCATATAATATCCCTCATTACAAAGCAATTATTTTTACAGAAAACTTCTCTCCTGACGGATCGATGCAGCAAACTGCCGGCAGACGATGTATACAGAAACCGTTTCCTTTTCACGGAGAAAGCTTCCTCCGTACTGCTGCTTTGATGACTGCAAGATCTGCACACTCACCTCTTCCATTTCTATGGAAAATCGGGTAAAATGTAATGATACGGTGAAAATCGGTGACTGCGGAATGGTCTGTCAGTATCCTTTCACCTCAACATTATCTATAGTTGGAGTTTTAGAATGAATCAAAAAGCATTAAAGATCTTAGAATATGATAAGATCATAGAATTACTGATAAATAAAGCCTCCTGCGATCTGGGACGTGCCAAATGCCAGTCTTTGACACCGATGCATGATCTGGAGGAAATCCGTACTGCTCAGCGCCAGACTGCAGATGCTCTCCGCAGAGTCTACGCCAGAGGAAGTATTTCCTTTTCCGGCACTGCCAACATCGGTGCTTCTCTGAAACGTCTGGAAATCGGCGGCAGTTTAAATATCATCGAACTGCTCCGCATCTGCGGACTTTTGGAAACTGCCGGAAGAGTCAAGCAATATTCCCGCAGCGACAGCCGTTCTGATGAATCCAGAGATTCTCTGGACGATTTCTTCGATGCATTGGAACCTTGTTTTCCGTTATCTTCGGAGATCAGAAGATGCATTTTATCAGAAGACGAGATTGCAGACGATGCCAGCGGAACTTTAAAGAGTATCCGCCGTCAGATGAAACAGTTAAATGACAAAGTACATTCCACATTAAGTTCTCTTCTGAACGGTTCTGCAAGAAATTACTTACAGGACGCTGTCATTACGATGAGAAACGGACGTTACTGTCTTCCGGTGAAAGCAGAATACCGCGGACAGGTTCCGGGAATGATTCATGACCAGTCCTCTACCGGATCTACTTTATTCGTAGAACCGATGTCTGTTGTCAAGATCAACAACGATCTGAAAGAGTTGGAATTAAAAGAACAGGAAGAGATCGAAGTTATTTTAGCAGGGTTAAGCGCACAGGCAGCTCTGTTTATGGAATCTATCGATACGGATCTGAAGGTTTTAGCAGAACTTGATTTTATCTTTGCCAAAGCACTTCTGGCCAAAGACATGAATGCCAGCGAGCCTTATTTTAATACCAAAGGAAACATTTACATCAAAGATGCCCGCCATCCTTTGTTGGATAAAAAGAAAGCCGTTCCGATCACCGTTTCTCTCGGACGGGATTTTGACCTTCTGGTCGTTACGGGACCAAACACCGGCGGTAAAACAGTTTCTTTAAAAACCGTAGGACTTTTGACATTAATGGGACAGGCCGGACTTCATATTCCTGCCTTTGAACGTTCCAAACTGGCACTGTTTGACGATGTATTTGCTGACATTGGAGACGAACAGAGCATTGAACAGTCTTTGAGTACGTTTTCTTCCCATATGACCAATATTGTATCGATCTTAAAAAATGCCACACCAAACTCTTTAGTTCTCATTGACGAACTTGGTGCCGGTACGGATCCTACCGAAGGTGCGGCACTGGCCATTGCAATCCTTTCTCATCTGCACAGCCAGAAGATCCGAACCATGGTTACCACTCATTACAGCGAATTAAAAGTGTTCGCATTGTCTACTCCGGGGGTAGAGAATGCCTGCTGTGAGTTTGATGTAGAAACCCTTCGTCCGACGTACCGACTGCTGATCGGTGTTCCGGGCAAAAGTAATGCTTTTGCCATTTCCAGCAAACTGGGACTTCCGAATTTTATCATCGACAATGCAAAAGAGCATCTGACTGCTCAGGATGAAAACTTTGAAGATCTGCTGGCCGATCTGGAACAGAGCCGCAAGACTATTGAAGCTGAAGAAGAGGAAATCCGCAGACATAAAGAGGAGATCAAGGCACTTCGCAATGCCCTTGAGAAAAAACAGGATAAATTAGAAACCCGAAAAGAAGAGATTCTTCGAAAAGCCAACGAAGAAGCTCGGGCCATCCTTGCAGATGCTAAGAAAACAGCGGATGAAACCATTCGTGATTTTCAGAAATACAGTGCTTCCGATGCTTCTATCCGTGAAATGGAAGCCAAACGTCAGAAGCTCCGTGAAAAAATGGACAAAACCAATAAAAATGTACAGGCTCAGACTCCAAAGCCAAAGAAAAAGCTTTCTGCGAAAAATCTGCACATCGGAGATGCCGTGAAAGTGTTATCTCTGAATTTAAAAGGAACCGTCAGCTCCATGCCGGATGCCAAGGGACTTCTCTTTGTACAGATGGGAATCATGCGCTCTAAAGTCAGCATCAACGATCTGGAGCTGATCGACGAAGTGACCATCACCGCCCCTGCACTTTCCAAAACAGGTTCCGGAAAGATTAAAATGTCCAAATCTGCTTCTGTTTCGACAGAAATCAATCTGATCGGTATGACCGTAGATGAAGCATTGGCACATCTGGATAAATATTTAGACGATGCTTATCTGGCTCATATGCCGAGTGTGCGGATCGTTCACGGAAAAGGAACCGGAAAACTGCGTGAAGCGGTTCAGAGACATTTAAAACGATGCAAATATGTAAAAACTTACCGGTTAGGTGAATTCGGTGAAGGGGATGCCGGAGTTACCATTGCTGAGTTCAAATAAAGGAGGACTTATTATGGTCGCAAAACAGAAAATTCTCATTGTAGATGATGATGTCAACATTGCTGAACTAATCTCGCTCTACCTTACCAAAGAATGCTATGAGACAAAAATGGTTCACGACGGCGAATCTGCCTTAAAAGAACTGCAGAACTTTCAGCCGAACCTGATCCTGCTGGATCTGATGCTTCCTGGAATCGACGGTTATCAGGTATGCAGAGAAGTCCGTACCAAATCTCAGGTTCCGATCATTATGCTCTCCGCCAAAGGAGAGGTTTTTGATAAAGTATTGGGATTGGAATTGGGTGCAGACGATTTTATCGTAAAACCATTTGATACAAAAGAACTGGTTGCCCGTGTGAAAGCCAATTTACGACGCTGCCAGCAGAGCTTTCAGGAACCTGTACGTACCAATGATGCTAAAATCGTGGAATATCCGGATCTGGTCATCAACCAGTCCAACTATTCTGTACTATATCAGGGGCGTACCGTGGAAATGCCTCCAAAAGAACTGGAACTGCTCTATTTCCTGGCCGCTTCTCCAAATCAGGTATTTACAAGAGAACAGCTTTTAGATCATATCTGGGGATATGAATACATCGGCGATACCCGAACCGTAGATGTTCACATCAAACGTCTTCGCGAAAAGATCAAAGATCACGAACACTGGGCACTGTCTACCGTATGGGGCATCGGATATAAATTTGAAACGAGATAACTGATAAATGAAACGATCAATTTATGTAAAATTTGTAGTCATCTACATTCTCACTGCGATTTTAAGCTTTGTATTTGTAGCCACTGTGACCTCTGATCTGCTTTATGATCATTTACTGACCCAAAAAGCAGACAGCTTTTATCAAGAAGCTACTCTGCTGTCCACAGATTATGCCGAAGATTATTATCGTTCCCAAACACGTTCCTCACTGGAAACGGTTCATTCCCATCTGCGTGTCATCGGAACTTATCTGAATGCCAAAATATGGATGATCAATCTGGACGGAACTGTAATTTTGGAGTCCGATAAAATGCCCGTCGCTCCGGAAGAAAATGTACATCACATTGAAGCATTTGACCCTACCGGATTCGGCACTTCGTATTATATGACCGGAGATTTTTTCGGTGAATTCGAGGAAGAAACTCTTTGCGTCATTGCACCGGTCAATTACAATTACCGGGTACGGGGCTATCTGGTCATTCATACTGCCTGTTCTTCCATCGTTGCGGAAAAAGAAGAACTTTTGAACATTGTATACATTACACTGGCAGTATTTCTGGGATTGCTTCTGATCGCACTGACGATCATCGGACAGAACATTTACCGTCCGTTAAAGAAGATCAAAAAAGCGACCGCCGAATATGCTTCCGGAAATCTGACTTATCAGATCAGGATCAAAACCGATGATGAATTCGGGCATCTGGCGGATTCCATGAATTATATGGCGCAGGAATTAAATGAAATGGAAGAATATGAACGTAAGTTTATTGCAAATATTTCCCACGATTTCCGTTCTCCGCTGACTTCCATCCGCGGATATGTACAGGCCATGATGGACGGAACGATTCCGGTAGAACTTCAGGAAAAATATTTCAACATTGTTCTTTTCGAAACAGATCGTCTGAAAAAACTGACCGAAGAACTTCTGACCTTAAATTCCTTCGGTTCCAAACGAGGAATGCTGGACATTACAAACTTTGACATCAATGCGGTCATCAAAAATACAGCCGCCTCTTTTGAAGGCCGCTGCACTGACCGCAGAATTTCAATCCAGCTGCTTTTTGAATCCAAACAGGAACCGGTCAAAGCAGACATCGGCAAAATCCAGCAGGTACTTTATAATCTTTTGGATAATGCCATTAAATTCAGCCACGATGATTCTGTCATTGAAATCGAAACAACGGTAAAACACGAGAAAGTGTTCGTTTCCGTCAAAGACTACGGCATCGGGATTCCAAAAGACAGCCAGAACAAGATCTGGGAACGCTTTTTCAAAATGGATGTTTCCCGCGGAAAGGACAAACGGGGAACCGGTCTTGGACTTGCCATTGTAAAAGAAATCATCCAGCGTCACGGCGAACACATCAATGTGATCAGCACGGAAGGCGTAGGCACAGAATTTACGTTCTCGCTCCCAAAAGCTTAGACATTTTAAATCAATTTACTTTTTATTTTTATCATTTGCGGCGTATCATAAATACTGTCACGCACGGCAGGGATCTTCGGACTCATCCACATAACACCGTGCTTTAACAGTACTTCATGGTTACGCCTGTGATATGAAAATTTCCAAACAAAAAGTTTGATATTACAAGCGATCACTTTCCATCGTTTATAAATATCAAACTTTTATTTTTTATTCTCATAAATTTGGCATACACCGACACCTTCCTCCTGTTTTGCGACGCCCTGCGGAGCACAAATAGGGGACGGTGGCGGTGTCTATGAAAATTTATTGCGAAAATGTTATGTTTTATGCCCTGTTGTAGTTGATCAGACAGCCTTTTAAGATGATCTCTCTTTCATCGTTTGTCAGCTCACCCAGTCGCAATGTGATTTCTTTTAATTCGTCTTTTACGACGTATGCTTTGATCTCTGATGCTTTTTCTTCTACCGCTTTTCTGATTTCCGGAATAAACAGATAATCATCTTTTGCAAATGGAAGTTCGCCTTCTTCGATCAGGAATGGAAGCATTCCCCAGTTGATCAGGTTCGAACGATATCTCTTCGTTGCATATCCGTTGGCAATGTTTGCCCAGCCGCCAAGTACCTTCTGACAGGAAGCAGCCTGTTCACGGGCAGATCCGTCTCCCGGTTTCACTGCAAAGATCGTACTTCCTACACCGAGATTTCCTTTGCCCACTTCCGGATAATCTTTCTGAACTGCCGCCATGACCGGTTTTAATTCTTCTAACGCATCTAATGGACAAGTTCCTTCTTCGATGGCTTTCTGTGCCTTCTGTACTTCTTTTGCTTTACCTACATATTCCGGATCTTTTCTGGACAGCGTAAATTCCGCCAGTCCTAACGGATTGGAGCGATACGAAGAAGTTTCTCCTGATGGAATCAGTTCGTCAGTGGTAGTCACCGGATCATGGATTTCAGAAACTACTTTTAAGATCATATTTTCCGGCAATGCAGACATTTTCGGCCAGTCTTTGATGTTTGGTCCCATCTTGATTTCCTGATCCGGATCTGCAACACCCTTGCTGTCAAAGACACGGTTTGCATAAATGGCAGAATCAAAATGATATTTTGGATTGGTATATTCTACATCCAGATCTGTTGCTGCAGTTAAATATCCTTTATTTGCTGCAGTTGCTGCAATCGAACGGGCATCCATCAGTGCTACGGAAGAAATCTGTCCGTTCTGGATCTTAGATCCTTCTCTGTTCGGGAAGTTTCTTGTAGAATGTCTGATACTCAATCCGTTATGAGACGGTGTATCTCCGGCACCGAAACATGGACCGCAGAATGCAGTTTTCAGTACCGCACCTGTTTCCATTAATTTCGCTGCTGCACCGTTTTTGATCAGTTCCATGTAAACCGGCATACTTGCAGGATATACATTTAAGGTAAATTCATCGCATCCGGTACTTCTGCCGTTTAAGATATCTGCTGCGGCACAGATATTTTCAAATCCGCCGCCGGCACATCCTGCGATTACACCCTGATCTACATATAATCTGCCGTTTTTTACTTTATCTCTTAAAGAGTACTGAACTTTATCTCCAAAGGAAACTTTTGCTCTTTCTTCACAATCTGCAAGTACATCCAGTAAGTTTGCATTGACATCTTCAATGGTATAAGCATTGCTTGGATGGAACGGCATTGCGATCATTGGTTTTACTTTGGACAGATCCACAACGATCATTCCGTCATAGTAAGTAATCTCTGCCGGATTCAGTTCTTTGTATGCATCTGCACGTCCATGGATTGCATAAAATTCCTGAATCTTTTCATCTGTTTTCCAGATGGAAGAAAGACAAGTCGTTTCTGTCGTCATAACATCGATGCCGATACGGAAATCAGCACTTAAATTAGCTACACCGTCACCGATAAATTCCATGACTTTATTATTTACATATCCACATTTAAATACTGCTCCGATGATCGCCAGAGCAACGTCCTGCGGACCTACACCTGCAGCCGGTGCACCTGTTAAATATACACCTACCACCTGCGGCATATTGATATCATATGTTTTATTCAAAAGCTGTTTTACTAATTCCGGACCGCCTTCACCCATTGCCATGGTTCCCAAAGCTCCATAACGGGTATGGCTGTCAGAACCAAGAATCATTTTTCCGCCTTCTGCCAGCATTTCTCTTGCAAACTGGTGAATGACTGCCTGATGAGGAGGTACATAAACTCCGCCGTATTTCTTCGCACAAGTCAGACCAAACATGTGGTCATCTTCATTGATCGTTCCGCCTACGGCACAAAGACTGTTATGACAGTTCGTGAGAACATACGGAATCGGGAATTTTTCCATTCCTGAGGCTCTTGCTGTCTGAATGATTCCTACGAATGTAATATCATGGGAAGTCATTTTATCGAATTTGATCTGAAGCTTTTCCATATTTCCGGAAACATTATGATCTTTTAAAATTCCATAAGCGATCGTTCCCTGTTTCGCTTCTTCCTGAGATGGTGCCTTTCCTGTCTTTGCCATCAGCTTTGCAGCTGCTTCTTTATCATCTGCGATGATCTCTGTTCCGTTTAAGACATATGCACCGCTATTTAACATCGTAACCATAAAAGTTCCTCCATTTTGTTTTGCCTGACATACAAAACGATCCCCGACGGAATCCTTTTGTGTATCGTTCTGCTGATAAGTTTAAACATGTATACAATTATACAATCTAACCCAAGATAATTCAACCACTATTTCATGAACCTGACCAAAGGGCACTGTCATTGTATACTTTTTTCGCAACATATACGTTTCAAATTTACGCCGTAGGATGGAGACTGTCACGCACGGCAGGTTCCTTCCTCCTCAGCTAATCACAGAAAAGTATCTATTTCGAAACTAGATTTTTATGATATGTTTTCTCGTAAACAGGAAACACAGGAACATGCTTCATAAAGCATTTCCTGTGTTTTTGTGTTTAAGAAGAAGTTTCTTCTGTTTTTTCTTCTATATTTTCTGCCAGTCCTGCCTCAATATTTTCTTCCAGAATATCCATAGACATATCTTCCGGCAATGCTTCCAATTTTGGAAATGTAATCGTAATTCTGAACAGATCCCCGTCCAGATAAATATCAAATTTTCCGCCCTGAAGCTCTGTTAAGTTCTTCGCAATAGACAATCCCAGACCGCTGCCCTCTGTACTTCTGGAAATATCTCCTCGGATAAATCGCTCTGTCAGATCTTTGGCTTCGATATTCAGTCGCTGCTCTGAAATATTTTTAATGGAAAATTTAATCTCATGTCCTAAATCCAAAAGATCGACATAAACTCTGGTATTCGGCATTGCATATTTCGCCACATTATTAAAGAGATTTTCTAAAACTCTCCACAACCGCCGTCCGTCTGCCCTGATATACAGTGGTTCCTGCGGCATATTTTCAATGAGCTTTAATCCTCTTGCTTCAAATTTATCGGCAAATTCGCCGCCCGCCTGATAGATCATTTCCTGCATCTGAATCTGCATACATTCCAGTTTGATATTACCGGAACTGATCTTTGATGCTTCTACCAGATCTTCTGTCAGATGTTTTAAACGAAGCGATTTCTGTTCCAATACCTCGATATATCCCTGCGCACGTTCATTATCAATATTTTCCCGCTTCAGCAGCGCTACATAATTGATGATCGACGTCAGCGGAGTTTTAATATCATGAGATACATTGGTGATCAGATCTGTCTGCATTCGTTCATTTTTCATACTTTCCATCACGGAACTTAATACTACTTCGTTGACGCTGTTCAGTGTATGGGCAAATTCTTTTCGAAAACCGGTAAATTCCTCTTCCTCATAATGATAATTAATTTCACCAGCTTCCATTTTTTTCATTCCATCCAGAAGTTTCTGATCCTGCACCGCTTTTTTCAGCAATGCAATTCCTACGGCTACATTAAAGATGGGCACCAGCAAAATCCCCAGTCCGCCAAGCTGCCGCAAAAGAAGATTGACCACACAGTATCCGATAAAAAGGATCAATACCTTGGTCGGTCTCCGGCTGTCTGAAAACGAACTTTTCAATGCTTCATAGGTTTTGCAGGTAAAACTGTTTTTCCAAAGGATTTTTGCTTTCGCCCGACGGATCAGGCTGAACCAGCCGGTCAGGAATACGAAATTTTCCAGTAATGCTACAAATCCTATGGCTCCTTCCACTGTCATAAAAGAAAAATATCTACTCAACACCCGCAGGGATAAAACCCCGGCCAGTGCACTCACTGCCAAGATCAGAAAACTGACTTCTGTCTTCCACAAGTCAAACCAGTTCAGCTGAACTCCTTCATTTTCAGGATCTACTCCTGCTTTTGCTGTCAGAATTGCAAATGTCAGCAGATATCCTAAGATTCCGATCATACCGACCGCCAGTGTCAGCCATGCGATCGGCTGAAGATGCTGATATCGCTCATATCCTGTGTAAAGAATATCTTCTGCCGGATAGGAAGTATCGATCGCAACGATCAGAAGATAATTGTCTGAGCCGGACATTCCGTATTTTTCTGTATATCCATAAAGATCTGTCACTGACAATTTGATCTTTTCCGCATCTACAGATAAAATCTGATTATCATAAATGCAGTAAGCACCATATTTTTTCACATGCTGCAGGATTTCTTCTTCCGATGCCTGCCGCAATTCTGTTTCATTGGTATAAATCTGTTCATTTCCACGATCTATGAGAAAATACCGTACATTACTGGATTCTTTAGAAAACAGATTCACATTATCCCGGTAAGACAACACATCGGATACAATATTTTCCAATGTTTTATCGATCTGGGCATAAATCGTACTCAGATCCTGCCCTGTTTCCGTGGCATAAGATACAATACTTTTATAATTTTCCGGCTGATAGATTTCATTTAAGATCGGCTTTACATACGCCTGATCCATCGTTCCTGCGCTCTCGCTTACATTTTGATAATACTGATAATACGCCGTCCATTCGCTGTCAGAAGAAATGAAATAGCGTTCCAGATCTTCCTGAAGCTGCACAGCCTCCTCGGTGTCACCCAGATAAAAGGTAAGATACTCATCCTGATCAATCTCTACCTGACTGTAAGTCCAGCCTTTTTGAGCCCAGTTCAACAGATCACCCAGACGATAATACAATCCTTCCGAGTCATATTCTCCGGTAATGATTCCTTTTTCTGCATATTCACCCACATTGACAAAACGCTGCGGATCATATGCTCCGTTTTTTTCAAAACGGGTGGCGCGGGTCGCCGCACGGATTGCACGGGTCGCCTGATTCAGCGACTGTGTCTGAAAATAGTCCGACTGCTCGTAGGTACGATGGGTCAGAAGATCATCCCACGATCCATTATTTACACCATAATTACTGGTCATGATCAGCACTGTGATCAATAACAGTGCAAAAATCTGATTCAAAATGACCAGTGCTGTTTTCACTCCATTCGTGATCCGAATCCTAAACATGTTCACTCCCGTCTATATTATTAAAGCTTCTCTACTTTGTATCCAACACCCCATACTACTTTTAAATAGCGTGGATCTTTAGAATTCACTTCAATTTTTTCCCGAATATGACGGATATGAACTGCTACCGTATTGTCCGCTCCGATGGCTTCTTCATTCCAGATACTTTCATAAATCTGATTGATCGAGAATACTTTCCCCTGATTTTTTACCAGCAGCAGCAAAATATTGTATTCGATCGGCGTTAATTTTACCGGCTCTCCATCTACCGTCACTTCTTTCAGATCATCGTTGATCACCAGACCGCCTGTCTGGAAAACAGCGCCTTCATTTCCAATCTTATTGCCCAGTTTCGTATAACGGCGAAGCTGTGATTTGACTCTTGCCGTCAGTTCCAGCGGATTAAACGGTTTTGCTACATAATCATCTGCACCTACATTTAACCCAAGGATCTTATCCGCATCTTCTGATTTTGCAGACAAAATAATGATCGGAATACTGCTTTCTTCCCGAATCTTCAAGGTTGCGCGCAGTCCATCCAGTTTCGGCATCATTACATCAATGATCAGCAGATGAACTTCATTATTTTTCAGCACTTCCAATGCTTCCAGTCCGTCATAAGCCTTTAATACATGATACCCTTCCTGGGTCAGATAAATATCGATCGCTTCTACGATCTCTCGATCATCATCACATACAAGAATTGTTTCCATACCTGTCACCTCATAAATTATTGTTAAGCGGACGCTTCTCATCCGCAATCACTGTCTTTTCTTTCAACCCCTTATGGATTGATTGTCTCACATTATATTTTATACGAAATCTTCCTTAATTTCATCGCCTGATTTCTTAAAGATTTTCTTAAGAAACCGTTTCTGTTCTTTTCCTGTACTGCAGGGATTTTCTTAATTTTCACATAAAACATCAGAAATAGCAAATACTAAAACAAGGGATTCGGAAAATGCATAAACTTCTGTACGCTTGAATCCCTTTTGCATTACGAAATCTGATATTTTATGATATGGAGGAATGTATGATCATCGGAAAACAGAGTATTTCTTTCGAAACTCCCCCTTACATCCGGTCTTATGCTTCTATCGTCGGGCAAAAAGAAGGAGACGGACCTTTGGGAAATTATTTTGATCTGATTGAAAAAGATCCCATGCTTGGCGCAGCGAACTGGGAACAGGCGGAAAGTATCCTGCAGAAAAAAGCAGCTCTTCTGGCTTTAAAAAAAGCAGGGTTACAAACCGAAGACATCCGCTATCTTTTCTGCGGCGATCTTCTGGGACAGCTGATCGCCAGTTCCTTCGGTATGCTGGATCTGCAGATTCCTATGTTTGGACTTTACGGTGCCTGCTCTACTGCCGGAGAATCGTTATCTCTTGCTGCCATGTCCGTTGCTGCAGGCTATGCGGAACATTGCCTTGCGGTTACCTCTTCCCATTTTGCCAGTGCTGAAAAACAGTTTCGTTATCCACTGGAATATGCAAATCAACGTCCATTATCCACAACCTGGACAGTTACCGGCAGCGGCGCGTTTATAGTCAGCACCAAGGGAAGCGTACGGATCACCGGTGTGACTACAGGGAAAATGACGGACTACGGTGTAAAAGATTCCATGAATATGGGAGCTGCCATGGCACCGGCGGCGGCTGATACGATTTATGCACATTTCACGGATTTTAATCGTTCGCCGGAAGATTACGACCTGATCGTTACCGGAGATCTGGGAGTCATAGGACGTGAACTGCTATTAGATCTTTTAAAACAAAAAGGATATGATCTTAGCAAAAAACATTTCGACTGCGGCATCGCTATTTTCGATGACCGTACTCAGGATACCCATTCCGGTGGTTCCGGATGCGGCTGCAGTGCAGTGACTCTGGCTGCTTATCTGCTTCCAAAACTGGAAAGCGGAGAATTTCATCGAATCTTTTTTATGCCCACCGGAGCATTGTTATCAACCGTCAGTTTTAATGAAGGACAAAGTATTCCGGGAATCTGCCACGGCGTGGTGTTGGAAAGAAAATAGGAGCGGTTTACACCGCTCCTATTTTCCTTCCAATCTCACTCTTTATGATCACATAATTTCATCCTATTAATATTTTTCTTAAATAAGACTCGTTTCTGTTTATTGTATTAGTGAACTATTGCTTCCAAATAAATTAACAAGTTTCTCAAACGGACCGCCAAACATGAAGTTCAACGACCCGTTTGATTCCTTTACAAATTAACAAGACTCTCAAACTTGATGTATCGATTTATTACAATAAACTGTGTTTGACTCCTTTACAAATTAACAAGACTCTCAAACAAGTTCTCACTCTTTTGTGGTGCTAGAATGTAAATAGTACAAGTCAAAATGAGAATTCCTTATTACAAATTT
>CAZRQV010000041.1:0-13554 GCA_964602445.1 uncultured Lachnoclostridium sp.
CAACATCACATACTTTAAATTTTTCATATTGTTCATTTTGGGAAATCTTGCGATTGAATAGAAGTTCAATCGTTAAAATTTGATAATTTTAAAGAAAAGTTTTTAGATCAATTCCATAACACTGCCAAAGCAGTGCTATGGAATTTTTCTTCTATATAGGATTGCAGAAAGCAGAACTTCTTACATCATTCCGCCCATTCCTGCGCCGCCTGCCGGCATTGCCGGAGTTTCTTCTTTGATCTGTGCTACGCAGGATTCTGTTGTAAGGAATGTAGATGCAACGCTTGTAGCATTCTGAAGTGCACTTCTTGTAACCTTCGCAGGATCAAGAATACCAGCTTCTACCATATCTACATATTCTTCATTGTATGCATCAAAACCTACACCAACTGCAGATTCACGTACTTTATTGATGATTACTGCACCTTCCAGACCTGCATTTGCTGCGATGTGGAATAATGGAGCTTCCAGTGCTTTTAATACTACTTTTGCACCTGTTCTTTCATCACCGTCTAAGTTTTCCACAAGTTTTGCAACTTCTTTAGAAGCATGGATATAAGCAGAACCACCGCCGCATACAATACCTTCTTCTACTGCTGCTCTTGTTGCATTTAAAGCATCTTCCATACGGAGTTTTGCTTCTTTCATTTCTGTTTCTGTTGCTGCACCAACACGGATTACAGCCACACCGCCTGCAAGTTTTGCAAGTCTTTCCTGAAGTTTTTCTTTATCGAATTCTGATTTTGTTTCAGAAATTTCTTTTTTGATCATTGCAACTCTAGTAGCGATTGCTTCTTTATCACCATAACCTTCTACGATGACTGTAGATTCTTTTTTCACTTTTACGGATTTTGCACGACCCAGCATATCTAAAGTAGCATCTTTTAATTCGATACCAACTTCTTCAGAGATTACCTGACCGCCGGTAAGGATTGCGATGTCCTGAAGCATTGCTTTTCTTCTTTCACCATATCCCGGAGCTTTTACAGCTACTACAGAGAAAGTACCGCGAAGTTTGTTTAATACTAATGTTGTTAATGCTTCGCCTTCGATATCTTCTGCAATGATGAGAAGTCTTCTGCCGCTCTGAACAATCTGTTCTAATAATGGAAGGATTTCCTGAATGTTAGAAATCTTCTTATCTGTGATGAGGATCATCGGTTCTTCCAGAACTGCTTCCATTTTTTCCATATCTGTTGCCATATATGCGGAAATGTATCCTCTGTCAAACTGCATACCTTCTACAAGATCCAGTTCTGTCTGCATTGTTTTGGATTCTTCGATGGTAATTACACCGTCGTTAGAAACTTTTTCCATCGCATCTGCTACCATGTTTCCAACTTCGTCATCTCCGGCTGAAATCGCTGCGACTCTTGCAATATGATTTTTGCTGGATACTTTGCTGCTCATTGCTGCAATTGCTTCTACTGCAGTATCAGTTGCTTTTTTCATACCCTTTCTTAAGATGATCGGATTCGCACCTGCTGCAAGATTCTTCATTCCTTCGTTGATCATTGCCTGTGCAAGAACTGTTGCTGTGGTAGTACCATCACCTGCTACATCGTTTGTCTTTGTAGCAACTTCTTTTACAAGCTGTGCACCCATATTTTCAAATGCATCTTCCAGTTCGATTTCTTTTGCGATCGTTACACCGTCATTTGTAATGAGCGGAGCACCAAACTGTTTGTCTAAAACTACGTTTCTTCCTTTTGGTCCGATGGTTACACGAACTGTATTTGCTAATTTATTAACTCCTGCTTCCAGAGCTTTTCTGGCGTCTTCGCCGTATTTAATTTCCTTTGCCATGACTTTTTACCTCCAAACTGTCTTTGATTAATCTTCTACGATTGCAAGAATATCGTTCTGTTTTACTACTAAATATTCTTCGCCGCCAACCTTTACTTCTGTTGTAGCGTATTTCTGATAAATGACTTTATCGCCTTCTTTTACCTGCATAGTCACTTCTTTACCATCTACAACTCCGCCTGGTCCAACTGCTACAACGACACCTTCCAGAGGTTTTTCCTGTGTTTTTGCTGATAAAATAATACCGGATGCTGTTGTTTCCTCAGCTTCTACCTGTTTTAATACAACTTTGTCACCTAATGGGATTAATTTCATGATGACGCCTCCTTATAATCTGTTCTTCATTTTTCGTATTATTAGCACTCGTTTTCTTCGAGTGCTAACCGTTATCCATATATTAATCGTTTTACCATCGAATGTCAATGCCTGAAAAATGATTTTAGTTTTTTTTTATAAATATAAAATTCCTGAAAAATTGATTGGATGCAGATTCTCTGACCTGCTGCTATCTTATATTTTCCAGCTCTTCCAAAAGCAGTTCATTGCAGATCTTGACTTTGGTTCCCTTCATGCCGGCACTTCTGGATTCAATGACTCCGGCACTTTCCAGCTTTTTCAGACCGGTTACAATGATTGAACGGGTGATTCCCTGACGTTCTGCAATCTTGCTGGCAACCAGAATTCCATCATTTCCTTCCAGTTCCCGGAATACGCAGCGCATTGCTTCTAATTCTGATCCGGATAATGTATTTAATGCTGACTGCACCACTTGCTGCTTTCTGTTTTCTTCTGCAGTTTCATCATTTTCTGCCCGCATCATTTCCATACCGATTACTGTCGCACCATATTCACATAAAATGATGTCTTCAATGTCATAAATGTCTCTGGCACGATACATAAACAGGGTTCCCAAACGTTCTCCTGCAATGTCGATCGGGACAATCATTCCATGATAATCTTTTGTTTTTTCCGAAAAACCAAGGGTCTGCAAATAAGCATTTTCTCTGGTAGAAAGTACTGCCAAAAGTCTTTCATTCAAACTTTCATCAATTCTGGCACCTCTGACTTCTCCTAACAGTTCTTCGATCCTTTCTGTGGTCTCATCATCGCTGATTCCTAAAATCTTTCCTTTTTTGCTCAATACCAATACATTGGAACGAAGCATTTCTTTTAATACTTTACTGATCTCGCTAAAACTGATTTCAGAGCTTTCTGCATTTTTTAAAAGTCTGTTCAGTTTTCTTGTCTTATCTAACAGCTGAATACTCATAATTACTTATCTCCTGCTTCTTCTGCAGTCTTTGGTTTCTGCCATGTCATAAAATCACATTCCGGATTATCTTCACAGCCATAATATTTTCTGCCTTTTTTCGATTTTCGGATGACAATCTCTTTTCCGCATTTCGGACATGCAACACCGATCTTTTCCAAATATGGCTTGGTATTTCTGCATTCCGGAAATCCTGGACATGCCAGAAATTTTCCATGGGGTCCGTATTTAATAACCATATTTCGTCCGCATTCTTCACAGATCACATCGGTCACTTCATCTGCAATCTTTACATTTTCCAGTTCCTTTTCTGCATGATTGACCGCATCTTCCAGATCCGGATAGAAATTACGAACCACTGTTTTCCATTTTACAGTTCCTTCCGCGATCAAATCCAGAAGTCCTTCTACATTGGCTGTAAATTCTGTATTTACAATACTTGGGAATGCACGTTTCATCATATCATTTACGATTTCACCAAGTTCTGTAATATAAAGTGTTTTTCCTTCTTTCGCCACATAACGTCTTGCAATGATCGTAGTGATCGTCGGTGCATACGTACTTGGACGGCCAATTCCCAGCTCTTCTAATGTTTTGACCAGAGCTGCTTCTGTAAAGTGTGCCGGCGGCTGGGTGAAATGCTGTTTTCCGTCAAATTCCAGAAATTGCAGAACCTCTCCTTTTTCCAGCGATTTTACATTTGCCTTTTCGATTTCTTCTCCGTCAGCTTCTGTATATACGGATAAAAATCCATCAAATGCAAGACGGGAATCTACTACATGAAAACGATATCCATTGGCAAGGATCTTTACGGTTGTTGTTTCATATTTGGCTGCAGACATTCTGCTTGCAGCGAATCTCTTCCATATTAACTGATACAGACGAAACTGATCTCTGCTCAAAGATTCTTTTACCACTGCCGGCATTCTCTTTAAATCAGTCGGCCGAATCGCTTCATGAGCATCCTGAATCTTTTTCCCTTCTTTGGCACTGCTGTGTACTTCTGAATAATAGGTTTCCCCATAATTTTCTGTAATAAATTCTTTTGCCATTGCTTCTGCTTCGTCAGATACACGGGTAGAATCCGTACGAAGATAGGTGATCAGACCTACGGTTCCCTGACCTTTGATCTCAACCCCTTCATACAGCTGCTGGGCAAGGCGCATGGTTTTTTGCGTAGAGAAATTTAACGCCTTCGATGCTTCCTGCTGCAGTGTACTGGTTGTAAATGGCAGCGGTGCCTTTTTGGATCGTTCTCCTTTTTTTACATCGTCGATCTTGTATTCTGCATTTTCCAAATCTTTTTGAATCTTTAAGATCTGTTCTTCACTTGTAATCTCTATTTTTTCTTTTTCTGTTCCTTGAAATTTTGCAGTCAGCGGCTTTTTACTGCCTTCATTTTTTAACTGCACATCCAGTGACCAGTATTCTTCCGGAACAAAGGCTGCAATCTCTTCTTCACGGTCTGCAATGATACGAAGTGCTGCTGACTGTACACGTCCTGCACTCAATCCGCGTTTGATCTTTGCCCAAAGCACCGGACTGATGCTGTACCCTACCATTCGATCCAGAATTCTTCGGGTCTGCTGTGCATCTACCAGATTCATATCGATTTCTCTTGCCTGCTTGATGGAATTTTTTACTGCCTGTTTTGTAATCTCATTGAATGTAATTCGATACATCTTTTTCGGATCCTGATTCAATGCCTGGGAAAGATGCCATGAGATTGCTTCTCCTTCACGGTCAGGGTCAGTTGCCAGATAGATCTTATCTGCTTTTTTAGCTTCTTTTCGAAGCTTCGCTAAAATTTCCCCTTTCCCACGAATGGTAATATATTTCGGTTCAAAATCATTTTCCGGACCAATCCCCATCTGACTTTTCGGAAGGTCACGGACATGTCCGTTGGATGCCATTACTTCATAATTCGCACCTAAAAATTTTTTAATCGTATTTACCTTTGCCGGTGATTCCACGATCACTAAATATTTTGCCATTAATTCTTCACCTCTGAAGCAGATACCTCAAATATCTCATTGTACTTTACTATATCTGTTTCGTCCTATTTCTTTTACCAGACCTCGAAGCTGCAGAAGCATTACGGACTCCATCACTGCTGTCACAGAATATCCGGTTTCCCTGCATAATTCTTCAAGACTCTTGGGTTGTAAACGCAAACAACTATACACCATATTTTCTTCCCTTGCAAGGACATTTTCCTTTGTTTTTTTCAAATTGTCTGATTCTTCACAAATTTTACCCATACTTTCCAACAACCTCTCCGGACTTAACGCAATTCCTGCTCCCTGCTCGATTAGCTCATTGCATCCTCGGCTCAGCTCATCTTCCAGTCTTCCGGGAACTGCAAAAATATCTCTCCCCTGTTCCATAGCAAAATCCGCTGTAATCAAAGATCCGCTTTTATGTCGTGCTTCTACTACCAGAACCAAATCTGACAATGCACTGATAATCCGGTTCCTTTTTGGAAATAATCTGGCTAACGGCGGACAGCCCGGAGGCTCTTCCGACAAAATTCCCCCTGCATCCTTCATCTGTTCATACAATCCGATGTTGCTTCTCGGATAACAAATGTCTACTCCGCAGGCGAGAACCGCAAAGGTAGTTCCGCCTGCAAGCAATGCCCCTTCATGGGCTGCACCATCTACTCCCAGAGCAAGTCCGCTGATGATCTGAACGTCATGGGCAGCCAGAACCCGGGCAAAACAACTGGCTGTCGCTCTTCCGTAAGGTGTACACATTCTGGCTCCTACGATAGCCACTGTTTTTTTCTTCGGATCCGGCAGACTGCCTTTGACATAAATTCCTTCCGGACAATCGGAAAGTTCCAAAAGTCTGCTTGGAAATTCTTTGGTTCCTTTGCTAATATAACGTATGCCTTCCGGAATCTTTCTATTAATATTATTTTTCATGATCACACCGCCCAAAATTTACGATCCACGCTGCGATAACAGATTGCCTGCAAAATATGACCGGTCTCAATCTCCTTTTTTCCTTCCAGATCTGCGGCTGTTCTGGCTACTTTCAGTATTTTGTGATACGAACGTGCAGTCAGATTCAGATTTTCAAATGCCTCTTCCAAAAGTTTCTTCTGCTGTTTTCCTACACGAAAAAATTCTTCCATATCTGCCCCACGAACTTCTGAATTAAAATGATAGGATGTTCCCTGATAACGCTCTTTCTGGATCTGATGGGCACACAGCACTTCTTCTCTCATTGCTGCCGAAGAACATCCTTCTTTTTTTCCCGTCAGTTCTTCAAACGCAATTCTGGGAGCTTCCACACAAAGATCCATTCGATCCAGAAAAGGCATACTGATCTTATTCAGATAACGGTAAATGTCGCCTGTGGTACAATGACATTTATTCATATCCGGATAATAGCCGCATTTACAAGGATTCATGGCCGCGATCAGCATAAAATCCGCCGGAAAAATATCAGTTCCATCCACTCTGGAAATCTGTACTTGCTTGTCCTCCAAAGGCTGACGCAAGGATTCCAGCACATTTTTCGGAAGTTCCGTAATCTCATCTAAAAAAAGACATCCATGACTGCTCAAACTGACTTCTCCGGGTCTTGGTTTTCTGCCTCCACCCACCATGGCTGCGATTGAGATCGTATGATGAGGTGCCCGAAATGGTCGCTCTTCAATCAATGCCTGTTCCGCCGCCAAGCTGCCGCATACACTGTAGATCTTTGTTACTTCTACGCTTTCCTCTCTGGTCATTTTAGGCAGAATTGTCGGAATTCTTCTAGCAATCATCGTTTTCCCGGAACCTGGCGGACCGATCATTAAAAGATTGAGCATTCCGGCTGCTGCCAGTTTTGCTGCCTGCTTCACCCCTTCCTGCCCACGGATCTGGGCAAAATCCAGTGTATGTTCCTCCGGTCGGTACTTCGGAACCTCCACCGGATCTTCCTGATAATTCCCTGTTATAATCCGTCCCATCGTATCTTTCAGACTCTCTACTCCAATACAGGAAATTCCATCTACGATTTTCCCTTCTGCTACATTTTCTTTCGGCAGAATACAGGTGTGACATCCTTTCGCTTTCGCCAGCTCCACCATGGGCAGCACTCCATGAATCCTTTTTACTGCCCCATCCAGTCCCAGTTCTCCTAAAAATAATATATTTTCTATGGATTCTTTCGGAAACATTCCAAGACTGCACATGATCGATACTGCGATGGCCAGATCAAATCCGGTTCCTTCTTTTTTCGTATCTGCCGGCGACAGATTGACTGTAATCTTTTTGGGCGGAATCGAAATTCCCGTATTTTTCAGTGCCGTCCGCACTCGGTCGGCGGATTCTCTTACCGCAGAAGTCAGATAGCCTACCATGGTAAATCCCGGCAAGCCGTCAGAAATGTCTGTTTCTACATAAATCGGCACACCTGTGATCCCTCTGACATCCGCAGACAATATACTGCTAAACATCGTTTCTTTTCCTCTTTCATTTTTCTTATCTTTTGGTGGATTTTTCTGATGGAACCATCAGATTAGATTTTGGATAGATTGATTGTAACAGATTTTTTCAGGAAAAACAACGTCTAAGTTTCTCTACTGCATTTTTTTCGATACGACTGATATAAGATCTGGAAATTCCAAGCTTTCCGGCTACTTCTCTTTGCGTATACTCCCTTCCTCCATAAAGTCCGTACCGAAGCCGTAAAACCTCCTGTTCCCGCTGGGAAAGGATTGTGGGAAGTAATTCGTAAAGTCTTTGACTGTCTTCTTTTACCATAAAATGATCAAACGCTGATGGCTCCGGACTTTCGATCACTTCCAACAAGCTGATCTCATTTCCTTCTTTATCTGTTCCGATCGTTTCATAATAAGAAACTTCTTTCGACAATTTCTTTTTAGAACGAAAATACATCAAAAGTTCATTTTCAATACATCTTGCCGCATAAGTGGACAGTCTTCCTTTTTCGGCATCTACTGTGGCTATGGCTTTGATCAGTCCGATGGTACCGATGGACAAAAGCTCTTCCTGTTCATTTTCGGGGCATTGATATTTTTTCACTACATGAGCTACCAGTCTCATATTTCTTAAGATCAGGATTTCTCTGGCAGCCATATCCCCTTCCCGGTTCTTTTTCATATAGTAGGCTTCTTCTTCTACCGAAAGTGGTTTTGGAAATGTTTTCAAAAAAAGCACCTCAAAGGAGAGTTACTACAGTCTATGTAGCTTTCCCCTTTTAGGTGCCTTTCCTAAATTTTATTTCTGCTTTCTCCGTTTCAGAATCATTCTTTTTACTTCCGAACTGCATCGGTGATCAGATTACAAAAATGTATGGGAACCTGAACACACTTTCCGTCATTAGGAAACTGCCGGTTCCTGTCTTCTAAGAATGTCATACTGATCCAGCTCGATTCCCAGATCAATGTAAAGAACCTGCTTCGGATGCGGACAGCTTTCCATGGACTGTCCTTCTTCATCATAGATCGCTTTTACTTCTACTTCGATATTTCTTCCATCCGGTTTCATAACTTCGATCATTTCACCTACAGAGAATTTGTTTCTCTGCTCGATTCGGTAACATCCCTGAGCATTCTTTTCTCCTACGATTCCAAGATAAGTATATTCCTTCACGTAAGTGTTGCTGTCATAGATTTGTGTATTTTCATCCGGTTTTCCATAGAAAAATCCGGTTGTAAACTGTCTGTACGTACAATTCGAAATCTGATCCAGATACCACGGCATATTCTGCTCATATTTTTCCGGTGATTCTGCAAAATCATCCAGTGCTTTACGATAGGTTCTTGCCACGGTCGCTACATACAATGCAGTTTTCATACGCCCTTCAATTTTCAAAGAATCGATTCCGGCATCGATCAGATCCGGAATATGTTCGATCATACAAAGATCCTTGGAATTAAAGATATAAGTTCCTCTTTCGTTTTCATAAACCGGTAAATATTCTCCCGGACGGGATTCTTCTACTACCGCATACTTCCAACGGCATGGGTGCGTACACGCTCCCTGATTGGCATCTCTGCCGGTAAAATAGTTGCTTAAAAGACATCTGCCTGAGTAAGAAATACACATTGCTCCATGAACAAAGGTTTCGATCTCCATTTGATCAGAAATATGTTCTCTGATCTCCTTGATCTCTTTCATGGAAAGTTCACGTGCAGAAACCACACGGCTTGCGCCCATTCTTTCCCAGAAACGATAAGTTTCATAATTGGTATTATTTGCCTGGGTACTGATATGCACATCGATTTCCGGGCAGATTTCTTTTGCCAGAGTAAACATTCCCGGATCTGCAATAATCAGCGCATCCGGTTTGATTTCTTTTAATTCTTTAAAATATTCTCTTGCGCCTTCCAGATCGCTGTTATGTGCCAGAATATTGGCAGTTACATAAACTTTTACTCCGTGTTCGTGAGCAAATGCAATTCCTTCTTTCATCTCTTCCGGTGAAAAGTTTTTCGCTTTTGCACGAAGTCCAAACGCTTCACCGCCGATGTATACCGCATCTGCACCAAATGTTACTGCTATCTTTAAAACCTCCAGACTGCTGGCAGGTATCAGAAGTTCTGTTTTTCTCATTTTACTCTCCTACATAAACTGTCCTTACGGACGGTATCACATTCCGTTTGCTTCTGCATCCGTCCTGCACTTTGGACAGTGCCGCTTTCACTGCTTCGATCGGTTCGATCACACAGATTATTTTTTCACACTCAGTGTTACTCCATCGCCCAAAGGCAGCAACGATGTGGTCAGCTGCTCATGATGGGTCAATGCATACAGATATTCTCTCATTCTGCTGTGAATGGTTCGATTTCTGCGTTCTACTGCAAATCGGGACTGGATGATGTCTCCGTCCTGCAGTACATTATCTGACAGCAGAATTCCTCCCGGTGCCAGTAATCTTAAAATATCCGGCAGGAAATGAATATACTGTCCTTTCGCTGCATCCATAAAAATAAAATCATACGGACCTTCCAGCGTTTTCAAAAACTCCATGGCATCCCCTTCCAGCAAAGTGATCTGTTCTTCTTTGCCGGCTCTCTGAAAATTCGCTTTTGCAATGGGAATCCTTGGTTCATATTTTTCAATGGTTGTAATATGGCAGTCCGCATCTACATGTTCACTCATCAAAAGTGCGGAAAAACCAACCGCGGTACCTACCTCCAGAATTGCTTTCGGCCGCTTGATCTCAAGGATCGTTTTCAAAAAGCTCTGCATTTCCTTTCGTATGATTGGTACATAGGTGGCTAATGCCTCTTCTTCTATTTCATTTACTAACGCACTGTTGCCTACATCCAGAGAATTGATGTAGGCAACCATTCTTTCATCTACAATCATGCTTTATCGCCTTTGCTGTTTCTGTCACTGTTTCTCCGATGTCAGCACTTCTTCCATCTCGCTGGGCGTCATCGAACTGTTCAGTTCATATTCTCCCGCTGCTACGCTGCTGCCGAAACCGGACAGTTTCATCTGAATTCTGAAAAGATCTGCATCTTCAATCAAACCTTTCTTTTCCAGAATCTCAGCCAGTTCTTTTGTCGTGATTTCTTCGGAAATTTTTACAGTTACATCTTTGCCAGGTTCCGCTTCATATGCCTGATTGCTAAAGACAGCACGGGTATACTGATATGTCGTCTGTCCCAAATATATGATTCCCAATACGATCAGGATCAGGGTAGCAACTTTCAGACAAATGGAACTGACCTGCATAACGGCTTTACGTGTATTCATACGCTTTTCCAGCCTGTTATCTTAGACTTCCATAATGATCGGGAGGATCATCGGACTTCTCTTTGTCTTTTTCCAGAGATATTCATTTAAAGAATCTTTTACTACATTCTTTAATTTACCCCAGTCAGAAATGCCTCTGCTCAGACAGCCGTCCAGTGCTTCTTCTACCACCAGCTTTGCTTCCTCAATGAGGGATTCTGCTTCTCTTACATATACAAATCCGCGGGATACAATATCCGGACCGGAAAGAATCTGATTGCTGTATTTTTCCAAAGTAACGACAACGATTAAGATTCCGTCTTCTGCCAGATGCTGCCTGTCGCGAAGTACGATATTTCCTACATCGCCAACACCCAGACCATCTACGTAGATCGCACCATTCTGCACATGATCTACTACTTTCGCAGCACTGTCATCTAACTCCAGTACATCTCCTGAAGACAGGATAAAAATATTGTCTTTTTCGATTCCAAGCTCTTCTGCAAGTCTTGCATTGGCCTGTAAATGTCTGTATTCTCCATGAACCGGAATTGCATATTTCGGACGTACTAAAGAATAGATCAGTTTTAATTCTTCCTGACATGCATGTCCGGATACATGAGTATCCTGAAAAACAACTTCCGCTCCACGGATCGAAAGTTCATTAATAACCTTAGATACTGCTTTTTCATTGCCCGGAATTGGTGTTGCAGATAAGACAACCACATCTCCCGGCATAATATGCACTTTACGATGGGTTCCGGACGCCATTCTGGAAAGTGCTGCCATGGACTCTCCCTGACTTCCTGTTGTGATCAAAACAGTCTTTTCCTCCGGATAATTTTTCAGCTGTTCGATATCGATCAGCGTATTGTCCGGAATGGAAATGTACCCCAGCTCCTGTGCGATTGAAATGGTATTGACCATACTGCGGCCTTCTACCACTACTTTTCTTCCGCTCTTATAAGCGGAATTGATCACCTGCTGCACACGGTCTACATTGGATGCAAATGTCGCAATGATGATTCTTTTGGTCGGATGTTCCGCAAAGATTGCATCAAATCTCTTCCCAACCGTCTTTTCTGACATGGTAAACCCTTTTTTCTCAGCATTGGTACTGTCAGACATCAATGCCAGAACTCCCTTTTTGCCAATTTCTCCAAATCTCTGCAGATCAATGGCATCTCCAAATACAGGGGTATAATCCACTTTAAAGTCACCTGTATGGATTACAATTCCAGCCGGTGAATAGATTGCCAGGGCGCAGGCATCTTCAATACTATGATTGGTCTTAATAAATTCAATCCGGAACTTTCCAAGATTGATCGACTGTCCGTGTTTTACCACTTTTCTCTTTACTGTTTTCTGCATTCCATGCTCTTTTAATTTACTATCAATCAGACCCATGGTCAGCTTTGTGGCATAAATCGGTGCATTCACTTCCTTAAATACATACGGGATCGCACCAATATGATCTTCATGTCCGTGGGTGATCACAAACCCCTTCACTTTTGAAATATTGTCCTTTAAATAAGTGACATCCGGGATTACAAGGTCGATTCCCAGCATATCATCTGTTGGGAATGAAAGACCACAATCCACTACAACAATACTGTCTTCGAATTCAAAGGCAGTAATATTCATTCCAATAGCCTCCAGACCGCCCAGTGGAATGATCTTCAATTTAGAATTGTTAATATTTTTCAACTGAAACCTCCTGTTTTATTCTTGTTACTGTCCGCTCCGTTCCGATCAATGTAACGTGAAAACAATTCCTTGCTCTTACCGTTCAATATCTACATCGTCCAGCATTTTTTCGAATACACTCAGTACACTGTCTAATTCTGTTTCGTCTTCAACGATGACATAAACGCCCTCATCATCATCTGCTTCTGACATATCTTTTAAGATCAGGCACTCTGCGTCTTCTTCTTCTGAATCTGTTACTAATATATAATCAACCCCACCAATGCGGGTTTCTTCCAACACGTAAAACTCTACCGGTTCTTCCTGTGCATCCGGAATAAATGTAATCTTTTCCATTATAATCTAAAACTCCTTGACTCTATCATTTGAAATTCTTTGAAACCATATTCTATTTTGGGAAACTATATTCCAAAATTCTTTAAAAATTACGTTCTAAAACGCTCTGAAACTATATTCCAATTTTTTACTATAATTTAAAACTCTTTGAATCAAGATATCCCTGCAAAATGTAAACCGCAGCCAGCATATCTACATATTTGCTTCGATCTTCTCTTCTTATTTTTCCTTCGATCAATGTGCGGTTCGCTTCTACGGTGGTCAACCGCTCATCCCACATCACTACTTCCAGACCTGTTCTCTTTTCCAGCATTTCTTTAAATGCCAATGATTTTTCAGCACGGTCTCCAATGGTATTGTTCATATTTTTAGGAAAGCCGAGCACAATAGACTCCACCTGATATTCTTTGATCAGTGCTTCTATCCGTGCTAAGGTCTGTCGCAGTTTACTTTCTTTCTCTCGTCTGATAATCTCAATGCCTTGGGCAGTAATGCCCAAAGGGTCACTGATAGCTACGCCTACGGTCTTGGAGCCGTAGTCTAAGCCCATAATTCTCATAGTATTCTCCTGTCAAACAAATCTTTTTGATTTTTCCAGATTTTCAATGCAGACATTCCGAACGCATGCTGACTACTCATCTCTTGATTATTTTTAGACTTTCATGCAGACATTGCGAACGCATGCTGACTACTCATCTCTTGATTATTTTTAGACTTTCATGCAGACAT
>CAZRQV010000042.1:0-13181 GCA_964602445.1 uncultured Lachnoclostridium sp.
ACTGCGACACCGACGGGTGGAGCAGGTACGAAAGTAGGACTTAGTGATCCGGTGGTATAAAGTGGGATTGCCATCGCTCAACGGATAAAAGCTACCCTGGGGATAACAGGCTGATCACTCCCAAGAGTTCACATCGACGGAGTGGTTTGGCACCTCGATGTCGGCTCATCGCATCCTGGGGCTGTAGCAGGTCCCAAGGGTTGGGCTGTTCGCCCATTAAAGCGGTACGCGAGCTGGGTTCAGAACGTCGTGAGACAGTTCGGTCCCTATCCGGCGTGGGCGTAGGATATTTGAGAGGAGCTGTCCTTAGTACGAGAGGACCGGGATGGACTGACCTCTGGTGTATCGGTTGTCCTGCCAAGGGCATGGCCGAGTAGCCAAGTCGGGAAGGGATAAACGCTGAAGGCATCTAAGCGTGAAGCCCCCCTCAAGATGAGATATCCCATACGAAAGTAGTAAGACCCCTTGAAGACGACGAGGTTGATAGGGCAGAGGTGGAAGCACGGTAACGTGTGCAGCTGACTGTCACTAATAGGTCGAGGGCTTAACCAAGAGGCTGGTTAGAGATAATAGAGGAGCGAGAAGATCGCAGAAGTTATTCTAAATGGATTGCAAGAGAGTTATGTAGAATTTAATATGAAGTTTTGAATGTATATGATATAATGAGGTGGTACGTAAGTATCACCTTTTTTTTCATAGGAAAGACCTTGTTGCATTAACGTATGAAAGTCATAGATTTTCCTATGAAATAAAAAGAGAGATAAGAAAGATGGAACATTCAATGAAGAAAAAATCTTTGTCCAAAGCAATCACAGTGGTGGTCGAACTGATCTGTGTGCTTGTGTTTTTTTATGCTACAAGCCAGTTGTTTTTTATTTATCAGGATTATCATCGGGCATCCACTGAATATGAAAGTTTATCAGAAGAAATGGTAATCGTTCAGAAAGAAACATCTGAAAGCATAGCATCTGCGGAACCGTCTGCAGATGCAGCTTATGAAATACCGAAGTATTTTGTAAATCTGGAAGCACTAAAGCAGATCAATGAAGATACCATCGGGTGGATCATTTTGCCGGATACGAAGATTAATTATCCGATTTTAAGTTCAAAAGATAATGAAGAGTATTTGACGACAACATTTGAAGGTCAGGAATCTTCTTCCGGAGCTATTTTTGTGGATATGCTCTGTGAACGTGATTTCAGCAGTCAAAATACGATCATATACGGTCACAATATGAAAAATGGTTCCATGTTTCGTGCATTAAATCATATGACGGAAAAAGAATATTTCGAAATGCACCACATTTTTTGCATTGATACCGGAACTGGGTTTGAAGAGTACGAAGTGATATCCTGCTATGCAACGGATGCTTCGGATACATCTTCCTGGCAGATTTCTTTTGAATCGCAGGAAAGTTATGCTGTCTGGCTTCAGGAACGTGCAAAACGCTGCGAATACGATTGCGTTCCGTATAATATAGAGAAAAATACCATTACATTATCTACCTGCCGGGGAAAGGCAAACGGGACAGGAAGATTTGTAGTTTACTTACAGAAAAGAGAATCATAGAGATAGGAGAAAGTAGAGATGTTTCAGGAACTTTTAAATGATTTACAACAGTCAAAATGTGTTTTGATCGGTTTGGGAGAATCTTTTACGTTAAAAAATAAAGAAGATGAATTAAAATATATTCAGTTTTATAAAAAACTGCAGGAAGCTTTAGGTGCGAGAGATTATTATATCGTTACGCAGGCAGAAGATGATCTGATCTTTCAATGCGGATTTGATAAAAAACATGTGGCAGCACCATTTGTATATCCGGAAGATGAAGAAAACTGGAATGATTATATGAAATGGCTTGGATTTACATTAAATCGTCATCTTTTAGTATTAGAACTGGGTGTTGGTTTTGCAAATCCGATGGTCATTCGTTTTCCGTTTGAAAAAACAGTATTTTTAAATCAGAAATCAAAAATGTATCGTGTTCATCCGGTACTTCCGCAGGTAACTGCAGAAATCGGAGAACGTGGAACAGCGGTTCAGGCAGATCCCTTAGAACTGTTTTCCTAAATTGCTTGTTGGACAGGATTTAATGGAATAAAGAATCATAGATATGATCTGAAAAATCACAGTAGAAAGGAGAATTGTTGCTGTATATGGGATTTCAGTGACGATTAGAAAAAATTATGGGAGCAATTCAAAATGACTGGCTGGAACCATTGTCTCCAGAGTTTAAGAAACCATATTATTTAAATTTATATAAAAAAGTGCGGGAGGAGTATTCTACGAAACAGATCTTTCCGCCGGCAGATGAAATATTTACTGCATTTGATCTGACTCCGTTATCAGAAGTAAAAGTAGTGATTTTTGGGCAGGATCCTTATCACGGAGACGGACAGGCTCATGGCTTGTGCTTTTCTGTCAAGCCGGATGTGGAGACACCCCCTTCTCTGGTCAATATTTATAAGGAATTAAATTCAGATTTAGGCTGTTATATTCCTAATAACGGGTATTTGACCAAATGGGCGAAGCAGGGGGTTTTAATGTTAAATACGGTGTTAACTGTTCGTGCTCATCAGGCAAATTCTCACAGAGGGATCGGCTGGGAAGAGTTTACCGATGCGGCAATCCGCATTCTGAATGAGCAGGAACGTCCGATTGTATATTTGCTCTGGGGTAAACCGGCACAGATGAAAAAAAGTATGCTGAACAATCCAAAACATTTGATCTTAGAAGCACCTCATCCAAGTCCGCTGTCTGCATATCGGGGATTTTTAGGCTGTCATCATTTTAGCAAGACCAATGAATTTTTGAAAGAAAACGGATTAGAACCGATTGACTGGCAGATTGAAAATATTTAAGTAACATAAAAAGAACTTTGAGAGAGTCCATGATTTTCTCAAAGTTCTTTTTTGTTTTATAGGAAAGAACTTGTTGCATTAATGTATGAAACGTGGAGTTTCCTAATGCTTGTATAGAAAATGCAAAACAGCTGCCAAACTCATTTCACAAGTTTGACAGCTGTTTCTTTTAGAAAAATGATTTTATGATTCCAGATTTTTGAATGCAGTAGAAAGCATCAGTTTAATTCGGTTCAACTGGTTTACTTCACTTGCACCCGGATCATAGTCAATGGCCACGATGTTAGCCTGCGGATATTTGGCTCTCAGTGATTTGATCACACCTTTTCCAACGATGTGATTTGGCAGACAGCCAAACGGCTGAGTGCAGACGATGTTTGGAGTGCCGTTCTCAATCAGTTCCAGCATTTCTGCGGTTAAGAACCAGCCTTCTCCGGTCTGATTTCCCTGAGATACAAAGGCATCCGACATTTTTGCCATATGATCGATATCACCCTGCGGTGTAAAATGTTTGCTCTTTTCCAGTGCTTTTCTAGCCGGTTTACGAAGTGCTTCGATAAAGCGGATTCCAAGACGGCCGGTCTTTTTTGCAGATTCCTTTTTACCGAATTTATCCACTTTGTATTCTCCATTTTTAAAGCAGTAGAGAAGGAAATCCAAAAGGTCAGGCATCACAGCCTCTGCCCCTTCTGCTTCCAAAAGATCAACCAGATTGTTGTTAGCAACCGGAGAGAATTTTACAAGAATTTCACCTACGATTCCTACTTTTGGTTTCTGAATGTCTTTTCTTGGAAGTTCATCAAATTCACGGATGATATCTTCACACATCTTTTTGAATTTGAATGGATTTGGGAATCCTTTGGAACAAAAATCAATACATCTCTGTTTCCATTTTTCATGGAGTGCGTTTGCAGATCCCGGAACTGCTTCGTAAGGTCTGGTAGCATAAAGCACACGCATGAAAATGTCTCCAAAAACAGCACCGAAGACGCCGCGTACTGCCAGCGGAAGGGTGATTTTAAATCCAGGGTTGACTTCCAGTCCGCTTAAGTTGATGGAGATGACCGGAACTTCCGGATGACCGGCTTTTTCCAGTGCACGTCGGATAAATGCAATATAGTTTGTTGCACGGCAGCCACCGCCGGTCTGGCTGATGAGCAGTGCAGTTCTGGAAATATCATAGTTACCGGACAACAGTGCATGCATCAGCTGACCAACAACAATCAGGGAAGGATAACATGCATCATTATTTACGTATTTTAATCCCATATCCAGAGAATCTTTTTTGTTATCCGGAAGTACGACCAGATTATAGCCGGCTGCGCGGAAGGCAGGTTCCAGAATTTCAAAATGGATTGGACTCATATTTGGACAGAGGATTGTATAATTCTTTTTCATTTCTTCAGTAAAGATCACACGCTCATAAGCAGAAGATTTGATGGTTCTGCTTACCTTCTGTTTTTCACGTACTTTGATCGCTGCGATCAGGGATCGGATACGGATTCTGGCAGCACCAAGGTTGTTTACCTCGTCAATTTTCAGACAAGTGTAAATTTTACCGGAATCGCTTAAAATATCATTGACCTGATCAGTAGTAACAGCATCTAAGCCGCATCCAAAGGAATTTAACTGGATCAGATCCAGATCATCACGGGTCTTTACGAAGTTTGCAGCAGCATACAGTCTGGAATGATACATCCACTGATCCATAACGAGAAGCGGACGTTCTACTTCCTGTAAATGGGAAACAGAATCTTCTGTCAGCACTGCAATATTATAGGAGGAGATCAGTTCCGGAATTCCGTGGTTGATCTCTTCGTCAAGATGATAAGGTCTGCCGGCAAGAACAATTCCGCGGATATGGTGTTCTTCCATATAGCGTAAGGTTTCTTCGCCTTTTCTGCGGATATCTTCCCGTTCAGCAGCCAGCTCTGCCCAAGCAGCGTTTGCAGCAGTCTGGATTTCAGATTCGGTAAATCCAAAGGCAGGAACCGCAAATTCATCTACAAGACGTTTGGTCAGAATTTCTTCACTTTCAAAAGAAAGGAATGGATTCATAAATGTAATTTCAGGATTATTTAATCCTTCTACGTTATTTTTAATGTTTTCTGCATAAGAAGTTACGATCGGACAGTTAAAGTGATTGCCTGCTTCCGGGAACTCTTTGCGTTCAAATGCAACGCATGGATAGAAAATAAATTTCACTCCATTCTGCAGCAGCCATTCGATATGACCGTGGGCAAGTTTGGCCGGATAACACTCAGATTCACTTGGAATGGATTCAATCCCCATTTCATAGATCTTATGAGTAGAAGCCGGAGAAAGTACTACACGGTATCCCAGTTTGGTAAAGAATGTGTGCCAGAAAGGATAATTTTCATACATATTCAGCACACGTGGAATGCCGATGGTTCCTTTCACTGCTTCTTCTTCGGATAAAGATTCATAACCAAAGAGACGCTGACGTTTGTATTCAAACAGGTTTGGAACGCCGTTGGCATTTTTTTCTTTTCCAAGACCACGTTCGCAGCGGTTTCCGGATACATACTGGCGGCCGCCGGTAAATTTGTTGATCGTCAGTCGGCAGTTGTTGGTACAACCACGGCATTTGGTCATTTTTGTAGTAAACTGCAGATTTAAGATTTCATCCATAGAAAGCATCGAACTGCGTTTGCCTTCATGACGTTCTCTGGCGATCAAGGCAGCACCGAAAGCACCCATGATTCCGGCAATGTCAGGACGAACTGCTTCACAGCCTGCAATCTTTTCAAAACTGCGCAGAACAGCATCATTATAGAAAGTACCGCCCTGTACAACGATATGTTTTCCAAGCTCTGTGGCATCGGAAACTTTGATTACTTTGAATAATGCATTTTTAATAACGGAATAAGCAAGTCCGGCGGAAATATCAGCAACACTTGCGCCTTCTTTCTGTGCCTGTTTTACTTTGGAATTCATAAATACTGTACAGCGGGTTCCAAGATCGATCGGATGCTCTGCAAACAGAGCAACTTTGGCAAATTCCTGAACAGAATAATTCAGAGATTTAGCGAAGGTTTCGATAAAAGAACCACAGCCGGAAGAACAGGCTTCATTTAACTGTACGTTGTTGATGGTCTGGTCTTTGATACGGATACATTTCATATCCTGACCGCCGATATCTAAAATACAGTCTACTTCCGGATTGAAAAATGCTGCTGCATAATAATGAGAAACGGTTTCTACTTCCCCTTCATCCAGCTGTAATGCAGATTTGATCAATGCTTCTCCGTAACCGGTAGAGCAGGAGTAAGCAATCTGCGCTTTTTCCGGAAGACGTTCATAGATTTCTTTCATGGCACGGATCGTTGTATAAAGAGGACTTCCGTTATTATTCTGATAGAAAGAATAGAGAAGAGATCCGTCTTCGGCTACCAGAGCAGCTTTGGTCGTGGTAGAACCGGCATCGATACCGAGATAACAATTGCCTTCATAGGTAGAAATATCCCGTGTTTTGACTTTGTGAAGTGCATGACGGTTGGTAAACGCATCATAATCAGCTTCCGATGCAAACAGCGGTTCCATACGGTCTACTTCAAAGTCCAACTGAATATGGGCTTCCAGACGTTTTCTCATGCCGGCAACGGATACCGGAGTTTCGCATTTGCTGTTTAAGGCAGAACCTGCCGCAGCAAACAGATGGGAATTTTCCGGTGTGATGGCATGCTCGTCGTCCAGTTTTAAGGTTCTGATAAATGCCTGTTTTAATTCTGATAAGAAATGCAGCGGTCCTCCAAGGAAGGTTACATGTCCCCGAATCGGTTTTCCGCAGGCAAGACCGGAAATGGTCTGATTTACAACCGCCTGAAAGATAGAGGCAGCCAGATCTTCTCTGGTAGCACCTTCGTTGATCAGAGGCTGAATATCAGATTTGGCAAATACACCGCAGCGGGCAGCAATGGTGTAAAGAGAGCGGTAATCTTTTGCCAGGGTATTCAGACCGGAGGCATCTGTCTGAAGCAGAGAAGCCATCTGGTCAATGAAAGAACCTGTACCGCCGGCACAGATACCATTCATACGCTGTTCTACATTTCCGCCTTCAAAATAAATGATCTTGGCATCTTCACCGCCAAGTTCGATGGCAACATCCGTTTTGGGTTCGTAAGTGTTTAAAGCAGTCGCAACTGCGATTACTTCCTGTACAAACGGAACTTCCAGATGATTTGCCAGTGTCAGACCGCCGGATCCGGTGATTACCGGGTAAACAGAAAGTGTTCCAAGTGCATTTTCTGCTTTTTCTAAAAGTTCTGCCAGTGTTTCCTGAATATTGGCAAAGTGTCTTTGGTAGTCTGAAAATAAGATTTCATTGTTCGTATTTAGTATCGCTATTTTTACAGTTGTTGAACCAATGTCAATACCTAAGCGATATGTCATTTGTTCGTTCATTTGATTACTCCTTTGTTGAATGTAGTTTTAAAAACTACGTACAAATGTCCAATGATATTGTAGACCGCATTGACTAAAAATGCAAACTTATTTTTGTAAAAGTTTTATAAAAAAACAATGAAGCTTTTGGAATAACTGGACAAAGGGCAAAGAAAAACATATAATGAAATGTAAACATGTTACAATTCAGGAAGGAAAAATCTATGAAGTTATTGGACAAACTGGAAAAAAAATTTGGCAGATATGCCATAAAAAATCTAATGTATTATGTTATTCTTCTTTATGCATTGGGTTTTGCTATTATGGTATTCAAGCCGGAACTCTATAATGACTGGCTTTCTTTAAATGCAGCGATGATTTTAAAAGGTCAAATCTGGAGAATCTTTACCTATATTATATATCCGCCGACCGGCAGCCTGATCACAATCCTGATCTCGCTGTATTTTTATTATACCATCGGTACACTTTTGGAAAGGCAGTGGGGAACGTTTCGTTTTAACCTGTATTTCTTTACCGGAGTGCTTCTCCATGCAGCGGCAGCAATCTTTGTGTATCTGGTATGGGGAACGATCCTGAATATGGGCACATATTATTTGAATCTGTCCATGTTCTTTGCATTTGCAGCCATGTTTCCGAATATGCAGGTGCTGTTTATGTGGCTGATTCCGATCAAGATGAAATATCTTGCATGGATCGATGGAATTTATTTTGCAGTGACCATTGCAGCCGGATTGCTGTCAGATCATATTTCCTATGAAACAGCATTGCGGCTGATCGAATTCGGAATTATTCCGAGTAAGTCTTATGCAGTGATGGCATTGGTTTCCTTATTAAACTTCTTATTATATGCAGCTTCTTTCAGAAGTGTGCAGCGGATGAAGCCAAAGGAAGTATATCGCAGAAAAGTCTATGAACAGAAAGTGCAGAAAGCACAGCCGCCAAAAAATATGCCGCGGCATAAATGTGTGATCTGCGGAAGAACAGAAAAAGAGTTTCCGGAACTGGAATTTAGATTTTGTTCGAAATGCGAAGGTGCGTATGAATATTGTCAGGATCATTTGTTTACGCATGAGCATGTAAAAAAATAAATGAAAATGCTGCTGCAGCAGCTAGGGAGAGCAGATATGAAGACAAAAGAAAATAAAAAAAAGAAAGTAAATTATTTATGGATCATAATATCTGTAATTCTGGTGGCAGCAGCGGCAGCAGTTGTACTGGGGAGTACAGGACAGAAAGAATCTGAAAAAAGTGTTCTGGAGGAACTGAAAGAAAAACAGGGGTATTTACGTACGGTAGGTTCAGAGGAATACGAATTTTATAAAAAGCTTGTTTTTCGGGATTCCGGAGATGAGATGACGGAAGAAGAGCTGGATGCAGCTGCCAGAGAAAAAGTAAACAGAGTCAATGCAGAATTTATGCTGGCAAATCAGATGGGTTTATGTGATCCGTATTCTTTTGAAAGTTTTCAGAGAGATATGGAAAATGAAAATACCCAGAGAAAACTGAAAAAAGAAAAAGAGGAGGTCTTTTACGGACCGGAAAAATTTGATCTGATTTCCTATTATAATTATGTATCCGGAAATTTGAAATTGGATATGGTATCTTTCATTACTGAAAATGCAGATTCCAAAGTGATGGATGGAGCAAGAGCGTATTTTGAAACACATTCAGAAAATTATAAGACCATCGAGCAGATCAATTATGAAATGACAGAAAACGGTACGACGAAAACCTGCGTTCTCAAAAGGGAAGAAATGAGTACGCTGGAAAAAACGGACAGTGCCTTGTTTGAATTTTTGTATTACGGAGCTGAAGAAGATACGTTTCAGTATTCGTACAATGAAAGTGAAAGAACGGTTCAAATCATATCTATTGAATATGAAGAACTTAGTTTTAATAATAACATGGAAAGGGTGATGCGAGACTATATTACAAATGTCTACCTTGAAGATTGGATTCAGCAAATTGAAGAAGAAAATCCGGTAGATTTCAATTTATCTTAAAAGAAGGGGAAAAGGTATGAAAGCAAGAAAAAGAATTATTGCGGCAATCATGGCAGCGGTATTTACCGTACTCCAGGTTGGCGAAATGGTGCCGGCAGCACAGGTGCAGGCGGCATCCACAGTGAATGTTGGTTCAGTGAACTTATTAGAACATTCCGATTTTGAAGAAACTGATGTAGATCTGGTTCCACATTCCAGCACAGCCGGATCAAAACTGGATAATTGGTCAAATTATCCGGACAATTCTGTAACAAAGAAAGTACAGCATGACGCACATACAGGTGAATGGGCGGTAGAACTCAATGCAACCAACGGAGCATTGGAACAGGATACCAATGAACTGATCGTAGGGGAAAACTACGTAGCAACCGTATGGGCAAAATTAACAGATCCATCAGCATCTGTTTATTTCGGCGTTAAAAATTTCGGCGGAACAGAAATCAAACAGAAGATTACTTCTGCAGAATACACACAGTATTCCATTCCGTTTACTTATACAGGCGCACCGGCAGGACAGTATGCCAGAGTGTATGTATGGGTAGAAAGCATGGGTAATGGTGCTGTTTATGTAGATGATTTTGAATTAATGTCAGACAGCGATCTGGAACAGGTAAGCATTGAAAATGGAAAGATTACTGTATCATATCGTGAAGATTATACAGAAACTCCATCCAAAGCTGATTTTAACGTAGTTTATACAAATTCTCTGAACGGTACAGAAAAAACTGAACTGACAATCACAGGAGAAAAGGTAAACGGCAATCAGTTAGAACTGTTATTTGACAAAATCGAACAGCAGCCATTAGAACAGCTGATCACAGCAGATGTTACTTATCTTCCGAAAAATCAGACATTGACGGTAGATTATACGGTAGAGTCTAATGGAGAAGCATTAGAAGAGGCAAAAGTGGTATCTTTCGAAGCTTCTAATGGGACTGCAACTGCAGTTCTCGATAAAGCACCTACGGTAGCTCCGGTACAGAGTGATTTTGCATTAGAAAAGAGTGTAAATGACGGTGCATTCGAAGAAGTGGCAATCAGCGGATTTACTTATGATAAAGAAAGCAAAACAGTGACATTTCAGTTTGCGATGGTCAATGTAAAGACAGAATCACAGAAAGTGGTACTGAAGCTGGCTTATCAGGGCGAAGAAAAAACTGCTGAATTTACCGTAGAAGCCGGAAACGGAACTGTTTACTATGTAGATGCTACAGAAGGTAACGATAACAACAGCGGTACTTCTCCGGAAGAAGCATGGAAAACGATTGAAAAAGTAAATACTGTAACATTCCAGCCGGGAGATCAGATTCTCTTCCAGTGCGGTGAAGTATGGACAGGCTCTTTAAAACCACAGGGTTCCGGTATTGAAGGTGCTCCAATCGTGATCAGCAGCTACGGTGAAGGGGATAAACCGGTTCTGAAACCGGGAAATAACTGGACAATTCCATATTTCCAGCCAGGTGCACCGGGTGCCAATGGTGTAAAATATAATGTAACCGTAAACAACGGAATTTCATTTTACAATCAGGAATACTGGGAAGTAAGAAATCTGGAATTATATGATCCAACTTACGCAAATACAACCAATCCAACCGTATATCGCAGAGGTATCAACATCACTGCAGAAGATATCGGAGATTTATATCACTTTACATTTGATAACTTAACAATCCATGGATTCAGAGGTCCAACAGATAATGCCGGAAAATCTTCAGGCGGTATTATCATGACAGCGATTTCCGATCCATATAACTCAGCAAACCGTGTTCCATCTGCAGTACATGACATTACAGTAACAAACTGTGAAATGTATGATCTTGGCCGTTCAGGATTTAACTTTGTATCTCCTTGGACAAACAGAACAGGCAGTGAATGGGGTGCATTCGGTTACAATGGTTATGGTGACTGGAAACCATTTGAAAACATTACAATTGCAAATAATACAATCTACAACATCGACGGTGATGGTATTCTCATCGATGGATGTAAAAACGTTCTTGTAGAACACAACGTGGTATACAGAACTGTATTAAACTGCTGGTATGGTGTAGGTATGTTCAACTGGAACTCTGATAACACCGTATTCCAGTTCAACGAAGTTTATGATACCTTCCCAGCAGATTCTCTGCTTGGTGCAGGTGACGGACAGGGTGTTGAAATCGATGCATTAAACCGTGATACATGGGTACAGTACAACTATATTCATGACAATACCGGCGGATGTATCATGTGGTGTTCTACAGATAATTTAAGAACAATCCGTGGTATCTATCGTTATAACATTTTCCAGAACGATCTGACCAAACATGGTGTGATCGACTGGCGTTCAAACCATAAAGAAAGTATGGTTTACAACAATACGTTCTATTTCGGAGAACTTCCAGATGGTGCGTCAGAAAGAAAGTTCATGAACAATGGATATATGAATGGAAAGAGCGAAGCTCAGTTCTATAACAATATTTTCTATAACATGGACGAATTTAACCTGAATTCATTTAACGAACAGGAAATCGATTGGGAAAGCAATATTTTCTACGGATTTGATAAAGTTCCTTCCAACGATTCCACGATCATCACAGAAGATCCAATGTTTGTAAATCCGGGTTCAGGAACTTATGGACTGGATTCTGTTACAGGTTACAAACTCCAGGCAGGTTCTCCAGCCATCGATGCAGGTCTGAATATTGAAGATAACGGCGGGCGCGACTATTTCGGTATCCTCTTAACAGATGGAAAGACTGATATTGGTGCAGCTGAATATTTAGACGGCGATTCACCGGAAGTACCGGATCAGACAGAACTGGAAGTAACAGCGATTGCTGTAGCAAAAGCGCCGGCAAAAGTAAAATATGTAGAAGGAGAAACATTTGATCCTTCAGGTCTTGCATTAGATGTAACATATGATAATGAAACAACAAGCGTTGTTCGCTATAAAGTACATAATGCATCTGACTTTACATTTGAACCGGACGGAGCATTAACATTAGAAGATACTTCTGTAAAGATTACTTACAAAGGAAAATCAACAGAATTACCAATCACTGTAGTAGAAGTAACAGAAGGTCCGGAAAATGCAACAAGAGACGTAGCAGTAGATCGCTATACAATGACAGCAGGCTCTACTCAGCCTGGAAACAGCGTGAACTCTGCAACAGATGGAAATCTGGAAACATTCTGGGAAGTTGAATGGGATATCGGAAATACTTATCCTGAAAAACTCTGGTTCCAGATTGAATTAGACAGCGCAGAACGTTTGGATGCACTTCGCTATTATCCAAGATATGGTACAAGCGGAGGAGCCACAAACGGCTTCATTACTGCTTATCGTGTGGAAGTAAGTATGGACGGCGAAAGCTGGTCAACTGCTTCTGAAGGTACATGGAAAGTAGAAGAAGGATGGAAACTTGCTGAATTTACAGAACCTGTAACAGCAAAATATGTTCGTCTGGTAGCAACAGGAACTTATGCAGATGTTGGAGAAAACTCTAACATGTCAATTGCTGAAATTCGTGTAAGAAAAGCAGCCGAAGGAAGTGTAAATCCACCAGTCGATGAAAAAGCTGATAAAACAGCATTAAATGCAGTGATCGCAGAAGCAGAAGCACTTCATGCAGAAGATTATGTAGATTTCACAGCAGTGGAAAAAGCATTAGAAGAAGCAAAAACAGTTGCAGCTGACGAAAAAGCAGATCAGACAACCGTAGATGCAGCAGAAAAAGCACTGAAAGAAGCAATCGCAGCATTAGAAGAAAAAGAAGAAACTCCTGCAGAAGAAGAGGAAGTTATCAGACTTTCCGGCGCAGGCAGATATGAAACAGCTTACAAAGTAGCAGATGCTTACAAAGAAACACTTGGCGTAGACAAGTTTGAAGCAGTGATCGTAGCAACAGG
>CAZRQV010000043.1:0-10887 GCA_964602445.1 uncultured Lachnoclostridium sp.
GCGGATATAAAAATCTGTATGGAAAAATTTGCCAACGATTACTTGACAGTAACCTCATCGGAATTCCTGCGAAAAATAATTGCAATCTGACTTTGCATCAGTTATTATATAATTGAAATTAATAAGTTGATAAGGAGTGCTTATGATGGATATCAATTATGAACTTTATAAAGTATTTTATTACGTGGCGACTTCCCTTAGTTTTTCCGAAGCGTCAAAACAGCTGTACATTTCACAGTCAGCAGTCAGTCAGTCGATCAAGACGCTGGAACGGCGTTTGAATCAGAATCTTTTCATCAGAAGCACCAAAAAGGTTCGCTTAACTCCGGAAGGTGAGATTCTGCTTCGTCACGTAGAACCTGCCATCAATCTGATCCAGCGTGGAGAAAATCAGATTGTGGAAGCCAACACTCTCGGAGGCGGTCAGCTTCGCATTGGTGCCAGTGACACGATTTGCCGATATTTTCTCGTTCCGTATCTGAACAAATTTCACAAGGCTTATCCAAATGTGCATATTAAAGTTACCAATCAGACCTCACCTGGCTGTGTAGATCTTTTGGAAAATGGACAGGTTGATTTTATCGTTACCAATTACCCGAATTCCCGTATCACCAATACCAATCGTATCCACACGATCAAACGATTCAGTGATGTATTTGCTGCAAATAAAAATTTCTTTAATCTGGAAGATAAAGTTCTTTCTTTCGAGGAACTTTTAGACTACCCGATCCTGATGTTAGATCGTCAGAGTACCACCAGTGAATTTTTGCATCATTTATTTTTACAGCATGAATTAGATCTGGTACCGGAAATCGAACTGAGCAGTAATGACTTACTTCTGGATCTTGCTAACATCGGCCTTGGAATTGCATTTATTCCGGATTATCTGCTGACTGCAGAACGTCCTGATATGTATCCGCTGAAATTAAAAGAATCCCTGCCGGAACGTGAGATTGTCATCGTAACCAGCGAACCGATGCCATTAAGCCCGGCTGCCAGAGAATTTATCAAATTCTTTCAGGAAGATTAAAACAAATCTTTCCTATGCATATGAAATGAATTAAAAAATTCTGGGAATTTAATCTTCCCAGAATTTTTTTAATATCAGATTCAGATTGCCAGCTTTGCCAAAAATGGTTTGTTTCCATTCCCGCGGAAACAAACGCTGATATTCACTTTTCGCAAACCGTTCATCCAACAGCAGAACACAGCCTCGATCCTGCATCGTTCTGATCACGCGGCCTGCAGACTGCAAGACTTTATTCATTCCCGGATACAGATAAGCGTAATCAAAGCCTCCCAGTCCCCTTGCGTCAAAATATTGTTTTAAAAGTTCCCGTTCGAGACAGACCATGGGAAGTCCTGTTCCTACGATCAATGCACCGATCAGCTTTTCTTCCGTCAGATCGATTCCTTCCGAAAAAATACCTCCCATAACACAAAAACCAAGCAAAGAATTTTCCTGTTCTTTTTCAAATTCCTTCAAAAAATCTTCTCTCTCCGCTTCTGTCATCTGAGGACTCTGTAGCCGACATACACATGCCTTTCCGATCTGTGAACTTTCAAAAATTTCATATACCCGGTTCAGCATCTCATAGGAAGGAAAAAATACCAGATAATTTCCTTTCCGGCAGCGTACCGTCTCTTCGATGTAACCGCTGATCTTTTCGTACTCTCTTTTTCCTCTGCGGGAATATTTGGTCGTAACATCTGTTCCTACAAATACCAGTTCATTCTCCGGCGGAAAACAAGACGTCGCATATACTGCATAATCTTGTATATCACCGCTGAGCAGTTCCTTATAATACTGAATCGGCAAAAATGTAGCAGAAAAGAACACGCATCCTCTTCCGTGCTGCAAATATTCTTTCAAACGATTGGCCGGATGAATACAAAACAGGTTCAGCCGGAACTTTCCATCGCTGCACAACTGGGCATAGATGGTATAACTTTCATCTAAAACCTCATAGGTATTTAAAAATGTTCTTATATTCAGATAAAACTCTGTCACACTCTTTTTGATTTCAGGATCTTCTGCCTGTTCCAGATATTCCTGCAGTTCTCCGGATAGCGCCAGCAGCTGCAGATAAACCCCGGGGATTTCCTTCAAAACAGTATAACTTTCGCATTCTCTCTTTAATTCCAACAAATGAGAATTGCTTTTCTGCAGCTGTTTTTCCAGTTTTGGTGCCTTTCCTTTGATCAGCTTTTTTATTTCCAGAAAATCTTCTTTGCAGATCGATGCACTGTACATCGTTCTGGCACGTTCTACCAGATTGTGTGCTTCATCGATCAGAAAAATATAGTCTTCTTTGGTTCCTTCATAAAAAAATCGTTTCAGATGCGCTCTGGGATCAAATGCATAATTATAATCGCAAATAATAAGATCGATCCATGTAGACACATCCAGACTTAATTCAAAAGGACAAACCTGCCATTTTTCTGCCTGTCTCTGCAGTTCTTCTCGTGACATTTGATCTATGTCTGTATTCAGCAATTCAAATACCGCATCATTGATCCGGTCAAAATGCCCTTTTGCATAAGGACAGCTGTCCGGATTGCAGTTCATCTCCTCACAGAGACACATTTTTTCTTTTGCCGTCAGCAGCACCGATTTGATCCGAAACTGCTGTGTTCTCAAAAGATCCAGACAGTTCGCTGCTACCGTCCGTGTAATCGTCTTTGCCGTCAGATAAAAGATCTTATCGCTTAATCCTTCTCCCATAGCTTTTATCGAAGGAAACAGTGTTGCCAATGTCTTTCCCGTTCCTGTCGGTGCCTGGATAAACAGCCTTTTTTCCCTTAAAATGCTTCGGTAAACACTTCCTGCCAGTTCCTTCTGTCCCAGACGGTATTCATAGGGAAACTGCAGCATTTTGATCGAAGCATTGCGGATTTTTTTCCATTCATAACGAAATTCTGCCCATTTTTGATATTCCGAAATGACTGATTCAAACCATTGCGTCAGCTCCTCCATCGAATAACGCTGATGAAAATACCGCATCTGTTCTGTATCCAGATTGACGTATGTCATCTGCACGGACATGGTTTCTTTCTGATTCTGCAGACCATAAATATAGGCGTAGCATTTCGCCTGTGCCAAATGTACCGGTACCGGTTCTTTCAGATATTCCAGACTTTTATAAATTCCTTTAATCTCATCGATCGTTACAGGCGTTCCGTCAATGATGCCGTCTGCCCGTCCCTCAATCTGCAGATCAAATTTTTCCATAGGGATCAGATGTTTCAATGTTACTTCTGCATGATAGTCTGATCCCATACTTTTTTGTATCTTCCGATGGATTCTGGCACCAGCCAGCATACTTTCCGCATCTTTTCTCCCGCTTGTACGATGATCGATATCACCTGAGCGCAATATAAATTCCACAAGTTCACGCACTGAAATTTTGACCAGTTCCCGTTCCATAGGTTTGCCTTTCCTAAAATGACACTGCTATCCTTCCTTAAACTCTGTCATTTTATCACGGAATTTTAACGGCAACAACTGCTTTTGCAGTTTCTCATTCTTCCTTGCTTCAATGGCAATGCTTTCTGTAAATACTTTCCATAAAGAAGCATATCTTTCTTCTTCTTCAGAACACTTCTTTTCCAGTATTTCCATCGGAGTTCTGTTTTCCAGAAGGATCCATCCCCTGTTTGCCCCATGAACAATGGATTTTTTCCTTCCTTCGTCATAAATGATCCAGTTTTCCATCGGAAACCGGTCAGCAAAATGTGGGGCGATCAGTGGCAGAATATCATTTTCCGGCCGGATCTTGGCATAAAAAATTTTTCCGGATAACTCCTGAAAACGTACGAAACCCATAAAACGATGTGCTTCATTCCATGTTTTCTTTCCCAAAGCTGCTACCGTACAAACTGCTTCTTCCGTCAGGCAGTTCATCACCTGTTTTTTCTTTGGCAAATGAAGTCCTAATACGATCGTCCGAAAGATGGCATCTGCTTTTTCTTCATTCCAGCTTGCTGCCGCACGACAGATTGTCTCATACGCTTCTGCTCCCAGTTCCCGTCTGATCGTTTTCAGCACCTTCTCTGCCTTTTCGCTGTCTTCTTTTGTTTCCCGATAGTCTGCAAAAAGTTCCCGTTCCGTATTTTCATCGATCTGTAATTTTACATTTTGAAATCCCAGTCTGCTGGCATAAGCATCATAGACACCGCTCATGATTCCTTCCAGACTGTTCCTGCATAAAAAGATTGTCATCGAATAATGATAATTGCTGATAGGTCACCTGCTCTGTAAGATGGGACGGCAGCTTCTCCTTTACTCCTAATAATTGTCTTGTAATAAAATCTTCTTCTATTTTTAACGGATACATCTGTTTCCCGTTACAAGTAATAAAATAAATTGCTCTTTTTAATACGACACCGATCCGTTTTAAATCCTGAAAATCCAAACTTCCCATTCTTCTTGCTTTTACGATCCGAAGTGCGGATTTATTCCCAATTCCGGGCACTCTCAGCAGCATATGATAATCTGCGCTGTTGATCTCCACCGGAAAGCACTCCAAATGGCGCAGTGCCCAGTCACATTTCGGATCAAAATAAATATTAAAATTCGGATTTGTTTCACTCAGCAGTTCCCCGGCTTCAAATTCATAAAACCGGAGAAGCCAGTCTGCCTGATACAATCGGTGTTCCCGTAAAAGCGGCGGTCCATCTAAAGTTGCCGGAAGCTGTTTTTCCTGATTTACATTCACAAATGCCGAATAAAATACCCTTTTCAACTCAAACTTCCGATACAGATTTTCCGCCACGGAAACAATCTCATAATCACTTTCTCCGGTTGCACCGATGATCATCTGTGTTGATTGTCCTGCGGGTACGAACTTTGGAGCATTCCTAAAAAGCATCAGTTCATTTTTATTTGCTTCCCTGCGAAGCTGTACCTGTCTCATCGGTGTCAGAATCGCTTTTCTGGACTTATTGGGAGCCAGGGTACGCAACCCTTCTGCCGTAGGCAGCTCTAAATTCACGCTCATACGATCGGCATAAAAACCTGCCAGCTCGATCAATCGTTCATCTGCTCCCGGAATTGCTTTCACATGAATATATCCATGAAATCCTTGATCTTCCCGCAGCATCTTTAATGTCCGACAGATCAGTTCCATCGTATAATCCGGACTTTTCAGAATTCCGGAACTTAAAAATAAACCTTCAATATAATTTCTCCGATAAAAACCAATGACAAGTTCACATACTTCTTCCGGAGTAAAACTGGTACGTATTACATCATTGCTTGACCGGTTAATACAATATTTACAATTATAAATACATTCATTGGTAAAAAGGATCTTCAGCAGGGAAATACACCGGCCATCTGCGGAAAAACTGTGGCAGATTCCGGCTTCTATCGAATTTCCCATACCATTTCCGGGATTTTTCTTTGCCACACCACTGGAAGTACAGGCAACGTCGTATTTTGCTGCATCCGATAAAATTTTCAGCTTTTCCATCAACGGAAGTTCTACAGAAACCCTTTTTGCATGAATGCTTTCCATCTTTGCTTCTAACTGATTCATAACTTTTTCCCGAACATACGTTTTTATTTTATCTTAACATATGTTCTCCTATTTTTCAATATTATCAAACATATTTTCTTTTTGTATTTTTATATTCCAAGACTAAAATTCTTACTTTTTAAGTTACTTTTTCTATCCATAGAATTTTTCTGCTCTATCCTCTCTCAAATATACGATACAAACTTTAGAATTTCCTTTTAGTCCCGCTTCAAAATACGCTTTATGATCGTTCGAACTGCTTTCCACTTCATCTCCTAAATGCAAGAGTTTTCGATTGGTTTCCTACTTATCAAATATCGCTATGCAGGACATATCTTTCTCTTTAATTTCACAAAAATAGAGAGACCATCTTGGCCTCTCTATCTTACTTACAACTCTGAATTCTGTTTATTTTTCAGTACTGCAGCCTCCCTGCTTCCGTTTTGCACAGGCTGCCGCATGAGGACAACCGATACAGGTAACACCCCGCTTTTTTTCGCCTCTGATATAAATGAGTGCTGCCGCTACCAGGAGCACAATGATCAGCATTACGATCACATCTACTGCCATACTGTTCACTTCCTAACTTTTAAGCTGTTTTCTTTAAAGCATATTCTTCGTCGAATTTCTTTTCCTGCTTCTTAATAATATATACCACAGCTGCTACGATCACTGCAACAACAATTAATCCCGGAACAAAGCCGTTTCCTACCGTTCCTTCTGTAATCAGTGTTCCAATCTGGTATACAAGGAATGCGATTGTATAACCTGTTGCAAACTGTAATGCAACACCGCCCCAGAACCACTTTCTGTCTTTCATTTCTGAGTTCATAGCACCAAGTGCTGCGAAACAAGGTGGTGTATAAAGGTTAAACATTAAGCATGCAAGTGCTGCTACTTTTGTGATTCCGAAGATTGCTGCTACTTCATTTGCTCCGCCCATTAATGCAAGTTCCTCTGTATCAATGAAAGAAGTTACACCGTAAACAACTGCTAATGTACCTACTACGTTTTCTTTTGCGATAAATCCTGTCACAGCAGCTGCTGCCATCTGCCATACACCAAATCCAAGCGGAACTAAAAGTACAGCGATCGGTGCTGCAATAGAAGCAAGGATTGAGGTGCTTTCCATACCTTCTTCTACTAACTGTAACTGCCAGTTGAAAGACTGCATAATCTGTACAACAGTGTTGCACACAAGAATGATTGTTCCTGCTTTTACGATGTATGCTTTACCACGTTCCAGCATGGAGAAGAACGCTCTCTTGATGCTTGGGAATTTGTATTCCGGAAGTTCCATGATAAAGAAAGATTTTCTATATTTGTATCCTGTAATCTTCTTTACAAGTAATGCACCGAAGAAGATTAAAAGAATACCTACAAAGTACATCATTGGTCCTACCCAGGAAGCATCTGCAAAGAATACTCCTGCAAATAAAGCGATAACCGGTAATTTTGCTCCACAAGGCATAAATGGTGTAAGCATCGCTGTTGCACGACGTTCTCTTTCGTTACGGATTGTACGACAAGCCATGACACCAGGAATTGCACATCCTGTACCAATAACCATCGGAATTACGGATTTACCGGAAAGTCCTACACGTTTGAAGATTGGATCCATAACAACACTTACACGAGCCATGTAACCGCAGTCTTCTAATAACGCGATTAGGAAATACATTACCATAACCAGTGGAAGGAAACCAACTACGGCACCTACACCACCAATGATACCATCAACCAGTAATGCCTGAACGAATGGAGAGGCTCCTGATACAAGACCTGCAACCCATTCCTGGAATGTTTCAATCCAGCCAACTAACCAGTCAGCAATCCATGTACCTACTGTAGACTGTGAAATATAGAATACTAAGAACATGATCATTGCAAAGATCGGAATTCCGAGCCATTTGTTTGTCAGAACGTTGTCGATCTTATCCTGTGAGTTTTTATCTTTAGTCAGCACTTTACGTGTCTCTACCTGAGCTACGATCTTATTTACAAAATCAAAACGAGCTCTGTCTGCTGCCTGTACTGCTTCTTTGCTATGTAAATTAATGTCACCCTGGGTATATGGAGCTTTCTGACTTTTACCGTTTAAAGCTGCTGCTGCTTTTACGACTTCTGCCAGTCCTTTATCTCCTGCGGTTGTAGAAATAGTTTTGATAACTGGACAGCCTAACTTTTCAGACAGCTTTGCTGCATCGATCTTTGTTTCTTTCTTTGCATTAATATCACTCTTGTTCAGCGCAACTACTACCGGAACTCCCAGTTCCAGTAACTGTGTTGTAAAGAATAAACTTCTGCTTAAGTTGGTAGCATCTACGATATTAATGATCGCATCCGGTCTTTCATTCTTTACATAACCGCTGGTAATACTTTCTTCTGATGTAAATGGTGACATAGAGTATGCACCCGGTAAATCTACCGCAATCAGTTCTTCTCCACCATCATAAAAATTCTTTTTGATGGGATTTTCTTTTTTGTCAACTGTAACACCTGCCCAGTTACCAACACGTTCGCTTCTTCCTGTGAGCGCATTGTACATGGTAGTTTTTCCGCTGTTTGGATTACCTGCTAATGCAATTCTCATCTTAATTCCTCCTAATCAGACAAAGTCTTTTCTAATCTAAATTTTACTATCCTAATATATGATAGTTTTCACTAACCTATGTTCAAAATAAAACTTGCCATGCGAGTTTTACTTTTCGGCAGTTCCGTTTTGTTCTAATTCAAAACCTACCGTTTTCAGCCGTAGAAAACAATCTTCGACTTTTTAAATCACAATCGCTTCGGCAAGCTGATGATCAATATTATATCTGCCATCTTTGATCGCAACTACACAGCCGCCTTTCAAATGAGAGATCACTGTGATCGGTTCCCCACTATAGCAGCCTAGAGTAAAGAGAAAATCGTTCAGTTCTTCATCGTCTGTCTGAATCTCTTTTACAATATATTCAGTTCCTTCCTGTGCATTTGTTAAATTCATATAAGCCTCCTGTATTTGGACAGCAATTAGTCCTACCTAATTCATTTGACATAGTAACATCAGACTAACCAAATGTCAATACGACTAACTCATTTTTTGGAAATTTTTGTGATTTCCAGCGTGAATTTCTCTTAAAATGCATTTTTCCCATTTCCTGTACATACAAAAAGCGTTTTTGATCTTCTCAAAAACGCTTCCTGTAATTCTTTCTATCTTTTTACAGAATCTAATTCCAATTCTTTCATTTATTTATTAAAAAATTTATAAATAGTTTCTGTATGGAATTGCTCGTCTGCCTTCAGCAGTGCACTTGGGAAATTTTCATGATGCATTGCATCCGGGAACTGCTGTGTTTCAAAAGCCACGGCGCTTCTGTTTGGATAAGTTCTGCCTCTTTTTCCCGGTTTATCACAAAGGAAATTACCGGTATAAACCTGCATTCCCGGACAGTCTGTATAGATTTCCATGGAAATACCGGAAAGATCTGCCCTTACTTTTGCCACTGCTTCTTCTGCACCATGTGGATTCAATACCCAGTTATGATCATAACCGCTTCCGATCATTAATGGTTCTTCTTCCTTTTGAATATCACGGCCGATTTTTTTCGGTGTTCTGAAATCCAGTGCTGAACCTGTCAGTTCTACGATTTCTCCTGTTGAGATCATTTCGTGATTGACTCTGGTAAATGCGTCCGCATTTACCCAAAGTTCATGTTCTAAGATACTGTCTGATATTTCTCCATTCAAGTTAAAATAACTGTGATTTGTCATGGAAACATACGTATCTTTATCAGAAACTCCATCATATGTAATCTTCAATGCATTTTCTTCTGTTACGGTGTAAGTAACACTTACCTGGAAATTTCCCGGAAGTCCCTGATCTCCGTCCGGACTTAAAATCGAAAATTTTACCGCATTTTCTAAAATTTCCGCATTCCACATACGAATATGGTAGCACTGGGAACCACTGTGAAGACAATTGGTGCGCTCATTTGCTTCCATATGATAATCGACTCCATTGACTGTTACAACAGCACCGCCGGTACGATTGGCAATACGCCCTACAGTTGCACCGAAGAACGGACCATTGTCAATCTCATATTCCTGAACAGTATCGTATCCCCAAACTACATCCAGAAGATTCCCTTCCTGATCCGGCACGTACAGAGAATGAAGTGTCGCTCCAAAATCTGTTACAATTGCTTTCATCCCTGCTTTGTTTGTAATCTCATAAAAATATGCCTGTTCTCCTTTGGAATTTTTTCCAAATTCTTTTTTTACTACGCTCATACGTTTCCCCCTTCGTCTGTTTTAATTTGCGCTAATACTTCTCCAATACTGTCTCTGATACAAAGTGATGCGTGTTCATCTGCAGAAGTTGCACTTTTATTCAATAATACCAGATGATCTCCTCGAAAATAACGGATCATTCCTGCTGCCGGATAAACGACAAGGGAGGTTCCTCCGATGATCAAAAGATCTGCCGAAGCGATCTGCGCAATTGCTTCACTCATAATCTGATCATCCAATCCTTCTTCGTAAAGAACCACATCCGGTTTGATCATTCCGCCGCATTCGCATCTTGGAATCCCTTCACTCTGCAAAATAAATTCTGCGCTATGGAATTTCCCGCACTTCATACAATAATTTCTCAATACAGAACCATGAAGCTCTAATACTTTTTTACTTCCTGCTTTCTGATGCAGTCCGTCAATATTCTGAGTTACGACTGCTGTTAATTTGCCTGCACGTTCTAATTCCGCAAGTTTTAAATGGGCTGCATTCGGTTTTGCATCCAGACATAACATTTTTGCTCTGTAAAATCGATAAAATTCTTCGGGATTTCTCCTGAAAAATGTATGACTTAATATGGTTTCCGGTGGATAAGCATACTCCTGATGATACAAACCATCAGTACTTCGAAAATCCGGAATTCCACTTTCTGTAGAAACACCTGCACCGCCAAAAAAAACAATTCTTTTACTCTCATCTATTAATTTCTGTAACTGTTCTATCTGAGACATAAGATCACCTCTGAGAATCAGTATACACGTTTTGCAAATTGGATTCAACTGAACAACAAAAAAATCCTGAAAGAAAACTTTCAGGATTTTTAAGAGCGATAGACGGGACTCGAACCCGCGACCCCAACCTTGGCAAGGTTGTACTCCACCAACTGAGCCACTATCGCATAGATTGAATTGTACTGACTTGATTATGATATCACATTTGAACATCACTGTCAATCTTTGATGTACCTTCAAAACTTCATATTAAATTCTACTAACTCTCTTTGCAATCCATTTTAGAATAACTTCTGCGATTTTCTCGCTCCTCTATTATCTCTAACCAGCCTCTTGGTTAAGCCCTCGACCTATTA
>CAZRQV010000044.1:0-9873 GCA_964602445.1 uncultured Lachnoclostridium sp.
GCTGCATATGGAGTAGATTTTCTTGAACCTCTAAAACCAAGACCACCGGCACTTGCCCAAGATAATGCATTACCTTCAGCATCTGTTAATGTAACGATTGTATTGTTAAAAGATGATTGAATGTGTGCCTGTCCGCGTTCAACGTTTTTCTTAACGCGCTTTTTTGTCACTTTTTTTGTAACTTTAGCCATTTTCTAAACTAACCTACTTTCTTCATTTATAAACAGCACCTTGTGCTGTTAAGTCTTATTTTTTCTTGTTTGCTACTGTTCTCTTAGGACCTTTTCTAGTTCTAGCGTTTGTCTTAGTCTTCTGACCACGAACTGGAAGTCCTTTACGATGACGGATACCTCTGTAGCATCCGATTTCCTGAAGTCTCTTGATGTTTAATGCTGTTTCACGTCTTAAATCACCTTCTACAAGCATTGTTTCGTCAATCACTGCTGCGATTGCCTTTACTTCATCGTCTGTTAAGTCTCTGACACGTGTGTCAGGATTAACTCCTGCCTGTGCAAGGATCTTGATTGAGCTTGTTCTACCGATTCCGTAGATATAAGTTAAACCGATCTCTACACGTTTTTCTCTTGGTAAGTCTACACCAGAAATACGAGCCATTGATTATTCCTCCATTTTCTTCTTCGTATTTTCCTAAATGAGGCGGTATTTGCGAGTTCCGCCCAAGTGGGTACCTGCCCACTCTTTCCCGTACTGACCGCGTTGGCAGCCTGCTCTTCCGGGTTTTAAGCAATATCATCTCAAACTCAAATGCGTAGCATTTAGTTTTCGTCGAGAGAATTGATGTTCAAATTCTCTGCATACCTGAATAATCTTACATGTGTTTTTTATAGTAAACAGAAACAGTCAGCTGTAACATTAAGTTTACATGCTCATCTCAAATCTCTTTGAGTGTATGACGTACTGCTTCTGCAGCCGCACTAAAAATAACCACAAGATTAACGATTATTAACCCTGTCTCTGTTTGTGTTTAGGATTTTCACAGATAACTCTGATACTACCTTTTCTTTTGATGATTTTGCATTTTTCGCAAATAGGTTTTACTGATGATCTAACCTTCATGGGTAAATCCTCCTTCCCTTTGACTATGCTTTACATGTATTTTCGCTTCCTGTACCAGTGCAAATTTACGCACACTAAGCACAATACACGAATATTAAAAAATCATGCGTATAGAATAGTACCATACGCATGATTGAAATGCAAGTGTTTTTTTGATTTTTTTGTATTTTTTTACAATACTTTTTTGCAATGCATGGATCTGCAGATTTTATTTTCACCTTTGCGGGCATCCGAAAGCTGCAGATTCTCATTTTGCATCGTCTTATTTATCTCTCCAGATAATACGTCCTTTGGACAGGTCGTATGGAGAAAGTTCTAATGTTACTTTATCTCCCGGTAAGATACGGATAAAGTTCATACGGAGTTTTCCGCTGATATGAGCTAATACGATATGTCCGTTTTCCAGCTCTACTTTAAAGTGGGCGTTTGGTAACTTTTCCACAACTGTTCCTTCAATTTCAATAACGTCTGCTTTTGACATTTATAAATCCTCCTAAATCAATCCTTTTGACAAAGTTTTATCGCTCTTTTAATCTCTTCATTGGTCCATGGTTCTTTCTTCTGAAGTTTCTCCTGTAAAATCTCAGGTACTTCATTTACCGGCTGAAGGTGTTTTCTTTTCTTTCTCTTTGGATTTTCAATCGTTCGATTCTTTCCATTTACGAGAAAGACATTTGTTTCTTCTATATTTAGTACAACATACCAACAATCTTTATCATGTCCGGCTTTTGAAATCGCCAGCATCCCTTTTTCCAGTTCCATACGTCCCTCCGGATTATTTCAAAAGAGTCAGAATTTCCGGTTCCCCGTCTGTAATGAGCACTGTATTTTCATAATGTGCGGATAATGCACCATCTTCTGTTACAACAGTCCATTCATCGTCCATCCAGCACACCTTCCAGGTTCCAGCGTTGATCATCGGTTCGATGGCCAGTGTCATTCCCGGAAGCAGCTTAATGCCTCTGCGCAACTGTTTGAAATTCGGAATCTGCGGATCTTCATGAAGTGCCGTACCGATTCCGTGTCCTACCAAATCTCTGACAACTCCGTAACCGAAGCTTTCTGCATAGGAACCGATGGCACCGGAAATATCATGAAGACGATTTCCCGCTTTTGCAAATTTGATTCCTTCAAAGAAACTCTGACGAGTTACATCGATCAGTTTCTGTGCAGATTCACTGATCTGTCCTACTCCATGAGTTCTTGCTGCATCTGAATGGTATCCTTTATAGATCAATCCAGCGTCCAGGCTGACAATATCACCTTCCTGTAAGATACGGTGTTTGCTTGGAATTCCATGAACAACTTCGTCATTGACGGAAACACAGATGGAAGCCGGATATCCGTTATAATTCAGGAAATTCGGAATACATCCTCTGTTACGGATCAGTTCTTCTCCGTATTTATCAATGTCTTTTGTGGAGATTCCCGGTTTTACAAATGCAGCCAGCTCTTCATGAACTTCGGCCAACAGTCTTCCGGCTTCTCTCATCAATTCTATCTCTCTTGCAGATTTAATTGTTACTGACATAACTTACGCTCCTAAAATGTCCACAATTGCCTGGAATACTTCTTCCATGTCCTTTGTTCCATCTACACTCTTTAAAACGTTTTTACCTGTATAATAATCAATCAATGGCTGAGTCTGTTCATGATATACATCAAGACGTTTCTTTACAGTTTCTGCTTTATCATCATCTCTTAAGATCAGTTTTTCGCCACAGCGGTCGCAGATACCTTCTTCTTTGGTCGGTGCATATACAACATGATAAGTAGCACCGCATCCTACACATGCTCTTCTGCCTGACATTCTGTTGATGATGTTTTCATCCGGAACGTCTACGTCGATTGCATAATCGATGGTTTCTCCTTTTGCAGCTAATGCAGCATCAAGGCTTTCTGCCTGTGGAATTGTTCTTGGGAAACCGTCCAGAACACATCCGTTCTTGCAGTCTTCCTGAGCAAGTCTGTCAACTACAAGGTCAACTACCAGTTCATCCGGAACTAACAGACCCTGATCCATGTAAGTTTTTGCTTTCTGTCCAAGTTCTGTTCCGTTTTTAATGTTTGCTCTGAAGATATCTCCTGTAGAAATATGAGGAATCTGATATTTATCTGCGATTTTCTTAGCCTGAGTACCTTTTCCTGCACCCGGTGCACCTAACATGATAATTTTCATTTTCGTTCGTCTCCTTTTTATGCTACTGCCTGCTTTATCAGCAAAACGGATCAATGACACGCTGATCCATGAACAGTATTTTTTTATGCCTCTCTGTTCAGATCCATCTCGAAAAATCTTTTTCGTTATGACATCTCTGTCATATAAATATAGATGAAACTGCAGATCGATATGCAGCTGTTTTAGAAATCAAAACTTTTATATTTCTTTCTATGGTCTGCACTTTCATCTATATTTGCCTGTTTCTGAACAGGAATCCGAGATACGCTTTGCGAATCTCCTGCTGAACTGCGGTCAGAAAATACCGCTATGATATATATTAAGCCTGTGCAGAGTGTTGTGTCAACACCCCACGCAGGCTTTAATACTGATAAACGATTAATCGTTTAAGAATCCTTTATAGTGGCGGTTTACCAACTGAGATTCAATCTGCTGAATTGTTTCAAGAACAACACCAACAACGATGATCAGAGAAGTTCCTCCGAAGGATACGCTTGCTCCAAATACACCATTGAAGAAAATAGGAATAACCGCTACGATGATCAGTCCGATCGCTCCTACAAAGATAATGTAGTTTAATACCTTTGCAAGGTAATCAGAAGTAGGTTTTCCTGGTCTGATACCTGGGATAAATCCAGCCTGACGTTTCATATTGTTTGCAATCTCTAACGGATTAAATGTAATTGATGTATAGAAATATGCAAAGAATACAACTAACAGAATGTATACAAGTAAGCCAATAGAATATAATGGCTGTTCTAAACTGCACCAGTTCTGCTGTGATAACGTATTCAGGATATGTCCTCCAATACCATCACCGCCTGATTTTCCTAAGAGCATCATAATGATACCTGGGAAACTCATTAAAGAAGATGCAAAGATAACTGGGATAACACCTGCGGTATTAACTTTTAACGGGATATGAGTTGACTGTCCGCCAACCATTTTACGTCCCTGCATTTTCTTTGCATACTGTACCGGGATTTTTCTAACACCGTCCTGCAGGAAAATTACAAGTACGATTGTTAAGAGTACAACTGCAATGATGATCACTGCTGCGATCACTGCTTTAACAACTGACTGACCCTGCATGAACTGTCTGTATAATGTAATAAAATCATCCGGCATACGGGATACGATGTTTACTAAAAGTACGATGGAAATACCATTACCAACTCCTTTTTCTGTAATTCTTTCACCGATCCACATAATGAAGCAGCTTCCTGCAACTAATGCTGCAACAACGACTAAGCCGTTCATAAAGCTAACTTCCTGTAATAAACCTTTGTTTCCAAAACCGATTGTCATTGCAGTTGCTTCGATCAATGCAAGGATAATGGTTGTGTAACGAGTAATTTTCTGGATTTTTTCTCTTCCGTCTTCTCCATCTTTCTGCAGTTCTTCTAACGCCGGAATTGCGATCGTTAAAAGCTGAATGATAATGGATGATGTGATGTACGGGTTAACACCCAGTGCAAATAAAGACATGCTGGAGAAAGAACCACCTGTGAAAGCATCAAAAAAGTTAAATGCTCCATTATTTGCTGCTGCAAACCACGCCGCAAAATAGTCCCGGTTCACTCCCGGTACCGGGAGCTGGGAACCTATTCTGATGACGATCAGCATCATAAATGTGTAGATAAGTTTTTTTCTAATATCCTCGACCTTAAATGCATTTCGTAATGTTTTAAACATTAGATCACCTCGGCTTTTCCACCCAAAGCTTCGATTTTTTCTACTGCACTTGCGCTGAATGCATTTGCCTGAACTGTGAGTTTCTTAGTAAGTGTACCGTTACCTAAGATCTTAACGCCATCTCTTGGGTTTTTAACGATACCTGTTTCGATCAATGTTTCTACAGATACTACTGCATCATTTTCGAAAACTTCCAGTGCGCTTAAGTTGATAGCAACGATATCTTTAGAGTTTCTGTTTGTGAAACCTCTCTTTGGAAGTCTTCTGTATAATGGCATCTGACCACCTTCAAAGCCTGGTCTTGGTGCTCCTGAACGAGCTTTCTGACCTTTATGACCTTTACCTGCTGTCTTACCATTTCCTGAACCGTGTCCACGACCTCTTCTGAAGTTATCGCTCTGTTTTGAGCCTTCAGCATAATGTAAATTTGATAAGTTCATTGTGGCACCTCCTTACGTGATAAATTAAGCTTCTTCTACTTTTACTAAATGTCTTACGTGCCAGATCATGCCTCTTACAGCTTCGTTATCTGGTTTTACAACTGTCTGGTGAAGTTTCTTTAATCCTAAAGCTTCAACAGTTGCTTTCTGTTTTGGTACAGCACCGATTGGGGATTTCACTAATGTGATATTTAATGTCTTTTCCATGTCATTCTCCTCCTTAAGCCAGTACTTCCGCTACAGATTTTCCACGTTTCTGAGCTACTTCTTCCGGAGTTTTGATGTTCTTTAATCCGTTGATTGTAGCAAGTACAACGTTCTGTTTATTGTTTGAACCTAAAGATTTTGTACCGATGTTCTTGATACCAGCTAATTCGATAACGGCACGTGCAGGACCACCTGCGATAACACCAGTACCTTTTGGTGCTCTCTTCAGTAATACAGATGCACTACCGAAGTTTCCAACATAATCATGTGGAATACTGTTGTTTTCATCTAATGCTACTGTGATAAGATTCTTCATAGCATCTTCTTTACCTTTACGGATCGCTTCCGGAATTTCAGCTGCTTTACCAAGTCCGGCACCTACGTGTCCGTTCTGGTCACCTACAACTACTAAAGCTGTGAAACGGAAGTTACGACCACCTTTAACAACTTTAGTTACACGTTTAATTGTAACGACTTTTTCAGTTAATTCTAACTGGCTTGCGTCGATTCTATCATGTCTCATAGTGTCATTTCTCCCTTTCTTAGAATTCTAATCCAGCTTCTCTAGCTGCATCTGCTAATGCTTTGATCTTACCCTGATATATGAAGCCACCTCTATCAAAGATAACTGTTGTAATACCTTTTTCTAATGCTTTCTTTGCAATTACAGTACCTAAGTATGCTGCTGCATCAACATTATTTGTTTTTTCTAATTCAGCTTTAACATCTTTCTGTAAAGTGGAAGCTGCAACAAGTGTATTACCAACTGTATCGTCAATAATCTGAGCATACATATGATTATTACTTCTGAACACAGCTAAACGTGGTCTTTCAGCAGTACCGCTGATATGATTACGTAATCTTCTATGTTTTTTTGCACGGATTTCCGCTCTTGATTTCTTACTAACCATTTTCACACACTCCTTACTTATTTCTTACCAGTCTTACCAACTTTACGTCTAATAACTTCATCATCGTATTTGATACCTTTGCCCTTGTATGGTTCAGGTCTTCTCTTATCTCTGATTTCAGCTGCGTACTGGCCAACTTTTTCTTTATCAATACCTTTTACAGTAATCTTGTTACCTTCAACAACAGTTTCAAGACCTTCTGGGTCTACCATTTCAACTGGGTGAGAGTATCCAAGAGATAATGTTAATTTCTTTCCAGCTTTTGCTGCTTTGTAACCAACACCGTTTACTTCAAGAACTTTTGCGTATCCTTCGCTTACACCTACAACCATGTTGGAGATGAGTGTTCTTGTTAAACCGTGTAATGATTTCATTCTCTTTAAGTCGTTAGGTCTTGTAACAACTACCTGACCTTCTTCAACTTTGATTTCCATTTCTGGAGCTAAATCTCTTACGAGAGTTCCTTTTGGACCTTTTACAGTCACTTTGTTTGCTTCAGCAACTTCCACAGTTACACCTGCTGGAATTGCTACTGGCAGTCTTCCGATACGTGACATACCTTTTTCCTCCTTACTTAAATTCTCGGAAGGGTTGTCCCCTTCTGTTTTCAGTAACACGATCTCAGCACCATCCGTTCGAGCAAAAATCCTAAAATATTGCCGGAGCAACCGGATTTTTGCGTTCGAATTCCGGGATCTGTCTCAGATACCCGCGCGGAATAGTCGGCACTGAACTTCGTTATCATTATCAGCAGCGGGTTTTCTTACCAAACGAATGCAAGAACTTCGCCGCCTACATTTAACTGTCTAGCTACTTTATCTGTTACAATACCTTTGTTTGTAGAGATGATAGCGATTCCTAAACCACCAAGAACCTTTGGAAGGTTTTCTTTGCTTGCGTATACACGAAGACCTGGTTTAGAGATTCTCTTAAGACCGGAAATGATTTTTTCATTCTTGTCTGCACCGTATTTTAATGTGATGCGGATAGTTTTGAAGTTTCCGTCTTCAACGATGTCATATTTTGCAATGTATCCTTCTTCTACAAGAATATCAGCGATTGCTAATTTGATCTTAGAAGCTGGAACATCTACTGTATCATGTTTAGCAGTGTTTGCGTTACGGATTCTTGTAAGCATATCTGCGATTGGATCATTTGTCATCATCTTAAAATGCCTCCTTTACTGTAGTATATTCTTACCAACTTGCTTTTTTAACGCCTGGGATCTGTCCTTTATATGCCAGTTCACGGAAGCAAATACGGCAGATGCCATATTTTCTTAAATAAGCATGTGGACGTCCACAGATTCTGCAACGGTTGTATTCTCTTGTAGAGAATTTCTGTGCGCGCTGCTGTTTCAGTTTCATTGCTGTCTTAGCCATGAATTTATCCTCCTAACTCTTATTTCTGAAATGGCATATTGAATAATGTTAATAACTCACGAGCTTCTTCATCTGTCTTTGCTGTTGTAACAAAGATGATGTCCATACCTCTTACTTTATCAACTTTATCGTATTCGATTTCAGGGAAAATTAACTGTTCCTTGATACCAAGAGCGTAGTTACCTCTTCCGTCAAATGCGTTAGGATTAATACCTCTAAAGTCACGTACACGTGGCAGAGCGAGGTTTACAAGACGATCAACGAATTCGTACATTTTTTCGCCTCTTAAAGTAACTTTACATCCGATTGCCATACCTTCACGGATTTTGAAGTTCGCTACAGAATTTTTTGCTCTTGTTAATACAGCCTTCTGGCCAGCGATAGTTTCCATATCCTTAACAGCTGTTTCAAGTACTTTTGCGTTGTCTTTTGCTTCGCCAACACCCATGTTGATAACAACTTTGTCAAGCTTCGGAACTTCCATGATGTTTTTATATCCGAATTTTTTGATCATAGCAGCTACGATCTCATTGTTGTACTGTTCTTTAAGTCTACTCAACGTTCTAGACCTCCTCTCTCAATTAATCGATAACTTTACCTGTTGCTTTTGCAACACGCACTTTCTTGTCACCTTCCATTTTGAAGCCGATTCTTGATACTTTTCCGTCTGCTAAGTACATAACGTTTGATGCATCGATCGGAGCTTCCTGATGGATGATGCCACCCTGCTGGTTAGCTACAGATGGTTTTGTGTGTTTTGTAATCATGTTAACACCTTCAACAATTACAGTGCCATTTTTATGATTAACTGCGATTACTTTTCCTTCTTTGTCTTTGTCAGCGCCAGCAATGACTCTTACTGTATCGCCTTTTTTAATTTTCATCATTGTAAGCACCTCCCTATAATACTTCTGGAGCTAAAGAAACAATTTTCATAAACTGTTTTTCACGAAGCTCTCTTGCTACAGGCCCAAAAATACGTGTTCCTCTTGGGTTTTTGTCATCTTTGATGATAACTGCAGCATTTTCGTCAAATTTGATATAAGATCCGTCTTTACGACGAGCGCCTTTTACTGTACGAACAACAACGGCTTTCACTACGTCACCTTTTTTAACAACGCCACCTGGTGTTGCATCTTTAACAGTAGCTACGATAATATCACCGATGTTTGCATATCTTCTAGTAGAACCACCCATAACGCGGATGCAAAGTAATTCTTTCGCACCTGTGTTATCAGCAACTCTAAGTCTAGTTTCCTGTTGTACCATGCTGGTAACCTCCTTATAATGCGTGACAGCTAAATTATTTAGCTTTTTCGATAATTCCTACAAGTCTCCATCTCTTATCTTTGGATAATGGTCTTGTTTCCATAACTTTTACTGTATCGCCTACGCGGCATTCGTTATTTTCGTCATGAGCTTTGAGTTTGTAAGTTCTCTTCACGATTTTGCTGTAAAGAGGATGTTTTACGTGATCTTCAACTGCTACAACGATTGTTTTATCCATTTTATCACTTACAACTTTACCTGTACGTGTTTTTCTTAAATTTCTTTCCACAACAACAGTCTCCTTTCACTAAGCGTTTGCTTTTTCAGCGATAACTGTCTGAATTCTTGCGATGTTTTTTCTAACTTCTTTGATTCTGCTTGTGTTATCTAACTGATTTGTTGCATTCTGGAATCTCAGGTTGAAGAGTTCCTTTTTAGCAGCTACTAATTCTACGTTTAATTCTGCAGCTGATTTTGCTTTTAAATCTTCTACATATTTATTAATTTTCACTGTTAGCACCACCTTCTAAATCTGCGCGAGAAACAATTTTACATTTACAAGGTAATTTATGTGTTGCCAGACGTAATGCTTCTCTTGCAACTTCTTCAGCTACTCCAGAGATTTCGAACATTACACGTCCTGGTTTAACAACAGCTACCCAGTATTCTAATGTTCCTTTACCGGAACCCATACGTGTTTCAGCTGGTTTTGT
>CAZRQV010000045.1:0-9599 GCA_964602445.1 uncultured Lachnoclostridium sp.
CGGCCTCTTCTTTTTATTTTTCTTTATTTTGCCAATGATAATTATACTCTAAGTCACTTTCCCTTATGCTGGTTTCCATTCATTGATTTCTTAATTGCACCAAAATAAGCTCCTTCAACTTGCGTCGAAGGAGCTTACCCTTGCCTGTTTACGGCACTTATGCGGGTAACAGGACTTGAACCTGCACGGTCTCCCACCAGAACCTAAATCTGGCGCGTCTGCCAATTCCGCCATACCCGCTTGAAACCTTGATTTTGCACGCTTTTTTCCAACCGCGTCAGACTTTTACATCTTACACCGCACCAGATTCTTGATTTTAAGGAATCTGGTGCGTCTCTATAATAGCATTATTTTCTTATTGGTTCAAGCCATAAAATCTTTAATCAATTCTTAAGAATTTCTTTGTATGCTCTTTCATATTTATTTATACAATGAACTATCATAATATGCATCCAACAGATGTTATCTAAATGATCGAGAAATCATTTTACAATCGGAGGTTTTTCTTATGTTAAATACATTGATTCCTAAAAAACAGTGCAAACATCTGCTCTACCTGATCAGTATGGGAATCCTGATTGTTCTTTCTTCTTTGATTCTCATACAAGCTCCTTTTCAGTTCACTGGCATGGAATTTTTTTCAACAGTACTGAATCGTTCTTCCTTAATCCTGAGTATTCTCTTTGGTGCTGTCTGTCTGATCTGCTTTTTCCTTTTAATTGCAAAACGGCTGTCGACATTGTCCGAACAAAAACAAATGCATCTGACTTTAATACTTGCCGGATTGGGAATTTTCCTGCAATATTTTTTATTGATCTACATACAGCCAGTTCTTCGCTACGATCATCTGCGTGTATTTGATGGTGCAATGGAGATTTTGCAGACCGAAACCCTCTCTCTTTCAGCCAATGACAGCTACTTTGGACGTTATCCTTTTAATATCTCGATTGCTGTCTTTAACAGTCTGATCTTACGTCTTTTACAATTTTTTAATATTGCTGAAACGTACTATATGCTTGGTCTGCAATGCACCTACCTCTTTCTCATTGATCTTGGAATCTTTTTTTCCTGGAAACTGCTTCGGATTCTGCATTCCTTGAAAATAGCCACCTTATTTCTCATTTTGTGTATTTTCAACCCGATTCTCTATGTATGTGCTGCCGGCTGCTATACCACAACGCTGATGGTTCCCCTTTTGATGGCAAGCATGCTTTCCATGATTTCCTTTTTAAAAGAAACTTCCTGGAAGAAAAAATGTATCCTTGGATTTCTTACCGGTATTTTATTGGCTTTGGGCAGCAGACTTCGTGCTACGGTATTAATTTCCGGCATTGCACTGGTCATTTATCTTCTAATCCGCAGCAAAACAGCTACAGAAAAAAAATACTCCAAAAAACATATCGTCCTGTTTGCAGGAATCGTATTGTTTGGGAGTATTCTCAGTTTCGGCAGTTTTACGATGTATCAAAATTCTTACATCACAGAAGATGCTTCCGATACGCAAATGCCGCCGCTCTATTATCTGATGTTTGCTACAAATCCGGATACCAGGGGAACTTATAATGAGGGTGATTACGAAACAATTTCTGCGTATGATACATTAAAAGAAAAAAATGAAGTTTCTTGGCAGATTTTAAAAGAAAGAATCGACGAAATGGGAATTTCCGGTGCGCTTTCTCTGGCAAATCATAAACTGGCAATGACCTGGAGCGATGGAACTGATGACTACAGTGATTTTCTCATTACGTCCAGAAATTACAGCAAACTGCAGTCATGGATCGCCGGAGAACAAAGCGATTTCTATGCTTTATACTGCCATATGTTTCATATTGCTATTTTGATTTTGTTTCTTGCGGCCGCTGTTTCCATACTGAAGAAACAATGTACCCCGTATTATTTGATCTTTGTGACCCTACTCGGCGGCATGATCTTCCATATTTTCTGGGAATCCTACTATGTTTACAGCTTCGGTTTTTCCATGCTCCTGCTGATGGCTTCCTCTGATGGAACAGGTCTGATTTCAGAAATGAATCTACTGCAAAAGAAAGTGCCTTTGCAAAGATTTTTTAACAATCACAATCGGATGTCGCAGAGATCTGTCAATTTCTCTGTACTTTTTCTCATGGGAATCAGCTCATTTTTTCTGTTGCTGATCTGTTTTCTCCCATGTATGAATACCCTTCGCAACATTCCTTACGCTCACGCCGAATATGCCGTTGTACAGGATATGAACATCGGAGAAAACAAACCGCTTTTATCCGGTGATTGTATTACCCAGACATTTCAAACAGATCGACCGTTCAACGAAATCGCATGTAAAGTCTTTCATACGAAGGGAACTGCAAATCAATCTAAGTATCGTTTTGAATTATTATCAGAAAATCATGATTTGCTGTTTCAAACAGAATTTTGCGGATCTCAGGTACAGGATAAGGATTACTGCTACTTTAAAATAGGTGACATCGTTCCTGAAACGAAACAAAGCTATACGATTCGTATCACACCATTATTTACCTCTTCTGAGCATTTTCTAACCTTTGGTTATTATAACACTCATAATTATGATATTTATGCTGACGGGATGATGACCGGAGCAGCCAGCGATGAAAGATCCGACCTGACCTTTCAAGTATATCAAACTACAGAAACAAACTTTTACCATTGAAACTTCCCTTAGCTGACGCAAAGGGTATTATGATATCTTAGATCAAAGTTCTTTTTTAATTGCTTCGAATATTCTATACCAAATTGCTTACATCTGCGATCAGGACAGCCACATCCTCTTCTTTGGTTGCCCAACTGGTACAGAATCTCACTGCACTATATTCTTCATCAATCCGGCTCCACAGCTCAAAAGAATATTTTTCTTCCAGCTGCGTTAACTGGCTGTTGGCAATGATTGGGAACTGCTGGTTTGTATAAGAATCATACAACAGCGGAAATCCTTTTTCTAAAAATGCTTCTTTCAGACGCATGGCCTGCTCTACCGCTTTTCCGGCGATTTCTTCATAAAGTCCATCCTCTAATAACGTCAGGAACTGAATTCCCAAAAGTCTACCTTTCGCAAGCATTCCGCCCCGCTGTTTGATCATATAACGGAAATCTTTCGCAAGCGCAGGATTAGAAATCACCACCGCTTCTCCAAACAAAGCTCCCACCTTAGTTCCGCCAATGTAGAAAACATCTGTAAATGCTGCCAAATCTTTCCACGTCACATCGGTACCTTGGGACATCAGCCCATACCCTAATCTTGCCCCGTCCAAAAACAGCGGAAGCTCCAGTTTCTTGCAGGTTTCATACAGCGATTTCAGCTCCTCTTTTGTATACAATGTACCATTTTCTGTGGGATGCGAAATATAGACCATTCCCGGCTGTACAATATGTTCATTGGAACCATCTGCCCAATGCAGATCATATGCTTCCTGCACCTGCGCAGCCGTAATTTTACCATCTTCCGATGGCAGAGGAAGTACTTTATGTCCTGTCGCTTCAATGGCACCTGTTTCGTGTACATTGATATGACCGGTCTCTGCGCAGAGTACTCCTTGATACGGCCTCAATATGGAGGCAATAACAGTTGTATTGGTCTGGGTTCCACCTACAAGAAACTGTACATGTGCATTCGGTGCACTGCATTTTTCTCTAATCACTGCTCTGGCACGGTCACAATATTCGTCTTCTCCATATCCTAAGGTTTGAGCAAAATTGGTTTCTGCCAGTTTTTCTAAAATCCTTGGATGTGCACCTTCTAAATAATCGCAATTAAATCTAATCATTTTTCTTTTCCTGTTCCTTGATTACCATTTCTGCTACCTGACTTTCCAGATTTTCATCTGTATAGGCGATCATTGCATTCACTACCGCACCTTCCAGAATTTCATCTACACATGCAGTGTCGCCTGTTCCTGCAAGTTCTGTCAGTTTCAGTAACAGTCCCATATTTCCTTCCTGAATCACATCTTCCAAATTTGCACCCTGCTCTGCATACGGAACTGCCAGCTGTGCAATACTCCGAAGCCAGCTTTCTGAAATTTTTCCAATCACAGAGGTATCACCTGCTAAAAGCTTTTCATAAGCTTTCTGCATTTCTTCTTCCGACATTTCTTCAATCTGCTCCAGATCATCCAGATACATCTGAAAATAACTGACAGTTTTTTCTTCCTCCGTGTCTGCTTCCGGCGTTACAATTTCCTCTTCTTCCTCTGCTTCAGGTTCGCCGGTCTGCTGTTCCGGTGATAACTGCAGATACTGATAGATCATCTCTACCTGATCTTCAGTTAATTCCATTCCTTCAAAATATTTTAAGATTTCTTCTTTCGAAAGCGGATCTAATGAAGTTCTGCATACTTCTGCTACCGCTCTTAAGGTTTCCATAAAACTATTTCTATCTAACATCATAATCTCCTATTTTTCAATTTCTATTTTAAAATTTTATACGGCAGAATAAGTTCTGTCAACTTAGAACCATGTTTATTTTCTGAACAAAAAAAGTATACTTTCCTATCAAAAATAAAGAAAGTATACTTTTCTATACTATTCATTTCTAAGTGCTGATAACGCTGATAATTTCATCGCTCGCAGTGCCGGCATAAGACCTGCCAGCATACCGATCACGACCGCAAACACCAGTGCAACGAGAACCAGCCATGCCGGAATATAAGAAATGCTTCCTCCATAGCTTTCACCCAGCAAGGTATTGATCAATGCGGAAATTCCATAGCTTAAGAGTAATCCAACCGCACCTCCGCTCAAACCGATAAATGCAGCTTCCATCAAAAACAGATCACGGATTCTTCCCAGACTGCAGCCAAGCACCTTCATAATGCCGATTTCTTTTGTTCTTTCATAAATAGACATCATCATCGTATTGGCAATCCCAATGGCTGCTACAAAAAGAGAAACTGCTCCAATTCCTCCCAAAACAGCCTGAATCATCCCCATCTGTTCCTGGGACTGTTCAATCCATTCTGCATTACTGTACGCAGAGTACCCCAAATCTGTAATCTGTTTCTGTACATCCAGAACATTTTCCAAATCATCCACATTTACATACATTTCACTGTAATACCATTCTTTATATGGCTTTCCATTTGCATTGGTCGGCTGTCCCGGAATCACACTGTTTTTAAATATTTTTTTTAACTGAGTCTCTAATGCATCAATATTACAATATGCATACCAGCTATATTCATTATATTCTTCACTGCTGCCTGCTACAATTCCCGAAGAAGGATACATATATTTCTTCGGCTGTTTGATTGGATTCCCTTCCTCATCTGTTCCGCCATATTGAGAATTCCAGTACGCATCTGTATCCATGATGAAAAAGAGAGGATCATTGGCAAGATCAATATCTGCCGTTTCACCGGTACCATAGAAATATTCATTCGTCTTTGCATTATAGAAATCCATAATAACCTGATTTCCATAAAGAAATTCCAGATTGTCCGGATCTGTCGGAAGAGAGGAACCTTCACTTAATGGAATATCCATCTTTTCCAGCGCTTCAATGCTCATTGCTCTGACACTGAGATAACATTCATAAACACCTGCTTTTACGATAGAAGTCATAGAAAGTACCGGAGAGGCGATCTCTACATGAGGAATATTTTGAATCTCCTCTACGGTATTGTCAGTCAGTTTTCCCGCACTCTGATCTGTCTCAGACGTCATCCCTTCATAAACTGTAATCGTAGTCAGGCCTCCGCTCTGCTCATACTGTTCCATCGTAGATTTGCTGAGTCCGAGTCCCAAAGAGATCATAACTACGATAGATGCCGTTCCGATGATCACACCTAAAACAGTCAGAAATGTACGAAGCTTTCTGCGCCAGAGATTTGCAGCACTCATTCTGAGCAAATCTATAAATCTCATTTTCTGCCTCCTACTTTGTTACATCACTTTCTGAAGTAATATCAATTTCCGGAAGTTCCATATCGTCCATCTGAACGGTTTCTACATTAACAGTTTCTTTTTTCTCACTCTTCTTTGACGCTTCCTCTTCTTCTAAAAGACTGATGATCTCTAATTCTTCTTCTTCCTGTTTTTTCGCTTTTTTCTTCTTATTGAACTTCAGAACTATCGCTGTAATGACCGCCGCTGCACCAAGTACGATCAATACAATGGCCCAGATTGGAAAACCTTTACTTTCTTCTTCCATATCCACCATCACATCATCTCCAAAAAATTCATCATCATAGAATGGTTCGCTGACAAATAAATTCATGGACTGTTCGATAGAAGCTTCTTTACCTTCTTCATCTTCATAAGTGATCAGAATCTTTACATTTCCATCATCCATGGTAGCTGCCTGTGCCGTAAGATAAGCATCTACATTTCCAGTGGCACCCGGTTCCATATTTCCGATAAACGTATCACCACCGCTGACAGAATCTGCTTCAAATTTTACATTCACATTATACAGCTTTGTTTTCCCCACATTATAAATGCTGAACATAACATTTGCTTCATTACCGACTTCTACACTTTCCGGCATCAATGTGACACTGCTGATTTCTACTTTTGGTTCCTGTTTGATCGGTACAGATACACTGGCTGTTTCTGTAAAAGAATTGGCTTTTCCGTCTTCGTATTCCATGTTCACAGTAACCACATATGGTTTCTGCGCCAGATCCGCTTTTGATTTTAATTCGATGGAAATACTTTTGCTGGAATTTGCAGCAATCTTATCTACATAAATCGTGCTGGAACCTGCAGTTGGTAAAAATGCAGCATAGGTATTATTTGCATCTGTACCTTCCTGTGTTCCTTCGATTTCAAACAGCATATTAGAAACCGCTGTCTGTTTCGAAGTATTTTTCAGATTCAGTGTCAATGTAAATGTGTCACCTGCATAAACCTCTTCCGGAGTCGTAGTAAATCCTGTAACGATCACACGCGGAGTAGAAATATTTCCTTCCGTTCCCGTTTCGTCCTTTGGTGCAACTCCATTTACCTGTACATAATAATCTAAGACAACCGTATTTTTCGTACCATCTGCCTCATTGTAAGTTACATTAAATGCAAGTTTGGTATAACCTGTAACAGCATCACTTCTGGTCTTTAAATCCCAGCGGAATGTACATTTTCTGGCAAGCACATCTTTGCCGGAATTTTCCCCTTCCAGAACATCACATACCTGAGAATAATCTGTCTTGGAAATTTCAAACGGCCATTCTGCTGCTTCACTGCTAAGTACCGGAGTAATGACAACATTCGTTACATTGGTATTCCCAAGGTTTACTAACGGCACAGCGATGGTGCAGCTTTGTCCTGCGTTTGCGATGGTTGTCTGATATTCTTTACCACCAACGATAATGTTGCTGTTAGTAGTAATCGCCGGCTGTTCCGGAGTGGCTGAATCTGATACCGTGGAATCTCCTGCTTTGATCTTATCCAGCTTTGCTTTGGCTGTCGCAACACAATTGGCAACTCCTGAAGCACTCTGAAGCATCGGATTCTTTTTATCTACAAATTTTCCTACCTTCGGAGCTGATTTTGCCGGTGTATACTCATATCCTAACTGAGCTGCAGCGGTCTTTAATGCGTTATCAGCCTCTTTTTTCTCTTTTTCTGTGATTTCCAGAGTAATATAATAATCGTTTAACTCTACAATTGCTTCATTTAAAAGAGTTTCAAAACTTTTTCCCGTACTTTCTTCATTTCCAGCATCTGTACTCTGAGTGCTTATTTGTCCTGTTTCCGCAGCAGATACATTCAGATTTCCTGACGGAACTGCCAGCATCACACATAATAATAAAATTGCCAGTTTCTTCATCACACATTTTCTCCTTTTCTGTTATCTTCGATTTTTACGATCTTTCCATCAATGATATGAAAGATTCGGTCTGCGAAACTTGCCAGATGATCATCATGAGTAACCATTACCAGCGTTTTATTTTGCTCCTTTACAACCTTCTGCATCATATTCATAATATCTCTAGATGTATTAGAATCCAGATTTCCTGTCGGCTCATCTGCAAAAATAATCTCCGGATCCACGATCAAAGCTCTTGCCACACCAACTCTTTGCTGCTGACCGCCTGACATTTCGTTTGGCTTATGCTTTTTATGTTCCGGTAAGCCTACCAGATCCAAAAGTGCATCTGCTTTTTTCAGTCTTACTTTCTTATCTTCTCCGCGAAACACCAGCGGAAGCGCCACATTTTCTTCTGCTGTCATCGTTTGAAGCAGATTGAAGGACTGAAAAATAAATCCCACATGATCTCTTCGAAACTTTACCAGCTGGTTTTCATTCATTTTTTCAATATGCTCTCCATTGATAACAACCTGCCCTTTGGTCGGTTTTTCCAAGCCAGCCAGCATATTCAGCATAGTAGATTTTCCGGAACCGGAAGTACCTACGATCGCACAAAACTCGCCTTGGAAAATATCCAGACTTACACCATTCAGTGCATGCACTTTATTCTTACCGATGGAATACACTTTATGAAGATCACGAACCTGAATCACTGGTTTTCTTTTTTCTTCCAAGTCTCCATCCTCCCTATTTAGCATTCTATGATTAAGATAATCATAGCTTATAAAAAGTTGTACGCATAGAAAAATATTTCCAAATAATTTCTTAAGAAATTATGAATCCACCTAAAATTCCATTTCCATTCCTGCGTACATCTGCTGAATTCCTTCTCCCAGCTCATCTTTCAAAACTTCATAAGCCTCATCACCGGTACAATGCCCCGTAATGATCTGCGGAGCTCCAATTTCTTTGATTCTCTCTGCTAAAGCTTTTACTTCTTCTTTCGAAGATTTATACAAATGAAGTCCTCCAATATAAGCACAAATTTCCTTTTCCGGAAAAGTTGCCTGCACTTCATTTATAATATTATCCGGTCCCCCATGAGAACAACTATTAAAGATTACCAGACCTTTCTCTGTATCAAATACCAGACTTTGTTCATGAGCGAAATCATCCGGGAACATTTTCCCATGATCTTTTACAAACAACTTCACTCTTTTCGCAATTCTTTCCAAGCCAACAGTCTTATGCGGAATCAGATAAACGCCTTCCAGCAACTGATAATCGCCTTCTACATACGTAATCCGCTCTGCGTAATTTTCCAAAGTTCCCAGCTGAATCCCGTTATACTTATATCGGAAGACACTCTTCTTTCCATAACAATTTTCTCCGGTTCCTTTTCTGAGATAAAATAACGCATTTTTATTTTCCGCAAAAAATGTCGGCATACCGTCTGCATGATCATAATGTGCATGAGACAATACACCATATTCCACGTCTTCCAGATTTACTCCTAATTTTTTTGCATTTTCTGCAAAATTTCCACTTTTTCCCGTATCTAATAAAATTTTATGTCCGTGATACTCTATATAAAAAGATAATCCCCATTCATTTATAAGTTCATTTTTACTAATATTATCAATTAAAACTTTTACGATCATATATTATCCCTTTCTATCGTGCCCATAACAAACTTCATTTCCTCGCCGTCAACATTCACCGTTCGTCTTGAACAAACTTTGTTTGTTCCGACTCACTTTCACCCATTATACCGCGATTTCTTCGCGGTCAACATTCGCCGTTCGTCTTGAACAAACTTTGTTTGTTCCGACTCACTTTC
>CAZRQV010000046.1:0-7890 GCA_964602445.1 uncultured Lachnoclostridium sp.
TTGCTGATACGTTAACAATACCGTTAGCATCAATATCAAAAGTAACCTCAATCTGCGGGATTCCACGCGGAGCCGGAGGAATTCCGTCAAGTCTGAACTGTCCGAGAGATTTGTTATCTCTTGCGAACTGTCTCTCACCCTGTACAACATTGATATCTACTGCTGTCTGATTATCTGCTGCTGTAGAGAAGATCTGGCTCTTCTTTGTAGGAATGGTTGTATTTCTTTCGATCAGTCTTGTTGCAACACCACCCATTGTTTCGATAGAAAGTGATAATGGAGTTACGTCAAGAAGAAGGATTTCACCTGCACCTGCATCACCTGCTAATTTACCACCCTGGATAGAAGCACCAAGTGCAACACATTCGTCCGGATTTAATGTTTTGCTTGGTTCCTGACCTGTCAGCATTTTCACTTTATCCTGTACTGCCGGAACACGTGTAGAACCACCTACCAGTAAAACTTTTCCAAGTTCAGAAGCTGCGATACCTGCATCTCTTAATGCATTCTGTACCGGACCTGCTGTTCTTTCTACCAGATCATGTGTTAATTCATCAAATTTTGCTCTTGTTAAGTTCATATCTAAATGAAGCGGACCTGAAGCATTCATGCTGATGAATGGTAAGTTAATGTTTGTTGTTGTTGCAGAAGATAATTCTTTCTTTGCTTTTTCTGCTGCTTCTCTTACACGCTGAAGAGCCATTTTATCTGCTGAAAGATCTACACCATTTGCTGCTTTGAAATCAGCTACGATATAATCCACGATCTTCTGGTCGAAATCATCACCACCAAGTTTGTTATCACCTGCAGTTGCAAGAACTTCGATTACACCGTCACCGATTTCGATGATAGATACGTCGAATGTACCGCCGCCTAAGTCATAAACCATGATTTTCTGTTCTTTTTCATTGTCAAGACCATAAGCAAGTGCTGCTGCTGTTGGTTCGTTGATGATACGTTTTACATCAAGACCTGCGATCTTGCCGGCATCTTTTGTTGCCTGTCTCTGAGCATCGTTGAAGTAAGCAGGTACTGTGATTACAGCTTCTGTTACTTTTTCTCCTAAGTGGTTTTCAGCATCTGCTTTTAATTTCTGTAAAACCATTGCTGAGATTTCCTGTGGAGAATATTTTTTATCATCAATTGCTACTTTGTAGTCTGTACCCATATGTCTCTTAATAGAAGAGATTGTTTTATCAGCGTTTGTAACTGCCTGACGTTTTGCCGGTTCACCAACTAATCTTTCGCCTGTTTTTGTGAATGCTACTACGGATGGTGTTGTTCTTGCACCTTCTGTATTTGCGATAACGATTGGTTTACCACCTTCCATAACTGCTACACATGAGTTTGTTGTTCCTAAGTCAATACCAATAATTTTTCCCATAACTGAGACCTCCTGTTTTACTATATAAATGTTAGTGTTTCCTAAATTTAAAAATTATGATTTCTATATTTCCGTATGATCTTTTTGATCTAGTTGGCAACTTTTACCATACTGTAACGGATTACATTTTCTTTGTAGACATATCCTTTCTGGAATTCTTCTACGATAATGTTTTCTCCCACTGCTTCATCTTCTACATGCATCACTGCATTGTGGAAATTCGGATCAAACGGCTGATTCAGTGCTTCGATCGGTGTCACTCCCAGACTTTCCAGCGTGGTCATCATCTGTTTGTAAATCATTTCCATGCCGCTTGCTACCGGAGTTTCTTTTTCGTCTTCCGGAATCGAAGCAAGACCTCTTTCAAAGTTATCTACCACCGGAAGCATTTTTTCAATCACATCTCTGGCACCGAACTCATACATTCTTGATTTTTCTTTTTCTGTACGATTACGGAAGTTTTCAAATTCTGCCAGCTGACGTTTTACTCGATCTTCCAGTTCTTCGATCTTCTGATCTTTTTTATCTTTCTTATCTTTCTTTTTTCCAAAGAAACCTTTCTTTTCAGAAGCATCTTCTGTTTCATTTTCAGTTTCTGTCGCTTCTGCGGATTCTGCCGTTTCTTCTACAGCTTCCTCTGTTTTTTCTTCCACAGTTTCTTCTGTTACTTCTTTTTCAAATTCCTGATTGTTTTCCACGGGTTCGCGCCTTTCTATTCATTCTTTTTATAGATTTCATCCAGCTGGTCCATCAGTTGATTCAGCGTACGGAGTACATGTTCATAATCCATTCGCTTTGGTCCGATAATTCCTATCGTACTCTGAAGACCTTCACCCAATTCATAGGTTGCAGTTACTACACTGCAGTCCTTCATGGTCTGAACCGGTGTTTCCTGCCCGATGTAAACCTGAATCCCTCGATTTTCACTGTTTTCCAGTGTTTCATTCACAAGTCCGCTCAATTCCTGTTTTTCTTCCAGTGTATTGATCAGTTCACTTGCTTTTCCTTTATCTGCCAATTCCGGATACTTGAAAATGTTGGTTGTACCGCTTGTATAAATCTCTGTTTCCGGCTTTGAATGAATGGCTTCTGCCACAGCATCAATGATCGCTCCTACCAGCTCTCCGTGATTTCCCGCCTGTGATTTCAGATTGGTGATCATCTGAAGATTGATCTCTTCTATGCTCAGACCATTTAACATGGTATTTAGCAGAAGATTTAATTTTAGGATCGTTTCATCATCGATCGGTTCATTCAGATTCAGCAGCTTATTTCGAACCAGATTGCCTTCGATCACAATGACCGCCAGCACCTGATTGTCATCTACTTTTGACAGCTGCAGGAATTTCACTTTTTTATGATGAATCTTTGGTGCAGAAATCATGGTCGCATAATTGGTATTGCTTGCGAGAACTTTGACTACCTGTTTCAGTAGGATCTCCATCTTATCGGTCCGTTCGATCATCATTTCTTTGATTTCCCGGATCTCTTCATCTTTTTCCTGCATCATCTGATCTACATAAAGGCGATAGCCTTTATCGGAAGGAATTCTTCCTGCGGAAGTATGGGGCTGTAAGATATATCCCATCTCTTCCAGATCAGCCATTTCATTTCGAATGGTCGCCGAACTGAGTTTCAGATCAGTGTATTTAGAAATCGTTCTGGAACCAACCGGTTCTCCTGTTTCTAAATAATTCTGGATGATCGCTTTTAAAATTTTCATTTTTCTTTCATCCAACTGCATCTGTTCGCCTCCCTTTCGTTTTGTTAGCACTCATTTCACTGGAGTGCTAATATTTACAATGTAAAAGATAACACCCTTGTAACCGAATGTCAAGGGTGTTTATATTTTTTTAATATTTTTAAACCGTTCAAAACGCTGTAAAAGAATAAATATGCTCAATCCCGGAAGTCTGCACATAGTATCTCACATTGCCGTCCGGCAGATTTTCTCTGCGCATGCTCAGTTCCTTATCTTTGTGCTTGCTGCGGATGTAGTCTTCAAATGCCCCTTCCGGAATCTCAATCTCATCTATGAGAATGTCCCTCATCTGGTTTCTTGCACATTCATTTAAAATTTCATGTACAACCTCATATTCTTTCATGGTAGATTTCCCCTTCTGTTATATCGTTCCTCTTTGTGATATTATTTATTCTTCTTCCAGCTGTTTTTTCAGATAGCTTCCTACTACATTGGAAAAATTGGAAATATTTTTAATATAGGCAAAGTCTTTGCCAAAAATCTTCCGTTCTGCTGCTAAATCCTGCTCTTCTCCCATAAAAACACCTAAGACCGCAATTCCAAGACTTCTGGCACGTCTGACTTCCAGAGCCGTATCTTTGACCGCATATTCTCCGGTATACAACGGCTGATCCGGTGCATTCGGTCTGTTTTTGTTCTGATCATTTGGTCTTCCGTCACTAAGGACGATCAGCACTTTATTTGGTTCTTCCCGTTTCATAAGACTTTCTGCTGCCATTCGTATGGCAAGACCGTCACGGTTATTGGACGAACCGCGAAATTCAAACAGACGCTCATCTGCTTCCTTTGGATCTTCATAATCCCGAAATCGATGGAGGATCGTATAATCCCAGAAGGTGCAAAAACTCATCGCCCGATGAGGAATCCCTACTTCAGACAACGCTCTGGATACTACGAAGCTCTGCAGTGCTACGTAATTCTGACGTTTCTGCTGAGATCCGGAGCCGTCGATCAGTAGTTCTACCACAAATTCCTCATTCTGCTTTTTCGTTTCTTTATCAAAGACCAGCGCTTCTCTCGTCCGTCCAACCTTCCACAAACGTTCCGGCCGCAGCAATCCATATTGTGCCGGTACATATTCCCGTTCATTTCTTGCCCGCAGCGCTCTGGAAAGTGTGGAAGTCAAGATTTCGATATTCCGCTTGGTCACATTGGTATTCTGCCGGTAGGTACTCAGATTCATTTCCCTGGAGCGCTGTACCAGCACATACGTATTATTGACAGCTACCGGATTTTTCAGAATGCCTTCTGTCATGTAGATCGTACAGCCTTTGTGGGCTCCGTGGCATAACTGATGATTGAGCTGTTTTTGCTCTAATTCCGTCAGATAGCTTTTTCCATAGTTCCACTCAATATAGGAATACATTTTTTTTAAAGCTTCTTCGTTCAGAATGATACGGCCTCTGCCCTTTCTGCGCTTTTCTTTATTTTCATCGGAAAGCTCCGTCATATTTTCCAGCACCTGAGTCTGCATCTGTTCCAACATGCTTTCATACTGTTCTTCCGTCAGAAAATCTTTCCAGTCAAATTCCTGAAGATCTTCAAAGGTCACATCCAGCACCTTTTCCAACGTTCCATGCTTCTTTTCAAACTCAGGATCCACGCAAAGATTGTAAAGCGCATCTACCACCCGGATGATCTCCATCGTCTCTGTTGCTGATTTCAGACTTTGCAGATGCTGCAGCTGTGCTTCTATCCGCTGTTCCAACGGATAGGAAGGATCTAACTCCCTTCTCAGCATAGAGAAACGTAGTTTTCCAAGACTTTCATCACTTTGCATATGAGAGAAATCTTTGTCCAGAATCTCTTCATACGCACGTTTTCTCATATTTTTTACGCCCTGACGTTCTGCCCCGATTTTTTCTCCGCATGCCATATCAATGCACATTCCGGAAACCCGCATCAAGCCGTTCTCATCTGCTCCATAGTAAAGCTTTTTGATCAGATACATACTGTATTCGTCCATGGAAAAATATTTTGCCATAGCCCCTTGCTTAATGGCATCATAAAGAGCACTGTATTTGGAATGCAAAAATGCTTCTCCGTTTAGTTTTGCCTCCAACGTATAATCACCGCTGACAGTCCAGAGCATATTTTTCATTCGATTTTCTATTTCATATAAATCTCTTGTTTCTTCCATTAAAATACATCATCCCTTGTCCAGTCTTCCGGAATTCTGGTCATCACGATATCTTCCACGATTTCCCGCTCAAATACATCAAAGCTTTTATTGGTAATTCCCATGCTGACTGCATTGACAGGCTTTAATCCGGTCTGAATGGTCTTTAATGCTCCCAGAATTCCACGGATATCCAGTGACTTGGTGGAAATTTCACTATGCTCTGCTTTCAGCTGAAGATCCAGAAACAGTCCGGTAAACTGTTCCAATGCATGTTCTTTGGCATTCGGAAAATAGGTTCTTAAAATCCGTCCGATAGTCTCCTCATCCTGCTTTGGCATATTGATCACCATAAATCGTGATACCAGTGCCTCATTTAATTCTTTCGTACCGGCATATCCATAATTCATCGTACCGATAAATCGCGTCGCCGGATGGAGTTTGATCCGGTCATATCCCGGAATATCAATGATTCCACGATAATCCAGTGCCGCATGAAGTACGGACACTGCATCGTTTTTGGCCATATTGATTTCATCAAAGACACCGAACCCTCCATGTTCTGCACAGAGTGTTACCATTCCCTTGCGCAGACAAACTTCATTATTTACAAAAGTATCGGTACCGATCAGGGCTCCGCTGTCTACATTGACATGAAATGAGATATTATAGGAAGGTCTTCCGAAAATATATGCCAGATTTTCTGCCAAAATATTCTTTCCGGTCGCCTTACCGCCAGACAACAGCAGATTTTCTCCCTTTAATAGTGCTGCGATTGACATTTCTAAAATTTCTTTTCCGTAAAACGGAATGGGCGGCTGCGGAATCCGTTCCTTCACAGCTGTTTCTGCCGGATACTGCGCTCTGAAATTTTCCACTTCTTTCAGTAAATTTTCACTTACCTTCTGCTCTCTTAAAAAATCCAAATTCATATGTTTCTCCATCTATTTTCTGTCTGTTATATCGTTTCATCGACCAAAAATTCTGCCAGTACCTGATTGCTCACATCAATTCCCAGTTCTGTCAAACGGATTCTGGTTCCTTCCTGTTCCAGTAAACCTTCTGCCACCAGCTTCTGTACCACATTTTCATATTGTGACCGATAGCAGCTCCAATCCACCCCCTGCATTTTGCGAAGTCCCAGAAAAAAATATTCTTCCATGGCAGCAGTGTCATCCAGAATCTCTGTTTCCCCTTCAAAATTTCCTTTTAAATATTCCTCAAGCACGGTCTGATTGCTCTTTCGCATCATTCCAAGAAGAGATGCAGCTCCCAAACCAAGACCCAGATAATCTACTCTGTCCCAATAAGAAAGATTATGACGGCATTCATAGCCCGGTTTCGCATAATTGGAAATTTCGTATCGCTCATACCCTTTCGATGCCAGAAACCGCTTTGTTTCATAATACATTTGTCGTTCTTCTTCCTCCGAAGGCAAAAGCTCCGGATGATTTTCATATTGTTCATAAAAAGGAGTACCTTCTTCGATGATCAGGCTGTACGCTGAAATATGCTCCGGATTCAATGCCGTCACACGCTCCATGGTCTTTTTCCACGTTTCCTGATTCTGCCCCGGCAGCGCTGACATCAAATCTACATTTATATTTTGGAAACCATATTTTCTGGCAAGGGCATAATTTTCTTCAAAGGTTTCCCACGTATGGATTCTTCCAAGCTTCTTTAACTCTTCGTTGTCTGCTGACTGCAGCCCGAAACTGATGCGGTTGATCCCTGCTTTTTTCCACAGAAGCAGTTTTTCTTCCGTCACCGTTCCCGGATTTGCCTCAATGGAAATTTCTGCATCCCCAGAAAAATTGCCATAATAACGCAGTACTTCCATGATCCGGACAATTTCTGTTCCCTCTAAAAGACTCGGTGTTCCTCCGCCGAAAAAAACAGTTTCTGTCCTATGCTGCTGTAACAGTGCCCGATTACGTTCTATTTCTTTTAAAAGCTGGTTTACATATTGCTTCTGTATCTCTGTTCCGGCAGGTCCTGAGAGAAAATCACAATACTGACATTTTCTCACACAAAATGGAATATGCACATAAATTCCCAAACTTCCTTTCATTTTGACCGATGCCTCCCATTTCTATTTTCTACTTCTTTGATCTCAGCACAATTCTAGCATATTCTGCAGGAAATTCTCAAATCAAATATCACTTATGCGGTGAAATTCTTTCTTGCACAGTCGACATTTACTCTTTCATACAAAAACAGTAGAAGGGGGAACTATGAGCAAATATATTCCCCTGCTTAACATAAGAAATCCTCTCCAGATTGGAAATCTCTCCGCGAGCTGCGCATCCTGCACTGATTGCTTTTATTTCATATAAAAATCCATAATCTTCATACATTCATGTACAAAGTCTTTCCTATAAAGTAACAAACAACAGGAGGGCAATCCCCTAAGGGGTGCCCTCCTGTTGTTTGTTTTTTATTGTATCGATTATCTTGCAATGATCTCGTCTGCGCTTTCCAGTCCGAATACAGTTACTACTGTTTCATTAGAAAGAGCACCTTCGCCGCCAAGGACATAACCGGATGCGATTTCATTTGCTGCTACATATTCTGCTGCAGCTGCTTCACTGCCGTCTTTTGTTAATACCAGTGGTGCGTTTAATG
>CAZRQV010000047.1:0-7864 GCA_964602445.1 uncultured Lachnoclostridium sp.
CAGACTGTTTTGCTACTCTGTACTGTTTAGAACGAGCGCCTCTGTAACCTTTTGCAAGTTTTAATACTCTATTGTGTTTCTTTTTTGCGTTTAAGCCACCTTTAATTCTAGCCATGTCTTTTTCTCCTCCTCAAATCTTATAAATACGGTAAAATCTTCTTCATGTTCTTTACGTTTGTAGCATCTACTGTAGTTGCTTTACGAAGATTACGTTTTCTCTTTGTGCTCTTCTTTGTTAAGATATGGCTCTTATAAGCTTTCATTCTCTTTAACTGACCTGATCCTGTTTTTTTGAAACGTTTTGCAGCTGCTCTGCTTGTTTTTACCTTTGGCATATGTTTAGTCCTCCTGTAATGTTTGCTTTCTATATTTTAACCGGCGTTATTGAACTAACGTTTTTCAGTTAAAAACATTGACATGTTTCTACCTTCCAGCTTCGGTGCTTTTTCTACTGTAGCGATGTCTTTGAGCTTTTCAGCAAATACATCTAAAATCTGTTTGCTGCTCTGTACATGCGCCATTTCACGTCCGCGGAATCTCAGTGTTACTTTTACTCGATCGCCTTTTGTAAGGAATTTTCTCGCATTGGCAACCTTTGTGTTTAAATCGTTTTCTTCAATATTTGGAGAAAGACGGATTTCTTTGATTTCGATTGTTTTCTGTTTCTTTTTGGCTTCTTTTTCTTTTCTTGCCTGTTCGTAACGATATTTACCATAGTCGATGATCTTGCATACTGGCGGTTTTGCGTTTGGAGAGATCTTTACCAGATCTAACTCTGCTTCTCTTGCCAGTGCCTGAGCTTCTCTGGAAGACATGATACCGATCATTTCGCCATCTGCTCCGATTACTCTTACTTCTTTGTCACGAATCTGTTCATTAATCATTAAATCGCTAATTGCCTTGCACCTCCATGAGACAAATACACATTTCGCGTTACTGTGTTTTCTGTTTCAGTAACCCTTCGAAAATCTATGACTGATTTTCTTTTTTGCGCATAAAAAAAGGATGAACATTCATCAATCCACCCAACATACACATAAATAACACAATTCCCTCGAATTATTTATTAAATATTGAACCGTGGTCACTCCTTTGTGCCCGGTGAGAGTGGATACTCTACTTTCTTTACCTCGGTTATAATAGCACACTCAAATCTTAAAGTCAATTACTATTTCTTATATTTTTAAAATTTTCTTTATAAATTTTTCGTGGATTTTTAAAATAAATTCCGGACATACTATTTCTGCACACAGTTCTTATTGCTGATCTAAACAATCTGTTTTCCGTGTCAAAACAGGGAATCAATCATTCATAGAGCAGATTTTTCATAAGAACTGCTGTCATTTTGTTACTGATGTAAAAAATCATAGGTTTTTCATCAGCAACACATTATTTTTCATCATCGGAGGTAATTTATTATGACAAATCTTGGATGTACTGTCTGTACCTGTGTTCACAACAAAGACCGACTCTGCTGTTTAAAAGAGATTGAAGTTTCCGGCAAAGGTGCGATCAATTCTGACATGACCTGCTGCAGTTCTTTCGCCAAGGAAAAAGGAGCTGTTTCCAACGTACTTCATGGCAGTGCTGAAAAAGCAACCGGAATCAAATGTGATGTAGAAAACTGTACCTACAATCATCATAACTACTGTACTGCAGATTCTGTAGATATTACAGGTGCCAAAGCATGCAACTGCGGTCAGACAGAATGCGCTACCTTTAAACAGAGATAACCCTCCTAAAGAAAAAGGATTTCTTTCCCTATGGAAAGAAATCCTTTTTTTACTGATTTTACCACTCTTTTTCCCGAATGACTTTTAAGGAAAACACATACGAAACGACCATTCCTGCGATTGCAGTCAATATCAGCAGACATGATAGAAGCCAAGCAGAATCTATCATCTTTTCAATAAGATTCATTTCTGCTGCTGCTTTCATTCCTCCATAAGCAACTACACAAATCCCCAGATAAACAATGACCAGCGGGATTCTTGCCTTTTCAACTCCGGATTGAAAAATTTTCGGAAATACAATGCTGTAACTGATCAAAAACAGGCAGACGATTGCCAGCAATGTGACCGCAATTTCCCTAAAAGCTTCGTCTCCGACCATTCTGTTTAAAATTCCTGACAATGAAATTCCAAGTACCATACTGCTGCCCATCAAAATCAGCAGTAATACATACTTTTCTCTCACCAGCATTTCCCGGCTGACCGGCATTGTCAGGACATATTTGTCAAATCTTGCATATTCATCATAACTGAAGCTGCTAAGGATCAGCGATGCATTTATAAAAATCGCATAAAATCCTACAAGAATCGGACTTTTCATAAAATATGCCCAAATGGTCATTCCGGCAAAAATAATAAGATACTGTTTCAGAAGTTTGAGAAGATTATAAAAATCTTTTAACAATAATCCACGCATTTTCACTCCTCCTTCTGTCCTTTGACCATGTAAAGTAAAATATCTTCGATCGATACCCTATCAACGATCAGCTCCCGGTTCTTCTGCTCCAGTTCCCGGCGGTTTTTCACCAGGACTTCCGTTTCAAACGCATTTTTTCTCATTCCAAGGATTTCTTTCTGATTCAGTTCCTTCACCTGATCTTCCCTGCAATGTACCATACCATATTCATAGATTAAATGATCCTTCTCCTCAAAAAACAGACATTTTCCATCGTGAATCAAAAGAATATAATCTGCGATTTTCTCTATGTCACTGGTAATGTGAGAAGATAAGAAAACTGTGTGATCTTCTTCCTGCACAAAATCGAGAAAAATATCCAAAATCTCATTTCGCACCACCGGATCAAGTCCGCTGGTTGCTTCGTCCAGGATCAGCAGCTTCGTCTGGTGACTGAGCGCCACTGCAATGGAAAGCTTCATTTTCATTCCTTTGGAAAATTCTTTATAGGTCTTCTCTGCCGGAAGGGAAAATTTTTTACAATATTCCAGAAACGTTTCATTTTCCCAGTTCTGATATAGGTTTTTCATAATTTTTGCAATCTGTGGAATCTTTAAATTTTCCGGAAAATAACTTTCATCCAGGACAACACCAATCTGCTCTTTGACGCTGCATTCTTCCGCACCATTTTCTTGTCCAAGAACCTTTATTTTTCCTTCCTCCGGGCAGATTAAATTCAGAATTGCCTTGATCGTGGTACTTTTTCCGGCTCCGTTTTCTCCGATCATTCCAACCACAGATCCCTTCGGAATCTGAAAACTTATATGATTTAATGTAAAATCTTTATAATATTTTGTCAGATTACTGACTTCGATTGCATATTCCATATCATGCCTCCTCATAAAGCATCGTCATCAGTTCGTTAAGTTCTGGCAAATCGATGCCATACTGTTTTGCAAGGTCAATCGCTGCCTGCAGCTGTTCCTCTACACGCCTTAACTGCTCTTCCTTCACAAATTCTGTATCCGTTTCCTTCACAAAACTGCCTTTTCCTACTACCGTTGTAATAAATCCGTCCCGTTCCAGATCCTCATAAGCCCGTTTGGTGGTGATCACACTGATCCGAAGCTCCTTAGCCAGCAGTCTCATAGACGGCAAGGCATCTCCTGCTTTTAAAGTTCCGTTCATAATCATCCCCTTAATCTGGGATGTGATCTGCTCGTAGATCGGTTTTCCACTGGAATTACTGATTATAATATCCATCTGCAAACCTCCTTATATAGTGTATATATCATATATACACTATATTGTCAATATAATCATTTAAGAAAACAAAAAAACAGAGCAAAATATCAAAAAGCAGCCCCTTTACAATTTTTCGTAAAGGGACCGCTTTTTTCTTAAAAACATTCTACGATTTTCACATCTTATTTAAAGTATTTTACACCGGATTCAAAGAGTTTCAAATCCTGTTCTCCATAGATATTGATTGCTACAGAATCTCCTCTTCTTTCTGAATGTGCCATCTTTCCTAACACACGTCCGTCAGGGCTTGTAATTCCTTCGATCGCTGCATAAGAACCGTTGATGTTCCATTCTTCATCCATGGATGCATTTCCGTTCAGGTCTACATACTGAGTTGCTACCTGACCATTTGCAAAGAGTTTGTCGATCCATTCTTTGCTTGCTACAAAACGTCCTTCTCCGTGAGAAGCCGGGTTACAGTAAACACCGCCAAGTTCTGCTTCCTGCAGCCATGGGGATTTATTGGTCACTACTTTGGTATAAACCATCTTGGAAATGTGACGTCCGATGGTGTTATATGTCAATGTCGGAGAATCACTGGTCTGTCCAACGATTTCACCATGCGGTACCAGTCCTAATTTGATCAGTGCCTGGAATCCGTTACAAATACCAAGTGCCAGACCATCTCTTTCGTTTAACAGCTTCATGACTGCTTCTTTCATTTTTTCATTTCTAAATGCAGTTGCAAAGAATTTTGCGGAGCCGTCCGGTTCATCTCCTGCGGAGAATCCGCCTGGGAACATGATGATCTGTGACTGTCCAATGGCTTTTTCAAATTCATCTACTGATTCTCTGATATCTTCTGCTGTTAAATTCTTAAATACTTTTACAATGGTATCTGCACCTGCACGTTCGAAGGCTTTTGCACTGTCGAATTCACAGTTAGTTCCCGGGAATACCGGAATAAATACAGTTGGTCTTGCAACTTTATGTTTGCATACATAAATGCTGTCTGCTTTATAAAGTGGGGTTTCCACTGCTTCTTTTCCATCCACTGCTACGGTTGGGAATACATTTTCCAGTGTTGCCTTCCAGTTTTCCACTGCTTCTTCATGACTGATCACAACATCACCATAAGAGAAGTCTTTTTCGGTTACCTCACCGATCAGTGTATACTGTCCGGAAAGTTCTCCTACTTTTTCTGCTGGTACTTCTGCTACGATACATCCAAATCCCGGTGCAAATGCATCTCTCGGATCTAAGTTGTGTTCCAGTTTTACTCCAAGACCATTACCAAATGCCATTTTGCTCACTGCGGAGATCACACCATGAGAATCTAATGCATATGCGGAAACAATCTTTCCTGCTTTGATATCTTCATGGAATTTACCATACTGATCCATCAGATAAGCATAATCAGGAAGATCATATTCATCTTTCTGAATACCGAAAAGAACCAGTTTATTGCCTGCTTTTTTCAGTTCCGGAGTAATGATGGTCTTATCACTTGCCACATCTACTGCAAAGGATACCAGTGTTGGCGGAACATCAATGTCATTAAAGGTTCCTGACATACTGTCTTTACCGCCGATGGATGGAAGTCCAAATCCCATCTGTGCACTGTAAGCACCTAAAAGTGCTGCAAACGGCTGGCTCCAACGATGTGGATCTTCTGTCATTCTGCGGAAATATTCCTGGAATGTAAAACGGATCTTGCTGTAATCACCGCCGGAAGCTACGATCTTCGCAACAGATTCTACGACTGCATAGATTGCTCCGTGATATGGACTCCAGCTGGAGAGATACGGATCAAATCCATAACTCATCATTGTAACTGTATCTGTTTTTCCTTTTAATACCGGAAGTTTGGCTACCATCGTCTGTGTTTCTGTCAGCTGATATTTACCGCCGTAAGGCATAAACACGCTTCCTGCTCCGATGGAACCGTCAAACATTTCTACAAGGCCTTTCTGAGAGCATACATTTAAATCTTTTAACGTATTTAACCACGCTTCTCTGACATCGCCAACTTCTTTTTTCTCAAAATATCTATGTTCTTCGCTTGGCATATCCACTGCCACTGCTGTTTCCTGATGGGCACCGTTGGTATCTAAGAATGCTCTGGAAATATTTACAATGTCTTTTCCTCTCCACTGAAGAACAAGACGTGGATCTTCTGTTACAACTGCTACTTCTGTTGCTTCCAGATTTTCTTCTGCTGCATAGTTCATAAATTCTGCAACATCTTTCGGATCTACCACAACAGCCATACGTTCCTGGGATTCTGAAATCGCAATCTCAGTTCCGTCCAGACCTGCATATTTTTTCGGTACTTTATCAAGATTTACGACCAGACCGTCTGCCAGTTCCCCGATTGCTACAGAAACTCCGCCGGCACCAAAGTCGTTACATTTTTTAATCAGCTTACTTACTTCTTCTCTTCTGAATAATCTCTGGATCTTACGTTCTGTCGGTGCATTTCCTTTCTGTACTTCTGCTCCGCAGGTTTCGATAGAGCTTTCTGTATGCACTTTAGAAGAACCTGTTGCACCGCCGCATCCGTCACGTCCGGTACGTCCTCCGAGAAGAATGATAATATCTCCCGGATCTGATGTTTCACGGATTACCGCACGTCTTGGAGCTGCACCCATAACTGCACCGATTTCCATACGTTTTGCAACGTAGTCCGGATGATAGATTTCTTTTACATAACCGGTTGCAAGACCGATCTGGTTACCATAGGAACTGTAACCGTCTGCAGCACCTGTTACCAGTTTTCTCTGCGGAAGTTTTCCTTTTAACGTTTCTTCCATTGATTTGGTTGGATCTGCGGCACCTGTTACACGCATTGCCTGATATACATAGGTACGTCCTGACAATGGATCTCGGATCGCACCGCCAAGGCAGGTTGCAGCACCGCCAAACGGTTCGATTTCTGTTGGATGGTTATGTGTTTCATTTTTAAAGTTTACAAGCCATTCTTCTACCTGACCGTCTACTTCTACCGGTACAACGATAGAGCAGGCATTGATTTCATCGGATTCTTCCTGATCCTGTAATTTTCCTTCTTTTTTCAGTTTTTTCATTGCCATCAGGGCAAGATCCATCAGACATACGAATTTATCTTTACGATCTCCGTAAACCTCTTTTCTGTCAGAAAGATATTCTTCATAAGTTTTTTCGATCGGAGCCTTATAATAGCCTTCACCAAATGCCACATCTGTCAATTCTGTGGAGAATGTTGTATGACGGCAGTGATCAGACCAGTAAGTATCCAGCACACGGATTTCTGTCATGGAAGGATCTCTCTGTTCTTCTCCATGGAAATAGTTCTGCACATGCTGGAAATCTTTAAATGTCATGGCAAGACCTAAAGAATCATACAATTCTTTTAATGCCGTTTCTTCCATATCTTTAAAACCGTCAAAAATCTTTACATCTTCCGGCTCATCAAATTTGCTTACCAGTGTTTCCGGTTTTTCCATACCTGTTTCTCTGGAATCTACCGGATTGATACAGAAAGATTTGATGCTTTCTAACTGTGCATCTGTAATCGTTCCTTCGATCACATAAGTAACTGCAGTTGTGATCACCGGTTCTTCATCTTCTTTTAAAAATTTCACACACTGAACTGCAGAATCTGCTCTCTGGTCAAACTGTCCCGGAAGATATTCCACACTGAATACCTTTGCATTTTCTGCAATCTCAAAACTTTCTTTATATAAAACATCAACTGGCGGTTCAGAAAAAACAGTATTGCATGCGGTTTCAAATACTTCATCAGAAATATTTTCCACATCATAACGAATCAGTACCCTGACTCCGGTAACTTCATCAATTCCCAAATAACTTTTAATCTCACTATGTAACTCTTTTGCATTTACAGCAAAAGCTTCTTTCTTTTCCACATAAATACGTCTTACCTGACCCATGTGTAACCTCCTTGTACTTTGGTTATCTTTTTTCCTGTCCACTTCCATGGTCTGTGAACAGCTGTATACAATTCTATGTTTTTCACCTTAGTATCCTATCATAAACATCAGAATTAGTACAATTAATATATTTAATCTTTTTTATAAGTTTTATTAATACATTGATGCGGTTTTCTTTTTTCTCAGCCATTGCTACTGTCATATGCTCCTATTTTTTCCAAAGCTTCTCATCGGAATTCCTGCGAAAAATAATTGCAATCTGACTTTGCATCAGTTATTAT
>CAZRQV010000048.1:0-6980 GCA_964602445.1 uncultured Lachnoclostridium sp.
AACTGCTTTTAATTCTTCTGCAACTGCGATTCCTGTCTGATATCTGTCTGTACCGAAAAGTCTGACTACTTCGTTTTCTTCTACAACCACTTCTACTAAAGCTTTGATTGCTTTGTTTAATTTGGTTGTTGCTGCTTTCACATCTGCCTGAGATGCTTTTTCATCAGCGAGAACTTCTTTTGCTTCTGCCAGTGCTTTTTCTACTGCTGTGAAATCTACATAATCTGCTGCGTTCAGTGCTTCTGCGTTTTCGATTGCTGCTGATAATGCTTCTTTATCTGCTGCAGTTGCTAATTTCACCAGTGCTTTCACTGCTGCATTTAAGCTTTCTGCTGCTGCATCTACTTCATCCTGTGTTGCTTCTTCATTTGCAAATACAGTTTCAGCTTCTTTTAATGCTTTTTCTACTGCTGTGAAATCTACATAATCTGTTGCTGTTAATGCTTTTGCTGTGTTGATTGCTTTTTCCAGAGCTTCTTTCTTTACCTTTGGTACGTAATCAACTTTTTCTACGGATTTCAGACGGAGTTCTGCGATTGACATGTTGGTGTTATTTCCTACGTCTGCATAAGTTCCTGTTGCAAATAATCTGACATATTTTGCGGTTACCGCTTTGTCAAACTGTGCGATCTTCCATTCTGGGTCCATTGACCAGGAACCTTCTGCCACTTTTTCCCAGTTTTCTCCATCGTTGCTTACCAGTACCTGATAATCTGTGATGAATCCGTTGGTGTTGCCTGCGTTAGATCCGCCTCTTGGATAGTAACGAAGTGCTTCTAATTCTACTGCTTCTTCTAATTCGATCTGGTACCACAGTAATTCCGGATTGGTTGCTCCGATATCCCATGCTACTTCCCAGAAGGTTGTTGTGTTGCCGTCCAGTGCTGCATATAAGTCGCCGCCCGGCTGTGTAGAACCTGCAGTTGGTAAGTACATTTCTACCGGAACGTCTTTGCTGTCATCTGCCGGATCTCTTTCATAAACAGCAGTTACTGTCATATCCTCAGTTACATTTTCAAATTCTTTATCCCAGCCTTTGAAAATATATCCTTCACGTTCCGGTGCCTGTGGTGCTACTGCACTTGCTCCATCAGCAACAGTCTGGGTATCTAAAACAGTACCGTCATAATCTACGAATGTTACTGTATGTTTTGCTTTTGCATCTACATGAACAAGACAGTAAGACTGAACTTCTTCGTCTCTTCCCGGTGCAATCGAAGTACATACTTTAATGTAAGCATCTCCGGCTGAAACTGCTGTGATCATACCGTTTTCATCGATGGTTGCTACTTCCGGCTGATAGCTCTTCCATGTCAGTTTCTTATTTGCTTCTAATGTAGGTTCCGGTGATAATACTGCGGTTAATGTATATGTTTCACCTTCGCTTAATGTTACGCGATTGGTATCCAGTGTTAATGCTTCTGCAAGAACCGGATTGCTGATTACTGCAAAGTTTACAGAATACTGTCCGTCTTTTGTTGTTGCTGTAACATAGGATACACCTGGTTCTGACGGTGTGAAGTATGCCACATTTTTGTCATAACCATTTACATTTACGTTTTCTTCTGTTGTCAGTTCTCCTGACGTTTCGGTTCCTTCTGTGATCGTCCAGTCAAATGGTCCATACAGCGGTTCCGGTTTTGTATAAGTTTTTCCGCTCAGTTCTCCTGCCGGATTTCCTTCACTTACAATACCGTCTGCACGGATGATCAGCTGGTTATTGGATCCATATGGTGCATTTTTAACAACAATGTTTCCGGTAGTAGAATCATAGGTGAAATATCCGTAATTTCCATCCCACCAGTATTCATACCAGCTTCCATCATAATTTGGATATGCATAACCTACCTGAATAGTTTCCGGTAACTGATAACCTTCCAGATTTACCAGTTTTCCTTCCCATTTTCCTCCAAGAGGTGCAAAATCCGGTCCGTCCAATACAACACCTTTGGATGTTTCTCTTGGATTTGAATAGCTGTAATTGGTTGCTCCTTCGGTAGAGAACAGTTTTACATCCAGTGACTGATGAATATTTGCATTGTTATATTTTGCAACCAGCATTGCTGTTTCGCCCTGATCTACATAAACAGTCTGCTGTCCGCCATATAAATCAGAAATAAGGTCTTCATCTGTGGTCTGATAGTATAAATCGGTCCAATCTAATGTCATACGGCGTGTTACACCAGGATCTACTACTTCACCGTTTTCATCTACGACACGATTTAAAGTAACTTCCAGATAACCTGTGGAACCAGGAATCAGAACTTCATCATCACCGCTTGCAGATGCCTGTAAATAGATTTCTCCTGTCATACCGTCTGTAGTATTCTGCTGACATGTCAACAGACCTTCATATAAATCCGGATCGTCTTCGTAGACTTTCCATTCTGCAGAATTTACAGTAACGCCTGATGGCTGTAAATCTGTTACACTGACAACAACAGAACCGTTTGGTTTTAATCCTGAGAACTTGTCAATGGTCAGTTTAAAGTCTGTAATCTCTGTAATATCTTCCTGTACCGCTACGATACATACTGCAGAGCTTGTTCCGTTGCTTACTGTGATCGTTGTCTGACCTGCTGAAAGTGCCTTTACAAGACCTTCCTCATTGATCACTGCAACTTCCGGATTGCTGGAAGTACGTGTAATTGCTGTATTTTCTTCTGTATTATCGATGACACTTAAATTAAAGCTCTGACCGATCTTTAATAAAGCTGAAGTCTGAGAGAGTACCAGTCCCGGTGTAGTATTTACTGTAACTGCATAACCTCTGTCATTTCCGCCGTAATCACCACCGAAGATATAGACATTTCCTGTCCATTCATAGTTATAATAATTGTTTTCGCCCTGATATGATTCATTTGTATGAGCGTATTCTGTTACATCACAGCTAAACTGACTCTGATGTACGTCTTCTTTATTCACTGTTACATCCAGGAATGGATTTACTTTATCCATACCATATTCATAATAGTTTGGATCACCATATCCTTCTTTGTAAGTACGTTTTACCTGTGGATATACCGCAATTGAAGCAATGGATCCATCTTCATCATTGAAGGAACCGCTTAAAATGCTTCTGCCGTCTACTTCTTTACAGCTGACTGCATTGTTCACCAGAACCGGTGCTTCTGTGTCGATCAGTACGGAGAAGGAAATCACGTCTCCTGTCATATCCATCTTACGTCCGTTAAAGGTCGGTTCTACTTCTCCCGGAACGAGAGAATCAAAGTCTGTTGTAACACGTCCCAGTGTTTCATTATAAGTTGTTGGATAATCACCATCACCATATGCGGTAATTGTCATCGTACACTGTGTACCATTTGGCAGTACATTGCCTTCCCGATCAGTACCTGTCCAGTAGCTTCCGGTAAAGTAGCTTACAGAAGTTGGAATTGCTGTTGCATAACCGGAGTTATACACAGATTTCCACTGATAGGTAGCAATATCATGATAATATAATTCATCAGTATTGCTGTCATGTACTTCTACGATAACGGCACGTGCTTCTCTTAACTGATATAATACGAAATCATTGATTGACTGATACAATCCTGTACCAGGAGCCAATGTAATATTTCCGTCATAGAAATTATTGTATTTTGCTGCACCTTCCTGATCGAATGGGTTCATACCAAAGGTGTAATAGCTGTATCCGTCATAGTACGCTACATCACTGGTTCCCCATGTGCTTTCGTTATTTAATACGGTAACTTCATCTGTCGGTGCATCCAGCCATACGCTTTCATCAAAGATTGGAGCGCTGGTCCAGTCTCCATAAAATGCCAGTAATGGAAGACCAATCTGCGGAACATCTTCTTCTGCAGAAGTTAAGATTACAAAACCTTCTACATAAGTTCCGTTTTCAAATGCATCTAATGCTTTTTTCTGTTCTTCTGTTAAAGTAACTGTCTGTGCAACTTCTGTTGTTTTGTTTGCAGCGACTGTCACTGTGCCTAAGGAAACTTCGCCCAGTGTCTGATCTGCATCCAGCATCACTTCTCGTTCGCCCCATGCTGTTTCGACTGTTTCTGTTGCCGGATATTGTAATACAACCTTTGCTTCATAGGTAACTGACTGTTCTGTCATGTTATGAACATTAAAGTTGATTTCATAGTTTCCTGTTTTTTCAGGATCGTCTTTTAATTCCAGTTTTCCTACACTCTGTCCGTCTACTGTAATGTATGCAGGAGTTTTGATCGCTGCTGCCGCATTGGCAAGACCTGCCCCCTGTACTCTTGGAGAATAGTAAACGCCCTCTTTCTGTTTCTGCGGAATTGCAGTACTCATCAACAGCTGGCTTGTCAGATCTGCATTTAACTGTTTTGTATCATTATGTTTTGTCTGAACATACTGTTCTACTACTGCTGTGATACCTGTCATGTGCGGTGCTGCCATAGAAGTACCACTCATCATACCGTAAGAACCGTTATAGTTTTCCGGATCTCTCAAACGATTTCCATCATCTACGATAGAAGACCAGATATTTCCGCCCGGTGCTGTGATTTCAGGTTTTAATTCCAGACCTGGACCGGCACCCCAGGAAGTAAATTCAGACATTTCGCCTGCCTGATCCCATTTGATCAGTTCGTCATCATTCTGTACACGGATTTTTACTTCGCAGCCATTCTGAACTGCTTCAATGATTGCTTCTCCATCTGCCTTGGAAATAAATGCAGATGTTAAATAAGTACCGCTGGTGCTCATTGTGATCAGATCACCATCTACATTGTCATATACCAAAACGGCTTTAATCGGACAATCTGTCACATAAGTTCCTTTGGAAGAATCATAATAGCTCCACATGAAAGAGCTTGCATTCTGGATCTTATCCACAAAGCTGATTTCCCCACGCTGAACCAATGCAATACCGGTTACCCCTTTTTCTCCATAACCATAATAATTACGGAAACCTGCTGCTTCATAATCTGCAGTTGTACCATAACCGCTAACCGGAATGATCTTCACTTCTTCTCCAAGGAATTTATATTTCATGGATGTTTCATTCGGGTCATTATAAGCAACACGATGATCTTCTCCATCATTGTCTGTCCAGTCAAATACACTTACAACATCTACAGAGTTATTGATCGATGCCACTGCAAGGTTGGAATCATAAACTGCCGGTGAAGACATCATAGATGTTTCCGGATTGCTTGTCAGGTTGCTTCCGCCGTAATTGTTATATGCAGTAGAAGATGCACTGTTACCTGCAGAAGTCATTAATAAAATACCTGCAGCACGTACACGATCGTACAATTCTTCCTGAATTGTATCATCTTTTGCAAAACCGTTGTCTGAACCAAGACTTAAGTTGATTACATCTGCACCCAGTTTTACAGAATCTTCTAACGCTGCAACCATATCACTTTCCTGTGCTCCGCCATCTGCATCCGGGAACACTTTCATGATCATCAGCTGTGCATCCGGAGCAACACCGGAAAATTTCACTTTTCCTTCTTCATCTTCTACATAACCACCTACAGTTCCTGCTACGTGTGTACCATGAGAACTGCTGCCCGGCTGTACGTTCAGATCAAGATCTGCATAATCATATGCAAACGGAATCTTTGAGTTTTTATATAATGCATTAAAATCATAAGTAAGCTCTTCATTGCCTCCTCTGAATTCTGCATTTAATGTATTATCTTTTAAAAACTGTTCAACACTTTCATAAGTATAACGTAATTCATCTTTCGCATCTGCACTCTTGAAAGAATCTTCACGGAAAGCTTCATGAGATGTTACCAGGTGATCTTCTTCTGAATATGCCTGCCAGTTCATATCAAGACCTGTATCCAGGATTGCTACCAGCATTCCTTTTCCTGTGTATCCACTTCCCCATACTTCCTGAATTCCAACCATATCATAGCTGTAACCGGCTACTTCGCCTGCTTCTGTTGTGATTGGTTCTTCCGGTCGATCAAATACGTGTTCTACATATGCACGTCTGACACCATTCAGTTTCTGGATCTTTGCCAGCTGACCATATGGAACTTTTACTGCAACCGCATTGGTTACGGAATTCCACTGATCTACTACTTCTGCATCGCTGACTTCTGCCGTCAACTGTTCTAATACTTCATTCTGCTGTTCTGTAATCTCTTCTGCAATTTCTGCTGCTTCCTCAGATACAAGGAATTCAGATACTGCTGCTCCTGCCTCTGCATCAGCATTCACTGCATAGGCACTGGCTCCAAAATAATCCAGCACTGGTGCTGCATCCATTTCTACGATTACAGTTACTAATTCATCTTCTGAATATCGCTGTATTTCCTCTCTGTCTGAAGTTTTTGCTTCTGCGACCATGTCAGAAAGTCGTGATTCTCCTTCTAACTCCATCGCTTCGATCTGTATTTCATTCTTTTCTTCAGCGTTTTTGGCAGATACAGGCTGTACAGGTATTACACTGAACATCATGATCGCTGAAAGTAACAATGAAAGTACGCGATTTCGATTTTTCATACGTCTTCTCCTTCCTTTTATCCCAATATCGTTCTTCTCCATAGAACCTTTTTGTAACACATGCGTATGACACTTTGTTCTATGGACATGATATACTTTGATAATAACTTTCTTTCATATTTCTGTCAATGTTTTTCAACGAATTAAAGCAAAAAAATGTCATTGCTTTAAAGTTATAAAGCATCCGTTTTTCTACTCCAAAAACAGCGTATCCTGTCTGAAAAACTTTTACATCACGAAAAATTGTATTGAAAATCCTCTCTACTATGGATCAAAAAGGGACACCCCTGATGGAGTGTCCCTTCGCATTTTATGAGCTGAGCTCACTTTTATTTTGTTGATCGATTATCTTGCAACGATATCGTCTGCACTTTCCAGTCCGAATACAGTAACTACTGTTTCATTAGAAAGAGCTCCTTCGCCGCCAAGGACATAACCGGATGCGATTTCATTTGCTGCCACATAATCTGCTGCAGCTGCTTCGCTGCCGTCTTTTGTTAATACCAGTGGTGCGT
>CAZRQV010000049.1:0-5028 GCA_964602445.1 uncultured Lachnoclostridium sp.
CAGCGTCAGATTTTGAGTCTGATGCGTCTGCCATTCCGCCACTCCTGCGCATATTCCACTGTAAAATTCAAAACTCTGTTCTTACACTCGTAAGATTCCTCGTTCATTCTGCACGTAAGATATTCAATTCACATAGGAAAATCTTACGTCAGATACAAACGACCTCTATAATGAAATAATTTTTTCTCTAAATGATAAAAAAGTAAATCGTTTTAGAAGAAATCAACTGCTACCACGCTTTATTTAAGACCATATAAGAACCAGTTAAGAAGTCTCTTATATAGTCTTAACAAAGTCAGTTATGATTTCAGTATTGAATTAAAATCTTAAAAAAGTTTCATTTAAGAAAAATCTTTAGCTTAACACGTGCAATCTTTCATTCACACTATAATATCATTTAAATTATCTCTTATACTGTTTTCTCACAATCATCATTTCTTTTCCTGATAGTAACAGACGCAGTATTGTCTTTTTTCATTCTTCCAAAATATATATCGTATCCTAAATTGTAAAAAAGTTCTTCCCTATTGTGAATCAGTTTTGTAAATGGATCATAGTTCATACATGTTTCCACTACATAGGAAGATTCTAGGGAATCCGTCACCCAATTACATATTCTACTATGAAGTCTTTTGAGACTCCCTTCATAATAGCCATCATATTCGTCCTCCAACATTTCCATCATGCCTGCTATGAATATTCTGCTATCATCTTCCCTAATTGTTTGGAAGATATATTTTTCATGCATAATTTTCATAAAACGCTCATATCCGTCTTCTTCATCCAAAATGTGAGCAACCAGCGATCCGAATATTTCAAATCCTGCCATTCTATGATAAGCTATATGCTGTTGTTCCCATTCAGGGAATTTCTCCATTGTCATAGAAAGCACAAGAAAAAGTTCTCCCATGATTTGAGATTTTTCCTTATCAAATTGTTCAAGAAAGTTCTCTTCCCTAATTCTTACTCTGTCTCTGATTTTGGGAACATTCACAGTCAGTGTTCTGCTCAGCAAATCTTCTCGATTGATACAATTTATCACACTAGACAATGTTAATCTTGCTGATACATTAAACTGTATTTCTTCGTTGTCTGTATAATTTCTCCGATAGCTCTTTTCTCCGCCAGTAACACACTGACAGAGCAAATCACTTTTCTTTTGAAGTATTTTTGAGACATTATCAAAATTAACAAGATACGATCTATCTAACATAATAGACAAATCCCTCAAATTTGTATCGTCCCAATTTATCAATCCTCGTGAACTTGGGTCTAATAATTTTCCTATAATTCTCTGCATAGAACTTTTTCCAGTTCCTGCACCACCGAGCAGATAAAGAAGTGGCATATTAATTTGGGGATTCATACTGGTTACAAGCCAAACTTTTACCAAAAACATATCGTCTTCTTCAAGATTAAAATACTTATCAAGAATATCTAACGGTGCCTCTGTAATATTTTCAATCGCTTCTTCCATAGAAAGCACTTCCATCGGTTTGCGTATTGCTTCTCCACAAAATAAAGGCTCGTCTTCGCAGCTATAGATATGATACTCTCCGCCACATATTTCAACATACTCTAAATCACTATTCGACATATCTATAAAAATAGTATCATCTTCTTTGATATATCGTTCAGTGTACAACTTATTTGAGTCATTTTCAAATTCCATCTCAGCTGAAATGATGCTCAAACGCTGCGTAATAGCTTTTTCGGATACATACTGACCTGTTTTATCATGATACAATTTTATGATATAATCTTTGTATGTGCTGCTCTTTACAGAAACATTTTTCTTTCGTTCTCCATAGATCAGCGTTGCGTATAATCCGTCTTTCGTCAAATTGTACTTTTGCTCCTGCATAATTTCCAGCAGGATTTCATCATTTGTAGAAAGTTTCTTATTACTATACATAAGCTTTACCTCCTACATTTTTCCAACATTTTTTTGATGTTTTGAGAATATCACTACTTCCATTTTTTGTAAATCCCCCCTACTTTGAGACGAAAAATGTGCACAAAACCAATTTTGTACGAATTTTCTTGGGGCTAAAGGCTTGTCCAGTTTTTCAACAATTTTTCTAAGAATCGACCAAATCTCCAAAGAATCCCATGCCCGAAGTACAAATTGAAAATTTTTTTAAAAAATTTCAATTCAGCACTTTGCACAAGATAAAAAGCAAACACTCACTGCTGTAAATGTCTGCTTTTACTTCCGTATCTCCGTATAAAATTGTCAAATTACACGATATCAGTCATCGTCAAAATACCCCCACTGGGCATCATATTCGTTTTCTTCCGCTTCTGACATTTCTGCTGAATCTTGAACTGCTTTTCCTATTTGTTCTGCTGATTCCTCTGCAGATTTACTCGTAAATGATGGTTTCCTACTTTTCCCCTCACCCATACGGAATCACTCCTTTTTCAACCAATTTTGACACTCTTTTCATTTCTCTTTCTCTGTCTTCCCAAGGAATTACCATTTCATCGCCCTGCACGTATGAAATGTCCAGTACATCTTCCCACGCACACTCATGTCCATGACCCTGCATAAATCCTGCAAAATATGGACAAACATTACAATCAACTGCCAATGGTTCTGTCAGCTTATGAAGCTTTTTACAGTAAATCATTCTGCCAACATATTCTTCTCCATTGACATCAGGGTGTCTTGCATATGATTCATTGATTTCTTCCTCAATCAAATTATGATGATAGACAATGCCTGTTCTCATGAAGCCACCTGCTTTCCATTAATTTGCTGACAGAATCTCCAACAGCCATTTTTTCAGTTCTGGATGCTGTTCTACCTCTGCCTGAATGATAAACTCCTGACCGATACGAGCTGATTGGAAATAATCTGCATTGCTTGCCCAGCCATAATTTTCGCTTTCATGATAGGTAATCGGAATATGATTGTCACGCAGATACGCTGGCAGTTCCCACTCACTTCTATGATATCCCTCTTTCGTCAACTGACAAATCGGTGCATTTTTCACTAAACCATAACCATTTAAACTATTATCCAGCGAAAGTTTAGCCTTTGGTATATACAACACATTATTGGGATTCTGAATCATCTTATGTGGGTGCCATGGATAATCTCTTCCAATTACTTCCTGCTCCGTAAGCACTTCTCCAATCTCCATATAGCCAAAAATCATATGGCAATCAGGTGTTTTATCCTCTTTTGGTTTCACAAAACAAAGCTTTCCATTTTCATCATATTTTGTCTGACGGAACCAACCATAGAACAAGAACAAATCGCCTGCACCTACATGATGGTTCTGTAAATGAAGCTGACTAACACCACACTGTCCAAATGCAGGCTTCCATTCTGTCGGCTGTTCTATGTAGGAACACCTTAAATCAGGATCTACATGACATTTCCTGCCTTCCAGCTTCTTTGCAATTCTTGGATTCAACTCTCTGATTATCTCATCATAAGATTTGCCCTGATAGGCAATGTCATGATAGCTTGTTTCTCCAACCTCTGTTGGGATTGGCAAAGACAGTAATGTGCCGTCAGGCATGATCGGACTAGGTATTTCTCCATTTCCTGAATCAAAACCCTTTCTGCTCAATATAATTCTCATGTAGCTACCTCCTGTATATTTCTACTAAAATTATACAGAAGTATTGCTCTTTTTGCAACTATCAGCGTAGGTCATTGATACTTAAAGTATATTTTTGTTTCCATAAAATTCCAGTATCATTTATATGAGCTGTTAGTTGTATCAGGAGGTATCTATCTATGAGAGCATTGCTTGGAAAACGTATTCGTGAAGAACGGCTGAAACTTAATCTCACACAAGAAAAACTAGCAGAAGACGTTGACCTCACAACAGCATATATTGGACAAATTGAACGTGGAGAAAGAAGTCTTACTTTGGAAAATCTTATTGCAGTTGCCAACCGCTTAGATGTTACCGTAGATTATCTTCTTTCTGATACTGTTACTGCTGGCACTGACCCATGTGTAATTCAGCTTTCCCAACTTCTAAGCGATAAAACAAAAGAAGAAAAAGCTATGGCTGTTGACATAATCAAGACATTATTCCGTCACTTAGAGCATACTGGCGGAAGTACGGAAGTAAAATCATAATTTTTTATTTATCACATAAAAAAAAAAAACGATAAATGTGTGGGGCGAAAAAACGTACCCCACACTATAAAGACAGAGCATGGGCTAAGATAGGACGTTTTAGCCCATGCTCTAGACTTTTTATTTTGAGATTCATTTTTTCTATATTCTCATATATTCATCTATGCACTCTATTTGTCTTTCCATTTTCTGACTAGCTGACTGTATCTGTGTCAGGTATAGACATAGTACCAGCACCATCTGCTCCTGATGTTCCTTATACTGATACTCGTCTATTAATATACTTGTTATTAACTCTAAGGAATCATAATCTGTTTTCATCCGTATCAAATTATTCATCAACTCAAACAATGTATCATCACACATATATCATACCTCATAGTAAGTAATAAAAATGTTATAGTTCGGCGAAAGCCGAACATTTTAGGTGGTGTGATAGGAGACTCATGCTCTGCGTGAGGCGAATCTAGAACACCACCTATTCTAAAAGCAGACCATCGCTAAAATAGCAAGTGTAAAAAAACAGAAAACACCTCCGTACCTCCGCTATCCATCAGCAAGATATTCTCAGTTTCGGTTTCACACTGCAAAGTTCCATACGGTCAAGCGGATTAAAAAGATTGAAATCCTGTGACAAATCGTTGCCGAACATCTGCACATACTCCCGCACCACTGTAATGTCACTATGTCCCAGTATTTTCTGTAGTCGAAAGATATCTCCACCATTCAGAATCCACTTCTTAGCGAATGTGTGACGATATAAATGTGCTGAAGTTTTCTGCACTCCTCTGCTATGGTTATAGTCAGCCAACATATCCTGATAAGTACGCAAATCTCCCTTGCCACCTCTGCTGTTGCAGAACACATAATCTGTAGGCTGTCCTTTGCGATACCTGAGATATTCCCTCAGTATTTTCGCTAAT
>CAZRQV010000050.1:0-4971 GCA_964602445.1 uncultured Lachnoclostridium sp.
AGAATGTGTAAGTTTTGTCTGCTTTTAATCCGCTTACTGTATAAGAAGTTACATCAGGATCAAAGGTAGCAAATTCTTTACCATTTACGAGTAATACATATTCAACAACGCCATTTGCATCTGTTGCTTCTGTCCAGTTTACATTTACGCTGGATGCTGTAATATCAGATACGCTTACTTCCGGTGTTGTAGGTACGTCTGTATCGATCAGTCCGCCATTTCCGAGAAGTCTTACTTCTGCTGCAGATACAAATCCGCCTGCAGATTCTACTGCAAGAAGTTTTACATATTTTGCTTCTACAGGTTCTTCAAACATAACTGTTTTTGCTGTTGCTGTTTTTTCCCAAGAACCGGTTGCAGCTTCTGTCCAGTTTTCATTATCATCACTTGTATAAATTGCATATTTTGTGATTGTACCGTTTCCAGCACCTGATCTTGGTGTGTAAACATATCCTGTTACTTCATATTCATATCCGTCTTTGATTTCCAGTGTCAGATATTTGTCTTCTGCTGCTGGAGCAGCTCCGCTGTAGTTTGAATGCCAGATGGTGCTGAGGTTTCCATCCAGTACGTTAGATGCTTTGCCATCTTCACTGCTTGTTTCCTGTGTACCTGCTGTTGCAAGCATGTGATTTGCCGGAATCTCATCAGATTCTACAATTTCTCCTGTTGCTACTTTTACAGTATATGTGATTGTTTCTCCATCATAGGTTCCTGTTACCACATCACCGTCAGCAAGTCTGATACCGCCTTCCAGTGCCATTGTTCCGCGAACTGCTTCTACAACCACACCTTCTTCATAAACAAGGCTGTCTAACAATGTTCTGGCTGTTACTTTTGCTGTATCTGCTACAGTCATTGTCATTGCTTCCTGATCCACAATGATATCTGCGTCCATAGAAACCAGTTTTAATAAAACACTTCCTGATTCATAAGCACCAATATCCGGGATTCCTGTTACTTTGTTTCCAAAATAGTCGCGTGTATTTGTTTCGTCAAATACCGGAACACCTGCATTAATCGCTGGTGAACCTTCCTGTAATTTGTAGCATGATAAATCAACTTTTGTGATCTTGCCGTTTGCGTAAGTACCTGTTCCGCCTTCACCCGGAGCTACTAACATTGGGTCAATGCTCATGTTTGGTGCACTTGGATTGTCATTTTCCGGAAGATTTGTAAATCCGTAGAAAATGTTGCTCTGCCAGTCAAGATAAGCATCACCGAACTGGTTTGCTGCTGCAGGAGTTTCACCATCATAATAGAAGATGTTGTTATAGAACTTCATATTGTTACGTCCTGCGGATGTTGCAGTCGCAAATAAGAAGATCTGGTCTGAGTTTGGTTTCAGTACACGTTCTGTCATGTAGAATGTGTTGTTATAGATTGCACCATCATAGTTGTCTGCATAGATATCTAAGAGACCCTGTCTTGGATGTGCGTAATCATTCTGGCTGATATTGTAACGAACAATACCTTCAAATCCTTTATAACCTGCACCTACGTTACAGTACATCATAAAACCACCACGGTTGTCATGTACGTAGTTATACTGTACATAAGTACGATCATTTAATGCGTCGATTTCGATACCCTGACCATCGTTGCAAACCTGATCTCCACCAATCTGGATATCATAAACTTCATTGTACTGGAAATAAGTATCATCTGAGTTCCAGTTGAAAAGACCTACTGCCATTTTTGCAGTATTGTGAAGATGCTGTACACACTGTGTTACAAGGTTGTTTTCAACAACTGCATTTTTACAGTTATCAATGATACATCCATCACCATCGATGTCATGGATATAGTTGTTTCCTAAATAGAAGTTTGTGTATGGCATCCATTCATAAGAAGCTCTTCCTGTCCAGTAAGCGCCCTGCCATTTTTCACTGGTACGGTAAGCCCATGGTGTCAGGAAGTTGATTCCTGATCGTCCTACATCATAAATTTCACAGTTTGTGATACGAATATCGTTAATCTGTGTAGGAACTGCTTTGGAACGATCCCATTCTTTGTTTGTGATAACGTTCATAGTAATACCACCGGATGTTTTACCGATGTTTGTTCCCGGTCCATGGAAACCATGGATGATCACGTCATCAATATAGAAGTGTTCCAGAACACCGATTTCTTCACCCTGAATTGTGATACCGCTGCAGTAAGTAGCTGTTGGACCGTTATCTGTCTGTGGTGTTGGGTCAACGATTTCCAGACCGCTTACTTCCCAGTACTGTACGTTGTAGAACTGGATTACATAGTTTACGCTTGGATTCTGAACTGTAGTATCCGCACTCATGATATGGCTTACTGTCCAGTCTTCGCCCGGCTGTAATTTTGGTCTCTTATCGCTGTCACCATATGCTCCAATCTTGATTGGTGCATTTTCATCACCGGAACCCTGTGGTTTGAAGCATCCTGTGAAAGTTTCACCTCTCTTGAAGAGAATCTGATCTCCCGGTACGAATGTAATCTCGTTCAGCTTGTCAATTGACTGGAATGCTGTTTCCGGTGACAGACCATCGTTTGCGTCATTACCGTTGGTCGCATCTACGTAATAGATTGCTCCGTCAATTCCAGCAACAGTGAATGTTGCTTCTTTTACAGATGTTCCATAAGTAACTTTAACGGTTACTTTATGATTTTCAGAACCACGAACATCTTCTGTTGTAACGATTACTGTCTTAGATGCTTTGTCGTATGTGAAATCACTTACGGCAAGTGTCTTAAATGTACCGTCATCCAGTTTATATTCCCAGGTAAACTGAGAAGCTTTTGGTTCTACAGTAGGATCCTGATCAAGTACCACTGTTACTTTTCCATTTTCTGCTTTTACAGAATCAATGGCTGCAACAACTGCAGATCCTTCTCCTGCTTCTACGGTAAAGTCAAGATGGATCGCAGATTCACCGGAATAAGACAGAGATACATTTACCTGCTGTTCTGTTCCTGCCAGTTTTTCGATTGGATCAAATTTCAGTGTCAATGTATTTGTTTCTGCGTCCCAATGATCTGTGACTAATTTTAAAACAGATGCATCTTTACTGTTTGCTCCTACATAATAAGTAGCTGTGAAATCATCTACTAATGGAGCTGATGCTAATTCTTTTGCAAATGTTACACTAATCTTTCCATTTTCAATCTTTGCATTGGAAATAGAATTTTTTGCGATCAGGCTTGCATCATCAATATACATAATTGCTGAGTTTTCCTGAGCTTCTACCCATCCATAAACACGAGCATCTCCGCCTGTGTAAACGAATTCAATCTCATACTTTTCCCATTCAGTCGATGTAATATACTGTTTCAGTTCAGAACCGCCGTAATTTTTTACACCTACTGTGTAGTTTGTAGAAGAAGCACTTACTTCATCGCTGAGCTTTGCCCATACAGAGTATACGTAAGTCATACCTTCTACAAGGTCTGCTGCTAAAACATCCTGTTCCAAAGAAGACTGGCCAGCAGTAAATTTTGCTGCTCCGTTTCCTGTATGAGTTACTTCGGTTTCTTTAGAAGCACTCTGCCAAAAATGCCAGTTACCTGCATGTGAGCCGCCCGCTGCATCAAACGGTGTATCTGACTCAAAATCAGGATTTACTAAAAGATTTTCTGCCTGAAAGCTGTAAGAATCTGCTGCATTTACAGTCATGGTTCCAACACCAGTCAAAGCTGAGGTCATTGTTACGATTGCTGCCAGAGCACCGGCTGCAATACGGTTAACAAGGTTTCTTTTTACCATTTTTATTTCCCCCTTTTTTTATATTTTCAAACAGGATTAGGATTTTCCTGTTCTACTCAAATTCCACCGGATTGCTTTCTGCAACCCTGCTGATGACTGTATCATACAGTTCGTTTCTGATCAGACTGTACAATGCCATATATTCGTGGTTTTCATACCCATACTCTGTATAAGTAACTTCTTTCACTTCCACGACCCTGTTCTGATAATTATAATCATCTTCATAAGTATCACCGACCTGAGCAGCACCCAGAAAATCTGCCAGACCTTTGTCTGATTTTCCATAAAAACTTAATGTTTCGGCATCTGCGGTGATTGTTTCCGTAGCTCCGTCAATGGTCTGATCATAAACCACTTCTACGATACTCTGAAAATCTTCCTGATGTTCGTTATAATAATCTTCTGCCATTTTCAGGATTTCCTGATCGGCATTTTCTTCCAGATATCCCTGAATCGCTGATTCTACATTATCCATCGTATACTGAAAATAAATAGACAGGGAATTAAACTGCTCTACCCCGTAGATTACTTCATTTTTTTCTTTTTTTGCCTGTCTGGAAGCATTTTCCTGTTCCATACGCAGTTTCAGCACTTCAAAAGAATACGGCTCACAAAAGCCCAGCTTATTTCCCAGATAGAAAATCGCATTTACTCTGTTGGCATACACTTTGACCTGCTCCGCCAGTTCTTCACCGGTAACATCATTTGGCAGATCCCGTTCTACAAAATATTCATAAAATTCATATTCTTCTTCGGAAACCACACGGGCATATCCGCTGTAGCTGTATATTTCATCCAGAATTCCCGGTGTATTTTCGGAAGAATCTTTATTTTTCCACACAAAAAACAGGCACACCGCCAAAACAGCTGCCAGAATTTCAATCATGATCATTCTAGTACTTTTTTTCTTCAAATGTATTCCGCCTCTCTTATTTGTTTATGCCATTATACTATTTTTCCATCTGTTTTTCCATATTTTTTATACATTTTGCTTATAATATATTGCTTTTTTTTATGATTTTCTTGTTCTATTTTCAAAGTCTCTGAAAATTTCGAACTTCCAAAATCCACACCAAAAGTTTTACACCTGATTCTCAATCAACGCTGCCATGCCGCGAATTTCCATTGATACCACAAAAATGAGAGGTGGTTTCCCACCTCTCAAAAATATGCTGATTTGATTATTTTAATCCGAATACTGCATTTACAGTTGCATCAGAAAGTGCACCTGTTCC
>CAZRQV010000051.1:0-4759 GCA_964602445.1 uncultured Lachnoclostridium sp.
TGTGGTCATTTAATTTTGAGTTCCATTTGAAGGCTTCACTTAAAAACTGTTATTTCGTCAAATCCCTAAGTGAGCCTCACAAAAAGAGGTTTCTGTCTTGTTTTCAAACACCGATTGAGACAGAACGAATACCGCTACAATTTAAAAATCATATGTAGAAGGGAAGTTGTAGCGATATTTATATTTTCTGAGAAAAGGTGTCAAACTGCATTTTTACAGTTTGGGTGCCATTTTCGAGGAAAATATATGCAGGAGTCCAGAGGGAGCAATCTCTTGGCTCTGGGTTTCCAAAGGGGCGAGTAGCAACCCTTCGGCAAGGGAATCCAAAGGGAACAGCGTTCCTGTTGGCGCACGCCTTTTCATGGAAAGTCTAGTGTGTTATACCTTTGATGATCGCTGACGCTGGAAAAGGGCTGGAATGTTCCTTCGCAGACTTCTTTCAGTGGCAGTAGAACAGGCTGATTTTGTTTAACGAAAACTTTGGATTTAGTATTTCGTAGAAGCAAAATCAGCCTGTTCGTTTGTAGGTGCTGCTGAGCATTTTCTTGATGAAATTACTAATTTCAATAGCACCGGGGAATCAAATGAAGCTCTGTTTTGTGAGGATTTTTTACGGGAACGTAAGCTGATCTTTGCAAACAGGGCTTTTTTTACGCCCGAAGGACGAGTAACGGATGTATTGTCGCTGCGTGGCGAGATTTATGAAAAACTAAAAGGCTGTGCAGCTAATAACATTCCCAGAAAAATCAGTAACATTATGGAAGTGCTGAAATTAGAAGCACAGGTGCCGGATTTTCCACCGGAATTGGACAAGATCCATCTTGCCAATGGGACATTGCTTTTGAACGGAACTTTTATAGAGGGTAAGGAGCAGATCGTGCAGAGCCGTCTGCCAATCTCCTATGATCCAAATGCACCGGCACCAAAATGCTGGCTTGCTTTCTTAGAGGGATTGCTTTACGAAGAAGACATTCCGACCTTGCAGGAATTTATCGGTTATTGCCTGATTCCATCGAATAAAGGACAGCGAATGATGGTCATCAAAGGGAACGGCGGAGAAGGAAAATCACAGATTGGAGCGGTGCTTGGCAGTATCTTTGGAACAAATATGAAGGACGGAAGCATCGGAAAAATCTCTGAAAACCGATTTGCCAGAGCTGACCTGGAACACGTTTTATTGTGTGTGGACGATGATATGCGTATGGAAGCCCTGCGGCAGACTAATTATGTAAAATCCCTTGTGACAGCACAGGGAAAGATGGATTTGGAGCATAAAGGGAAGCAGAGTTATCAGGGGGGGATGTATGCAAGACTTCTGGCATTCAGTAATGGAGACCTGCAGGCACTGTATGACCGAAGCGACGGATTTTACCGGAGACAGCTTGTATTGACTACCAAAGAAAAGCCGGTTGGCAGAGTTGATGATCCCGACCTTGCGGAAAAGATGAAATTGGAAGCAGAGGGGATTTTTCTGTGGGCGTTTAAAGGATTGCAACGACTGGTATCAAATCATTTCAAATTTACGGAGAGCGACCGTATCAAAGGAAATCGTGAAGCTGTGAAAAGGGATAATAACAATCTTTTTGATTTTATGGATTCCGAAGGATATATTCGGTTTAGAGAGGATGCTGCGGTCAGCTCGAAAGAACTGTATACCACCTATCAGATGTGGTGCGAGGAAAATTCCATGATTCCATTGAAGACAAGGAGTTTCAGCGATGCAGTCGTAAAAAATGCGGAAAAATACAATATCAAACACTGCAATACGGTCATTAACTCAGCAGGACGCAGGGTATGGGGATTTCAGGGGATCGAATCCGTGTTACGACCGGATCATACCGGGTTTTACCCTGTTTCACAATGTACGTACGTACCGGAAGAGTGGAGGGAATGATTTCTTTCATTTTTATGTGGTACGTATGTACGCAGCGATTTTCCCTAGTTTCTCGTATGATAGTAAGTGGCATGATCAGAAATAGATATTGTTTTTGGCGTTTAAAATCATTGAGAATGAAAAAAGCAAATTTTTTGATTGGTAAGTGAAATCATTTCACTAAAACAAGCTTATCTGAAAAGTGAAAGGATTTTACGAAAATATACAGCTTTTTACTGTTTGATGAAAAAGGATATGAAACAGTGAAAGGCGAAAATTTAGCAGACAGGGAGAACATTGTATTTAAAAATAAAAAATCGATTTGGTAAAACAGAATTATTTGCGAAATAGCGAAGCGGATATGTTTGAGAGCGTATCGGCTTCATTTTTGTATGAAGAAAATTTGGAGGTATTTAGATGATGAATGTACGGAATGAAATAAAGGCACAGATCGTACGTGCCGGATACACCATGCAGGATGTGGTAGACAGACTTTCGGAGGACTATGGCTGGAGCGATAGTGTTTCCAACCTTTCAGCGAAACTGCAAAGAGAGAGTATCCGTTATAAAGAAGTCGTGGAACTGGCAGATGTGCTGGGATATGACATTGTATGGCAGAAACGGAGGGACAGCTAATGGGAAATACAGCACAGTATGCAATCTTAAGATTTGCAAAATATAAAGGACCGGAGATCAGCGGGATAGAATCGCACAATGAAAGAACCAAGGAAAAATACAACAGTAATCCGGATATTGATACCAGTCGGAGCCAGTTGAATTTTCATCTGGTAACACCGGAACGGAAATATCGAGCGGAAGCAGAAAGACAGATTGCAGAAGCAGGCTGCCGTACAAGGTCGGACAGTGTTCGTGTGGTAGAAGCACTGATCACAGCAACGCCTGATTTTTTCAAAGGAAAGAAAAAGAGTGAGATCAAAGCGTTTTTTCAGGAAGCATTGGAATTTATAAAACAGAATCAAAATCCGGAAACAATCATTTCAGCAGTGGTGCATATGGACGAGAAAACTCCCCATATGCACCTTTGCTTTGTCCCTCTGACAGAGGACAAGCGGTTATGTGCCAAGGAGATTCTTGGAAACAAGAAAAAGCTGACCCAATGGCAGGATCGGTATTGGGAACATATGGTAAAAAAGTTTCCAAATTTGGAGCGTGGAATCAGTGCCAGTGAGACTGGACGAAATCATATCCCGCCAAGGGTTTTCAAAGAGATGACCCGTCTGACAAAACAGATGGAAAAACTGGATGCCATGCTCTCTGATGTGAAATTCACGAATTATAAGGAACGTACCGCACAGATTGCTGATTTTCTTGAGAAATATATTCCTGATGTGGCTGCCATGGATACGCAGATGAAAAAATATGAAAAGTGTTTTACCACATCAGAATCTGAGAAAAAAGCATTGAAAAAGAAAAACGAAGATCTGACAGAAGAATTGAAAAAGAGCCAGAAAGAAAGCACTTTGAAGAAAATACAGGAAGCAAGGCTGCAGAGTGATTATCAGCAGGTAAAGGCGATTCTTGACCGGATTCCGCCGGAGATCATTCAGGCATATACACAGAAAAACAACAGAAAAAGGGAGGCTGATCGATATAACACAATGGAATAATGATGAATGGAATGGATTTGCAGATTTACTGGCAAATCTCATAGAAAAATATGCGGCGGTTCTGGATATCGACAACCTTCCAGAGCCGCCTGTTTATGTGGAAGAAAAAAATAATAAGGTTCACGAAACAGAGAAGAATTTTACGGATTCATGCATTGATGACCAAAAGATTGCATGATATAATGGTCGTGAAAAAAGTGTCCAAACCAAATGTGATTTTCCTGATGTCAGGAAAATCGTTTGAAAACATAGAAATAACGGAAAGGGTGATGAAATGGAAAATATACAGAATTCACATATGCTTATCTATACCACAGAAGATGGGCTGACTAAGATTGATACAACCTTTGATGAGGATACGGTGTGGCTGTCCATTGACCAGATGGCAGAATTGTTTCAGAGGGATAAATCGACGATTTCCAGACATATCAAAAATATTTTTACAGAGGGCGAATTAGTCAGAAATTCAGTTGTTGCAAATTTTGCAACAACTGCTTCTGACGGAAAAACATACCAGGTGGATTATTATAATCTGGACGTGATTATCTCTGTTGGTTATCGTGTGAAATCCAAACGTGGTACCCAGTTTAGAATCTGGGCGACCAATATTTTAAAGGAATATATGAAAAAAGGTTTTGCCATGGATGATGAACGTTTGAAAAATCTCGGTGGCGGCGGTTATTTTAAGGAACTGTTGGAAAGAATCAGAGACATTCGTGCTTCTGAAAAGGTATTTTACAGACAGGTTCTTGAAATCTATGCGACCAGTATTGATTATGATCCAAAGGCGGAGATTTCTATTCAATTTTTCAAGAAAGTGCAGAATAAGATCCACTATGCGATTCATGGTCAGACAGCGGCTGAGGTTATTTATACGAGGGCAGATGCAGAAAAAGATTTTATGGGGCTTACCACCTTTGCCGGAAAGCAGCCGACTTTAAAGGAAGCTGTGGTTGCAAAAAATTATCTAAATGAGAAAGAACTTCGCTCTATGGGACAGCTGGTATCCGGATACTTAGATTTTGCAGAGCGTCAGGCAGAAAGAGAACAGGTTATGACTATGCAGGACTGGGCAGACCATTTGGATAGGATCCTTACCATGAGTGGAGAACAGTTATTACAGGGAAATGGAAGTATTTCTCATAAACAGGCAGTGGATAAAGCAACCGATGAATATAAAAAATACAAAGCAAAGACACTTAGTGAAGTTGAGGAAGATTACTTAAACTCTATTAAAATGCTGGAACAGAAAGCAGAG
>CAZRQV010000052.1:0-4723 GCA_964602445.1 uncultured Lachnoclostridium sp.
CAGCGTCAGATTTTGAGTCTGATGCGTCTGCCATTCCGCCACTCCTGCGCATATTTATTGATTTTACAGGCTTTTTCTTCATCGTATCAGATTCGCAATTTCCCGAATCCGGTGCACCTGCAAATGGTATGATAGCATTAAAATGCTTACTTGTCAACAAGTTTTCACACAAAAAACGGAAGCGGGACTCCGCATCTATTATGCAACTTCCCGCTTTTTATCATTCACTCATCTAGTTTCAGCAACTCTTTAAATTTATTTTTATATTTACTTGCAGTTTTGCCACTTATTTTGAGTTCTCATAAATGCTTTTCAATCATAATCACTGTAATTGATCTCAGCTAACACTTTCGAACTTTCTTTCTATTTTGTTAAACGATCAAATTCTTCAAAACAATCAAAGGTTGCAAAATAATCTTTCGGTGTTTCTGCGCGTCGGATCATCTGCACACTGCCGTCTTCTTTTAAGAGAAGTTCTGCTGATTTTAATTTTCCATTATAGTTGTAACCCATGGCGAATCCGTGTGCTCCGGTATCATGAATCACCAGATAATCTCCCATATCAATCTTCGGCAGCATTCTGTCGATGGCAAATTTATCATTATTTTCGCAAAGGGAACCTGTTACATCGTACTGATGATCGCATGGTGCTTCTTCTTTTCCCAAAACCGTAATATGATGATATGCACCATACATTGCCGGACGCATTAAATTAACTGCACAGGCATCTACTCCGATATATTCTTTGTGGGTATGTTTTTCATGGATTGCTTTCGTGACAAGGCAGCCATACGGTCCCATCATGTAACGACCCAGCTCTGTGTAAATAGCTACATCATCCATTCCCGCCGGTACTAATACTTCTTCGTACGCTTTCCGCACACCTTCCCCGATTACTTTAATATCATTCGGCTCCTGATCCGGTCTGTAAGGAATACCGATTCCGCCGGATAAATTAATAAATTTAATATGTGCTCCGGTTTCTTCTTTTAACTGCACCGCCAACTGGAATAAAATCTTTGCCAGCATCGGATAATATTCATTGGTTACCGTATTGCTTGCAAGAAATGCGTGGATTCCGAAGTTTTTTGCTCCTTTGCTCTTTAAGATTTTAAATGCATCAAAAATCTGTTCGGTAGTCATTCCGTACTTGGAATCTCCCGGATTGTCCATGATATCATTGCTGATCTTAAAGATTCCGCCCGGATTGAAGCGGCAGCTGATGGTTTCCGGAATATGACCTAATGTTTTTTCTACGGCATCAATGTGTGTAATGTCATCCAGATTGATGATTGCTCCTAATTTGTCTGCATAAGCAAACTCTTCTACCGGTGTATCGTTGGAAGAAAACATGATATTTTCTCCGGTTACGCCGATGGCTTCTGAAAGCATCAGCTCTGTCATGGATGAACAGTCACAGCCACAGCCGAACTCATTCAATATTTTAATCAGGTATGGATTTGGTGTTGCTTTTACTGCAAAATATTCTCTGTATCCCGGATTCCATGAAAATGCTTCTTTCAATGCTTTTACATTATCACGAATTCCTTTTTCATCGTATAAATGAAACGGTGTAGGATATTTTTCCGTAATCTTTTCCACCTGTTCTTTTGTTACAAATGTTTTTTTCATTTTTTATTCTCCAATCTCACTATCCGTCGATTTCTTTATTATAGTAAAGGACTAAACTGTTGTCAATTTTCTTTTCCCAGTTTCCATAAAATGTCTACCATGTAGATTCCAAGGGCGATCATCCCTGCGGTTGTCAATGTCTGCATCAGATAATGGGCTGCCAGAGAGCTTTCTCCCATGATCAGGTAATATACCGTCCGATAGATTCCAGCCCCCGGCACCGAAGGATAAATCCCCGGAATCAAAAAAACCGTGATCGGACATTTTAACTTTCTGGCGAAAATCTGTGAAAGTAATGCAATACAGAATGAACTGAAAAACACACTGCCTGCCGGAAGGAACTGCTGTCCCAGTAAATAAACAGCCCAGCCAACCGTTCCTGCAATCCCGCAATATACCAGATATTTTTTCTGTACTTCCAGTATTAATGCAAAACCGACCACGCCTATAAATACGGAAATTAATTGTGTGATCATACCAAAGTACCTCCTAACAGCATCAGACTGATTCCGACTCCCAAAGCAATCGCCAACGCTTTGATAAATGCTTCCACTGCTCTGGCCGCACCGGATACATAATCTCCATTTAAGGTATCCCTGATGGCATTCGTGATAGCTACTCCCGGCACCAGCGGCATGATGCACGCAATGATGATCGCATCCTGATGAATCGGCACCGGAATGATTTCATACCAGAAGAGATAGACTGCTCCGGCCAGAAAAGAAACTGATAAATCTTTCAAAAACGGATGCATTTTTAATTTTCCTGCTCCATAGATTCCCAGTGCAATAACAAAACTGGCAAAAAAAGCAACCAGACAATCCAAAAAGGTTCCACCAACCAGCAATGGGAAACTGGCAACGATCAGGACGACCCCAAACATCCCCATTTTGCGTGTATATTCCCAGCTACAGCCTTCAGAAATCAGCTCATAGGCTTCTTCCAAACTAAGTGTACCGTCACAATATTGTCTGGAAATTTCATTGGCAAAGCAGATCTGTTTTAAATTATTACCCTGACTTCTGACACGCTTGGTAACTGTAATCGTATCGATGGACGGATCCGCCAGCGTTGCAAACATTCCTGTCATGATCACAAACACTTCTGTGGTCTGCAGATTTGCTGTCTTTAAGATTCTGTACACCGTATCTTCGACACGGTGAGCTTCTGCTCCATGGCTTAACATCAGTTCTCCTACTTTTACAGCCATGTCCATTAACATTTTGTAATTCATATCCTCTGTTTCTGCACAGATCCGCACAGATCTGCACTCATTTTCTCCACTATCTTTTTATCAATCTTTAAATCAAATTTTCTCGCAAACAATGCTTTGGTATTTTTCAGCTCCTCATAGTCAGATTCTCTGAATACATAAGGATTGTTATTGCATCCTCTCTCCCAGTCAATGTATCTGGTATCTGCGATTTCCGGCATCGTATGGGGATTGCAGATCTTGTCTGCAAATCTGCTGTTTCTTGCAACGGTCTGCAAAAACAGTTCATCACCGCACACGGACTTTCCAAACACTTCCTGAATCCACTCTTCTTTTTCTACAATGAGCTCTGCCAGTCCCTGCGTAATGCTGAACCAGTTTCGTCCCTTTTGAAACAGGATTTCTCCATATTTTTTCGTCCGATCCACTCCCAGAACTTTCTGCATTTTTGTTTCGACTGCTCCAAGAAGATCTTTCCAGCTTCCCGCTTTTCCAAAAAAGTGATGGGCATATTTTACCCGATCTAACGCATTTTCATGGATATATGCTGAATCTTCATCTACAAATTCTAATCCTTGATATTTTTCAAAGAACGCACAGATTTCATTCTGCGTTTTAATCGGCAGATCCATACCGGAAAGCAAATGATAATAAGAATGCTCTTTTTTTACCGCTTCTTTTAAAAGGATCAGTTCACAGCGGATCTGTGAATATGTTCCCCAGATTACTTCGGTACGTTCCGTAAAAATACAGCCTGCATGTGTTACCTCTTTGGCGAGTTCTTCTATCGGATAATCATTTGCACGGCTGTCTATATGAATGTAAAGATCATTTCGCTCATCATCCAGCAGTCGGAGCAATATTTTTAAAAGTTCCGGCTGTGTATGAGCCATGATCAAATATGCATGTTTTTTCATATTTTTCCATTTCTGCAGTTCATTCTTTTCTAAAAATACTATTTTTCCAATTACTGCTTTCTCATTTTAACCGATTCTATGTGATGTTGCAATATTTGCCTGTGTCGAATTTAGAATGTTTTCATACACTAATTAAGAGAACATCTGAAAGGAGAATTTCATCATGAATGAATGCAGACGCCAAAATTATGGCAGACTCAATAATTCTATGGATACCCTTGGACAATTTCCGCTGGCAATGGCCTATGTACCTTGGCAGCACTTCGGTAAGACTTACACTCTTGACAAAGCACTTTGTGCCGGAACCATTTTTCCGGAATTAAACAAACCATTTTGCGGAAAGAGAGGTAAATGCAAATGATCGAAAACAGACAGACTTCCTGCTCCAATGCATACCGAACCAATCCTTCTCCTGTAAATATGGGAACTGCTTCCCGATCACCTTCCATTTCGTCCGCTCCCAAACCTTCCCGAAAAACATTGATCGACAAAATCAATCAGTACAGTTTTGCTGTAAATGAAGCAACTCTTTTTTTAGACACCCATCCATATGATATGGATGCACTGACCTATTTTCAGAAATACCGGAAACTTCGCATGGATGCACTGAAAGAATATGCTGAATATTATGCCCCATTAGTGATCGACCATACCATCAGTGATCGGATACCATGGAGTTGGGCAAATGAACCTTGGCCTTGGGAAGGAGTTGAATGTTAGAATATGTGGAATTATGAAAAAAGATTGCAGTATCCGGTAAAGATCAATCAGACCAATCCAAAAGCAGCTCAGATCATCATAAGCCAGTTTGGCGGTCCCGATGGGGAATTAGCTGCATCTATGCGTTATTTGTCCCAGCGTTATACGATGCCTTATCGGGAAGTCACTGCAGTGTTGACAGACATTGGTACCGAAGAACTGGCTCACATGGAAATGATCTGTGCCATCATCTATCAGCTGA
>CAZRQV010000053.1:0-4381 GCA_964602445.1 uncultured Lachnoclostridium sp.
GTAAGTATCTGCTACTTTGTAAGCTGTTTCATATCTGCCTGCGCCGGAAAGTCTTACAACTTCTTCTTTTGTTTCTCCGTCTGCTTCTGTTTTTGCTGTTGCAGTTCCCATTTCAGATTTTTTACCTGTGCTGTCTACTGCATATACAGAGAATGTGTAAGTTTTGTCTGCTTTTAATCCGCTTACTGTATAAGAAGTTACATCCGGATCAAATGCTGCAAACTCTTTTCCGTTTACAAGTAATACATAATCTGCAATACCGTTTGTATCTGTTGCTTCTGTCCAGCTTACTTTTACGCTGGATGCTGTAATATCAGTTACACTCACTTCCGGTGTTGTAGGTACATCTGTGTCAACAATCTGACCAAGAAGTCTTACTTCTGCTGCTGAAACAAATCCGTTTGCAGATTCTACTGCAAAAAGTTTTACATATTTTGCTCTTACAGCTTCCTCAAATACAACTGTTTTTACTTCAGAATCCTTTGCCCAGCTTCCTTCGCTGACTTTTGTCCATTCTTCATTATCATCACTGGTATAGATTTCATATTTTGTGATAATACCGTTTACAGCACCGCTGGTAGATCCTGATCTTGGTGTATAAACATAACCTGTTACTTCATATTCATATCCGTCTTTGATTTCCAGTGTCAGATATTTGTCTGCTGCTGATGGAGTATTTTCGCTGTAGTTTGAATGCCAGATAGTACTTGTATTTCCATCCAGTACGTTTGCAGCTTTTCCATCTTCGCTTTTCGTTTCTTCTGTACCTGCAGTTGCAAGCATACGGTCTGCCGGAATAACAGAACCGGTTTCCGTTGTACCTTCCGTTACTTTTACTGTATAAGAAATGCTTTCTCCATCATAACTTCCTGTTACGATATCACCATTTGTAAGTCGGATACCGCCTTCCAGAACCATTTCTCCACGTTTTGCGATTACTTCTACGCCTTCTTCATAGAACAGGCTGTTTAATAATGTTTCTGCAGATACTTTATTGCTAACTGTCATTGTTAATTCATCCTGATCCACAACGATATCAGCGTTATCAGAGATCAGTTTTAATAAAACAGTTCCTGATTCGTAAGCACCAATATCCGGAATACCTTTTACTTCATTTCCGAAGTAGTCACGTCCGCCGTTATCTTCTACTGGAACCCCTGCGTTGATTGCCGGTGAATCTTCTTTCAGTTTGTAACATGTTACATCTGCCCAGTCGATTACTTCGTTCTGATCACGGTTGATTACAATACCATCTTCTCCTGTCGTACCTTTGCCCGGATTTTCAAGCATTGGATCTACATTCATGTTCGGTGCGCTTGGGTTATCATTAACCGGGAGGCTCGCAAAACGATAGAAGATATTGCTCTGCCAGTCGATTACATTGTCACCAAAGGTATTTACTTCTACAGCATCTTTGCTTCCGTCATAGTAGAAGATGTTGTTGTAGAATTTCATCATTTCATAAGCAGCTACTCGCTGGAACATGAATACTTTACCAGCAGAATTTAATACTCTGTCTGTAAAATAGAATGTGTTGTTATAGATTTCTGTACCATAGTTTGCAGAATGAATATCAAAGAGACCCTGTGTTGGATGTGCATAATCATTCTGGCTGATGTTGTAACGAACGATACCATCAAAGCTTCGATAGAAATCGCCTGTATTACAGTACATCATAAATCCGCCCATGTTATCATGAACATAGTTATACTGAACCCATGTACGGTCATTTAATGCATCGATTTCGATACCCTGTCCGTCACCTGCAGTACCATTGATACCAAGGCGTGTATCATACACTTCGTTGTACTGGAAATAAGTATCATCTGAGTTCCAGTTAAAGAGACCTACTGCTGCTGAATGGGATCTGAGATTAGATCTAAGGTCACATCTTGTTACTAAGTTATATTCAGCAACTGCTCCGGAACAGTTATCAATGATCGTTCCGTCTCCATCGATGTCATGGATGTAGTTGTTTGCCATGTAGAAATCTTCATAAGGAAGATATTCATAATTTCTGTTACCATAGTTGAATGGTCCCCATTTTTCCTCTGTACGGAAAGACCATGGTGTCAGGAAGTTGATACCAGAACGTCCCACATCATAGATTTCACAGTTGGTAACCCGGATATCATTGATCTGTGTTGGTGTAGATCTGTTGATATCTCTGTCTTTATTTGTGATGACATTCATTGTGATACCACCGGATGTTTTACCAATATTGGTCAGTGGTCCGTGGAAGCCATGAATGATCATATCATCAATATAAATATGTTCTAATGTTCCTACATCTTCTGCCTGAACAGTGATACCGCTGCGGTATACATCTCTGGAAGAATCGTTTGCTCCAATGTATTTGCCGGAAGCAGGATCCAAATATTCTGCAGAATTAGGATCTTTGATTTCAAGACCGCTTACTTCCCAGTATTCTACGTTATAGAACTGGATTACGTAATTTACTTTTGCATTGGCTACCATTGCATTGGCACTCATTACATGACTTACTGTCCAGTCTTCTCCCGGCTGTAAAACAGGTCTTGCCGCATCTTCATCACCATAAGTTCCGATAACGATCGGTGCATTCTTTGCTCCGGAACCCTGTGGTTTGAAGCATCCTGTGAAAGTTTCCCCCCTCTTAAAGAGAATCTGATCTCCCGGAAGGAATGTGATCGTATTCAGCTTATCGATTGATGCAAATGCAGTCGCTTCTGTAGTACCATCGTTGGCATCATTGCCTTTGGTGCTGTCTACATAATAAGTAGTACCTTCGCTTGCTGTTACTTTAAATTCTGCTTCTTTAGAAGTTTCATTGTAAGTAACTTTTACAGTAACGGTACAGTCTTTTGTGCTGCGGATCAGAGAGCTGTTTACAGTGATTGTTTTTGATGCACTGTCATAAGCAAAATCGCTCACTGTCAGTTCTTCGTATTCTCCGTCGTCTACTTTATATTCCCATGTAAACTGGGCAGCAGTCGGTTCGATCGTAGGATCTTTGTCTAATACGACTGTCACTTTACCGTTTTCTGCCTTTACTGAAGTAACTTCTGCAGAAACTGCTTCCCCTTCGCCTGCTTCCACTTCAAAATCAAGTGTGATTGCAGATTCGTTAGCATATTTTACAGCAACAGTTACTGTCTGTGCGATTCCCGGTAATTTGGCAATCTCATCGAATTTCATGGTCAGAGTTTTTGTATCTGCATTCCATGTGCCGTCTTTCAGATTCAGCACCTGTGCATTGCTACTGTCTGTTCCCACATAATAAGTAACTGTAAAATCTTCTGCAGATGGAGTTTTCTGTGGATCATTTGCAAATACCACTTCCAGCTGTCCGTTTTCTACAGAGATCTTTTTCAGGTCACTCTTTAAAGTAAGAGCTGCCTGATCGATATACAATTTTGCGCCATTTTCGATTTCCGGAACCCATCCGAAAACACGAGCATCAGAAGAACCTGTGTAAACAAATTCAATCTCATACTTCTGCCATTCTGTGGATCTTACGTTCTGGATCAACTGATCTCCGCCGTAATTTTTTACACCAATCTGGTAGTTTGTAGAATTTCCAGCAACTTCTTCACTTAATTTTGCCCAGATGCTGTAAACATAAGTTGCACCTTTTACCAGTTTGGAAGATGCCACATCCTGTTCTAATGAGGACTGTCTGCCAGTAAATACTGCTGCACCAGTTCCATCATAAGTTACATCTGCTGTTTTGGAAACGCTCTGCCAAACAACCCAGTTCTGTGTACGGTCTGTTCCGAATTCGCTTTCAAAATCGGCATTCTGTAAAAGATTTTCCGACTGTGCAGTATAGGAACTTGCAGCTTCTGCTGTCATTGTTCCGATTCCGGACACAGCCGTGGTCATTGTAAGGATTCCAGCAAGAACAAATGCTGCAATACGCTTACCAAGATTTCTCTTTACCATTTTTATTCCCCCTTTTTCTATGGTTTGTACCATTATACTATTTTATCCCAATTTTTTCTCGTTTTTTTGTCTATTTTTCTTTCGTTATCTTGCTTTCTTTTTTGGTTTTCTTGCTCCTTCACCACAAAATCACATCATTCAAAGACAATTCTCTTTTTTAAGCACCGCAATTTTTTCATATTTTCAAAAAGAAAAAATCATCTTCATTTTTTTGCATCCAAAAAGGGATGGCAGCCTGCCATCCCTTTTAAAGTTAAAATTTAATTATTTTAATACGATATCTTTTGCACTTTCCAGAGAAAATACAGTCACAACTGTTTCATCAGAAAGAGCACCGCTTCCGCCAAGTACATAGCCGGATGCGATTTCATTTGCTGACACATAGTCTGCTGCTGCATCTGCTGCACCATCTTTTGTCAAGATCAATGGAGCATTTAATGCTGCTGCAAGAGGTCCG
>CAZRQV010000054.1:0-4343 GCA_964602445.1 uncultured Lachnoclostridium sp.
GCATATGTTCTTTAAAGAACTTTGCATGTTTTACTGTTTAGTTATCAATGTTCATCAGCGTTGCTTATCAGTTGTCTGCATCAGCAACTTCTTTATAATATCACTTGCTGTTTCATTTGTCAACAACTTTTTTAAACTTTTTTATTTTGTTTTCGCTCTTGCAAAGAAGGCTCTTAAAACATCTTCAAGTTTTTGTTGTTGTCACTTGCGACAGCTCAATTAGACTATCACAAGTATTTTTATTTGTCAACAACTTTTTTAAACTTTTTTTATTACTGTTTTTCCACTTAAGAATTTTCCTTTACAACAGCCTCGATCCTTTCCCGAACCAATGCTGCCAGTTCTACTGTATTCATTCCCTGATATTCTTCCCAGACAATTGGTTTCAGATAATGAATCTGCACATTTACCGGTTTACATCCTTTTTCATCTAATACTTTAAAACTATCGATAAGAGCTATCGGAACAATCGGACATTTTGTCTTTACAGCGCATTTAAAACTTCCACTATGAAATTCCAGCATTTCATTTCCTTTGCGGCTTCTTGTTCCTTCCGGGAAAATCAAATAATTTCGTCCTTTATTTATTTCTTTGATTACATTATTGATCACAGTCATGGACTGTCTCAGATTTTCCCGATCCATGCAAAAGGAATTTGTACATAATCTTACCTGCTTTACGAAAGGAACTTCTTCTAGTTCTTTTTTCAGTACAGCCGCCATCGGATTCGGGCAGGTTGCACCAATCGCCACGATATCAAACATCCCCTGGTGATTTCCATACATTAAAAATCCATCTTCTGTCGGAATATTCTCCTGACCATAGCACTCCAAATGTACATTTCCGGAAGTAACTGCCATATGCATAATATATTGAATATGTTTCCATTTAGTCATTTCCGGAATCTCTTCCGTATGCTTTGCATAACGGCATAATTTCAGCCATGCCTGAGGCACATGAAAAATATTTTGTAATACCATCAATAAAATTCTTCTCATTTTCTTTTCCTTTCCTTCGGGCAGCTTCAGATACCGCCCTGCTTTCATTCTATTTTAAAGTTTTCCTGCTTTCAAACTACCATGCTGCTCTCCCAGAGATTCCAAAATCATGGTTTTCAATCTGTTTTTTCAAAAATCCAACTTCGTATTTGTGCATTTTTTACGAAGGACTTTATATTTTTCATTATTTTTTATGCACTTTTACAATATGTTAATTTTTTATTCATATTTTGTTCACATTTTATATCTATACTAAATATAACAAAACAAGAGTATTAGATAAGTTTTTTCATAATAGCCTCGGTGTCTGGAGAGATGCCGGGGCACTCCTCATTTTATGAGGAGTTTTTCTTATTATTCTCATTTTTATTCTTATCTGGCTGTGTAAAATGCAATCCCATGCTCCAGCCGTCTCCACTCATATCCCATCGGCTTCAGAAGTTTCTCCACAAGGATGGAATCAAAAATCGTTTCATCAGCTTCTACACAATAAATCATATCCGGAAATCTGCCCTCTCCATCATGAATTTCATAATAACGATATAATCTGGTCTCATTGGTATACACCTGCCAGGTAGAATAGGATGCCACTTTTCGATCCGCATAAAGATATAACAGCGGTTCTGAACCAATCACAAGGAATCCATCCTCTTCTTTCATATCCAGTTGATCCAGATCATTATAGATTTCATTATAATACGTTACATTTTCTGCCGTTGTGTATAATCCTTTCCCAGCTCCCCGATCCATTTTCACATTCAGCTCTGACAATGAAGCATCCGCCCACACATAAGTCGTACGAAGCCAAAGCATCATTCCTAACTGCAGGAACAAAATAAAATAAAACAGTACACGGATCAGACATTGTTTCTGTTCTCGAATCCAGTTTGCCATCAACAGCACCGCTGCCGCTCCTGCAGTCACAAATGCTGCCGAAACAGCCAAAGGCCCGGTATTGGAAGTAATCTGCACAATAAACGGATAAAACATCGCCGGAAGATACCATGTATAAAATAACCGCTTCTGACGCTGCGATGAAACTGTATACGCTGCGATCCCAAGAAAACAGATTGGTACTGTTACAAGATTTATCGGTACATAATCCGAAATCATCCCATGATAAACCATATACGGAAGCACCGCTGACACTGCGATTCCCATATAAACACTCCCGTGTTCCACACGTTTTTTATCGATCACCGCCACAGCACTTACCACCAGCGGCACCAAAGTACATCCAAGATAGTATTCTTTAAAATATCGGAAATAATCCGAAATCTTTACACTCCAACGCTGATAATGTTCCTGATCTCCTATAATGTATGGAAGATTTTTCACAATTCGATCTAAAGTTGCATTCCGGAATGTAAACAAAAGAAACACAGCTAAGATTCCTGCAGCCGTAATACTCATTTTTACAAAAACTTCCAGACGCAGCGGAATCGCAACTGTCTTTTTTTGCTTTCTTAAGACAAACCATGTTCCAAAACAAACAATCCCCCAAAGAATGTAAGCAAACACTGCATAAGGATTGGCCATCACAACAATACTTGCAAACACGCCGGCAATGACACAATTTTTCCAATCCGGCTGTTCCATAACCGCCAAAGTGACCAGAAGTGCCGCCAGACAGCTGTTCGCCATCGTATTATAAGACAGACTGTTAATATTAAACGCAGTACTCAGCAAATAAAAACAGGAGGCAAATATGCTGATCTTCCCGATTTTTTTTAATCTTTGATATAAATAACCGCTGATCAAAAGTTGAAATACTACATATAGCAAACGGAATGCCAAAATCATGCCGTCATTGGAGCCAAGAATCAAACGAAACAGACCATAAAAAGGATACAGCCAGAAACTGCACATCTGCTGTGTCGGATTCCATTCATCGCAGAGCATTCCATCTCCGCTCCACAGGCGATAAACGGTTCCTATGTAGTAAGCCTCATCAGTCGTATTTACACTATAAAAACAACGCCAAAAAAGGATCAGACCAATTCCCAGCATTCCTGCCAAAAACCACAAATCCTGTTTTTCTATCTTTCTCATCATATTCTCCTTTTTCTGCACTTTATCTTTGTATTTAATCTTCTGCGTTTTCAAACAGCATAACATAAAAGTTCGCTTTTTGCGACCTTAACCTTAAGGTGCATTTCATCTATCTTTCCACTTCTGCTTTCCACATTTTTATTCCCCCTCTCTTTTCTTTTAGACTTTTCTTTCTCCACAAAAACATGTATACTAAAATCCATCAAAGTTGGGAGGGACTTATGTTTCGCATTTGGGGAAAATTGATCAAAGACAATCATTTATTAGAAGATACTACAATCTGTGATGACTCTGATTCCAGCAGAACACAGAAAGTATTTCATGCATTAGAAGAAATCTGCAATGAATTCGACTTAGGAAAACCGATCTGGTTAGATTCCAACATCCGGGAATTCCAGCACCACGCAAAAACCCGTTTTCATCAGGACAGTTTTATTGAAGAAGTTCCTTTCGACTATCTGGAATTTCAGGTAATCGAGGAAGACTCCTTCTGGTAAAAAAACGAAAAAAAGACTATCGTCGGAACATTAAGCTGCTCCCCGATAGTCTTTTTCATTGGTAATATTAGAAATCTACTCTTCCTGTTACATCTCCGTTCACTACATAGTAAATAGAATTTTCTTCAGGTTTTACATAAACTGCGATTTCTTTTAAATCTGTTTCTTTGTTTCCTGTTGCAATCCATGCTTCTTTTACTCTTGCAACTGCTTCTTCCATAGAAACTTCTTTGTTCGCTGCCTGTACAACAAATGTTGTCTTAACCGCTTTCTTAGTAGTTCTCTTTGCTGCAGGTTTCTTTTCTGCTTTTTCAGCTGCAGGTTTTTTCTCTGCTGCCGGTTTTTCTGCTTTTTCAGCTACCGGTTTCTTTTCTGCTGCTTTTTCTGTTTTTTCAACTGCAGTTTTTTCTTCTACTTTAACGGTTTCTTTCACGTCTACGATCTTTTCTGTCTGTACCGGAGCTGTCTTTTTAGCTGCTGTTTTCTTTGCTGCCATAATATTATTCTCCTTTTTATTCAATATGTATCTCTATGTATGGAAAAATTATACAATTTCCAGACACGTCTTTTGTACAATACCACGAAAGCACCGTTTTTGCAAGGAATTTCAGGCATTTCCTTAAATTCTCATTACAGTTTTTACTAAAAACTCTCCCCTCTCAACGAAAAATCCCGCAGGATTTTTCATGATGCCGTTCCCCAAGCTCGATTTTCCTCTTGCTTGGGGAGCGGATCTTCATGATCTGATTCCTACGGGATTTTCTTTCTTCATAAGATGGAATGATTTCTATCTTAC
>CAZRQV010000055.1:0-4127 GCA_964602445.1 uncultured Lachnoclostridium sp.
CATTGAACGCACCACTGGTATTAACAAAAGACGGCAGTGAAGCAGCTGCAGCAGATTATGTAGCAGCAAATGAAATCGCATCCGGTTATGTCCTTGGCGGCGAAGGCGCTCTTTCTAATGAAACAGTAGTAACTGTATTCGGACTGGAAAGCGCAGACGAGATCATTGCAAGATAATCGAAACATAAAAATGAGAATTTCTCATCATAAGTAAGATAGAAATCATTCCATCTTATGAAGAAAGAAAATCCCGTAGGAATCAGATTATGAAGAACTGTTCTCCAAGTCAGAGAAAAATCGAACTTGGGGAACAGCATCATGAAAAATCCTGCGGGATTTTTTATTTCAAATGTAGAGCGCATGTTTGATCGCAGGATTGCATGAATTAAATAACTTAGCAGGATATTTTGAACAAAAAAGAGGGGTGACAATGTACAAAACATCCAAAACAGAAAAAGAAAACAAAGAAAAAGAGGGAATAATTTACAAAGAAACGATAGGTGTGTTATAATCGTGGGTACATCAGAAGGCGGGATGTCCGCTTTTAAGAATGGGAGGAATCAAGCATGAAAAAAAGATTTTTAAGTATCCTTCTTGCAGCAGCGATGGTGTTTGGCTGTGTGCCGTCAACGACAGCACAGGCAGCAGCCATAGAGCAGAGCGCAAGACCAGCCAATGGTACGACGAAGGAGCAACCGTTTGCCTACGGGACAGGAGGCAGCAGCTATTTTCGTATTCCTTGTCTGGTATCCCTGAACGATGGAACGATCGTGGCAGGCTGTGATGCAAGATGGAATACCACAGGAGACGGCGGCGGATTAGATACCATCGTATCCTATTCAAAAGACAACGGAAAGACATGGAATTATACGTTTGCCAATTATCTGGGAGATAATGGAAATGTATGGAATGGTGCATCTACCGCATTTATTGATCCGGCCATGGCAACAGACGGAGAAAATGTTTATATGATCGCCGATCTGTATCCGGCAGGTGTTGCACTGAATTCCGCTACCTGGTCACCGAAAACAGGACATACAGGTTATGACGAAAACGGAAATCTGGCATTGGCAAAAGCAACAGAAACAGTCAATGGCGGAGTGAGCAGTGACACAAGAATTACCGCATCCTTCGATTATCATCTGGAAAAAATTGCAGATGCCAAGGATGATGCAGACAGCTATTATGAGCTGAAAGATGCAGCAGGAAATGTTGTAGCTGATTATGAGATTGATGCATATTTCAACATCAAAGGTGAGGGTGTAGATACCAATCTGTTCTGTGCAGATTCTCCATATTTCCCTTACCCAACTGATTTCCTTTACATGACAAAATCAGCTGATGGCGGAAAAACATGGTCAATTCCGACATTGATTGATGTAAAAGAAAAAGACGAACAGACTCTTTTGGTTGGTCCGGGCCGCGGTCTGGTAACTTCCACAGGCCGTCTGGTATTTACCGCATATGAATTTACCTCTCAGGATAAATTCAGCTGTGTATTTTACTCTGATGATCAGGGCGAAACATGGCATCGCGGCGCAGATGTGTCCGGATGGAGTTCCGAAGCGACTGTAGCAGAAGCAAACGGAAAACTGTATCTGTTTACCCGTCATGGAAATGCATATTATGTATCTGATGATATGGGTGAAACCTGGGGCGAACAGAAAAAGACAGGCATTGATTACTGGAACAACTGTCAGTTAAGTGCCATTACTTATTCTCAGAAGATTGATGGCAAGACTGCAATCCTCTTCTCTGCACCGGCCAGCACCTCCGGACGTTACCATGGAAAGATTTTTGTAGGTCTGGTACAGGATGATGGAAGTCTGGTATGGCCATATGAATATGAAGTAACTGCAAAAACTGCAGATTATGCTTATTCCTGTCTGACTGAACTGCCGGACGGAAGTGTTTCTCTTCTGTATGAAAATGCAGGCGGACAGATCAGATATACCAATATTGATATCAAAGACATTGCACTGAATGCATCGATTGGTAATCTTTGGCTTTCCAAAGACGAGACACCGGTAGGTACTTATACTATGAAGCCAAATGAAACGGCAGAATTTATTGTAGAAGGTCTGGAAGAAGAAACAGCCATTGAAGCGGTATCAAGCAATGAAGCTGCAGCAACTGTAACGGTTTCCGGTAATCAGGTGACTGTTAATACAGGCGATGTAAAAGGTTTCGAAGAATTAGTGATTTCTGTTGTGGCAGGAAGTCAGTCTACTTCACTGAAATTGTGTGTTGCAGAAGCTGAAAACTTCCAGATCGTCAGACTGGAAGAAGGAGATTCTGCAGCATTTGTAGATGAAACAGGAAACTATGAAGCATCAGTAGATTTATCAGGTGTGGATGAACGTGTGGCAAAAGTAACTGTGACCGGTAAGGAAAAACAGGAACTGACTGAAGAAACCGTGATCACTCCTGCAACGCTTCTTTTAGGAACAGATACTGCATTTAATGAAAGTGAAACAGCATCAGACAATGCATTATTTACAGTGACTGCACAGTTCCATATGTCAGCAACTGCATCAGATGGAACAACTGTTTATGTAGAACCGTATGCAAGCACCAACGGCAACGGTTATCCAAACGTGACATCTCCGGTGGCAGTGTCCATCATTCCAACAGGAACTGCAAATCAGTTCTATCTTTATGGAAATACCGGTTATCTCCATTTCCATGATGGACGTTTTGACCGTGTACGTACACTGAGCGGTTACGAAGCGGGCTGTACCTTTAAATTGTATGAAGCAGTGGATGGCGAAGGAAGTAAAGAAATTCCGGGCTATGCAGCAGTTTCTGAAATTAAAGATCAGGGAAAATATCTGATCACAGCAGAACGAAATGGTGCATACTATGTGATGCATCCAACAACAAGCAAAGACAATTATTATGTACAGGTGGCAAAAGTGACAGGCGAGAGCGGTGACGAAGGTGCAACAGTTCAGCTTGGAACTTCTGCAGCATTTGACGGAGAAAAGGTGGCAGCTTCTACTTGTCTGTATACCATTTCCTGTGCAGGTGCAGCGATCACAGGTGATGCAGACGGTACAACTGTAGGAATGAACATAGCATCTGCAGGCTATCCGACTTCCGCAACAATTTCTAATATTAAGATTACAAAGAGTGCTTATACCGACGGAAGTTTTGAATTCTATGATACAAATCAGGGAAGATATCTGCATTTCCATGATGATACTTGTAAATTCAACAGATGTTCCAACAATGATGCAAATCATTCCTTCGAAGTATATAAGAAAGCAGCAAAAGCAAACTTTGAAGATGCCATCACAGGTTATGAAAAAGTAACAGATCTGGATGAAATTCTGGCAGGCGGCCAGTTCCTGATTGCAAGAAAAGCAGCAGACGGAAACTATTATGTATTGTATCCGTCCAAAGATACCAGCAGCGTTTATCACTATGTTGCAAAAGTAAAGAACTTTGAATTAAAAGGTGCTTTGACAGAAACTGTCATCGAGGCAGTGGGAGAAGGTAAAACTTCCGTTGAAGTAAACGGACTGACTTATTACATCATAGTTACCCCGTTAAAAGAAGAAGAATCTTCAAAATATGACATTTCACTGAAAGATGTGAAAGCAACTGCAGGCAGTGAAGACAGCGGAACTTACAACGGTGTCGGCGGTGCAGCGTATGCAATTGACGGTGATGAAAGTACTGCATGGATGACAGACTGGAACGGATATGGAACAACGATCAAAGATGGAAAAGGATGGATTGATCTGGAATTCCCGGAACCTCATACCGTGGACGGATATCGTTATCTTCCGTCAGGGGAAAAAGGTGGTGTTCTCACAACCATTACACAGTATGAAATCTATGTAAAAACAACGACATCTGCGGAATATCAGAAAGTAGCATCCGGCACTTGGGACAATACTGCAGGTTGGAAGATCGCTAAATTCGATGCAGTAAAAGATGTAACCAATATCAAACTTTTGGCAACACAGGCATTGCCTCATAACTGGTGGGCAATCGCAGCAGAAGTTCGTCCGGTCAGCAGAACAGAAGCAGAAGGAATTGTTCTGGCAGACAAGACTTTCTTAAATGCAGCAATCGCAGAAGCAGATGAATTAACAGCAGAAACTTATACAGAAGAAAGCT
>CAZRQV010000056.1:0-3466 GCA_964602445.1 uncultured Lachnoclostridium sp.
GTGTCACGTGAAGCGATCTTTGACTGACAGCGGATATAAAAATCTGTATGAAAAATTTGCCAACGATTACTTGACAGTAACAATTGGTAATCTTGCCCAAAAGATACTGGCTTTTTTTAGGAATACATGTTATAGTTTATAGGATTACAAGATGCAGGAGTGTGCTCATATGGAAGAATTGTATAAAATGATCGAAGAAAGAATTCAGAATTCCGGCTACACGGGAGTCATCGACGGAAAAGAGTTTTATCAGGATGTCAGTGCAGAGGCCGATGAAAAGGAAAACGGTACTTACATTTTCATCATTAAAAAAACAGAAGAACTAATGTATAAAGGCTGCATGACGATCAGTGATGAACAGTTTGATCTTCATTATGTGGATATCCACGAAGGAGAAACAAGCTGGCATGTGGATTTTGACTAAGACAGACGGTATAGGAGCCTGACGGAAGAGGCAGGAACGTCTGAAGACGCAGAGTTCCATGGAATCACGTTTCGTTAGAGTGCAGATTTTATAAAAATTTAAAAGGGGGAATCAAAAAATATGAAAAAAAGAAGTATGGCACTGCTGATGGCAGGTCTGATGATCGGATCATCCGTATTTTCAGGTTATGCAGTAAAGGCAGAGGCAAGTACAGACGGCTATGTGTCAGTGTCTGATCTGGAAGACAATCAGACAGCGGAACCGGCAAAGGATGAAGTTATTCCGGATGCGAACCAGTATCGTTATCAGAAGGAAGAACTTTCCGCATTCTGTCACTTTGGTCCAAACACATTTAATGAAATCGAATGGGGAGAACATTACGGAAATAAAACACCTTCCCAGATCTTTACACTGACAGAAAATTTCGATGCAGAAAAAATGGTTTCTACATTAAGAGAAGCAGGTTTTGAAAAGCTGATCGTAACAGCAAAGCATCATGATGGTTTCTGTATCTGGAACAGTGCGTATACAGATTACTGTGTGAAGAATGCAACTTATGCAAGCTATGATTATGACGGCATGGGCGGAGATATCCTTGCTGAAATCTCTGCAGCTTGTACCAAATATGACATGGACATGGGCTTATACCTTTCTCCATGGGATATTCATGAACCAAGCTATGGTTACTATGATGCAAACGGCAATGCAACAAGCAAAGAAAATGATGTTTTAGATTACAATGATTACTACAACAATCAGCTGGAAGAAATCTTAAGCAACGATAAATACGGTAACAACGGTCATTTCACAGAAGTATGGATGGACGGTGCAAAGGGAAGCGGTGCAAACGCACAGGAATATGACTTTGTAAGATGGTTCAACACCATTCAGAAATACCAGGGGATCGAAGCAGGATATGATGCAGACTGTATGTTATTCGGTGCACAGGCTTACACAACCGTTCGCTGGATCGGTAACGAAAACGGATATGCACATGAAGAAACATGGTCTAAATCAAAAGTAAACAAAACATACAATACCATCGACAGCAATACACAGGGTTCTTATACCAAAGGTTTTGAAAACGGAAACCAGTGGACAGTTCCGGAAGTTGATGCTCGAATTACTTCAGGATGGTTCTGGGGAACTCAGAAATGTACACCGAAGTCTATCACAGACCTTGGAAGCATATACTTTAACTCTGTTGGACATAACGGTGTTTTACTGTTAAATGTTCCGCCAAACAACAAAGGTACCGTAGATGAAGCAATCCTGAAACGTGTTACTGAGTTTGGTGATGAAATCAAAGATACATTCAGCTACAATATGGCAAAAGATGCAGAAATCTTTGCATCTGAAGTTCGCGGCGATGATGTTGCTTACTCTCCGGCAAATGTAGTAGATGGAGAAGATGCAAGCTACTGGACTGTAAATGACGGCACAACAGAAGGAAGCCTCATTGTTAAATTCGATAAAGCAAAAACATTTGATGTAGTTTCTATCGAAGAATCCATCGAATTCGGACAGAGAATTACAAGCTTTAAAGTAGAATACCGCAATGGCGATGGTCAGGAATGGAAAACATTTGATCAGGGTACCACTGTTGGCGGAAAGAGATTAAGCAGAAAAACAGCTGTCAAAGCAGATCAGGTGAAGATCACAGTCAGCACTGCATCTACGATCAATTCGAATCCGGCAGTTCCGATGATTAACGAAATCGGTATTTACAAAGCAAGCACAGGTTTCGAACTTGCAGCAGCTGCACCAAGCGGAATGGATATCATTGATATCACAGATAATCAGTTCTCATTTATAGGAAACTGGTATTCAGAAACAGGTCAGCAGTATGTAAATGGTACTAACGTATATGCAAACGGTAATCCAAACGGTTCTGTTTATACAACATTAAACTTTACAGGTACAAAAGCATATATCATCGGTACACTGGATCCAAACCATGGAACTGCTGATATTTATATCGACGGTGAAAAAGTAGATTCCATCGATACTTACAGAACTTCCCGTTCTGTTGGACAGGTTATTTATGAATCTGAAACATTAGAAGATGGAGAACATACACTGAAACTGGTTGTTACCAAATCAGGAAAAGCCATCGGTATGGAAGCTGCTTATGTAATCAACAACGGTGACCTTGGTATGGTAGGTATCGAAGAAGCCAAATATACCATGGAAGAAGATTCTGAACTGGAAGTAAAACTGGTTCGTGTCGGCGGAAACAAAGGTGATGTTACAGTTACCTTATCTCCAAACCCAGGTTCTGCAATTCAGGACGACTTTGATACAGAACTGATCCAGACAGTAACATTTGAAGAAGGCGAAACTGAAAAAACAGCAAAAGTAAGAACCAGAAGAAATACAAATAAAACAGGTGATCAGTACTTTACTGTAGAACTGAGCACTGCAAATGAAGACGTAATCCTTGGTTTCAATACAAAAGCAAGAATCACGATCTTAGATACAGAAAGCTTAGATGCACCAACAGGTGATTACACCTACACAGCAGGCAGATCTTTCGTAATGCCAAGCAAAGTTGGTGAAATGAACATCTTAGAAGCAGAACATATGGAACTGGTAAATACAGGAAGCAACGAACAGTGGCCATTACAGATCACAGAAAGTGAATGGGCAAGCAACGGAAGATTCGTCAATGCGATGAATACCGATGACTCCCTGATCCTTTATTACGAAGCACCTGTAGCAGGAAAATATAAAGCAACCGTTACTTACAGAAGCGGTGACAGCAACAACGGATTCTCATGGTCAGAAGCAGACGGCAAGATTGCAGACGGCAGTGTTGTAATGGGTGCAGATGATAAAGCACAGGCAACTCATACAGGCGAAGTCGAATTCGAAGTATTAACCGCAGGAAAAGGTAAATTAACATTTACAGCAGGTGCAGCAAATGCTCCTCAGCTGGATAAATTCGAAATCGTTTTAGTAGAAAAAGCAAAAGCAGATGAAGTTGTAAGACTTTCCGGAGCAACCAGATACGAAACAGGTATGGCAGTTGCAGATGAATTA
>CAZRQV010000057.1:0-3129 GCA_964602445.1 uncultured Lachnoclostridium sp.
TCTAATGCTTCTGCAAATGCTGCCCAGCTTTCTTCTGTATAAGTTTCTGCTGTTAGTTCATCTGCTTCTGCGATTGATGCATTTAAGAACGTCATATCAGGCTGAACATATTCTTTTTCTGTGATCGTTAAGAGGATACCGCCCGGTGTAGAGCAGATATCGTCTGTGATCTCACTTCCGTACTGTCCTGCCAGTGCTACCAGATAGGTGCCTGCTTCCAGATCAGAAGTATCAAATACGATATTTCCTTCACTGTCTGCTTTTCCGATGCTATTCCAGTCTGTAACATCTCCGCCCGCTTCATTCAGTTCATCGACCGGAATATAGAATACTTCCGGACAATAGTCGATCGGTGTATGTGCAGTTGTATAGTTTCCGCTGTAATCTTCGCCTGCATGATACAGGGTCAGTGTCACTTTATCTCCCTGCTCTGCAGTGGTACTCAGTGCCTGATCTCCGTGCTGGATGTAGTTAAAGATGCTGGTTGGATCACCGAAGAAGCTCCAGCTTGTAAAGTGACCTAACGTTACCAGATCTCCGTCATGAAGAACGATCTTGTCTGCAGTCGCTCCCCATCCCTGGCTTTCCAGCGGATATTCGTTGTTTAAGTAATAGTTCAGGTTCAGATCCATGTTCCAGAACATCTGCATGAACATCGAACCATAAGATCCTGTAATGTCTAATACGTCTGTTCCAATCAGACCTTCCTCATTCAGATAGCCTTTTCCTGCGTCTTCTTCATCGATACCGCAGTAGTAAACTTCTGTTGCGTAGATAAACAGGTGAAGCATGGTTACTTCGTCTGTATTTCCGGAAGTGAAGTCTCCCAGACCGTATGCATCCAGATCAAAGTACGGAACGGTCAGTGCTCTCATAGCTACCACTTCTCCGCTTTCTTCGGATGCAAAGAAATGATCGTCATCTGAAACTGAAAAATAAACGTCTACCGTAACTACTTTTGGAATTTCTGTGTTTTCGCTGCGAACTGCTTTACAAACGCTGCATTCTTCATGTTTCAGACCGGTTGCTTCTGTGGTTGCAGTCTGATCTACCACCCATTTGAAGGTGTGGTTTGCTTCTTCGGATTTTTCACCGCATTCACATTCTTTCCAGTGTTTTGTGTCATCTGTTTTCCATGTGGTACCAAAGTCATGTCCATGAACATACTCTTGTGCTGTGATTGTACCGCTGACTGCTGCAGAAACAACTCTTTCTCCGCCTGTCACATTGATTACTGCTGCAAAACTTCCGTCTGTTCCGATTGTACTTTCAGCAGTACCTGCGATAGCCGCAGTCACTTCTGCCACTTCCACTTCTGCAGATACTCCTGTCAGATTCAGTGCTGCAAGCTGTGCCTCCAGCCATGCTTTCACTGTTTCCTTTGTATTTCCATCTTCCATGGAAAGTTTCATTTCTTTAAATTCAGAAACAACTTCTAATACTGCAGAAGCTGCGGCCTGCTCTTCCGACGCTGCAGAACCGTCTTCAGCGAATGCATCTTTCATATCATAGAGAGAGGTCGCTTCATTTTTGAAACGGCTGTATGCAACCAAAGCATAAGCAGCCTGTTCTGTTGCCATCTGGTTCTTGGTACTGTCTAACATATATGCAAACATACCGTTTGTGCTGTCATAGAACTGAAGTAATGCATTTACCGCATCTTTTCCATTCCATTCCGTAGGATCCATTCCAAGAGAAGTCAGTGCTACGATGACCTGTGCTGTGCTTGCCGCATTATAAGTACTGTAGCTTTCAAAACCTCCAGCTTCTTTCTGCATTGATTTCAATGCATTTAACGCATCATCCACTGCTTTGGTAACATCATCTCTTTCTCCATAGTACGGAGCCAATGCCTGAATAACCATAGCTGTAATGTCCACATCTGCCGTTGCAGAGGTATCAGATCCAAATACCCATCCTCCATCATTGCAGGTATGTTCTACGATATAGGAAATATATTTTTCACAAACTTCTGCATCATATGGTTTTGTATTCAATGCAAGCAAACAATACGTTACAGCATTGATTCCCTGTCTTTCCGTCTTATCATAATCTGTACACTGTTCGATCATTTTCTGTGGTGCATCAAAGCCCAGTGCAGATAATGCTAATGTTACACGGGCAAAATCTGTCGGGTTTTTCAATTTTCCTGAGTTTAATGCAGTCTGTACTGCTTCCAGGTAATTTACCGTCTGCCCTTCAATCTCTGTACCGTTAATCACACCACCTCTGGCAAGTGACAGCACTGCCCATTCTCCATTTAAGCTGCCAACGCCAAGATTTTTACCGTTTTTCAAAGTTGCCAAAACACTGTTTAATGCATCAGTATAGGTAACTTCTGTCGACTTTCTTGTTTCAGCTTTTACAGTTTCTGTACCATAAGAAACTTTCTGCTCTGCAGCAAATGCTGAAGTAGGAATCATCGAAAATACCATCATAAATGCCATCAACAACGCCAAAACTCGATGTTTTTTCTTTGTTTTGTTTCCTCCTTTTTGGTGTTTTCTATATATAAAACTGCATCATTTTCACTATTTTACAGAAGACATTCTTTGTCCAAAATCCATCGGCTCTTTCAGACAATTATCAAATTCTCCTGTAAAAAAAAGCCGCAACAGAAATCTTTTTCATTTCTGTCACGGCCATTTTTTCGTGAACTTAAAACAGGAAACTCCGTTCCCTGCCTGTCTATATGATCATCATAGGTCTTCTGACTCATGCATTCTGAAGCATCTGCTTCCCGTTTGTCCTTCCGCCTTCTCAGGTTTCCCCAATGACCGACTCACGTCACGAACGACATCCTCCTGCATATACAGCATTCTGGCAATGTTCCGGATTCTCACCGGATTCCCTCATCCGGCAACCTTACACCATTCTGTAAGGCTCCCGGTCACGATGCAGTGTATGAAATTTAACTTCCGCTGTCTGCGGAAGGGCAACATCTTTCCAGACATTACCTGACCCATTCTACAACTTTGATATTTTTATGTCAATATCTTTTCATAAATCTGATCGCAGAATTGTTCTAACTTTATTATAAGCAGTCTTTCCTTCCGTTGCAAACTATATTTTAGAAATGTTACTGTCAAGTAATCGTTGGCAAATTTTTCCATACAGATTTTTATATCC
>CAZRQV010000058.1:0-3058 GCA_964602445.1 uncultured Lachnoclostridium sp.
GAGGTTCTTTTTTATTCAATTGGCGCTTTTAATGAATTACAGGAATGCTCCTTTATTGTAAATCTGCATAAACCTTTAAACAGATATTATAATTTTTCGTTTCTTCTACGTGTTCCCATCGTTTTCCCTGAAAACTCAAATATCCCTGACCGTCTGACAAATCTGCTTTTTCTGACAATCCATCCACTCTACATTCAATCGCTACCGGATACTCTGCTCCTTTCGTTGTGATCTTCACTGCAAGCCCAAATGCATTTCCAGCTTCCACCACATAGGATTCCGGGAAATCAATGGTATAATACCCTGCCTCTTCCAAAGAGCCACTGCAGATCTGCTGTTTCATCATAAATGAATGCTCATTTGCAAATTGAGGAACCAGATAAATTTCATAATCCGTATCTTTCCCCGTCGCATAAAATCCGGCTGCTTTTAACTCCACATTTTCTTCCGGTGTATAGACATTCGCAAACCACGCTGTTTCCTGTTGATATCCGCTTTGTGCTGTATATCCGCATAAGTCACTTTGAAAAATCCTATCATAATTACCTACCGGTTCAATCCTTGTATATACAATTCCATAGGTACCTAAATTTACATCTTCATAAGAAACATAAAACGTACCTCGATTGCCAAATTTTTCGCCCCAACTGCTCAGACATAAAAATGCACCGTCATTCTCCACGGTTCCCAAAAATCGTTCCGCCGGATAATCATCATCCCAACCAACAATAACTACATCATGATTGCTTTGCTCATTACCAGGATAACAGTAGGAATTCCATTTTTTATTATAATAGGAAGAATCCAAAAGATATTGGTCAAAATCAACATACAATGCAGATTCTACTCCACCATATAAATAGATCATTTTTTTCATTGTTTCATAATCTTTTGTTTCTATTTGGCGAACTTCCTGTACATGAACACAGGATTTCTCCATTTCTTTTCCTGCAGAAGCTGTTTCTTCCAAAACAGGTCCTTCCCAAGAAAGTAAATAGGACATCGCTACTACGTAAGATCCTCCATTCTCAAAATTCTTTTTAAACGGATTTTTCTGAAGTAAATGATCCACCGAATAAGGACCTGCATTTTCTCCATCGGAAGAGCTTTCCAATGCCGACAATGACGCATAAGCCCAACAGGTATTGGAATCCCCCTGATCTCTAAGAACAGGCATCCTTCCTTCTTTCAAATAGCTGTAAGAGCGAGGCAGTTTTACTTTTTCTAATGTTTTCTCCTGAACATGGATTTTCGATGTTTCTTCAAAAATCTCTGTTTCATTAGAAACAGTCTGTGTTACCTTCTCATTCCTCGCTTCGCAGCCCGTTGTCATCCAGCCAATCATACAAACACAAATGAGCAGAAACAACTTTTTCATCATTTATTTCCTTTTGGCGGTCTTGGTCCCATAAACTGATATAAATATGTTTTCATCATACCATTATAAATTTTACGATTTTTATCAGCTTTTCTTCCGATATATTTTTCTGCATCTTCATAACTTGTGATCATATACATTGACCAACTGTCAAGATTAGCATAGCTTTCTCCAATCTCATGATACAATTTCGGCAGATTTGCCTTTTCTTCAATTCTTTCACCGTAAGGAGGATTGGTAATAATAAAGCCATATTTTTTCGGATGACGCAGATCCGCAACAGCACGCTGCTGAAAATGAATCATATGATCCACACCTGCATCTTTTGCATTTTGTCGTGCAATCTTTACCATGGCAGGATCAATGTCATATCCCTGAATATCTACGGATACCGTATCGTCTACCAAATCATTTGCCTCGTCCAACACCTCATACCATATTTTTTTCGGAATTATATTTGTCCATTTTTCAGATGTAAAACTTCGATTCATCCCAGGTGCAATATTGGCTGCCATCATAGCAGCTTCGATTGGAAAGGTTCCGCTTCCGCAAAATGGATCCACTAAAATCCGGTCTTTTTTCCACGGAGATAATAAGATCAATGCTGCAGCTAACGTTTCCGTAATCGGTGCTTTACTGCTTAACAATCGATATCCCCTTTTATGAAGAGAAACTCCTGACGTATCCAGCCCGATTGTTACTTCGTCTTTCATAAATGTCACTCGAATTGGATATTCTGCGCCTGTTTCAGGACACCAGGATACGTTATATACCTGTTTCATACGTTCTGCAATCGCTTTTTTCATAATGGACTGAATATCCGAAGGACTGAACAGTTTACTTTTGATCGATGCAGCTTTTGCTACCCAAAACTTCGCATCCTGTGGTAAAAATTCTTCCCATGGAAGGGCTTTCGTATTTTCAAATAATTCATCAAAAGTTTCTGCTTTAAATTTTCCTACTTTTAATAAAATTCTTTCTGTTGTTCTAAGAAATACGTTAGCTCTGGCAATTCCGTCAGCATCTGCCAAAAATGTAACTTTACCATCTTCTACCAGCGTAACATCATACCCTAAATCCTGTATTTCTCTCTTTAATACGGACTCCAGTCCAAAATGACATGGAGCAATCAATTCATATGTTTTCATTTTTCTTTTTCCTCATTTTTTCATTGCCTACACGAATATCTTAACGGCAGAACTTTTCTCTGTCAATGAAAATAAGCCTCAATCCCTCCAACTACAGATTTTGCATTGTACCCCATCTCCTGAAGTTCGTTCGCTGCCTTTAAGCTCAGACCACCCCGATCACAGTATAGAATCAACGTACGGTCTTTTAATAAATGTACCTGCTGAAATAATCTTTCATAAGGAATACACACCGCACCTTTCATGTGTTTCTCCCGAAACTCCTTTGGACTGCGGATATCAATGATCACATATTCATTTTTAAATGCATAACGATTTACTTCTTTTGCTGAAACAAGCTGATTGTCCATGAATTCCCCCTGGTTGCATCTCCCTATAGTCTATGCTCATGCACACCATTTTGTTCCTTCATTCTATGATACTTCCTATACAAGGATAGAATCAATTCTGCTTCGTTACCGATTAATTTCTTTATCATCTCTCTATTCTTTTTGGTGCAAGTTTAACAAAAAGCCTTGATTTTACGGCATTT
>CAZRQV010000059.1:0-2886 GCA_964602445.1 uncultured Lachnoclostridium sp.
CAATCACCACTGCTGCTATTGACGAGCAGCTTATGGAACTTCAGCAGGAACTTGTAAAAAAAGCCAATAACAAAGAAGCCTATGACAAAATCGCTGATCAGATTTTTGAACTTAGAGAAAAACGTCAGCAGGCATCTATGGATACCGTACAACGTGATGAACAGTTAAAACGAATCACTGAATTACAGGATTTCATCAAAGACCAAACTTCTGACCTTACCGAGTTTGATGAATCGCTTGTAAGACGCTGGCTAAAACAAATCACTGTCTGGTCCGACCACTGCACTGTTGAATTAAAGTCAGGACTTAAGGTTGATGTAGAAAGATAATAAGCATAAACGCACGAAACCCTCCCAGCCATTATGGTTGAGAGGGTTGTATGATTTTATTCGTTTAACATATTGTCTATATACTGTATAAATTCTGCACTTTTGGCCACACGGCCATTTCCTCCGTGCTGCTTATATATTTCATATACTCTATTTCTAATATTTTCAATTATTGTATCCGTTACAGAGTCCATATCCAAGTTCTTAATATCAGACGGAGTAATATTTTTCTTATTCAATACATCTGCAATAACTGCATACAGCACATAATATAAAATATCGCTTTTTTCTGCTGGAGAATAATCAGAAACGCTTCTTACATTTTTCTGTATTTTTTTGCCGAGCACAGCAACCCTATAAAATACCTCTAAATCATTATTCTTCTCGTATAACTCGTTATATGTTTTTTCATCATTCAGTAATGTTGATGGCCTTGCTCTTGCATAATCTGGCTTTTTCAAGAAAATCGTTATGAGGCACTGTGCAAGAAAAGATACACCAACAATCTCTGCAGGCTTACGTCCTTGATTTTTATAGTAATTTTTTCTTCTATCGTAAAATAATCCTCTACTCTTAAAATACATTTCAATTTGAAGATGTATAGGATCTGTAACCCGTAAGGTTGCTTTTGGAATATTGGTCTGATTATTTGTTGCAAAAATAATTTGGTCTCTTGATTCTTCATTATCAGGAACAATTATTCTTAGCAATACGGAACGTTTTTCTGACTCTAATGCTTCTTTATTTTCTGAAAAATAATTATATATCTCCATTGACGTTTGCAATCCATTAACAATTTCAGGATTAACGATTTGTAGTTCTCTGTTATTTACCAATGTAGCTTCTGATGCCAGTACTGTAACTCCATTATTCAACCACCAAAAATCATTATTATCAGTTCTATGCAGTGTTTCAGATATACTACTATTTACATTATTTTTTCCTTGATAATCACGTACATTAGAATCGAAAAAGCTCTTTCTCACATTACCTTCATCATCTACTATAAAGTTAAAATAACTTTTTAAATCAACCAATGCAACATAATTTTTTTGATTTGGCGAAATTGGGATATCCGCAAACCTAAGATTTACTCTGTTTTCTATCACCGCATTGTACATATCAAACAGAGTATCAGAATCAACAAATGTTACATCTACAACTGCATTCGGGAATAATCCTCTTATAGTATCTTTCAATTCTTCTGCCTGCTGAATTACATTAGGATGTAATTCAGAGGCTAATGTTGCGTAATAAAATCTGAATTTCAATTTTACCCTGCTGGTTATCAAACGTGTATATGTGTCTCTAAACGTAGTAAATGCTTCCAAAACGTCAGTGTTATACCTTGCCGTAAAATCGGTTATAGTTTTGGATAAATCCAGAAGATTGCCGGAGATAGTTTTCCACTTCATCACAGCATCTTCTCCAAACGAAGTAGTTTTCTTTGACTGTATAATTATCATTTCCAGAGTAGAATCTTTTGGGGCAGATATATGCTCAACAATATCTGACGTAATAAGTAAATTATTTAAAAACAAATAAACCGAATCGCATCCTCCATCCAATCCTTTTCCCACAATACCATTATCTACTTCATCGTCACTTAATCCTTGATTTTTCAATATTTGACTAGCTGAAAAAAATTCAAAATAATCTGATATACTGCTATAGTTATCATTGTTTTGAAATTCCTGTTCAATTAAATTTTCTAACAATATTTGTGTATTCTTACTCATCTTTTATCCTCCACTTATACAGTAATTTTTTCTGTCATCTATTCCACTGCCAAGTCTGCCCCTTAGTATCGAGTGGCTTAAACTGTGGTCGGCTCTGACAACAATCCTGGTACCACAACCCTTAACATCTAATCCACTGCCTGCTATACAGCCAACAGTCGAGTTGCCGGATTTGACAACATCTAAATCACTCACTCAAATTGAGTTTGCACCCTAGATAACATCTATCCTAGTGCCACAACCCACGACATCTAATCCACAGCCTAAACCCTCTGACCATTTTTGCAGTAGATATGTTTTCATATAAAAAATACGGACTTTTATGGGCTATCACCTAACCTCAAAAAAGCCCGTAAATACGCCACTTTTAGCTATTTATTTTTCCTTTTTAGACATCAGACACACCGTCTCCACATGGGTACCATTGTCCAAACTTAATTCCATATCTTCTTCAATAATCGGAAGTTTAAACTTAATGGATTTAAGCCACTGACCATTTTCCTTGCGTTCCTCATAAACTTGAATTTCTGAGATCAAGGATTCCATGATCTGTCGTTTTTCCAGTTCGTCCATCACGCCATACAATTTTTCAAAATAGATCATCACCCGATAGATATTATCTCCGGTCAGTTTTTCTGCTTCTATGGTCATCTTCTTTGCTCTGGCTGTGATCAGCAGATTTTCCGTGTCCTCAATTTTATCATACATCTTATATAAGCGGTCATCAAGGTCTGACTTTCTCTTTATGTAATGCTTATCATCGGGATCAAGGGAATCAATCTCATCCATCAGTCTGGATTTCACAGAATAACTCTGTC
>CAZRQV010000060.1:0-2796 GCA_964602445.1 uncultured Lachnoclostridium sp.
TTTTTCGGGCTTTGCCCTTTGCTTGTATTATAGCGCTGGTTTTGGGCATGTCAAGTAGAGCTGCTTGTTGGCAGCCCGTTCCAGCCTATAATCAGGATAATCGTTCTTCGAAATAAATCTCCAGCTGGGAATGTATCTGCCCCCAGTCCTGGCGATGACCTGTCCATTTCTTTGTGATATCCATGGTTGCCAGATACAGCATTTTTAGCAGACTGTCATCTGACGGAAAAACGGTCTTAGATTTTGTGACCTTACGGAGCTGGCGGTTGAATCCTTCGATAGTATTCGTGGTATAAATTAGCTTACGAACCGCCTCTGGATATTTAAAATAGGTCGATAAGTTTGCCCAGTTGTCTTTCCAGGACTTCGCGATTTTCGGGTATTTTCCGCTCCATTTTTCGTCAAAGGCATCTAATTCAGCCAGTGCAATTTCCTCCGTAGGCGCAGCGTATACACGCTTTAAATCGGCCATCAGAGGCTTGATTTCTTTATAAGAAACGAACTTTGTAGTGTTGCGGATCTGATGAATAATGCACTGCTGAATCTCTGTTTGGGGTATTCCCCTTTCGATGTACATACTCGTAAAACTAATTGTAAATTGACATCTTGGTTAACTATATTTTTTATAATAAGCCCTGTATTTTCGTGCTTACTATCTCTCAAAATATAATCCGGCTCTTCAAGCACTTGTCTCATTTGAGAAAGAGCTTTCTCGTAAGCATCGGGATGTCTTTCTAAGATATGTTGAATCTGGTTATCTGTAATGATAACCTCATCCGTTGCTACATCTTCCGTCACACACTTATAAATTTCTCTGTTGATTTTTCCTACGCTATGCACTTCTATAACCTTTTTTTCTTTTGTTTCAATTATTGTATCATCTTCAAATGATTTTTCAATAGTCTTTTGGAGGTTCTGATACTTTTTCATTTCAGATGTATTCTCTGTATTTAACTGCACGCACAACCGATTCATCTTCGGTTTCAGATTGGCACTTTGACATCTTCTGGAATCACAGAAATTCCTTCCCATGTGCTGGGACGTGAGTACAAGATTCTGCCTTGTAGATTTCAGGTTCTCTTCCATGATCTTCCCGACAAGCTGCGACATTCCTGCTCTGACCACATAGACAAGTCTGCATTCCATGCCATATCACCGGCTTCTTTTGCCTTTCTGTCGTCTCCTTGATGATCCGCGGGATCTCTTTTTTGTACTCATTGGTATTTTCTGTCACAAACATTTTGTAGCCTGGATCTGCATTCAGCAGCTATATGAAATAACTTCTTGCTCTAATTCTTGATAAAGTCCAACTATATATTTATCCGCTAATATATCAATCTGTTCTGATGTTAATGCCCTTTAGCCCACCTGCTTTCTAATCATCCATATCGTCAATCGAACCGGAATTGACATTGTAAGAAAAGCCATCGAAACAGAAAAACAGCAGGCGGAAAATATCCGGAAACAATTCCTGGGTGTGCTGGATGCAGCAATCGAGAATGTACATACAACCGGAAAATATCAGACGGAAGAAGGAATGAAGTACTCAATCAAAGAAATCAAGGGAGAAAAAGAGGACTACAGAATAGGAGTGTATCTGGATACCGATTTCTTTGCTGGTGTAAAACCAAGGGATTGGGGAAAGAAAATCAGAGATTTTGTCTATAACAATTTGGCCGGAAAAGAATTGACCGTATACAACGATGGGGAAGCATAAACAATCTATCTAGCAAAAAAGAACGACAGGGTTCAAAAAGATGGAGCTAATAACGGACATAAGGTGATAGATAAGTTAGCCAGATATAGATACGGAGATAATGTTCGTTCATTGTCGATTGTTCACATAGACGAATTGGCTGAGACTTCAAAAGGTTTCAATACAAATATGGAACATACACACCAGTGGCTGGATGAGAATGGGTGGAACATAGAAAAGCCTATGCACAAGACCGAAAAGGGAAAATTTATGAAATGGAATTAAGTATTGGAAAGGGAAGAAAAAGGAATATTCTCTACGACATTAACAATATAAAAGAGATTAATCACGGCGTCGTTGTCTCTGAGGCAACCAGTTCCACAAAGGAAACAAAGGTTGCCAATGGACTCGCACATAAGAATCAATCTCTGGAAAGCATTATAACAGATAATCCGGAAAATGCAAGCACAAAATTTTCTTTGAAAGAACCAGTAGAAGAAACTGGTATGCAGATCATAGAATACGCGACAGGAGATGAACAGGCGAGACTGGAAACTTTGAATGAGTTGGAGGATGTAAGATTTTCCCTTCCGGAAGAATATGACCGTGTGAGACGCGAAAATGAAACCCTGCTGCGTGAGAATGAGACTTTTAAACAGATCATCGATCAGCTGGAACGCACACTGGATATTAAGAAGAAAGTGAACATCGATGGTAAGAACATCGAGGTGGCAGCGAAGAAAATCTTGAGACAGTACCAAAGCAAGATGGATGCTGGGGAGTTTACAGAGAGGGTAGCAGCACTTTTTAACAGTATGTCGAATGGTGAGATGATTGCCAAGGATTTTGAATACCTGGCGGAAACGGTTGTACGTCCGATGATTGAGCAATCAAGAAAGTGCTTATCACTACGGCAGTTATAACAACATGAGAAAGAGCTTGTTATACCTTTTTCAAAGGAATCACTAATAAATCTTATTGTGAAATCACTTGTGTACATTTTCGCAATCCTATATATTAAGAATAAGTAACCAAAACACCATAGATGGTGCTAGAATGTAAATAGTACAAGTCAAAATGAGAATTCCTTATTACAAATT
>CAZRQV010000061.1:0-2279 GCA_964602445.1 uncultured Lachnoclostridium sp.
TGTTTTTTGTTATCGTTATCTGTCAAAACCGCAGCATTGACAATTCTCATATTCAACCGCTGTGTTTTCGCAATTATTTGTTCTTCCACACCGTCTTCCACAAAATAGCCGGCACAGGTCATCAGTTTTATGTTTGTGTCCGTTTTTTCTAAAATGACCAGCCCCTTGTTTCCGATGATTTCTATTTTTTCATTATACAGCGGATAACTGCCAAACAGTACCTCTGCATTTTCCGGTGCTGAAACAGAATATTTTTTTCGTCTGTCCATATCGAACATGACCAGATTGAAAATCGTTCCACATTCATTTCTAATAATTCCAATTATTTTTTCCATTATTAAGGCTCCTTTACAGCTTGATTATGATTTCGTACATATTCATAGGTTGTCGCATTTCCGTGTCCGGGATACAACGGTGTCTCTCCTGCATAACCCAACGTTTTGAATCGCTTTACAGAATCCTTCATGTCCTGATTGCTTCCGGTAGGTCGATAGGTCGGACCTGTAATATCTTCCAGAACAGTATCCCCTGTAAACAGCAGATTCTCATCGGTAAAGTAATACATCACAGATCCTTTGGTGTGCCCCGGTGTGTGAATCACTTGAATGTGATAATCGCCTATATCTAATTCTCCTTCGATGATAGCCTCTGACTCTGACTGCAGGATCAGGCGGAAACCATTTGTTTCGGAGCAGTTTAAATGGGAATCTGTCAAAAAATCGAGATCATCTTCAAAAATATAAACCGGTGTCTCCGGGAAGTCTGCCTTCAAAGAATCAAGACCATAAATATGATCCCAGTGTCCATGTGTCAGCAGAATCGCATCCAAACCGCCAATCCCCACAAGATACTTTTTGATTCCGGAGTCATAATATCCCGGATCAATCAATATTGTCCCTTTTTCAGAATGTATCACATATACATTGCCGGAAAACTGGTAGGAACTACGGAATATCTTTACCATTGCGTTCGATTCATCTCCTTCTGTTATTTTATGCCTATTTTTTCTTATTCCATTCCAAGCCCAGAACAGAAAAAGAATCAGACAGGCAAATAAAATACAATAAATCAACATTTTCTTTTTCATTTTTTTAGTTCCGTTTTATATAAATGCGTAAAAAACATCATACTTACTGCCAATGATACAGCTTCTGCAATGGGGAATGCCCACCATACCATGCCAACATCATTAGTCACTTTCGCCAACACCCATGCCACAGGCACCAGAACTACCAGCTGACGCATCAGAGACATCACCAGACTGTAATTACCTCGTCCGATCGCCTGATACATATTTGAAGATACCAATCCCAAAGCCGCAAGTGGGAAGCAAAGGCAGATGATTCGCAGTGCCGGAATGCCAACCTGCAAAAGTTCTTCTGTCGGATTGAAGAATCCGAGAAGCTGTCCTGGCAGAAGCATAAAGGCAAGCACACCTACAAGCATAATAACAAGAGCAATACCACAGCCTTGATAGAATGACTGGAGCAGACGCTTTTTCTTATTAGCACCATAATTGTATCCCATGATTGGCATCAACCCCTGATTCAGCCCCAAGACCGGCATAAATACGAAAGACCGCAGCTTGAAATATAAACCGAATACCGTGTATGCCGCTGTAGAGAAACCAGCAAGAATAGCATTGATTGCCATATTCATTACCGTACTGATTGCCTGCATAACAATTGCAGGAATACCGACGGCATAAATATTTTTCACAATGTTACCATGAAAACGGAATCCTTTGATAGAAATTCTGATAGACGGATGCCGTGTGACTACGACAATCGCCAAAATCATGGAAAGGATCTGTCCACCCACTGTAGCAATGGCTGCACCGGTAACACCCATAGCTGGAAGTCCAAACCAACCAAAAATAAGAATCGGATCTACCACGATATTGATCAAAGCACCAACCAATTGAAATATCATCGGCCAAAACATATTTCCGGTAGCTTGCATAATTTTTTCCAGCATGGTCACCACAAACTGGCCGAAAGAAAAAATACAGCAGATAGAAAGATATTGATCCCCCATGCGGATAATTTCAGGATCCGACTCAAACATCCTAAAGAATGGAGTCGTGAAAAACATTCCAAAGACAGCGAATGCCAGCCAGGTTATGATACTAAGTATCAAACCATGGGTTGCTGCTGATTCCGCTTCATCTCTGCGACCTTCTCCAAGCCGTCGTGAAATAAGCGAAGTGACACCTGCCGCAGTTCCGACTGCAAAGGCAATCAGCAAATTCTGGATTGGATAAGCAAGGGATAGTGCTG
>CAZRQV010000062.1:0-2054 GCA_964602445.1 uncultured Lachnoclostridium sp.
TTCGGCCTCTTCTTTTTATTTTTCTTTATTTTGCCAATGATAATTATACTCTAAGATTCTTCACCCATTCTAAAGAAACCTACTTTATATTCATTGTTCTCCAATGACTTAATTGTTTTTTCACATTTTCCACATCCAATGCATCCACGAACCGGTTTATTTCCAATATGGAACCATGCTGTCAGCCGCTGTTAGCCACTGTAAAGCGATGTAAATTAGCAACTTTTTTGCACTTATTTACCGGCAGTTACTTTATTAAATACCTCGTGCATAATAACCATAAGTATCAAAATGATACACAAATATAGTGGCAGAAGAGATACACTTATTGTATTAGCAATTACACCGAAAACAGGTGGCATGCCAAGAGTTCCCATATATGCAAAAGCCATTTGTACACCAATAACCGCCTGTGATTTATCCTCTCCGAAATGTGCCGGAGTAGAATGAATAATACAAGGATAAATTGGAGCACATCCAAACCCTATCATAATTAATCCCACCACAGAAATGTAAGTTCCGGCAGGAATCAACATAATGATTATTCCAAGAAGAATTAATCCCTGTCCCAAACGAACCATCTTTAAATCAGATAGTTTCATTGTAATAAAGCCGCTAATAGCACGACCTATCGTAATTCCTATGTAGAACATAGATGCAAAACTTGCTGCTGTTTCTACAGGAATTCCTTTATAAATATTTAGATAAGAACTTGCCCAAAGCCCTGCTGTTTGCTCAATTGCACAATAGCAAAAGAAACTTATTAATACTTCCTTAGCTCCTCGGATTCTAAGTACATCTTTTAATGCCATTGGCTTTCTTGCTTCGCCTGTTTCCATATTAACTTCAGATTTTCGATTTTTCCAAAGCGGTAAACTCAAAAATAACACTATTGAAAGAACAATCTGTATAATAGAAATGATTCTATATCCACTATTCCATCCCTTGCCGCACGTAAGCGCATATCCCATAATATATGGACCTATCGCGGCTCCGATACCCCACATGCAGTGAATCCAACTCATGTGCCGGCTTTCATAATGAAGTGCAATATAATTGTTAAGAGCTGCATCAACACTTCCTCCACCTAAGCCATAAGGAATTGCCCATAGACAAAGCATCCAAAAACTGTCAGATATGGAAAAACCTAATAATGCAATTGCCGTCATTGCCACACTAATTGCTGTCACTTTTCCTGTACCAAATTTTAATGTCAGTCTATCACTTTGAAGGCTTGATACGATTGTGCCGGCAGCAATAATTGCAGAAAGAATTCCTGCATAGGAGAGTTGAACTCCAAATTCCACATACATATCAGGCCATGCCGCTCCTAGCATGGCATCCGGCAATCCCAAACTTATAAATGCCAAGAAAATAATTGCTAAAAGAATTTGAATCATATTGATACCTCCATTAGTTTTATAGCATAATAATACCATTATATATCTGACAGTAAATATAAAATTTCAGTTCAATAATATGACAAAACTATCATTCGGAAGATATATGACAATAACTGTATGTGATGTTCATATAAATAATAAGCCAAAAGATACAACAATTTAATGAAATTTTTAACGAACCAGAGAATACAAAAAGCCGCTGAACAGCTTCTGACTGCAAGATTAAAATCTTGCGACATAGCAGTTTCTTGCGGCTTTCATAATTTTAGTTATTTTAAAAAATATTTAAAAGAAATACCGGTATGATTCCTAATCATCCCTCATTTTCTGCCTATTTTATTTCTACATTTTCTACTTTAATTTTAAACATAAGAAAATGTTCGGATTCTGCGGAGTTATGATGTTTTTGTAAGATTGGATTTTCCTCATACATTTTCTGCCTTAATGCCGCATCATCACATTCTGTTGCAGTTCCTGTAATTCTAATCCATTCTCTGGAACTTGATTTCTTAGCAATAATCTGAATATGTCTGTTTACCCGTAATTGTTTATGCGCCTGATTGAAATCATTGGTAGATATGTATAAATCTTCTCCCACCTCCATCACTACTCCAAACGGTCTTCCTGCAGGATAATCACCATTCAATGTCA
>CAZRQV010000063.1:0-1855 GCA_964602445.1 uncultured Lachnoclostridium sp.
TATATATTGCTGCTGATTTTAAAGATGATGAACTAGCCATTCAATCAATAATCTCTACACAAAAAGGAACAAAGACTAATTCTCTCTTTTCTAACCTTTCTCACAAAAAATTTTCATTCTTTTTGCCAACCGTCGATGATGACACAATATATTCTGGACAAGAATGTTTGCCAAATGATACAACGATCTGGGATATATTAAATGCACATAACAAAAACGCCACGAGCGAGTTTGATCAACATTTGGCAAAATATCGCCAGTTTTTATCAAAAATTGGAAAATCTTTAAATCACCAACCATTAAACGAAAATGGTTCATTAATCACTTCTTCTGGCGAAACGTATGCGTATTTAATCCCAGATCGAGATTGCATAAAGCGTTTCAAAACAAGATTGGACACAATAGCTAGCAAAAATGCAACTGACAATCAACCATCTCAATGGACAATGTTGCATAGTAAAAACAGCACTGATGATGGCATGAGCAATTGGGTAGCATGCAACAATAATGTCATATTATTGTTCTCTGGCAATAATGGAAGAGATGCATTGTCAAAATGGATATCATCCGCTGAAAAATGGCATTCAACTGCCACAAATGGAGTCGTCTTTACAGGAAATATTGATTTGTCATATTTCGCTAGAAATCCGTATTTGGAAAAAATTGGCATAACACAAGAAATGTTCAATGACTGCCTAATGGAGATAAATGTCATTTGCCAATGTACTGGAAATGGCACAATGCGCACAAATATTGCAATCCCATATGACACCATGCACAATATATATATCGTAATGACTGATATAGCCGCACAATACAGTGATGATTCCATCGATGATGATTGTGAAGATCTGTCAAAAGATGATTTCGACAATCAAGATGAAGAGTATAATGACGAGGATGATTGTAATGATTCCGGCAACAACAACTAACCATTGGAAGATTTTTGTAAAAAAATATTGCACGTAACAAATGTTTATTTAACACATGCAATACTCCACTTGACATAGGACATTTTCATGTTAGACATGCGACCGTTTCCTCCCTTGATACATTTAATAACAGATTCTCATTTTGAATTATACCGACGTGGTCTATACGGTGCGTTGACTGCGTTTTTTATATGTTTAATCAGTGGGCCGTTCATCATACGATCGCTAAGGTCACATCGTATCCGGCAAGTCTTTCGTACACGTCAACAAGTACGCAATCTTGCGGTGTTACATGAGTCCAAGTTTGGCACGCCAATAATGGGTGGATTAATAATCCTTCTCGGGGCTCTATCATCAATGTTAGTATGGGTATCGTTCAATGATTTAGCAATCATCGCAATGTGTGTCTACCTTTCTTGTACATTGCTTGGGATCATTGATGATTCTTTGAAAATTCTTTACAATAGCAGCCGTGGAATTCATGGTTTATTTAAATTGATCGTGCCAGCATTAATGGTAGTAATGTTGTATTACATAGCCAAAGCAAGCCCGCATTTACAACATCTTTTGACATATGTTGATTGGGAATTCTTGCATGCTTGGACACCGCGTACAGTAATGATCGGGATTGCTGTGTTTTATTTTTTTGTAATTGCTGGCAGTTGCAATGCTGTCAATTTGACAGATGGGATCGATGGGCTGGCAATTACTAATATCATGATGTGTTTTGTGTTTTTTGCATTTATTGCATTTTCATCATGCAATTTCAAGATGACAGAGCAATCTATGTTGTCGTATATTTCCGGCGCTAGTGAATTATATGTATTATGCTGTTGTTTTGCGGGTGCCTGTTTTGGATTTTGTCTGTTCAACTTAAACCCTGCATCAATATTTATGGGAGATACAGGATCGATTGGATTGGG
>CAZRQV010000064.1:0-1842 GCA_964602445.1 uncultured Lachnoclostridium sp.
AGGAGCATTCCTGTAATTCATTAAAAGCGCCAATTGAATAAAAAAGAACCTCAAGGTATGATTGAGTTGCATCTTGGCGGATGTAAACAAAACAATCAAAACACTGGAGGTTCAACATGAATTATACACAGAATGAAAAAATTGAGCAAGTAACAGATTCAACAATGGTTGTTGGAGTAGATATTGGGAGCCAGACGCATTATGCAAGAGCTTTTGATAACAGAGGGCGCGAACTTACAAAACGAGTTTTTTCATTTCGGAATGATATAGAGGGATTTAATTCCTTCCATCTTTGGACAGAAAAGCTTAAAAATGAGAATAAAAAGACTGCAATTCTGATTGGCTGTGAGCCGACAGGCCACTACTGGTTTGCGTTTGCAAAGTATGTACAGGATCATCAGAAAACATTAGTAATGGTCAATCCATTCTCCGTTAAGAAGATCAAGGAACTTGATGATAATAGTCCAAAGAAAACGGATGCAAAAGATCCGAAGACAATAGCAAAGCTGGTTGTGGATGGAAGATATTCGATTCCGTACATGCCAGAAGGCATTTATGCCGAGATAAGAGATTTGGTATACAGCCGTGACAGGATTATGAAGCAGCATAACATATCTGCAAACAGAATCCAGAGATGGCTTGCAATACACTTCCCGGAGTATCTGGGATTATATACAAGATTCGATGCGACAAGCGGTTTGGCTGTGCTTGAAAAAGCACCATTACCAAAGGATGTGATCGCACTTGGAGTAGAAGGAATCCGAAAGATCTGGCGAGATAAAAAGATGCGTGGCAGAGGTGTTACAGAAGATAGGGCAAAGACCCTGATAGAAGCTGCGCATAATAGTGTTGGCTTGGATGGAGGAATTGGAACAAGAAGTGAGTTATATATGCTGCTTGAGGAACATCGATTATGGACTTCACAACTGGAAGCTGTGAATAAGGTACTGGAAGAGACCATTCGGAAAGTACAGCATGTGGAGAAGTTACTCGCCATTAAAGGAGTAGGAAGTGTTACAATAGCAGGATTTATCGCTGAAGTAGGTGATATAAGACGCTTTAAGTCACCGAAACAGATCCAAAAGTATGCAGGTTTGGAATTAGTGGAAAACAGTTCTGGAAAGCATAAGGGAAGAACTCGAATCAGCAAGCGAGGAAGAAGAAAACTCAGAAAGATCTTGTATCAGGTAATGGTGCCGTTATTGGCAAGAAATAAAGAGTTTCGAACGATCTATGATTATTATGTGACTCGCGTAAAGAATCCATTAAAACGAAGACAGGCAATGATTGCTGTCAGTTGTAAGTTGATCCGTGTATTCTATGCGGTATTAACAAAAGGTGTAGACTATGACCGGTTTAAGATGATGTCAGATATTCATCATGAAAGCGGACATATAGCTGCATAAGAAAGAAGTACTGTAAACAGGAAAGCGTCCGCCGTCAATGGTGCTGTGAAGCAGGAATGTAAAAATATATAGGACAAAGTAGAGCTAGTAGCTGCGTTGACATTATTCATAGGGCAAAGACCCTGTAATAGGAGCATGAGCAGCCCCCAACTATGGATAAACAGAACGAAGGAATTTAGGACCCGGCAGAGGCAGGTGATCCTGGTAGACATGAGAGGTTAGTTACTGTAGGAGATTTTGGGAGAACAAGAAAGCCTTTATAAGGAAAAACAAACGACGTTTTATTTCTTGTACCTAAAATCATCAGAAATGGACTCTTAGAAGTCGCTTCATATCCAGAAAACTCTGTTTTGTGAATATATGTAACCTATTAATGGTTTGACAAATGCCGTAAAATCAAGGCTTTTTGTTAAACTTGCACCAAAAAGAATAGAGA
>CAZRQV010000065.1:0-1679 GCA_964602445.1 uncultured Lachnoclostridium sp.
GGAGCGTAATAGGAGATAATAATTGGGCTTGGGAGGAAACTCCTGAGCCTTTTTTGGTGTGAATTTTCAATTCGATTCAATTCGCGGCAAGAACATATTTTCGTGGTGTTTTTATGGGACAAGATAAAGCATACAGTATGATTAAGAAAGAAATACTCGGAACATAACTATAGGAGGTGCCTATGAAAACAGATTCCTTATATTATATTATGGACTACAGTGGAAATTATTATAGAACAGATATGTCAGATCAGCTGGTAACAACTTCTGAAAAAGATGCGACTGTTTTTACTTTTACACAAGCAAATAGCCGAATTGGAACAGGAAAAAAAGCAACATTTTATTGTATGGTTCCAATAGATGAAAAAAGCGAAAGTGAAGAAGTAGAAGAGGAAATGTCGCAAATAAAGGAACTAATGTATGAAGAAGTTTGTGAACAGGTAGAGAAGAATGCGTTATCGTATGATTTATCAGAAATGGATTGGATAGAGTACCTTACACATTTTACATACATTGTATCTGGATTAAAGGATTATCGAGATAATCTGGCAAAAAAGCATTCGGATATAGATCAGAAAATCTGTGATATTCTTCATTATATTGAATTATGTGAAACTGCTGATGAAGAATCAATCGATTTAGTAGGATTGCTAAGGGTATGTCGCGAAAATCGCAGAGATATCAAGGATGAATTGCAACGAATCGAATATTTTCAAAGTCAGCTCGGAACAAATGCAAATCTAGTAAAAGCGAATCAAGCATTGAAAAGTATGAAAGGGATGGAAAATAGAAAATATAAACCACGAAAGTATGAAGAATTGTTTGAAAATTGTGTAATGAAAGAAAAGCATTTGCAGAAAGATGATTTGTGTTCAGAACAAGTTCGTCAGGAAAGTGAAAAAAAGAACTTTGAGCGTAGAGCTATTTATGAAGAGGAGAGTGAGGAAGTGGTGGAAGAAAGAATCTATACACCTTTTGATGGTAAAGAAAATGATTGGTTATCTTTTGCAAAGCAGCAGGCCGAGTTTTATAGAAATGCCAGACAGTATATAAAAAATATTCAAATTGATATACATGAAATAGAGGAAGAAATTGAAGATGTTTTATTAAAAACAGAAGATGCGAACTGTAATGTGGCACAGGGATATAAAGTTTTTAAACGATTAAAGGAACTTAGACTTGAGAAAAAAGCAAAAGTAGAAGAGCTCCATTGCTTGTATGCGTTGACTGATTATATAGATTGTAATGCTCTTGCGGATACTTGTGAAGATAATTTGGCAGAAGTAGAGGAAATTGTAGGAAAAAAAGATGCTGGGAATTTAGATGATAATCAGGGTGAAGATAGTATGCGCAGCAAAGTTGGTTAATATTTGTAAATATTGATGTTTAAAAATGTTAGATGGGTTAGTGCATTTTTAAGATTGCCTTAAATAGGAAAAATAAAGAAAATCTTTATTTATAAGATATGTCATTAGTTACTAAAGGGCAAAGCCGATTTTTTGGGCTTTGCCCTTTGCTTGTATTATAGCGCTGGTTTTGGGCATGAGTGGATTTTGCTCTATTAAAAAAGATATCCTCACTTATATGGGAAAAAGAGAATGCTTATACAACTTATATAACTTATATTAGATGTCATTTTTATGGGACAGCATAAGTTATAGTGTTATTGCAGAACCATT
>CAZRQV010000066.1:0-1657 GCA_964602445.1 uncultured Lachnoclostridium sp.
ATTCGAACCCCCGACCCACGGCTTAGAAGGCCGTTGCTCTATCCAACTGAGCTACGAACACATATATCTCTAATGAGCTATCATCACACCAATTTTGCATTGGTGAAGCGGGTGATGGGAATCGAACCCACGTATCTAGCTTGGAAGGCTAGTGTTCTACCATTGAACTACACCCGCTTAAAGTCGGGGTGACAGGATTCGAACCTGCGACCTCCTGGTCCCAAACCAGGCGCTCTAGCCAAGCTGAGCCACACCCCGTGATGTGTTGACACTTTATAAGATGTCTTGTCGTTTTTCTCTTGCGTTCCTCAACGCAAGACATATATTACAACATACAAAAACAAAAGTCAACACTTTTTTTTAATTTTTTTCAAATTTTTTTAATGATAAATTTTACCCTAAATTTGCAGTGAAATTCTGCCTACTTTAGATTGTTTGCATCGGTTGCTTTTACTGCCGAATCAGTATTTACAAGTTGATCTATTTTAATTCACAAATCTTCCAATTAATACTTTCGCTCTTATAAATATTTTACTTCTATTTTTGGTTCTTTTCCTTTTTCCAAATTCATTACCATATAACTTGGCTGATGATTTCTTTGTCGCGGATAGGTTAAGCTCCCCGGATTCGCAATGATCAAATGATCATATTCTTCTAATGTTGGCTGATGCGTATGTCCAAAAAGAATAATATCTGCTCCGTTTCTGATTCCTGCTGCCCTCAAATCTTCTGTGCCACTGTGTACATAATAATAATGTCCATGTGTCATAAAGATTCGAAATCCTTCCAATTCGAATTTCGCTTCCGGATCCAAATCTGACCAAAAATCATTATTTCCGGACACCATTGCAATCGGACATCCTGCAATTATACGGATATATTCTTCAGAACCCTCCACATCTCCCATATGACACAAAAAATCCGGTTTTTCTATTTCTAATGCTTTTTCCAGCATGGTATCTGTCCCATGGGTATCACTTACTAACAGTACTTTCATCCTTAGTTCCTCTATAATTCCTCTTTTAACCTCTCTTTTATCATGCGAAGTGCTTTACCTCTATGACTCAACTGATTTTTTACCTCTGGAGAAATTTCTGCTGTACTTTTGCCGTAATCCGGAAGCATAAAGATCGGATCATATCCAAAACCATTCTCTCCACGCTCCTCGTAACCAATCCGTCCTTCCATAGCTGCTTTACTTTCCAGAATCTTTCCATCCGGAAGTACTGCTGCAATCGCACAAACAAATCTTGCTGTACGTTTTTCATCCGGAACACCTTCTAAACGGTCAATCAAATTTTGATTTTTCACATGATAAGAAGTATCTTCTCCCATATATCTTGCAGAATATACGCCCGGTTCTTTATTCAGAGCATCTATTTCTAAACCGGAATCGTCTGCCAGCACAATATCTTGACACTGCTGGGCAATTGCTTTTGCTTTGATCACTGCATTTTCTTCAAATGTCGTACCATTTTCGTCGACATCTGCAGAAATTCCTGCTTCTTTCATAGAAAGAATTTCCATCCCCAAATCTGCCATGATCATACGGATTTCTCTCATTTTTCCTTCATTTCCTGTAGCAAAAATAATTCTCATAATTTCTCTCTATTCTTTTTGGTGCAAGTTTAACAAAAAGCCTTGATTTTACGGCATT
>CAZRQV010000067.1:0-1646 GCA_964602445.1 uncultured Lachnoclostridium sp.
TGAATGCTCTTTAATATTTGTCCGTTCTCCAAAGGCTGAGGATATATGTCAATCCTTTTGATAAAACTATTAAAAAATTCCTTTTTCTCAGCCTCCGTAAATTCCTCATACATTATATCAAACAATTCAAGGAATTCCAACACTCGTTGCTGAGATATTTTCTGTTCTCTAATACCGGATATCTGCATTTGTACACTTTCTAATGCTACATTCACTTCTGCGATTTCGTCATATAAGGAATCCATTCGTGTTTGCATATCACTGTATTTCTGTTCATAATATTTATCGGAATAATCTAATCTGTCCATTTGAACTCCAAGTCGTTCCTTCGCCATCGTCAACTGTTTGATTTGCATTTTTAAAGAACTTTCTTCCTTTTCGTATGTTTCCAAATTAACACTCGCTTCTAATTTTTCCTTAATTGCAAAATCGAACTGAGAATTTTGTACGATGTGTCTAACCACCTCTATCACAGCATCATTAACTTTATCTTGATGAATCTGTTTTTTATAAGCACATTTGTGACCATCGTATTCTAATCGATGCTTACAGGCATAATACCAATAATCTCTATAAAAAGTTCCGTCTTTCTTCCTTTTACGGTTAACACTTCCATATAATGCAGCACCACATTCCGGACATCTCAATATGCCCGAAAGTAAATGTTGATGTTCCAGGCTGTATACTTTTTCATTCTTCACACCTGTCTTTTTTCGTTTTTCTTGTGCTAATAACCAATCTTCTTCACTGATAATAGCATCGTGTATTCCCTCGTATATCGGGTAATCATCTTGCTTTACTACATGATATTGATTTCTGCTTCCTTGAATTTTTTCTGTTTTTCTTCTGCCAAATGCAATCTTCCCACAGTAAATCGGATTGTCTAATACGATTTTCACAAAATGTGCTGTGAATGCGTCCAAAGTTCCATTTTGACGTTTCTTTTTTACGTATCCCTGACGATTTAAATATCTCGCAACTGCATTTGCCCCCATTGTGGTATGAATAAACTTATCATATATAATTCGTATAATCTCGGCTTCATCATCTGCTATTTTCAGTTCTCCATCGACTAATTTATATCCATACGGTGCGAATCCACCATTCCATTTTCCTTCTCTTGCTTTTTGTTTTCTGCCCTCCATCGTCTGAACCAAAATATTTTCACGCTCTATTTCAGCAACGGCGGACAGAACCGAAATCATCAGTTTACCGCTATCCTTTGAACTATCGATGCCATCCTCAACGCAAATCAGATTCACCCCGTAATCTTGCATTAACTGGAGCGAATTTAATACATCAGCCGCATTTCTTCCGAAACGTGAAAGTTTAAATACCAGCACATATTCGATATCATCTTTTCCACTCGCAATATCACCAAGCATACACTGAAACTCCGGTCTGCCTTCAATATTCTTTCCGGATTTTCCTTCATCAGAATATTCGCCGGCTACTGTAAGTTCTTGAAATTCTGCATACTTTCGTAATTTGTCTTTTTGTGCGTCAAGACTAAAGCCATCAACTTGCATGGATGTTGATACACGAGTATAGATATAACAATTTCTTTTTCTCATAACAAAACCTCTTTCCATAATAATCTTTTTCTATCCTAATTACCGTAGCCCGATTTGTCTATTGTGTGAAGA
>CAZRQV010000068.1:0-1600 GCA_964602445.1 uncultured Lachnoclostridium sp.
GATTGCCTGGATTTTTTGAGGAATTATTGCGAACGATATGTCAATGCGTCAGAAGAAGAAAAAACAAGAGCAGCTGAAAAATACGTGTCAGCATTAAATAATTTTGTCGCGCACACAGATGAATGCAGAGATGCATTTGCGGCAGGATTGGCGAAATTGAAGATAAAACTTGAACTAGGAGGTTTGCTTGATAAATGCAACACAGCGGAAGAACGTCGACAAGTATTATTCGGAGTATACTTGCAAGAACAAATAGAGCAATCAATCAACCGATTTGATATGTCATATACAGCCCACGACGGTTACAAAATAGGAGAATTATTGGAACTGCAATTAGCATTAAATGTTGTACTCAATGTACCGCACAGTGAAAACATGAGTTATGCTGGTTGTGCAGCAAATGTTGCGAAAGTTGTGACAAATGCATATAATGCTAATGCCAATAAATTACGTGATTTGGTAGTACCATGCGAGAGATTTTTGAAAACACATGATGGAATCATGTCAATGTTTTTAAAAAAACTCAAAAGCCTTGAGTATGTGAATTTTGCTGATGGACAAGTGTATAATATAACGGAAGAAGAAGCAAGAGCTTTTATAATCCCATTAGCAATTGTTTTGACGTCGATGTTGCGAGATGATGCAGCTAATAAAAATCTTGTCGACAAAAAGTTCAATACATTCTTATTAAGCGAAGAGGAATACTGGCCGTTAGCAACAGGATTCTCTGGAACAGAATTGACAGTATATCAGTTGGAAGCAATTACAGGAGAAACTGATGACTCAAGAGCAATAAAGGCATTCATTCAAAAACATAAAGGACAGCCAATAGATCCAGAAGAACATAAAGGACAGCCAATCGATTCAGAAGATCAAGATGAAAAAAAATTATCGGACAACTCAACACTGGAAGATGTGTTTTTATTTCTAGACAACAACAGTATGGAAGGTAACGAACTATATGAAAAAGTTGCTAACATGACATCGCCAGCAGGTGTCGCCGCATTGCGACAACAAGCAATAGGGAATCTGTACTCTGAAACCAATTACGAGGCCAGACTAGCAGAACATCTACAAAATGCACTGGAACATCAGCAACAACAAGTCAACGTAAACCAACCGGAAAACGACGAGCAGATAGCAGAGAGGATGCAACTAGAAGAGTATATGAATTAACTAGGCGATGAATGATGCATAATCGATGGTGACATCACATCGCAAGAAACATGCCACGTTTATGTATCTATACACCACATGGTCCAAACAAGCCATGGACCATGTGGTTTTTTATAATAACATGGAAAATAGTTGTAGATCTACTACTTTATTTAACGAGGAATGATCACCATGAGCAAGTGCCTGTTGTTTGATGCCGATTGATTGATACATCGATAATATCGAGTAATGACTGTTTAAGCTATCATCATATGATGTTCTACGAGCGAATGTAAACCAGTTGTAAAAAGTTTAGCAAAAAACTTGACATATGTTTGAAAAACTGTCATAATATATAATTTATGGATTATACACATAATAATTTGCTTCCAAATGAAGCATCGATAAGCAAAAATGATCTAGTAAATAAATCTAATGCAAATCG
>CAZRQV010000069.1:0-1562 GCA_964602445.1 uncultured Lachnoclostridium sp.
CGTTTCGGCTCGTTCCAATTTAAAAAACAGTTTTTCCGGCTCGGCAGAACTATCGTGTGCAATTTCTTCTCGGCTTTCTTCACTGTCCTCGTCGGCGTATTGGCGGTAATAGTCCACAAACTTGTGCTGTGATGACATCTTTAGTCGATATGCAGTTGAAAATAACAGTATCGTTGGTGTTTATCCGTTGCCGTTTTTCATCATTAAGCCTTAATTCAATTGTTTTGCTGCCATCTTCAATCTTTTTAAAAGCAGATAGAACGAGATTCATACAGTGAGTCATTGTCTTTTATCCTTTCCTTTATAAAACATAACTTACGAAAGAGCCTACAATATCAGTATCCGGCATTTTAACCGGACTGATTGAAAAACTGCTTTTAAACCACAGGTGATGTGAAGCTACATTTCCAATTTGCACAGAAGCTCGGATCTGATATACTTGTTCATTTTTAGCAATTTCAATAATTTTTTGTGCCATTTGTGTTCCTATTCCATGACAACGCAATTCAGCATTAAAAATTTCAATTACATTGATAAACATTTCTTGTGCTTCCACAGGTGCAGGTATTTCCCGCCTAAAAGCGTAAAGGAAGCCGATAATATCGTTTTCTTTTTCGGCAACAATAAGATACCCGTCTTCACCGAATAATTTATGAAGATTTGGATAATTGTCTAATAATTTTTGCTTATCATTTTCCGTTTTTTATTTTAATCATAGCGATACCCCATATTAAGTTTCAAAAGAGAAAATTATTTCTTTATCTTCCATTTCCGAAGCCTGTAAAATAACTATAACTTTGTCAGAAAACCATTCTACCGATGCAATATTATGTTCTCCTGCATTTGCACCGTCATCTTGTATAGAAGTGTCATATTTTTTTAGAATTTTACCTTGTTTATTTTTAAGAAGCAACCTTATATCAGTTGAGCCGAAGGGCCATTGCGGATCGCCGAGTTGCTGAAATGTCAGTGTAAATCCGTTATTTTCATAACTTATAATATTCCTAGTATCTAATTTGTTAAAGGCACCATTCCACCACAAAGTAATAATTCCAATAAATACTATGATTATAGCAAATAAAACTGATAAGATGATTGAAAAGGGGTTATTTTTTCTCATATACTGCTCCTTAAAACGATTGCAATATTGCGAATATCTTTGCAACAAGCAAAAACAACGTCGGCAAAGCGATTATGCTTGTTAAAATGTCGATTATTATTCCTTTGATTTTCAAATTGTTTTTTCTTATGTTCATATAAAACGCAATCACAATTATTAACATAAAAAACGACAATAAGCCTGCAAAAATACTAACCGGATAGGCAATTGGATGGCTTGAAATTTTCCCGAAAGCTACAATGCTAAACCATATAAAAAGAGAGCAAAACCCAATTGTGCCGAATAGTGATATGCACAAGGAAATTAAGGTGGTTTTTAAACGACAGTTTTCATATGCTCTATAATCATATTACCGAAAAACTCATAGGATTGCAAGGGTTAAAAGTCACAAATATCGAAAATGAAGAAAAAACTACTATAATTTATGCCGAAATGGAAAGGA
>CAZRQV010000070.1:0-1558 GCA_964602445.1 uncultured Lachnoclostridium sp.
ACATATGCAATGGCGTTGATCTTTGAAGCATTGCTGGTAACAATATTTTTATTTTTGTTACACGAATATACAATATCTGAACAAAACGTACCGTTTGTTCAAATGTTCTTCCGATGTTTTTGGTTGCCAACATGCACAACAATACCTCTCCTTACCATGCGTACATTTTCCGAAGAATATAAATCTGGAACATACGAATCATTGTTTTCATTGCCAATATCAACATGGCAAGCGTCATGTGCAAAGTTCTTCGCAACATACATTGTATTCATAGTATTATGGGCAACATCATTGTTGATATTATTTACTGTTGGCAAACAACAAGGCACAATATGGCATGAATCATCATTCATGATGCCATATAATTTTGGTGGTGGAATAGCATTCATCATGCTAGCAAGCATGCCATTAATCGCAATCGGAATATTATGTAGTGCATTGACAGAAAATCAAATAGTAGCAGGAATGTTAACGTTCTTTTTTCTATTAATCATTTTTATCGGAGGACAATTTTTTGTAACAAATGCAAAATCATCTAATATTGATATCATTCGACTATCATCCGAACCATTGAATCTATTCTGGCAACTAGATCACTTCTGCAATGGAGTGGTAGACATTCCTACAGTAATTTTTTATTTATCATCATGTTTAGCAATTCACGCTACAACAACAATAGTATTACATCATCGCATAAGGTAGTTTTAAAATCATGCATGACTTTCGAAAAATACGAAATTACAATATAATATATACCATATTATCAATAATATGCATCGTGCTACTTTACTCGAGCATCAATTTTTTTGCATCAAAATATCACCATAGAATATCATTTCACAATAATACAAAATGTTTAAATGAAAAATCCCGTGAAGTTTTATGTCATTTGTCCAAATCGGTAGAAATCTATGTCATCCTTGAGCGTACACAAGAATATGGTGCTATATTTGATATGATATGTAAGGACATGCAACATTTGTTAGACAATTATACGCATGCACAGTGCAATGTAGATATTGCAACAGAAATAATCATAGCAACAGAGAACCAACAACGATATCATGATATTTCACGACGATTTGGAATATTACCAACAAATTGTGTAATTGTCACAACGAACAATAAAGAAAAAGTATTATCAATAGATGAATTTTATATAACTAATCATGGCGAACCAATAGCATTCCGAGGAGAACAAATATTATCTACAACATTGAATGAACTATCGTCGTCTGACAATAACGTCATATATTGTTTGACTGGTCATGGCGAAAACGAAATCGATAGCACATCACTAATCAATGGAATGTCATCATTCAAATATGCTATTCAACAACGGAATTGTTCCGTACAATCATTAAATATATATGACACAAAAAATATACCTGAAGACGCAGATATCATAATTATTGCTGGGGCGAAAAGCAAGTTTCTAGGATTTGAAATAGAATTATTGCGCAATTTTATTGAGACAAAAAATGGAACATTGATCATCTCAATTAATAGTAATTTCGACACTGGCCTTAGTGATTTATTTAGTGACTATGGTATAATT
>CAZRQV010000071.1:0-1439 GCA_964602445.1 uncultured Lachnoclostridium sp.
CTCAAACATAGGAGGTGGTCCAAATGGACAATAGAAGCATATCACATACTCGTTGTGCCAATTTTACCAAGGCAGGCTTTTGCTTCATGTTACGATACCTTTTGAGAAAAAGCCTACAAGCAATCTGCCCGGTGACAATCTGAGGTATTACAGACAGAGAAAGTCTTTGACTACCAGACAGCTTGCAGAACAGATAGATGTGGCACCTGCAACTATCCTAATGTATGAACAAAATAGACACCCAATTCCGATTGATAAAGCAAATACTCTTGCGAATGTGTTAAATATAAAGGAAGATCTCCTGTATGATGATTTTGCAGTTTTTCTCTCTGCTCCATATAATAAAGCATTAAAGAATATTCGCATGAGCATAGGAATGTCTCAGAGGGAATTTGCGGAGCATATAGGGATTATCCCAAGTTATTACTATAAGCTTGAATCTGGCTATCGCAGACCATCCAGAAAGCTATATGAGCGAATTGTAGAGACATTAAAGCTTCCCATCCACATCATTCACTTTTGGTACAGCGTGAATTATAATTATGTTGAAAGAAAAAGTGGAATGGAGGATATTGCTATGAATCAAAATTTAGCTTATGTACCATGTGGTGATTACTTTATCCCTAATATTAAATTATCGCAGGCTGAATCACATACACTCGGTAAATATGGCAGAATGCGCAGAATATTCTTAGAACAAAACAAACCGATGCTGTTTAACGATATGGTTTTGACGGAAACACTATTTCCACATCTATGGGAAGTGCAGCAGACCTGTGAAAAGCGAATGGAGTTGCTGATGGAAAAATTGTTACTGAAGAATCCGGCACCAGACAAGGAAACACAGCAGCTTATATGGGTACAGCATATGAATACATTGAAGTCTTTGGCAGAAGAAGTTGTAGTGAAAGAACTGATTTATTGCTAAATTGAATAATATGTATTGAAAACTGGGCATATTTCCAGTTGTTCGCTATTGGAAAAGCAGAAATGTCATTTGGAAAGTTCTTGAATTGTACTTTTGACACTTTAAGAGTTGTCAAAAGTACAATGTAATAAGACTGATAGTAATAATACTAATTATAGTAAGACTTATTCTATCCTATCACGAGAGGATAAGATGGGATTTACTATAGGTTAAATATTAAAAACTTGATTTTAGCACATATTGTTGGATAAGATATGTGTTATATTTGAGAATTCTTTAAAACCTCCATATTTGAATTTTAAAGCTTCAATAGTGAAGCTTTAAATGAGGCATTAACGTGAAAACAAAGTTAATGCTCGTGTATTGAAAATGGTTGGCTTAAAGAAATCTGGATTGTTAGAAAACAGAACTATATATACTAAAATCTCCGTTGTTTCATTGTGAACGATGGAGATTTTTGGTGCTAGAATGTAAATAGTACAAGTCAAAATGAGAATTCCTTATTACAAAT
>CAZRQV010000072.1:0-1419 GCA_964602445.1 uncultured Lachnoclostridium sp.
GTTTCCACTTACACTATTCTCCCCAGCATAGCTGGGGGATTAGACTTTTCATTTACAGAAAAAGTTTCACACTCTCGACATGCCCAAAACCAGCGCTATAATACAAGCAAAGGGCAAAGCCCGAAAAATCGTATGATGCAGGAAGCAGATTATTCTTGAACGATGCACCATTTTTGGCGGATCGTTCAACGCCATTTGCCATATCTCCTTACTATAATTTATTCTTCTTTAAAAATAGATAAAACACTTTCAATTTCTGCTAATTTCATCATACATATCAGCACATTGTCTGGCTCATTCAGACGCTTATATTTGTTTATTTGATCTTTCAAATTTCTTTTTGAATTATTCAAAGAATTTACAATAATTTTAACCTCTTTAGGTGATAATTTTAGATACATTAATATATTTTCCTTTCATTACTTTTTAATATTCCGTTATCAGATTTTTCATGATATTATTATATCTTTCCATTGTTGTATTTACCTACAAATATCTTAGTATAACCTCCTATCTTTTTTATAAGTACTGATATGTGTTCCTCCAAGAATATCCAATTTTTTGCATTCTTCTTCTGTAATAATAACACCATCATCAAAATTCAATTCGGAATAAGTAACAAATCTTTCGAAAGCATATTGCATATTTGGATTATGATAAAATTTTCTATAAACACCATTTTTATCACAATCCAATCTTGAAATGAATTTTCCAGTAGATATTTCGCATGTAAACATTCTTTCAAATCTGAAGTCATAATTCATATATGCAAGATACCCCATTTCAATCGCATGTTGTTTGTTATGTTCACACCGCTTTCTTATCATTTTTTCCATATTTTTTTGTGGATCAAAATATACCTTACCGCTTCTTTCACCAACTTCTACTAGCACTTTTCTGTCATAATCATATTTTTTAACAATACGTTCTCCGTTTGCCCATTTATTACAATTTCGATCTAAATATACTGGAGTACCATCATCTAAATATTTAAATGGTTTTGATTTTATATCTGCATTTTGAATTCCATTTTTAATTGCACTACCTCCAAGCAATGCTCCAAATAATAATGTTCCCAAAAGTCCCATACAAATGATTTCCTTTCTTTTAAAATAATAATTTTGTGGATTTCTTTGCTTTTGTTTCTTGTTACATTTGAATTTTCTCACATTTATTGTCCAATAATCTGTACTCTTATGCCTTGTACCAAACCTAAAAATGAATTTTTAACTGCTTGTTTTTGCTTGCAACTACTTTTGCAAACTAGCAGTTACTTTTGCAAAAGGGTATCGTCCACTGGCAGCACTTGATCGGGTCACAGAAAAATGGACACCGAAATATCCGAATTCCATGAAGCGTTGTGATGTTGTATCATAAAAGTTGACACCCTATTCTCAAGGATTTTGATATATAATCATA
>CAZRQV010000073.1:0-1371 GCA_964602445.1 uncultured Lachnoclostridium sp.
ATATAATATTAACAGAAACACAAAAATACATACCTTTTTAAACCGTTAAGGCACATAAAAACTGCACTTCGGCTTAAATCATCTGTAAATAACATAATAATATCACCTAAATCAAAAATTGTCAATCGGAGATGAGAGAATATGTGCAATATATGTCATTGCGTACCATGCCGTGCACGCTGCCCGAACAGCGGCGATATCCCCTGCGGCGTGTGTGACTGCTGTAAAAACGAAATATTTGAAGGCGATGTGGTGTATACCGACAGATATGAGCATGTATTCTGCAGCGATGACTGCGCAGTCGAATATCACCAAATCACGCCGAAATAACTAAAAAGGAGTGAAACCCATGGAGCCGTGGATTAAACTGTATAAGAAATTTACTCAGTGGCAGTGGTATACGGATAATAATGTGAAAATCGTGTTTATTCACCTCCTGCTTACAGCTAATTGGCAGGCGAAAAAGTGGCAGGGAATAGTCATAAAGCCGGGCGAGCTTGTCACCAGCTATCAAAGCTTGGCATCCGACCTCAATATGCCGCTCCATTGCGTGCGGCGTGCTGTCGAAAAGCTTGTAAAAACGAATTGCGTAGAAAAGAAATCGACAAACAAGTATACTCTCCTCAGACTTGTAAATTACAGTACATATCAGTCGATGCCATCGACGGAGGAACAAACAAATGACATTCAAATGCCCTACAATCGACAGACAAACGGCACTCAAACGGCAACAACCAAAGAAGTAAAGAATAAAAGAATTAAAGAAGGATATATTTATCCGTCGAACTATAAACGAAAAAATTCCTTTCAGGACTATAACGACGAGGTCACAGACTTCGATATTAAAATCGCAAAGGAACGAATCGCCAGATATAAGGAGGAAATCGAAAATGAAAGTCGGAGATAAGATAACGATAAAAGCTTCAAAAATTATGGGAGGAATTACCGATACCGTGAAAAATGTCACCTGTACTGTCTGCGGTGTATATAACGGCTTCCTACTTCTGAACGTCGGTAAATATAAGGTCTGCGCCTTTTTGAGCGATATCCTTAAACAAAATCCGGTTTATATTTGAAACACCCCTGTCCGCCCGCATAAACATCGTTCAACCATTTCAAAATGGTACGTAGGGGCAGACGACTCTGTCTGCCCGCATAAACATCGTTCAACCATTTCAAAATGGTACGTAGGGGCAGACGACCCTGTCTGCCCGCATAAACATCGTTCAACCATTTCAGAATTGTACGTAGGGGCAGACGACCCTGTCTGCCCGCATAAACATCTTTCAACCATTTCAAAATGGTACGTAGGGGCGGACGACCCTGTCTGCCCGCATAAACATCGTTCAACCATTTCAAAATGGTACGTAG
>CAZRQV010000074.1:0-1363 GCA_964602445.1 uncultured Lachnoclostridium sp.
TTCGGATATAGCGGTGACCGTGTGAAAGGCTTGATTTTCTGCAGTCGAATCGATGAGGCGAAAGAGTTGTCAGCCAAGTTTAATGAAAAGGGTTGGAGAACCCTGGTTTTGAGCGGAAGTGATTCCGAAAGTGCCAGGGCAGCAGCGATTGAACGACTGGCTGGTGAGGAAGCAGGGGATGCGTTAGATTATATTATTTCTGTGGACATTTTCTCAGAAGGTGTGGATGTGCCGGAAATCAATCAGGTGATTATGCTCCGTCCGACAGAATCTCCGATTATATTTATTCAGCAGTTGGGTCGTGGACTGCGAAAAGCAGAGGACAAGGAATACGTAGTTGTCATTGATTTTATTGGAAATTATCGCAATAATTTCATGATTCCGATCGCACTTTCTGGTGATCGGAGTTATAACAAAGACAATATTCGTCGTTATGTTACAGAAGGCGGCCGAGTGATTCCGGGGGCAAGTACCATTCATTTTGACGAGGTTTCTCGAAAACGAATTTTCCAGGCGATTGATAATGCGAACTTTAGTGACATTAAATTAATCCGTGAAAATTATACGAACCTGAAAAATAAGTTGGGACATATTCCAGCGCTCGCTGATTTTGACAAATACGGTGAAATGGATGTGCTACGCATTTTTGACAACAATAGTTTGGGTTCTTATTATAAATTCCTTGTGAAATACGAAAAGGAATATACGATTCGTTTATCAGATGCAGAAGAGAAAGTAATTGAATTCGTTTCGAAAAAGCTAGCCAGTGGAAAGCGAATTCATGAATTGGAATTGCTGAAACGATTACTGAAATATCAGCATGGAATTATGGCAATGTTAAAAAAATCGTTGGATGAAAATTATCATTGTTCTATAGACGAAAATTGTAAAGAGAATGTTATTAATATGATGACCAATGAATTTCCGACAAGCGCAGCCAAGAAAACCTATGCACAATGTGTGTTTGTGGAAAAGGCAGGCTCTGATTATAGTGTGTCAAAATCATTTGCAGAAATGCTGAAAAACGAAGAATTTTACCATATTTTAGAAGAACTTATTGATTTCGGTATTTCTCGTTATAAAGAAAATTTTAGTATGCACTACCAAGATACAGATTTGGTTTTATATCAAAAATATACCTATGAAGATGCTTGTCGTTTACTGAACTGGGAAAGAAATGAAGTTCCATTGAATATTGGTGGATACAAATATGATAAAAAAACGAAGACATTCCCTGTATTTATTAATTACGACAAACAGGAGAATATTAGTGATACCACAAAATATGAGGATCATTTTATAAGCCATAATCGATTGATTGCGATTTCTAAAAGTGGACGAAGCGTGGAATCCGAAGATGTAC
>CAZRQV010000075.1:0-1314 GCA_964602445.1 uncultured Lachnoclostridium sp.
ATGGATTGTTTTATCTGCAAGATTGTAGCAGGAGATTTGGTGCTGAAGGAGCATGAAGCGGCGAAGTGGTTGACGAAGGAAACGTTGGGAAGTGTAAAGTGGTTGCCAGCGGATATGGGGTTGATACCACAGATTGAAAAACGATTGTAGAATAACAAGACGGAGAGGTAAGTTATGGTTAAAAAGATTGTTAGGGATATTTTATTCTTAGGTCAGAAGTCAGAAACGGCAACAAGAGAAGATATTCAAATTGGTATTGATTTACAAGATACGTTAAAAGCAAATCGTGCGGGATGTGTTGGATTGGCTGCGAATATGATTGGCATAAAAAAGAATGTCATTATTGTTAATATTGGATTTGTGGATATTGTTATGTTTAATCCGGTAATCACGAAGAAAGATACACCGTATGAAACGGAAGAAGGATGTCTCTCGTTGGACGGTGTACGTAAAACGAAACGTTATGAAAATATTGTGGTGGAATATTACGATATGCAATGGAAGAAACAGGTGATGGAATTGTCTGGATGGGCGGCACAGATCTGCCAGCATGAGGTGGATCATTTGAATGGGGTTATTATTTAAGTGAGGAATCCGCATAAAATCACATGTCAATTTGTAAGGACATGTTGTGGGAACAAATATTAGCTGGAAAGGATAAAGTCTATTCCATTTTTAGCAAAGAATATATCACAATATTAGCTGACATGAATAAGCATGATGTTGTTTGCATTCAGTATTATGGGAAGTATAAAACTATATTAACTGAAATGGAAGATTTAAATGATATTAGAATGGAAAGTACATTATTTTCTGTTTCTGAGACTAATTATTTAAATTATATGTTGAACCGGTCGGAATATAGCAATGGAAGGGACTTACGAAATAAATACATTCTTTGTTGAAGTGCAATTGAAATTTGTATCGTCAGTATTAGATTCCATTAAGCACAGGATTTTATAATATAAGTATTTTTGTTGACAAATGAGGTGCTAACGTATGATTTCTCATGAGGAAAAGAAAAAGTGATAGAAGATATGATTAAAATGTCATATCAAAAAATCGAACCAGTAGAGTTACAATGTTAATTACATACATTTTTACAAGGAGATACTAACGGGGGAAAGTTATATAAGTACCGGGCGTTCGATATAGATGTCTATTCTCTTAAGAGTTTTCAAAATGGCACATTGTGAAAAATACAATAAGATTTACAAAGTGCAGATACTGAAGATTACACTACATGTATGTAGACATACTGGTTCTATGTCAAGATTTAGTACAAGTTAAAATGAGGTTTTCCTCATTTTAACC
>CAZRQV010000076.1:0-1306 GCA_964602445.1 uncultured Lachnoclostridium sp.
GTCTGTAAGATTTACACTGTTTACTATACCGACTATAAAGAACATCGCACCGACGTAGTAGCCGAAGCCGAGGTCCACCATAATATCCGTAAACGGTATGTGAAGAACGGTATCTATATACCCGGCCCGCGTCATTATCAAAAGATAAAGAGCGGCAGCCAAGCACTGCAATATAAATTTCTGAGCCGCAGTTAGTCCCTCGTTCTGCTTTTTTACAAGCTTACGAAAATCGTCGAAAAGACCTACAAGACCGTTGAGCAGTGCAAGACAAAGCGTAAGCGCAAGCGGTATAAGCTCGTTTTGGCGTCCCTTTACAAAATATATAACGGACAGTGCAAAAAGCACGGCGAGCATACCCGTTATAAAGGTAATACCGCCCATGGTAGGAGTTCCCGCCTTACACCTATGGCTCTCCGGTCCTTCTTCTCTTATAGATTGCCCTATGTGCTTTTTGGAAAGCATTGGGATTATATAATGGCAAAGTATCGCCGTTACGATAAACGACGATACTCCCACGGTTAAAAATTCTGTCACAAGCTGCTTAAACATTTATTTACTCCGATTGAAAATCACTTGCAAAGCCTTGGGAGATTTTCCCTCAGATATGCTATTATGCGCTCTGCGGCGGCGCCTCTGCTTGCCTTTACGAGAAGCACGTCGCCCGCCTTGAGCGAATGAAGAAGCATCTCACCGCTAAGCTCAGGGCTTGACGTATCTGAATTTCTGAAAATATTTTCCGTCCGAAGTCCGCCCAAAAGCGCTCCGCCCGCAATAAAATCAGCCGTCTTGCCAAAGGTGAACAGGCGATTTCCGCCGACACCTGCAAAATACATTCCGACCTGCTCGTGAAAGCTCTCCGACTGAGCGCCCAGCTCATACATATCTCCAAGGACCGCACACATTCTGCCATCGGCTCCGTTGCCCGAAACGCTCTTCAAAACGTCAATAGCGGCACGCATAGACTCGGGACTTGCGTTGTAGCAATCCTCTATGACAGTTATACCTCCAAGCTCGTAGACGTTCTGTCTCATTGCTACGGGCTTGAAATTGCGCAGACCTCTGAGAATTACGCTATCGTCAAGGTTCATTCTGACGCCAACCGCATATGCAAACAAAGCCGCGTAAACGTTATGCTCGCCAAGCGTCGGTATAACGACGTTATCGACACGGCGTCCCTCGCATATTATATCAAAGCTCGTAGAGCTTACGGTCTCTCTTATATTGACTGCACGAAAATCGCAGTCGCTGTTTATTCCGACGTATATCGGCTTAAAATCGGAATTAACGTAGGCTCTCAGAATATCGT
>CAZRQV010000077.1:0-1266 GCA_964602445.1 uncultured Lachnoclostridium sp.
TCGGCCTCTTCTTTTTATTTTTCTTTATTTTGCCAATGATAATTATACTCTAAGCTCTCTGTTTTGATCTCTTTCCCGATCTTTTTCCCTGGGACATTGCGGTCATCTTTTTCTGAAATTCAGAAAGCACTCTCCGTCCGGGAAAGTGCTTTCATCTGTTTTTATATAAATTTCTTGTCTGTCATTTCATTTTACGGTATGTATCTTCTTACCATCGAAGTCACGACTCCGTTTTCAACGAGGATTGTCGTATTATGCGGTGTTCCTTCATAATTTACCGTTTCTTCCGAGCCCGTCAGATCTGATAATGTGTATTCTTTTTCCCCATTTTCAAGATCTGATGCATCGACATAAGTAAAATCCGGTGAGATTTCCAGTTCTGTTTCTCCGATTTCATAATAGCTTTTCACATCACTGTATCCGATCGAATAATACACGCCATCTTCATTGGTCGCCAGTTCGTAACCACCGACATCCAAGCCGCCATTAATCACCACCGTTCCCAGTTCATTGGTTTCGATCGTTTCAATGGTGATTAACTCCTGATTCAGTTCTATGATACTTCCAGCTTCTAATTTCGAAATATCTACCAAATCAAATACTTCATAATCATACACGGTTACTTTCATCTTTGCCGTACCCGCTTCCCCGGCACCAATGGCTCCGTTCTCAATCGAAACCGCCAGGGTACAATCACTGATCTCATTCAGATCAATTGTCTCCGGCAATGGAGATACCGTAATCGGCATTTCTGCTTCTTCCTGCTGTTCCGGCTCTTTGACTTCTTCCTCAACTGCACCTATCGTCTGATCTTTAGAATCTTCCGCCGGTTCACTTCCGCATCCTGCCAATGCAGCAATTCCCAGTGCCAACACTAACATCACAAACCATTTTTTCATAACCGTATACCTTCTGTTCTGTGAAACTTTTCTTATTTTGATTTTAACACGGAACTCTGCGGTTGAAAATAGACTTCATGAAATCTTAAAGTAATCCTAGGCAGGAATTGTTACTGTACACACGTACCGTATGCACAGTAACATTCGCAGGCTCATTTAGAGTTTTGCTTCGCAAAAGGAGCCTGCTCACACCTGAATCATTCTTTTACGCAGCAAATCAGCATGTGATTCGCTGCTGTCTGTACAATAACCAGGAATTCTCATCTTCACCAGATAACAACAAAAAACCCTGCAGTTCCTGCAGGGTAAAAGTAGCGAGAGGGGGATTCGAACCCTCGACACCACGGGTATGAACCGTGTGCTCTAG
>CAZRQV010000078.1:0-1225 GCA_964602445.1 uncultured Lachnoclostridium sp.
CCGACTGCAAAGGCAATCAGCAAATTCTGGATTGGATAAGCAAGGGATAGTGCTGACACCGCTTTCTCACTGACCTGTGCCACAAAGTAACTGTCCACAATATTATATAGTGCCTGAATCAGCATAGAAAACATCGCAGGCAGTGACATGGATAGAATTAATGGGAACATCTTTGCCGTTCCCATGCGATTTTCGTTTTGTGTTTCTATTGGCATTTTATTGATTCTCACTTTCTAGTCTCAAAAGCTTTTGAAGAAGCTTTTGTAATTCTTTTCTTTCGTGTTCTGACAAATTTTCGACCCACATATGGTCAATGTTCGCAACAGTCGCTTCTAATTCCATCTGCATCTCTTTTGCTTTGGAAGTTAAGGAAATCAACTTGCTTCTGGCATCTTTAGGATTCACGATTTTCAAAACAAATCCTTTCTTTTCCAAACTGTCTAACAACCCCAAAACTGTAGGGTGCGTAATGGCGCACTCTTTTTCTATATCTACGATTCTTGCACTTTGGTTTTGCTGCATAAACAAAAATTTCAAAATTCTGCATTGAGATGCTGTCAAATCATAATCTGCCAAAATTGGATTTGCCATTTTGTCAAATTCAATGGAGGCTGTTTTTATTAAAACTGCAATCCTGTCACCGTTCATAATCTCTCTCCTTTTTCGTAGTTACCTACTAATTTAAAGTAGGTAACTACATTTTGTCAAGAAGATCACTTACATATTTACGGATTCCCGAGATTTTAGTATTGAATTTACTCATTCTCACCGTATCACGCATTTCATTCCTATGACAGATTTACCCCCAAAAAAGGACACCTTCTTTTTATTGAAAGTGTCCTTAAAGTACAATATTTTCTCATCATACGGAGAAGCACCGACCGCAAACACCGCAATCTTTTTGTTTGCCAACTGATTTATATTTTTCTTTAGGAATTGTTATCCGGCAATACCTGAAACATACACTCCGCCGCCCAAAATAATTACATCATAATTTTGCAAATTTGCAGTTTTAGCAGCTTTTTGAATATTCTTGTGCGATGAAATCGCACTTCCGGAAATCTGGAAATCAGATGTCCGGGAAGTGGAAATCATCTTTTACGAGTTTACTCGCGTAATGCTTTGGCTAATCCATATACCTCACGCATTGAGATGTCATGCTCGGCATCTATGCTTGTGATATTAATGCGATAACTGTCATGGGCAATGCGATCAATGATTGCAT
>CAZRQV010000079.1:0-1182 GCA_964602445.1 uncultured Lachnoclostridium sp.
CCGTTCGTCTTGAACAAACTTTGTTTGTTCCGACTCACTTTCACCCATTATACCGCGATTTCTTCGCGGTCAACATTCGCCGTTCGTCTTGAACAAACTTTGTTTGTTCCGACTCACTTTCGCTCATTATATCACGATTTGTACAGCCATACTACGTTCGTGACCTGAAAATACTCCTTTTCTGTATAATTTCATTCCAATCTACACATCCTATCTATGAAAGGAAGGTGTAAAATTATATGAATAACACTAACAACAAAAACAAAGCAAGCAATTCCAATCGTTCTAAAAATGCAAACAACAGTTATAACAGCAGTAATGCCAAAAATTCTGGAAGCAGCAAAACAAGCAATTCCGAAAATATCAGTGAATCCGATTCCTCTGCAAAAAGCTGTCGCTAATTTTGTCCATCAAAAAACACCGGAGCCTCTCCGGTGTTTTTTTCTAACTTGATTTATACGTTCTCGTCAATATTCTCTTTTTCACCTTATCGTTGCTATTCTATTCCCTCTTACAGGTTATCATCCTATCACTGTCTCGATAAAGCGTAAACTTTACCTCCCTTGTTATCAAAAATACGAAAATTGTCTTTCCGGCTTGATAGAAATCCGCAATAAATCTTCTACACTGTATACGTTCAATTCATTCTTTACATTTTCTAGAAAGATAAATCTATACCATATTCTGCTGCAGATCTAAAAATGTGCAGTCTAAAAACAAGCACAAAAAAAGATGCTTGTCAGCATCTTTCATCTTGTAATGAGACATCGGGGATTCGAACCCCGGACAACTTGATTAAAAGTCAAGTGCTCTACCGACTGAGCTAATATCCCATATTTATTTTTGACCAGTTCTTTTTCAACTGCCCTAACTGGGCTAGTTGGATTCGAACCAACGAGTGCAGCAGTCAAAGTGCTGTGCCTTACCGCTTGGCGATAGCCCATTAATGTAAGGGTGGATAAAGGGATTCGAACCCTTGGCCTCCAGAGCCACAATCTGGCGCGCTAACCAACTGCGCTATACCCACCATAGTGCCAAACGCGGTTGGCAAATGTGCTCGAAGGGATTCGAACCCCCGACCCACGGCTTAGAAGGCCGTTGCTCTATCCAACTGAGCTACAGACTCGTAAGCGGGTGATGGGAATCGAACCCACGTATCCAGCTTGGAAGGCTGGTGTTCTA
>CAZRQV010000080.1:0-1130 GCA_964602445.1 uncultured Lachnoclostridium sp.
AAACAGGACAGACAATCATCGCTGGTATGGGTGAACTTCACCTTGAAATCATCGTTGACCGTCTCCTTCGTGAATTCAAAGTAGAAGCTAACGTAGGTGCTCCTCAGGTAGCTTACAAAGAAACATTCACAAAGGCTGTTGAAGTTGATTCTAAATATGCAAAACAGTCAGGTGGTCGTGGACAGTATGGTCACTGTAAAGTTAAATTCGAGCCAATGGATGCCAACGGAGAAGAATTATTCAAATTCGAATCTACAGTTGTTGGTGGTGCAATTCCTAAGGAATATATCCCAGCTGTTGGTGAAGGTATCGAAGAAGCTTCTAAATCCGGTATCCTTGCTGGATTCCCAGTACTTGGTGTACACGCTACAGTATATGATGGTTCTTACCATGAAGTCGATTCAAGTGAAATGGCATTCCACATTGCCGGATCTATGGCTTTCAAAGAAGCTATGCAGAAAGCAGGCGCTGTATTACTTGAGCCGATCATGAAAGTTGAAGTTACAACACCAGAAGATTACATGGGTGATGTTATCGGTGATATCAACAGCCGTCGTGGACGTATCGAAGGTATGGATGACATCGGTGGCGGTAAACTCATCAGAGGTTATGTACCGTTAGCTGAAATGTTCGGATACTCAACAGACCTTCGTTCAAGAACACAGGGTCGTGGTAACTACTCAATGTTCTTCGAAAAATATGAACAGGTTCCGAAGTCAGTTCAGGAAAAAATTCTTGCTGCAAAAGCAAAATAAGACTTAGTTCAGTCCTGAACAAAGCAACAGGATAATCTGCTTGCATGACTTAGACTGTTGTAAAATAAGAACGTTTTAAATAAATTAGGCTTGAAAATATCTCTGATTTCTAATATAATCAGAGATAGCCTGATTATATATTTAGAAGTAATCAAAAAATAGTAACTTATCTTTATTTAAGGAGGAAAATTCAAATGGCAAAGGCTAAATTTGAAAGAAGCAAAGCTCATTGCAACATTGGTACTATCGGACACGTAGACCATGGTAAAACAACAACAACTGCAGCTATTACTAAAGTATTAGCTGAAAGAGTTGATGGAAACGAAAAAGTAGATTTCGAAAACATCGATAAAGCTCCAGAAGAAAGAGAACGTG
>CAZRQV010000081.1:0-1119 GCA_964602445.1 uncultured Lachnoclostridium sp.
GTGTAATAAGAGCCGTATTTCTCGATCTGCTCCTCGCTGAGGAGGATTCCCTCCAGCAGCAGGCGGTCGCGCTGTTCCGTGGTATAATCGTCGAACAGCTCCTGGGTGATATACCGATCGTAGGTAAAGCCCATCGGGATATAATAGGTGTTCTCGTAGATGTCAAAGCCGTTCTGACGATCCAACTTTTCAAAGCCGGGGATATACGGCGAGCTGTTCTCCTTATCGGTCAGCAGGTATTTGACCGAGGTCAGACTCCGCAGCCCGTAAAACTTCAGCGCCGGTCGGGAAGCAACCCCCCGCTCCACCCCGATGGCGGGGTAAAATTCCAGCACAGACGCGGGGACGATGCTGTGGAACGCCTGAATGGTCGGCATGCCCCAGAACATCGGGTAGTTGTCCATCCCGTCGTATACGTCCACCCGGTAGAACTCGCCCTCTTCCTGCGGGAGGTTGATCAGCTCCCGCCCCTCAATGCCCTGTGTGACCACGTCATAGTAGGAGTAGGAATGGCTTTTCCCAAAGGCGATAAACACCACCGCGTAGGCAACGGTGATAAAGCAGACGCCGATCGCGGCAGCTCTCATGAAGATCTCCCGCTTTTTGCGGAAGGACAGCACAAACACCGCAAGCGCCAGTCCCACCACGCCGATGACGACATACGCCCAGAACCGCTCCACAAAGGGCGGCAGGAAATCACCGACCGCGGTGAATTTTCCGTGCTCCTTGGCGTACCGTGCGATCGGCAGGATGCCGATGATCGAGATCGCAACGGTGACGAGGGTGTAGATCGGAAGGGCTTGCTTGATCTTGTCATCTTTTTTACGCAGACGGCTGACGGTGAACAGCAGCATTGCGATCGCCGCAAATATCAGCAGGATTCCGCCCCATACCGAAAAGATTTCCAGCTTTTCCTGCCAAGTGGTCTGGGCGGCGGTGGTGGATTGCTCCTGATTGATCGAGGCGGGGATAACGCCGATCACCGACAGCGCCGCGATTACAATGGCAGTCCATTTCACGCCGCCCAGCAGGTCGATCTTCCGATCCTCCAGCGTCAGGGCGGTCATCATCGCCATGATGAGAAGCGGCATATAGAACCACCGCGCATAGTAATTGTAG
>CAZRQV010000082.1:0-1086 GCA_964602445.1 uncultured Lachnoclostridium sp.
TACTTGTGGTGGTAGGACATCTTATAAAGTATGAGTCATACCCGTTCAAACTGATTTTTTCCTTTCATATGCCTATTTTTTTCTTGCTGTCGGGCTATTGTTCGACGTTGAAGCTGCTTGAGGCGGATAAGCTAAGCTTCGGCAAATACGTTTGGAAAAAAATTAAGAGCATTTATATTCCTATGCTTATAGCAAGTACCTTGGTTAACTTGGTGCTTGGAACAACGGAAAACGTTACCTCCGCTCCGCTCAAGTTTATTTACAGCCCCGGGGATTGGTTTTTACAAACGCTGTTTTGGTCTGATATGCTGCTGTTTGCCTTTATTGCTTTGTGCAGGCGCTTTGACCGTTCTTCGGTACGTATCATACTTCCCGTTGCTTTTATTGCCATAGCTACACAGATACTTACGTTGTCGCGTGTAGAATGGGCGCCCGTAAATAAATATTTGCCGTTTCATATCGGCTACGTTTCCGTCAGCTTTGCATTCGTTCTTATTGGGTATCTTATCGCAGTAAGCCGCGGACGGCTGTCCGAGCTTCAGTATTTAAAGGATAGCGGTAATTGCGACAACGTTCAAGCCGATAAAAAGAAAAAATACGATTTTATATTGGCGGTGTTGCTTGTATTAATGGGAATTGTGTTCCTTGCGTATACGAAAAATAATATCGTCGTAAATATTGCCACAACGTATATAGGCTCGAATTATATAATGTTTTTTGCAATGGCGCTTTATATGATATACCTTGTATACGTTTTGAGCAAAAAAATTGCGGTTTTGCCTCACGTTCAAAAACTATTGGCATTTCTCGGACGAAATTCGCTGTTCGTATATTTGATGCATTCATTGGTGCATTATTCTATGAACCGTATTATAGAGTACAGGACGGGAATATTATATACGCCTATGATAGATCTTCCGAGAACGTACGCATTATTGTATTTTGTATTGGATTTTGCGATTATCATACCGTACGTTCTTATTTATAAAAAAATCAAGAGCGTTTTGCAGAACAGGCTTAAGAAGCTGCTAAGTTCGCGCAAAAATAAGGAGCTTGCTTGAATGCTGTGCCGCCGCGAGATATTCG
>CAZRQV010000083.1:0-1069 GCA_964602445.1 uncultured Lachnoclostridium sp.
ATTTGTAATAAGGAATTCTCATTTTGACTTGTACTATTTACATTCTAGCACCATATACTGGAATGTCAACGGCAGAACTTCTCAAGGAGTTGTGGGATGTAAACATCCGTATTTGTCCTGTTTGTGGCTGTTGTCATATGCTTAATAAGGGAAGAATCTATGGTTCATCCTGATTCTTTTACAATGTTCATAATGGATTTATTCAGACCTCCTGCCATGAAGGTCTGCGAAGCATGCTCATTTGCGGATATACCACCTTATAAACCATCTTCATTCCGTATAAACCATTTATTACTATGGGGATTCGCATTATTTTACCTTTAGGAGATACATACAATCCCCATATATCGACCTAACTTACGCGAATTGGTACAATTAGAAATCATCAGATTCAGAGTAGACTTTGGTCTGCTCTTTTTTCGTTGTGAATCAGATGCTTTCATTAAGAATTATATCATGTGAATGGGAAGAAATCATAAAAAAATTACTTGGGTGAGCATCAGCGAGAGCAGAATATATAGAAAGGGCGGGGAAAATGTGTTAAAATCTCTGGAAAAGCGTAAGACAGATGAATGAACGAAACGGTCTTAAAACTTTTAAGTTTGTTCCAAAACTTTTTATTTAGAGGTATTCAACCATGAAATTAAAGAATTTTTTAATAGTTGTAAAAGATATAGAGAAATCAAAACAATTTTACCATGACTTATTCGGTCTTAATTTGCTGCTTGACAATGACGGCAATATGATTTTAACGGAAGGTCTGGTGCTTCAGGATGAAAAAATTTGGAAAGAGTTTTTAGGAAAGGATGTTATTCCTAAAAATAATTCCGTTGAATTATACTTTGAAGAAGAAAATATAGAAGCATTTGTTGAAAAAGTGGAGCGGTTATATCCTTCCATTCAATACGTGCACAAACTTATGACCTATCCTTGGGGACAAAAAATAGTACGCTTTTATGATCCGGATGGTCATTTGATCGAAGTCAGAACTCCGGCATAGATTTAGTGAACAATACTTAGAGTATAATTATCATTGGCAAAATAAAGAAAAATAAAAAGAAGAGGCCGA
>CAZRQV010000084.1:0-1022 GCA_964602445.1 uncultured Lachnoclostridium sp.
CTTAGAGTATAATTATCATTGGCAAAATAAAGAAAAATAAAAAGAAGAGGCCGAAACCTCTTCCAAATCATACAGATTTATCTTATTGTTTAGTTGTCCAGAAAAAACATAAGGAGTCTGTATGATGAAATTAATGATAGCTGAAAAAGGTGTAACATTCAAGGAGTTAGAAAAAAATATTTATAAATGGATCTGTGAGCTTGGCCAGAACTTTACAAAAGAGTTTCTGGAACGGTATGATCAGATGCTGATGAAAGAGCGAGACAAGACCAGATACAGACATAAAGGATTGAGAAAAACCACAATAAAAACAGTATATGGGGAAGTAACTTATAGCAGAGCTGTTTATGAAGTGATCGAAGAAGATGGCACAAAGCACTTTGTTTATCTGCTGGATGAAACATTAAGGTTGGAGAATATAGGTCTTATTTCGACAAATATGGCAGAACTTTTAGTAAAAGGAATCACGGAACAGTCTTATAGAGCCTGTGCGACACAGGTAAGCGAAATGACCGGACAGACAATCAGTGCCATGGGAGTATGGAATGTTATACAGGCATTGGGTGAAAAGGTATGTGAAGAAGAAAAAGAACTGACCGAAGCCCATAAGCAGGGAAAAGTGCGTGGAGAAAAAGAAATTCCGGTATTGTTCGAAGAGGCAGATGGAGTGTATATAAAACTTCAAGGAAAAGACCGAAAGAGCAATAAACAGGATAAGGCAGAAATAAAAATAGGGATTGCATATGATGGATGGAAAAAGACAGGTCAGGATCGGTATGCATTAGCAAATAAGGTGATCGTAGCTGGTTTTTCCAATGCAAAAGAATTTCACGAATACAGAGAAGCAGCAATCGCAGAAAAATTCAATCTGGATGAAGTATGCCAGCGGATCCTGAATGCAGACGGAGCCTCATGGATCAAAAAAGTAAAAGATAAAAGTACATGTTTTCAGCTGGATCCTTTCCACCGCAATAAGGCAGTAAAAGAAAAAATACATGATAAAAAAGCGCAGACAGATATCC